>DASRRX010000022.1:0-266884 GCA_035695565.1 Puia sp. | reverse complement strand
GTGGAGAGAACGGGTGAGGGGCGTTGAGAGGTTGGAGAGAACGGGCGAGGGGACGTTGGGGGGGGTGGAGAGAACGGGTGAGGGGGCGAAAATGGGAAAGGAGGAGCAGGAACAGACGGGAGGCGGCCGAAAGGAGGCCAGGGGGCGGAAAAAGGGCTTCCAATGAAAAAAAAGCCCTGATTCTTTGGGTAATAATTGACTAAATACATACCTTTGCATCCCCGTTCGAAAAATGGGAATTGGCTTATGTCTCAACGAATCAGAATCAAATTGCAGTCATACGATCACAATCTGGTGGATAAATCCGCCGAAAAGATCGTTAAAACCGTCCGTAGTACCGGCGCGGTGGTCACGGGTCCTATTCCGCTGCCTACACGTAAGAAGATCTTCACGGTACTTCGTTCGCCGCACGTCAATAAGAAGGCTCGTGAGCAGTTCCAGCTGCATACGCATAAGCGGTTGCTGGATATCTATACGTCCTCTTCGAGGACGGTGGATGCGTTGTCCAAGCTCGACTTGCCGTCGGGTGTGGATGTTGAGATCAAGGCCTAACGGGACGGGGGTGGTTAGTGGGGCGAGACGCCCGGTAGCTCTTTCAAATCCATCTATAAACTTCGGGCCGGTGAACGGTCTGGACAAAATAGCGCTGGATTAATTTAGTTAATCTCCCCGGATGCTGTGATGCTCCGGGTGATAAATATGAACAAGCCATTCAGGGTTTGTTTACTGCCGGTACTTCTGGCTTCCGGGTTCTGCGAGAGGCAGACGAAGGGGGACGAAAAGAAAAGGTCGGCTGCAAACGAGGGATTGAAGCAGTAGATCGATGCCTGGGACGCGCAAGCGGCGCGGCCACGTGGTATGTCTACGTTCGGTCTAATACCCGATGGTACAAACTATAAAGAAATGAAAGGTATTATTGGTAAAAAAATCGGGATGACCAGCATCTTCAGTCCTGATGGCAAGCAAACGGCCGTCACGATCATCGAAGCAGGCCCCTGTGTCATTACACAGGTAAAGACAAAAGAGACAGATGGCTACACTTCCCTTCAGTTAGCGTTCGGCGACAAGAAAGAAAAGCACACTACCGCAGCAGAAAAGAACCACTTCGCCAAATCCGGCGCTTCTCCCAAACGGTTCTTAAAAGAATTTCGCAATTTTTCCATAGAAAAGAATTTAGGTGACTCGGTTACCGTGGACATCTTTACCGAAGGTGAAAAGGTCGAGGTCGTTGGTACTTCGAAGGGTAAAGGTTTTCAGGGTGTCGTAAAGCGTCATGGTTTCCATGGCGTCGGTGCGCAGTCGCACGGTCAGCATGACCGGCAGCGTGCCCCGGGCTCGTTGGGTAACTCTTCCGATGCTTCGCGGGTTATGCGCGGGGTAAGAATGGCCGGCCGGATGGGCGGCGATCGGGTGAAGATGAAGAGCCTGAAGGTGGTCAAGGTCTTCCCGGAGAAGAACTATATTCTTGTCAGCGGGTCGGTTCCCGGTCATATTGGTTCCATTGTCTATATCCAGAAGTAAGTAAAGAATCTTAAAGAAATTATCATGCAAGCAGACGTATTAAATATAGAAGGAAAGAAGACGGGCCGGACGGTGGAATTGCCGGAGGAGATCTTTGGGATCGAGCCGAACGAACATGTGATGTATCTGGCCGTGAAGCAATACCTGGCTGCGCAGCGCCAGGGCACACACAAGGTGAAGACGCGTTTGGAGGTCCAGGGATCGAGCAAGAAGCTCCACCGGCAGAAGGGTACGGGGGGCAGCCGTAAGGGTAATCTGCGTAACCCGTTGTACAAGGGTGGTGGTACGATCTTCGGACCCAAGCCCCGGGATTATGATTTCAAACTGAACCGGAAAGTGAAGGATCTGGCGAAGATGTCGGCTCTTGCGTTCAAGGCGAAGGAGAGCAAGATCGTGGTGGTGGAGGATATCAAGCTGGATGCGCCGAAGACCCGGGAATTCACGGATGCGCTGAAGGGCTGGAATCTGCTGGGCAAGAAAGTATTGTATGTCATGCCGGAGGATAGCGACAATCTGTATCTAAGCCTTCGTAACCTGCCTTCGGTGGAAGGTACGCTGCTGGCGGATATCAATACATACGATATTGTCCATGCCGAAGTGCTGGTGTTGTCGGAGACGGTGGCAAAGGTATTTGCGGATGAGGCGGCGGAAGAAGTAAAAGCATAATAAACTTAAAAAACAATTACGAGATGAAACTCGCTGAAGTTCTGATAAAACCGATACTGACCGAAAAGGCGAATGCCCAGCAGGACAAATTGCGGCGGTATGCATTCCGGGTGAATCGTAAGGCCAATAAGCTGGAGATCAAGAAAGCGGTGGAAGACTTCTATGGCGTAACGGTTTTGGATGTCAATACGGTAGTAGTGCCGGGGAAGAACAAGACCCGTTTTACCAAGGCCGGGTATGTTCAGGGCCGGAAGCCTGCTTACAAGAAGGCGTTGGTTACGGTGGCGGAGGGAGAGACGATCGATCTGTATGCCAGCATTTAAACCGGGCGGGAACCCGGCTTGCACCTGACGACCTCGGAAGGAAAGTGCAGGGAAATCAAGACAGACATATATTAGTAAACGTATAAGACAAGAACAATGGCACTGAAAAAATACAAACCGATTACTGCCGGGACGCGCTGGAGGATTGGAAACGCGTATGCCGAGCTGACGACCGATACGCCGGAGAAGACCCTACTGGAGAAGGTAAAGTCGACGGCCGGGCGGAATACGCAGGGACGCAGGGCGATGCGCTATATGGGCGGCGGTCACAAGAAAATGTACCGGGTCATCGATTTCAAGCGTGGCAAGAAGAATATCAGCGCCAAGGTTGCTTCGATCGAATATGATCCGTATCGTACCGCCTTCATCGCGCTGGTGAATTATACGGATGGGGAGAAGCGCTATATACTGGCACCTCAGGGTTTGCAGGTCGGTGCTACGGTAGCATCCGGCGATAACGTCGCTCCTGATCTGGGCAATGCGCTTCAGTTGAAGAACATGCCGCTCGGTACCAATGTGCACAATATCGAAATGCAGCCCGGCCAGGGGGGCAAGCTGGTGCGCAGCGCCGGTACCTCGGCTCAGCTGACGAACAAGGAGGAGAAATATGCGGTGTTGAAGATGCCTTCGGGTGAATTGCGGAAGGTGCTGATCAACTGTTATGCTACGGTAGGGGTGGTTTCGAACAGTGACCATTCGCTGCAGAGCATGGGGAAGGCCGGTCGCAACCGGTGGAGGGGTATCCGTCCGCGTAACCGTGGGGTAGCGATGAACCCGGTCGATCACCCGATGGGTGGTGGTGAAGGTAAGGCATCCGGTGGTCAGCCTCGCAGCAGAAATGGTCAATACAGCCGTGGTCTGAAGACGCGCCAGAAGGGCAAGGGCAGCGACAAGATGATCATCCAACGGAAGAACGGTAAAAAATTGTCGAAATAATTTAATTCATTATTATGGGTCGTTCAATTAAAAAAGGTCCTTACGTAGACAATAACCTGGAGGAGAAGATCCTGGCGATAAATGAAGGGTCGGCAAAGAAGGGGGTACTCAAAACCTGGAGTCGCCGGAGCACGATCACTCCGGATTTCGTAGGGCATACCCTGGCGGTGCACAATGGGAATAAGTTCATTCCGGTGTATGTGACCGAATTTATGGTTGGACATAAGTTAGGGGAATTCGCTCCAACCAGGAACTTCAAAGGACATTCAAGTAAAAAGATAGCGTAAACTAATTATAATGGAAGCAGTAGCTAAATTGAGAAATTACCCGACATCGCCGCGAAAGATGCGTCTTCTGGCTGACGAGATCCGCGGGATGCATGTTGAGAAGGCGCTGGCGTTGCTGGAGCATCATCCGCAGCATTCCTCCACGCCGCTGCACAAGCTGTTGTGGTCGGCGGTGAAGAACTGGGAGCAGAAGAATGAAGGGCAGAGCGCGGCGGATGCGGCTTTGGTAGTGAAGACGGTGTTTGTAGACGGCGGAAGGACTTTGAAGCGGATGCGCCCGGCGCCCCAGGGCAGAGGTTACCGGGTAAGGAAGCGGAGCAATCATGTCACCATTATCGTTGATACAACAGTAATCGCTACAGAAACTAATTGATAAAACTTATTTAATCATAAATATGGGTCAGAAAACGAATCCTATTGGGGCAAGGTTGGGGATCATCCGCGGTTGGGAATCCAACTGGTATGGCAGCAAGAAAGATTATGCTACCAAGCTGATCGAGGACAACAAGATCAGGACCTACCTGAATGCCCGTATCAATAAGGGTGGGATTGCCAAGATCGTTATCGAGCGTACGCTGAACAAGCTGATCGTGACGATCCACACGTCCAAGCCGGGGATCATCATCGGTAAAGGCGGTGGTGAGGTGGACCGGATCAAGGAAGAGCTGAAGAAGCTGACAGGGAAGGATGACGTGCAGATCAATATTCTGGAGATCCGCCGGCCCGAGCTGGATGCGAATATCGTCGGAGATACGATCGCGCGGCAGATCGAGAACCGCATAAATTACAAGCGGGCGATCAAGATGGCGATCGCTTCCGCGCTGCGGATGGGCGCCGAAGGGATCAAGATCAAGGTTTCCGGTCGTTTGGGCGGCGCTGAGATCGCCCGTACGGAGGAGATCAAGCAGGGCCGGACGCCGTTGCATACGCTCCGGATGGATATAGACTATGCGAATGTCTTTGCGCTGACGGTATATGGTAAGATCGGGATAAAAGTCTGGATCTGTAAGGGTGAAGTGCTGACCAAGCGGGATCTCAACCCGAACTTCGTTGGCGGAAAGAGTGATGTCAGCGACAGAAGAGATCGGAGAGATGGGGATCATGGGCATCGGGATCACCGGGACCACCGGGATCATCGCGATGATCGTCGCGGCGGGGGTGATAGAGGCGGAGACCGTGGTCGTAGCGGCGGCGGGGATCGCCGGAGCAGCGGTGGCGGTGGGGATCGCAGGCCGGGCGGCGGAGATCGCAGGCCGGGCGGGGCAGGTGGAGGCCGCAGATAAGCAACTCCAAAAGAATAAACGTTTTGAGATAACCAGAAAATAATTCTAAGATGTTACAACCCAAAAGAACCAAGCATAGGAAAGCACAGAAAGGCCGGATCCGTGAGGTAGCGAAGAGAGGCAGCTCCATCGCGTTTGGTTCGTATGCTTTGAAATCGCTGGAGGGGATCTGGCTGACCAATCGTCAGTTGGAAGCCGCCCGTCAGGCGCTGACCCGGGCAATGAAGCGGGAAGGGAATGTGTGGATCCGCGTTTTCCCTGACAAGCCGATCACGAAGAAGCCGTTAGAAGTGCGTATGGGTAAAGGTAAAGGTAACCCTGAGTACTGGGCGGCTGTGGTGGAGCCGGGCCGCATCCTATTCGAGGCTGACGGCGTACCGCTGGCGGTAGCGAAGGAAGCATTGGAACTGGCGGCGCAGAAGTTGCCGGTGAAAACGAAATTCATTGTGCGGCGGGATGTTGAAGCGTAACCGGGCGGGTGGGAAGGTGAAGGAGAACAATAAAAGAACAGTAAAAAAGCTATACGATGTCAAAGAAAATCGATTTTGTCAACAGCCTGAGGGACCTGAATGAAACGGATCTGACGGCCCGAATCCAGGAAGATGAACTGCGGCTGAAGAAGCTTGAGTTTGCGCATGCGATCTCGCCGCTGGAGAATCCGATGAGCATCCGGGCGTTGCGGAAGGATATCGCGCGGCTGAAGACGGCACTTAATCAAGTCATAAAAGCAAAAAGCTAATAAAATGGTTGAAAGAAATTTGCGTAAAACCAGGATCGGGGTGGTAAGGGGTAATAAGATGAACAAGACCATCACCGTGGCGGTCGAAAGGAAGGTGAAGCACCCCATCTACGGGAAGTTCGTGAAGAAGACGACCAGCTTCCATGCCCACGACGAGAAGAATGAGTGCGGGGTCGGTGATGTAGTGAGGATCATGGAGAGCCGCCCGATGAGCAAGACCAAGCGTTGGCGTCTGGTCGAAGTGGTCGAGAAGGCTAAGTAATATATTGATGAACCGGCGGGCCGGGGCTCGCCCTAAAGTATAATAAAATGATTCAGCAAGAAAGCAGGTTAAATGTAGCTGATAACAGCGGCGCCAAGGAAGTATTGTGCATCCGCGTGTTGGGAAACAGCGGACAGGATTATGCGGGGATCGGGGATAAGATCGTCGTCACTGTAAAGGATGCGTTACCTTCCGGCGGGATCAAGAAGGGCACTGTTGCCAAGGCGGTGATCGTCCGGACCAAGAAAAAATTACGCCGGAAGGATGGCAGCTATATCAGCTTCGACGACAACGCGGTGGTATTGCTGAATGCATCAGACGAGCCAAGGGGTACGCGGATCTTCGGACCCGTAGCGAGGGAATTGCGGGATAAGGGATATATGAAAATTATTTCACTTGCTCCCGAAGTGTTGTAGTTCGGAGAGAAAAAATATATAACAATGAGCAACAGATTCAAACCGAAGTTTAACATCAAAAAAGGTGACAATGTGGTCGTGATCACCGGTGACGACAAGGACCCGAAGAAGGCCCGGAAAGTCCTGGAGGTTTATCCTGATGAGGCGAAAGTCCTTGTTGAAGGGGTGAACATCGTGACCAAGCATACCAAACCTTCTGCGCAAAACACGAAGGGTGGGATCATAAAGAAGGAGGCGCCGATCCATATCTCCAACATTCAGTTGTGGGATGCTAAGAGTAGCGCCGGTTCCAAGGTTTCGCGTTCGAGGGAGGATGGGAAATTAGTTCGGATCGCTAAAAAATCAGGGGAGGCAATCAAATGAGCACTGTAAAATACACTCCGCGTCTGGCAGAAAAGTACAAGAAGGAAGTTGTACCTGCCCTCATGAAGAAGTTTGGTTATAGCAGCGTGATGCAGACTCCCAGGTTGGAGAAGATCTGTATCAACCGTGGCGTCAACGGTGCGGTGACTGATAAGAAGCTGGTGGAAGTGGCGGTAGATGAGCTGACGATGATCACCGGTCAGAAGGCGGTTACTACCCAGTCAAAGAAGGATATTTCGAACTTCAAGCTGCGTAAGAATATGCCGATCGGTGCGCGGGTGACCCTGCGTGGGGAGAGGATGTTCGAGTTCCTGGACCGGCTTGTGTCGACGGCGCTGCCCCGGGTAAGGGACTTCAAGGGGATCAATGAAAAGTCGTTTGACGGCCGGGGTAACTATACCCTGGGTATCACGGAGCAGATCATTTTCCCGGAGGTCGACATCGACAAGGTCAACAAGATCACGGGTATGGATATCACGTTCGTGACGACGGCCGGGACCAACGAGGAGGCATATGAGTTGTTGAAGGAGCTGGGCATGCCTTTCCGTAACATTCGTAAAGAAAATTAAACTGAATAAAAAATAAAACATGGCTAAAGAGTCTGTAAAGGCGAGACAAAGGAAAAGGGAAGCGTTGGCGGCAAAATATGCTGAGAAACGCGCCGCTTTGAAGGCCGCCGGTGATTACAAGGCGCTGGATCTGTTGCCCAGAAATGCATCCTCGGTACGGTTGCATAACCGGTGTCAGCTGACGGGTCGTCCGAGGGGATATATCCGGTATTTCGGGATCTCGAGGGTGATCTTCCGGGACATGGCGTTGCAGGGCAAGATCCCGGGTGTAAGGAAGGCCAGCTGGTAAAATTAAATTGATAAAACGGCGGGCGAGCGTCCGCAAAAATTGAATAAACAATGGTTACTGATCCTATAGCAGATTTCCTGACCAGAATCCGGAATGCGCAGATGGCGAATCACCGGATCGTGGAGATCCCGGCTTCCAACCTGAAGAAGCGGATGACCGAGATCCTGTATGACAAGGGTTATATCCTGAAGTACAAGTTCGAGGATGACAACAAGCAGGGCGTGATCAAGATCGCGCTGAAGTATGACCCGGCTACGAAGGAGCCCGCTATCAAGTCGTTAGAGCGGATCAGCCGTCCCGGGTTGCGCCAGTATGCCAGTCCTATCGAATTCAAACGGGTAAAGAACGGTCTCGGAGTAGCGATCCTGTCCACTTCCAAAGGAGTAATGACGGACAAGGAAGCTAAGGTCCAGAATGTGGGTGGGGAAGTGCTGTGTTACGTGTATTAAATATTTAAAATTAGCGAACTATGTCTCGTATAGGTAAACAGCCGGTCACTCTGCCAAAAGGGGTGACGGTAACGGTAGGACAACATAATCAATTGACTGTGAAAGGCCCTAAAGGGGAGCTGAAGCAGGAGATCGACCGGGATATCAAGGTCGAAGTAAAGGACGATCATGTCTATTTCACCCGTCCTACCGATCAGATCCGCCACCGCGCGCTGCACGGGCTCTACCGGGCGTTGGTATTCAATATGGTAAAGGGCGTAACGGAAGGTTACAAAAGGCAGCTGGAGTTGATCGGCGTAGGTTTCAAGGCTTCGAACCAGGGGAATATCCTGGACCTGGCGCTGGGCTACTCGCACAATATCATCTTCGAAGTGCCGAAAGAGTTGAAGCTGGGTACTTCCCAGGAGAAAGGGGAGAATCCGAAGATCATGCTGGAAGGCGTCGACAAGCAACTGCTGGGCCAGGTGGCGGCTAAGATCCGGAGTCTGCGGAAGCCCGAGCCGTATAAGGGCAAAGGGGTTCGTTATGTGGGTGAGGTCGTGCGGAAGAAAGCTGGTAAGGCGGCTGGTAAATAATCTGAAAATAAAAATATTATGGTTACGAAAGCACTCAGAAGAGAAAAGATCAAGTTCCGCGTTCGCAAGAAGATCACGGGGACGACAGGACGGCCCAGGCTGTCCGTATTCCGGAGCAACGGCGATATCTATGTGCAGCTGATCGATGACAGCGCCGGAAAGACGCTGGCGTCCGCCTCCTCGAGGGATAAGGATATTCTGGCTCAGAAGGGGACGAGGATCGAGAAGAGCAAGATGGTAGGCGCTGCAATTGCGCGGAAGGCCAGCGAGCTGGGTCTGCTGGATGTGACGTTCGACCGCTCAGGGTATCTTTATCATGGCCGGGTGAAGGCGGTAGCGGAAGGTGCGCGGGAAGGCGGGCTTAAATTTTAAAAAACAAACAGTATTCGTAAATAAGTACAATGTCACAAGTAATCTTAAACAGAGTTAAAGCCGGAGACCTGGAACTGAAGGAAAAAGTGGTTGCGATCAATCGCGTGGTCAAGACGACCAAAGGTGGCCGCGCATTTAGCTTCTCCGCCCTGGTGGTAGTCGGCAATGAGAACGGTGTGGTCGGTCATGGATTGGGTAAGGCCAAGGAAGTTCAGGAAGCGATCACCAAGGGGATTGAGGATGCCAAGAAGAATCTGATCAAGGTTCCGGTCCATCATGGTACGATCCCTCATGACCAGCTGGCCAAGGAAGGCGCCGCCAAGGTGCTGATCAAACCTGCCGCTCATGGTACCGGGGTGATCGCCGGCGGGTCGATGCGTGCTGTACTGGAAAGCGCCGGCGTAACGGACGTATTGGCTAAATCCCTGGGGTCTGCCAATCCGCACAATGTGGTGAAGGCTACCTTCAAGGCGTTGGCGATGCTGCGGGAGCCGATCGCTGTCGGCAAGACGCGTCATGTTTCATTAAAGAAGGTTTTCAACGGATAATATTGTCTTAATATCGTCTAATATGGCAAAGATCAAGATCACACAAATCAAGAGCGGCATCGACCGGCCGGATCGTCAGAAGCAGACGTTGAGGGCGCTGGGGCTGAACAAGCTCCACAATTCCAGGGAACTGGAAGCTACTCCGCAGGTCCTGGGTATGGTCCGTGTAGTGGAGCACCTGGTAAAGGTGGAAGAGGTAAAATAAAACATTAAAAAAATGCAATTACACACGATTCGGCCTGCAAAAGGCGCAACGCATAAAGAAAAACGCTTGGGCCGTGGGGAAGCATCCGGTAAGGGTGGTACTTCCACGAAGGGTAATAAAGGTGGTCAAAGCCGGGCCGGTTATCAGCGCAAGATGGCGCATGAAGGCGGTCAGATGCCGATCCAGCGTCGCATCCCCAAGCGCGGATTCAACAACATCCACCGGGTAGAATACAAAGTGTTCAACCTGGGCCAGATCGACCAGCTCGTAGAAAAATATGGTCTGACGGAGTTTACGCCTGAGAACTTGTATATCAATGGATTGATTAGTCAGACCGATCTCGTGAAGGTACTGGGTACCGGCGAACTGAAGTCCAAGATCAGTTTCAAGGTGAACGCAGTCAGCGGGAAGGCGAAGACGGCGATCGAAGGGTTGGGTGGAACGATAGAGATTCTGAAGTAAGCAATTTTTGTGTAACTTGCACAGACGCAATGACGCTTATGTCTTTTGCGTCTTTGTATCTTTAAAACGATGTGTTCCCGTGAAGAAATTCTTTCAAACACTGAGAAATATATGGAGCATCGATGATCTGAGAAGTAAGATCATCGTTACCGTATCACTGATATTTGTATACCGGTTAGGTACTTTCGTCGTGTTGCCGGGGATCGATCCGAATAAGCTTTCGGCGCTCGGTAGCGCCAAGAGCGGCGCGTTGGGGTTGATCGATGCTTTCTCCGGCGGTGCGTTCTCCCAGGCTTCCATTCTGGCTCTGGGTATCATGCCTTATATTTCCGCTTCCATTTTCATGCAGCTGATGACGATCCTGATCCCGCAGATGCAAAAGGTTCAAAAGGAAGGCGCCAGTGGTCAGAAGAAGATCAATCAATGGACCCGTTATCTTACGGTCATTGTGACGTTCGTTCAGGCGTATGCATATGTGACCTACCTGAAAAGTCTGGGACAGGGTGCTATTCTGGCATCGTTCACCGCATATTTCTGGCTGACGACGCCGATCGTACTGACGGCAGGTACATTGTTCGTAATGTGGCTGGGTGAAAAGATCACGGATAAGGGTTTAGGTAATGGTACTTCGCTTATTATCATGATCGGCATTCTGGCCAGGCTGCCACGTTCCTTTATACAGGAATGGAACTCGAAGCTCACTATCGGCAGCGGTGGCATCCTGATATTCGTGCTTGAAATCGCGGTGATGATCGCCATTATTATGGGCCTGATAATTTTGACAGTCGGGGTGCGGAAAGTACCGGTCAACTATGCCAAGCAGATCGTGGGTAACCGGCAGTTCGGCGGTGCGCGGCAATTTCTGCCATTGAAGGTGAACAGCGCCGGGGTCATGCCGATCATCTTCGCACAGGCCATCATGTTCCTGCCGACTATTTTTTCAAGTTTCGAAACCACGAAAGGTATCGCCCGGTTGTTCTCCGACCCGCGGGACTGGGTTCATATGGTCATCTATGGCTCGATCGTGGTCGGGTTCACTTTCCTCTATACGGCGCTTATCTTTAATCCCAAACAAATTGCCGAGGACCTGAAAAGAAACAATGGTTTCATCCCGGGTGTCAAACCTGGCCAGCCGACTGCTGATTACATCGGTTCTGTCATGGACAAGATCACGCTGCCGGGGGCTTTCCTGCTGGCGATCGTCGGTATCCTGCCGGGTTTTGCCCAGAGGGTAGGCGTGACACAGGGGTTTGCCTCTTTCTTTGGCGGCACCTCATTGCTGATCATGGTGGGCGTTATCCTGGATACGCTGCAGCAGGTCGAGACCCAACTGCTCATGCGTCAGTATGACGGGTTGATGAAGAGTGGTCGCATTCAGGGGCGTCAGTCCTCTGTATCCAGCGCCGTGATATAAGGGGCGCATTCCTGTATAATTCGTATGATCCATTATAAGACACCGGCGGAAATCGAGTTGATGCGTGAAAGCGCTCAACTGGTGAGCCAGACTCTTGCAGAGGCTGCGAAGATTCTGAAGCCGGGAGTAACGACGCTACAGCTGGATAAGCTGATCGGCGAATTCATCCGGGATCACGGGGCTATTCCTTCCTTTTACAAATACCGTGGGTATCCATTCGACTCCTGTATCTCAGTCAATGATGTGGTCGTACATGGATTTCCCAATGACCGCCCCTTGCAGGCAGGAGATATCATTTCCATCGACATCGGGGTGATCAAAAAGGGCTGGCATGGCGATCATGCGTATACGTTTGCCATTGGCGACCCCGGTCCGGAAATCATGCAGCTAATCCGCGTGACCAAAGAATCGTTATACAAGGGGATTGAGAAAGCGGTGGCGGGTTGCCGCGTTGGAGACATTTCCTGGGCGATCCAAGAGTATACGGAGAAAAAGTATGGGTATGGGGTGGTGCGCGAGCTTGTAGGACATGGGTTGGGCAGGCATTTACATGAAGACCCTCAGGTGCCCAACTATGGCCGCCAGGGGAGCGGTGTAAAGTTGAAGGAAGGGATGGTGCTTGCCATCGAGCCCATGGTCAATATGGGCAAGAAAGATATTTTCACGGAGCGGGATGGCTGGACGGTGAGGACGGCGGATCGTCAGCCGTCGGTGCATTTCGAGCATGATGTGGCGGTGAGGAAGGGGTCGGCCGATATTTTGTCGGACTACAGCATTATCGAGGCTGTGGAGAAGGCTAATCCGTATTTGTTCAAAAGCAGTTTGGAGGTGGTATAATTAAGTTTGGGGAGATAAGGTTAATTATGGAAAAGTATATTTAACTTTGGGGTAAGTAAAGTTAAGTAAGAGAAAACATAATTAATCTTGTTATGGAATTGGAGCAATTTGAGGCTGGGATCCAAATTCTGCAATCTACGGGATATAAGGCGTTTATTCCCAATGAGATAAACCAGTCCTACGTCTGGCAAACGCCGGAAATCAATGTTTTACTGGAGAAGGCGACGCTCGGGTTGGGAGCCTTGAATAGCTTTTCGCGTTTGGTACCGGACATCGAGATGTTCCTGAAGATGCATATTGTCAAAGAAGCGACATTGAGCAGCCGGATCGAGGGTACACAAACGAATCTCGAAGAGGCGTTGATCAGGCAGAGCGAGGTTGATCCGGAGAAACGGGATGATTGGCAAGAGGTATCCAACTATATCGAGGCGATGAATTATGCGATCCATCGTCTGGAGGCATTGCCTATTTCTTCCAGGTTGTTGAAGGAGACGCATAAGATACTTTTGAGCAAGGTGCGGGGGGAACACAGACTGCCCGGAGAGTTCAGAACCTCTCAGAACTGGATCGGGGGAGCTTCCATAAGCGACGCTGTATTCGTACCTCCGCCGTTTCATGAGGTAGGCAGGTTGATGGGCGACCTGGAAAATTTCATCCACAATGAAGAAGCTGCGGTTCCGCATTTGATAAAGATCGCGCTGGTTCACTATCAATTCGAAACAATACATCCTTTCCTGGATGGCAATGGCAGGATCGGCAGGTTGCTAATCCCGCTTTATCTTCTCGAAAATAAGATCATCGAGCGGCCGGTCTTATATCTGTCCGCCTTTTTTGAAAAGAATAAAGGCATTTATTATGACAATCTGATGCGGGTAAGGAGAAATAATGATCTTATCCAATGGATCAAATTCTTTCTTGTAGGCATTGCCGAGACGTGTGAGATCGCGTCGGGGAGTTTGCAGGAGATCCTACGGTTGCGGCAGGAGATACAGGGTGAAAAGATCGTTCACCTGGGAAAGAGGGCGCCGCTTGCCAAGAAACTGCTGGATTATCTGTATACCCAGCCAATCGTGACTGCGGCGGAGATAGCCAGTGTACTGGGGCTATCGCAGGTCTCCGCATATAAAATGATCGATGATCTTGTGCGGATCGACGTACTTAAAGAGACAACCGGGTATAAACGGAACCGGTTTTTTATGTTTTACAGCTATGTAAATATATTTCAAAAGTGAGATGAAAGGACAGGGCAAGCATTTGATCGTCGTTGGCGGCGGGGCCGCCGGAATCTTCTGTGCGGTGAATGCGGCCGCCTTCGCTCAGGCTTCGGCGGCTGAGAGGGGGTCGGCGTTAAAGGTGACGGTGCTGGAGAAGACCGGCAAGCTGCTCAGTAAGGTCAGGGTCAGCGGTGGCGGCCGTTGTAATGTGACGAATGCCTGTCATGATATTACGGAAATGGCTAAGCGATATCCGAGGGGTGAGCGATTTGTGCGGAAGGAGTTATATCGTTGGGGGGTGGCGGACACGGTGGGATGGTTTGCGGGAAGGGGGGTGGAATTGAAGACGGAGGAGGATGGGCGGATGTTCCCGGTGACAGATTCATCGCAAACGATCATCGATTGCCTGATGCGGGAGGTGAACCGGTATGGGATAGAAGTCAGGATGCATGCGGAGGTGAAGGATATTTTAGAGAAAGCCGGGGATAGCCGCTTTCGGGTGCAACTCGCGGATGGGCGGGAGTTGGGCGCGGACTTCGTGTGTATCGCATGTGGCGGGTTTCCGAAATCAGGAATGTTCGATTGGATCCGGCGGTTGGGACATACTATCGAGGAACCCGTGCCCTCCCTTTTCACTTTTAATTTGCCTAACCATCCGATCAGGGGCCTTATGGGGGTATCGGTGGCGGACGTGCAGGTTAGAATTCCAGGCAATAAATTAACGGAGAGAGGGCCATTGCTCATCACGCATTGGGGGTTGAGCGGGCCGGTTGTGTTGCGCTTGTCCGCCTGGGGCGCGAGGGACCTGGCGGCGGCGGGGTATGCTTTTAGTATCCGGGTGAACTGGCTACCGGGGCAGTCCGAGCAGCAATTGAGGGAGCGGATACAGCAGGTGCGTTTAGATTGGGCGGCGCGTTGGTTGGCCAACGGAAATCCTTTTGGGCTGCCGCAGCGATTATGGGAATACTGGTTGTCGATAGCGGGGATACCGGAGGGTATCCGGTGGGCCGATCTGCCAGCGCGTGATCAAAACAGGCTGGTAGTACTACTGAGTGCAGAGGAGTTCCATGTCGCCGGAAAGACTACCTTTAAGGAGGAATTTGTGACAGCAGGAGGTGTGCGGCTGGCGGAGGTGGATGCGGGTACCGGTGAGAGCCGGAAGGTTTCGGGTCTTTATTTTGCGGGGGAGATCCTGGATGTGGATGGGATAACGGGCGGTTTTAATTTTCAGCATGCGTGGACGAGCGGCTGGATCGCGGCGGACAGCGTGTCGGGGATGGCGCGGGCGGCAGGGTTGGTAAAAGTTGACGAATAATAATTTTATCTATATGGAAAAGAAAGTAAGTAACGGGAAGGCGGCGTTTGCCCCTGTGCTGTCACTGAAAGTGGTGGCTCCCGCGGTAGAATTTTATAAAAAAGCGTTTGCGGTGGAGGAAGTGTTGATCGTAAAGAATGATGATGGCAGCGTCCATGTTGCTGAATTGGCTTTTGAGGGGATAACCTTTCATCTTCATGAGGAGATGCCGGGGTCCGGCAAGGAGCGGGCGCCTCAGACGGTAGGGGCGACGACTGTGGAACTGGGGGTATTTCTGGAAGATCCTGATCGATTGATGGACAGTGCTTTAGCAGCGGGTGGCCGGTTGAGAAACCCCATGAAGGACTATGAATATGGATACCGGCAGGGGTCTTTTGAGGACCCGTTCGGGCATCATTGGACGTTGCAGAAGAAGCTGAACAATGCCTGGGAGGGGGTGATCGGGCCCAATGGCGAAAAAGAAGGGTGAAGAGAGCGGAGGGGCTTCGCGCGCGGGCGGGGCATTGGCGAACAGAGGCTGAAAAACGGATATTTTTTCGTAACTTTGCTACCCCGAATTAAAAACCTCGGGGTTTATTTATTTATGTCCGAAAACAATATTGTTAACTCAAACGCTGAAACACAGGAGACGCCGGTTGTGGCTGCCGCGGCGGAGTCTACAGCGACACTAAAAGCACCTGTGCATGTGCAGACTGCGCATGATGATTTTGACTGGAGCATTGACAAACGAAATGTGGCTGTTTACACCAAAGAGGAAAAAATCAAGTATGACAAGGTGTATGAGAACACGTTCGTGGCTATCACGGATGGAGAACTGGTCAAGGGCCTGGTAGTGGGCCTGACCAAGACCGATGTGGTGGTCAATATCGGCTTCAAGAGCGATGGTCTCGTATCCCTCAATGAATTCCGTGACCTGGTCAATCTGAGAACCGGGGATGAAGTAGAGGTGATGGTAATTGAAAAGGAGGACCGGGAAGGTCATTTGCATCTGAGCCGGAAGCAGGCCCGGATCACCCGCGCCTGGGAAAAGATCGTGGAAGTACATAAGACCGGCGAAGTGGTTACGGGTACGGTCACCAGCAAGACGAAGGGCGGTCTGATCGTGGATGTCTTCGGGATGGAGACTTTCTTACCCGGATCGCAGATCGATGTGAAGCCGGTAACCGATTACGACCAGTTCGTTGGAAAGACGATGGAATTCAAGGTCGTAAAGATCAATGAAGCAATCAAAAATGCGGTCGTATCGCACAAGGCGCTTATCGAAAGCGATATCGAGGCACAACGTGCGGAGATCATCAGCAAGCTCGAGAAAGGTCAGGTGCTGGAAGGTACGATCAAGAATATCACCGACTTCGGCGCGTTTATGGATCTTGGCGGTCTGGATGGCCTTCTGTATATCACAGATATCAGTTGGGGCCGGATCAGCCATCCGAGCGAAGTGCTGAAGCTGGATCAAAAGCTGCAGGTGGTGGTCCTGGATTTCGACGATGGCAAGAAGCGGATCAGCCTTGGTTTGAAGCAGCTTACCCCGCATCCCTGGGATGTATTGCCGCCGAATATCAAGGAAGGCGAGATCGTCAAAGGGCGGGTTGTCAATATCGAAGACTATGGTGCATTTTTGGAGATCATGCCGGGCGTAGAAGGTCTGGTGCATGTGAGCGAGATCACCTGGGCAAATACGCCGATCAACGCGAAGGAATTCTTCAAGCTGGGCGACGAGCATAATGCCAAAGTGGTTACGCTGGACAAAGATGCGCGGAAGATGAGCCTTTCGATCAAGCAGCTCAGTGAAGACCCCTGGAATACGATCGAGGTGAAGTTCCCGGTCGGCAGCCGTCACAATGGGCTGGTAAAGAATATCACTCCTTATGGAGTATTTGTGGAACTGGCCCCCGGCATCGGCGGGATGATCCACATCAGCGACCTGAGCTGGCTCAAACGCTTCAATCATCCATCCGAGTATACGAAGGTCGGGCATCATATCGACGTGATGATCTTGGGTATCGACAAGGACAACCGGAAACTCCAGCTTGGCCACAAGCAGTTGGAAGAAGATCCCTGGAATGCTCTGGAGGAAACGTTCGCCGTTGGCTCCATCCATGAAGGCCTTGTGATCCGCCGGGATGATAAGGGCGCTATCGTGCAGTTGCCGTACGGGCTTGAAGGATTTGCACCCAACCGTCATCTGAATAAAGAGGATGGCAAGCAGATCGTCGCCGATGAGACGGCTCCATTCATGGTCATCGAATTCGATCGCAATGAAAAGCGCATCGTGCTTTCTCATACCCGCATCTGGGAACAGGTAAGAACGGAAGAACGGGAAGCGCAGCGTAAGGAGCAAAGGGTTGACGCCGATAAGACGCGGAAGGCTGTGAAGAATATCCAAAGCAAGGTTGAAAAGCCGACCCTTGGCGATCTTGGCGCACTTGCATCGATCAAGGAAAAGCTGAAACAGGAAGAGAAGGATCAGCATGGGCACGGTGGGAATGCCGGTGGCGAAGAGAAGAAGTAAGACAGATCGAATGATGTGAAATATAGGGTCCCTAAGGGGGGACCCTTTTTTATTGGAGATCGTTCAAATATTCTTCAGTGAAGTCGTCGAGCGAGGATAGTTTGAGGTCGGCGGCGCCCCATTTAGGGAGAGTGGATTGATCGGCGACGGGGATGACGACGCATTTCATCCGTGCGGCTTTGGCGGCGATCAGGCCGTTGAAGGAGTCTTCAAATGCAAGGCATTCGAGGGGATTGGCGGAAAGCGCGGCGGCGCAGTCCATGTAGACCTGGGGATGGGGTTTGCCATATGGAAGGTCACCGGCGGAAGTGACAGCGTCGAAATAGTCGCCGATCTGCAGCTTATCGGTGACGATCTTCGCAAGGGAAAGCGGGGAAGAGGTGGCGAGGCCGATCCGGAACCGGAGAGCTCTGAAGAGGTCGAGTGCATGGCGGACGCCGGGCATTGGTTCGGCCTCTTTGCGGATCTTTTCGAACACGTTGGCGTGAAGCGCCGCCGCTGCGGCGGGAATCTGCTTCTTGTCAACGCCAAAAATTCCAAACCAGTAATCGAGCCATTCCGGGGTGCGAAGTCCGGTAGTATGATGATATTGGATCGGCGTGAGTGTAACATTGAATTCACGCAATGTTTCCATGCCGGCTATCTGCCAGTAGGGTTCGGAATCAATAAGAAGACCATCCATATCGAAGATGACGGTATTGAGCTGCATAGGCGCCAAAGGTAATGAGATGCGCCGGTTCTGTGAAGAATTGCGTACATTCGAGATACGAGAGTAGTTTGCTCCAACATTGTCATGAGCCTAAGAGAACGCCTGAAGCGATTCCGTTTTGTCCGGAAGCTGGTATATGCCATCGTAGGAATGGTGTCCTATCCCGGATTGATGATCGTCAACAAGCTCAAAATTACAGGCACGGAGCATCTGCGGCGCCTGCCAGGGAAGAATGTGTTGTTCGTCAGCAATCACCAGACCTACTTCGCGGACGTCATCACCTTTCTGCATATATTCTGTGCGGTCAAATGGAGAAAGCGGGATCGGCTCGGGCTGCCTTATTACTTGTTGAACCCTTTCACAAACGTCTATTATGTAGCGGCGGAGGAAACCATGCGGGCGACCTGGGTGAGCCGCTTGTTCACGATGGCGGGAGCGCTGACCGTTCGCCGGACCTGGAATAAGGATAGTAAAGAGGTGAGAAAGGGTTTGGATCCTTCCGATACGCGGAAGATCACCCGGGCCTTAGAGAGTAGCTGGGTGATCACTTTCCCGCAGGGGACCACCAAGGCCTTTGCGCCGGGCCGGAAAGGCACTGCGCTTATTATCAAGCAAAACCGGCCTATCGTTGTTCCGGTTGTGATTGGCGGCTTTTGGCGGGCCTTTAACAAGAAGGGATTACAATTTAAAAAGCGGGGAGTACAGTTGAGCGTTACATTCAAGGAGCCGCTGGAGGTCGACTATGATGCGCCGCCGGAGAAGATCATGGAGCAGGTGATGGATTCGATCGAACAAAGCAAGAAATTTATGATGCTTGGGGCTCATCACTGGCTGACGGAAAAAATTTCTATCGAATAGCCGGCGAGACCGTCCGGCGTGATCCCCTGAACAACCACCGCAAATTTCCCTGTCAGGTCGGAGGTGTAGAGGGGCAACGATTGCCGGCCGGCCGCATTGACCGGGATACTGGGCGCCCAGAGCAACTCGTTGCGGAAATCGGGAATGCTGGGCAGGCCCTTCTCAATACTGTTATAAACCGGTGTATAGAACTCCCGATGCCGGTCCAGGCCGTTATATTGAATTGCAAGGGCATTTGGATCGAGCTCATAGCCGGCAAATTCCCCGTCATAAGATCTAAAACTAACAACGCCATCAGTGATGGAAGGGCCAAGAATGTATTTGTGAGAGACGACGTCAATCGTCTTAATCTTTCCCGGGTCCGTTGCGACCAACTTGTCCTGGTTGAATACCGGGATGCCGTCGATCAGCAATAAAGGGTCATCGTCAAAGAACAGGTTAAACAGGACATTTTTAACGCGGACGTATGCATGACCGGACTTGCGCCGGATACGAACGTTATCCACGAATTCCTGGACCACCTCTTCCATGGTTACAAACCTGGTATAGTCGTCGAGATTGTATTTAAGGTCAGCGGTTCCAAAGAAAACAGTGGTGTCTTCCGCCGAGGCTGTCAACCGATGTTTGCGGGCGGTCAGGTAGGCATTCTCGGCCTGGGCTTCAATAGTGCGCATGAGCAATTGATCGGACCATTTGGTGGAGAATGTGAAGGAAGGCAGCGGGAAGGGAGCGAACCGGTCCGACCAGGCGCTGGAGACTTCGATGCGGCAATTGCTGTCGGTCATGGAATTGGTTTGTGCGATCAGCGTCCTGTTGCCGTAGAAATTATCAAGATGAAAACTCAGGTAGCCGTCGGGCCGGCTGAGGGCAGTGGCGAGCTTAAAATGTTGACCGGGTACAGAAAGGTAGGCGATCACCGGAGCCGGCGGCTGGCCTGTCCTTTTGTCGATGACCTTTGCATTGATGACCGGGCCGTTCGTCTCGGGCAGGAATTCAAACGCGGGCTTTCGGCTGGTGAGGATGTCTTCCCAGCGGAAACGCGACCATCCCCGGGTCAGCATCAGGTCATCCAATGATTGTGCGGTTATGGGGTTGCTTGCCCAGTCCTGCTCCTGCGGGAGATCGATCGTCCCTTTCAAGTCCGAGCCAAGCAGCAGCCAGGCAAGGATGTTACCGGATGGAATGGATTGAAGGGAGTCGAGCCGGAATACGGACATGGAGAGGTCGGCTGTCAGGGGGTTGCCGGAATTGCCGGTGGCGGATAGGTCGACGGTAATGCGGCTGCGGGTGGGGAAGGTGGGGGAGGCGTTGACGGCGACAGAGGAAAGGGGGGTGACCGTGGCGGAAGAAGGATCAGTGGAAGATGTGGTGGCGATACCGATGTGCAATTGTTGCTTTGGTTGTTTGAAGTAAAGCCTTTCGCAGACGGGCATCCGATCGCTGTTGAATACGGTCAGGTGCGAGACGCCATCGCCGAGGCTATCTTTGTCGAGGTAGAAGTTAGTCTGGCCATTGGCGAGAAAGTTCAGCTGTATGGCTTTCAACTGGCCGTGGGTATGGACAAGCAGATAGACAGCCGGACTGGCTACCGGTCCGGCAGCGTGAACGGAAATATGGATGCGATTGCCGGCGGTGGCGCCGGTGTTGGAGGTCTCATCGACATGCATGACGTATCCCTGATCGTAGCGGGCGGGCAGCGGCCGGGTAACGATCGCGTGGTCGATCTCCGTTATGACGTAATACGTGTCGCCGGCGGCAGGTGTGAAGGAGAACCTGCCGATCCCGGAAAGCGCAGTATGGAAGCGGGCGAGGGTATCCTTGTTCTTATCGATGATAGCGCCGTCGCAGGGTACTCCCTTTCCCTGGTGATCGGCCGTCTCGACAGCGATCACTGAAGTAAGACCATTGACAAGGTTGCCGCCTTCGGGGAAAAGGCGAATGCCTGCGGTCGGGGTGTCGGCGGGGGCGGGCATGGTGGCGGATTGGAAGTGCAAGCTGTCGGGAGGATGAGAAGGTCCGGCAGAATCGGCGCCGGGATCGTTCAGCGTATTGAGGATTGTCAGAGGTTGCATGTAATAGAAATCGGGGCTGAAGTTCTTCATCCAGCTGGTATAGGCCCGAAAGAGGAATTTTCCTGAAGAGATGGACAAGGGGATGCTGAGAGCGCCATCGCCGCTTCCATTTTTCATTTCGACCTTTGTCTGCAGGATGGGCCGCTGGTCCCTGTCGAGCACTTCTATATAGGCGATACCGGAAAGCGCCTGAGGCCGGTTGGAGTAACCGTCGATATCGTAGAGCCGGAACCAGATCGTCTCACCGGCGATATAGAATGCCCGGTCGATGTGAACGAAGAGCTTTTCCTGCGGCGCTTCCGACTGGTAGCGGTAAAACGCGGTCTTCAGGCTATCCTTGCCACTTTCCTGCGCCTGCGCGGCAGTGAGACCGGTGGTAAGCGTGATCAGGAAAAATATTCGATGATGATATTGTCGTAGGCTCATTGTGTGGTTAGGTTAATCCGGCATGAATGAAGGGCGAATATTCGTACCGCCGACGAGGGTACAATCCAGGCAAATTTTCGAAGCGAGCACGAGGGGGCCGAAAGTAATGAAATACCAGGGCGCGTAGTCGGGATTCGGATAATTATAAGCGAATGGGTTATTGAAATCTTGCGGGATTGCAGTCGTATCGCAGCCAAAGCCGGGCTGATTGTGTATCCAGTCGTGGAGTGACGATTCAAAAACATAGATGCGCTGCTGTTGGACGTTGGTGGCGTAGAGGTAGCCGATAACCGGTTCGGCGGGGTTTGAGGTACAATGGATATTACCTATCAGCTGGGTAGGCTGGACATCGAAGAGGGTGCCGACATTCTGGGTGGTCTTTTGGATAAGCTGCCAATAATTGTAGGCGCCTTCGGTAAGGCCATATTGCCGGACGAGGATGCTGTAGGCGATATCCACTCTCGGGTCGCTGTTTGGAATGACGACCAGCGGGAAACTGTCGATAGCATCCCGGGCGAGCACGGCGGAACTGGCGAGGAGGATATTGGCGGACGTATCGGTAGTCCAGCATCGGTTCTTTTGTGTGGTGGAATCCACAGCGTAGATCATGCCGTTTGCGACTCCCCAGGCCGTCTTGAGCTGGGAATCGTGCTCCCAGGTCTCGTTGTAATCATAGCGATAATAATGGGTCGCATCGCTGGGATCGTGTGTGCTGGCATAAATCGTAAGGTCGGAAGGTTGTCGCCAGAATATGCTGTCGATCGGCGGGGTAGGCTCGCACGGAACGGGGTCGGACGAAAATAGTTGTCCGTTGGAGGTCGAAATGGTAAGATGATATTGCTGTGTGATATCCAGAGTCAGGGGAGCGCTGGTATAAATACCAATCCCTGCCGTGTCGGTCAGAGGATAGGCGCTGCCGTTGGAGCCGACGATAGAGATCTGTGCGTCTAGTTCGGGAAGGCCTTTAATGGTCGTGTCGCCGAGGTTGCGGGTCCAGTTCAAATTGAAAGAGGTGACGGCATTTGTCCCCGTATTGATAAAACCATCCACGACAAGGTATCTGTTGGGATTGGTGATCACGGGCGGCGTATAGGGTTGGCGGCAGGTTATCAATCCGGTCGTCAGGATCAACGTGATGGAGGAAATATAGTGTTGCAGTTTCATTGTTACGGGTAGTTTAATCAGGCATAAATGAAGGCCGGGTAGTCGTGCCGCCGACCAGCGTACAGTCTACGCAGACGCTGGAAACAAGCTCCAGAACAGCGTCGGTGACAAAATAGTAGGGCGCCCAGTTAGGGTTCGCATACGTATAGATAAAGGGATCCGCCGTATCCGCCGGGATCGACATCGTATCGCAGCCAAAGCCGGGCTGGTTGTGGGTCCAATCATGAAGGCCGGATTCAACGGTAAGGATCCGCTGTTGCTGGACGGAGCAGGCGCTGAGGTAGCCGATGACCGGCTCGGCAGGATTGGAGGTGCAATGGATATTTCCCGTCAGCTGGGTGGGCTGCACGTCGAAGAGCGTGCCAACGTTATCGGTGGTCTTTTGGATAAGCTGCCAATAGTTATAGGCGCCCTGGGTCAGGGCATACTGCCGGACAATAATACTGTAAGCAATATCTACCCGCGGATCACTATTGGGGATGGTGAGCACGGCGAAGCTGTCGATGACGTCGCTGGTCAGCGCCGCGGAACTGGTGAGAAGGATATTCGAGGAGGTATCTGTAGTCCAGCAACGGTTCTTTTGGTCGGCGGAGTCCGCTTCGTACAGCCTGCCATTGACGACCGCATATTCCGCAAAAAGTTGCGAGTCATGCTCCCAGGTCTCGTTGTAGTCATACCGGTAATAATGAGTATTATCGGTGGGGTCGTGGGTGCTGACGTAGATGGTAAGGTCGAAGGGCTGCCGCCAGAAGACGCTGTCGATCGGCGGGGTGGCCTCACAGGGCACCTGGTCGGAGGAATATTGTTGACCGTCGGTGGTAGTGATGGAGATATGGTATTCTTTGGTGGCGTCCAGGGTTAACGGTCCGCTGGAATAGGCGCCGGTCCCTGCGTCTTTTAGCGGGTAGACATTACCGTTTGAGCCAATTATCGAAAATTGGGCATTTAGCTCGGGAATCCCCCGGACGGTCGAGTCGCCTAGGTTGCGGGTGCGGTTCAGATTGAAGGTGGTGACGGTATTCGGCCCTGTATTGATAAAGCCGTCGACTACGAGGAAGCGGTGGGGGGTAGTGATAGCGGGCGGAGCGTAGGGCTCGCGGCAGGTGATCAATCCGGTTGTCAGTACCAGCACAAGCCAGCGGATATGGTAGCGGTGGCGGTACATGCTTAGAATTTGATCGTATAGGTTATGAAGGGGATCGGAGTTCCAAAGATGGAAAGCTGGTAGCCTTTTATCGTGCCGCTCTCCTGGATAAAGTATACGGAATAGGGATTCTTCCGGCCGGTCAGGTTATAGACGCCGAAGGTCCAGAAGTTATGGGTTGCCTGTTTGATCCGGTGATTGCCGTCGATGATTACGGAAAGGTCCGTTCTGAAATAATCCGGGATGCGGTATTGGTTGCGCTGGGAATAATAAAGCCCGGGTGATCCATCGAGGTCAAAGACCGCAAGCGGGAGGGTAATGGGTCTTCCGGTGCTGTAGACGACATTGGCGGAAATGCTATAGCGGTGGGAGAAACGGTAGTTGCCGATAAAATTAAAATTGTTCGGCTTGTCAAAGCTGGCGGGATACCAGTCGCCGTTGTTGATCTTCTCGCCGGCGAGGGGGTCGTCCTGCCGGAGAAATGTCCTGGACCAGGTATAGCTGATCCAGCCGTTCAGCTTGCCGGTGAGCTTTCGGATAAGGAACTCCGCTCCATAGGCCTTTCCTTTTGTCTCAAGCACGTCAGTCTCGAGATGGGGGTTAAGGAGCAGGCTGGCGCCACTCTTATAATCGAGGTAATTGTTGATCCATTTGTAGTAGACTTCGACGGAGGTCTCTATCGTATTGGCGGCAAAATTCTGGTAATAACCGAGTGAGATCTGCTTGCCGTGTTGTGGCCTGATATGAGAGTCGCTAAGTTTCCAGATATCGGTTGGCGAGACCGAGATCGTATTGGAGATCATGTGGATGTATTGTTCCAGCGTGTTATAGCTGAGTTTTACCGATCCGGTCTCGGACAGGGAGTAGCGGGCGGACGCGCGGATCTCCGGCGCCGACCAGGTCTTGATGAACTTGCCGCTTCCGTAGACGCTGGTATCGGCGATGGTGCTGAGCTCGCGGGGCAGGCCGGGGGCATAGTTATAGACGTCATGGGGGCCCAGGTAATTGAAGATCGAATATCGAAGGCCTCCGCTGACGGACAGCTTGTTGCTGACAGCGAATTGGTCACCAAGGTAGAGGGCGCTCTCGAAGCCTTGTTCGGCGGGAACGGCAGAATCGGCGACCAGCGACTCTTTTCCAGCCGGGCTGTAAGTGCCCGGATATAATTTGTAGTGGATGGTGCTAAGCCCATAGCTGATCTGGTTCTTGTTATCGGGCGCATAGGTGAATTCGGCGCGGAAGTATGCCTGATCGATCTTGAATCCAAGCTTAAAGGCGCCTGCTGAGTCATGCGTGTCGGAGATATTGTATTGATACTCGTCAATGCCGGCGGTGAACAAAGCATTATGCCGGTTATTGAAGAGGTGTTTCCATTTGATGTTGGCGCTGGCATTGCTGTATTTGTAGGTCGTATCGTTGTCCAGGCTGAATTGATCGAAGCTGTAATAGCCCATCAGGTAGAGGGTATTGTTCGCATCGATCGTATGGGTGATGCGCATGTTACCGTCGTAGAAGTTGGCGGTACTGTTGTTGTAGGCGCTGCTTGCCGGGAGGATGTTGAGGATCCAATCGGAGTAGGTGGTGCGCAGACCGGCGACAAGCGTTGTTTTATCTTTCCGCAGCGGCCCTTCGACGGCCAATTGGCTTGTCAGGGGGCCGATACCGGCGACGCCGGTCCATTTCTTAGTGTTACCATCCGGCATGGACACATCCAGAACGGATGATATGCGGCCGCCATATTTTTCGGGGATGGCGCTTTTGTAAAGTTCGATACCTTTTACCACATCAGGATTGAAGGCGGAGAAGAACCCGAACAGGTGGGTGGGGTTATAGACGGTTGCGCCGTCGAAGAGAATAAGGTTCTGATCCGTCGAGCCGCCCCGGACGTTGATGCCATTGCTGGCTTCGCCGACGGAAGTAACGCCCGGCAGGGTCAGCACGACTTTCAGGACGTCTGCTTCGCCGAAGACGACAGGAACCTGGCGGATGGTCTTAATGTTGAGGCGGTTCACGCCCATCTGGACGCTTTTTGTATTGGAAGTCTTTTCTGCGGAGACGATGACCGCCTTCAGGGTGGTTACCGCTTCATGCATCTCGACGTTCAATTGTCCGTCGGAATAGAGGATGATCTGCCGCCGGGTATCTTTCATCCCGGCGTCGGAGAGCCGGATGATATGGCGGCCTTTTGACAGGGTGAGGGAGTAGTAGCCGAACTGATCGGTGGTGACCGCAATGGATGTTGAATCGGCAAATACGGATGCGCCGACGATCGGCTCTCCGCTCTTATCATCCTTGATATAACCGGCGACGGTGGCTTTACCCTGGCCGGATCTGGCGGTCCTGATACCGATCTCGTAGATGCGGTTCTCCGCCAGCAGTTGTCTAAGCCGGTTCTTTTCCGCTTGCTGCTGGTCGTCGGCGAGAATGAGCTTTGAGTTATCCGCCTGAGCCGCCGGCGGCAGTTTGCCCCCGAAACGCGGAGGCAGGGAAGTGACGATGGTCACGTGACGCGTGATGAATACGCGACCCGCGGAGTCGATCGAATAATGGAGATCGGTGTTCTGGAACAGTTCATCCAGGATCTGCCGGACGGTTGCCTTATTCAATGTCATGTCGATCGACATGCTATCCACGTCTGACGGGTCGTAGTAGAAGCGATAGCCGGTTTCGGCTTCAAGCCTGGCGGCCAGGCGCGCAAAACTATAACCTTCGAAATTACCGGTAACCCGCTTCTGTTCCTGACCCCGAACCTGGAGGAAGAAGAGCAGTGTCAAGGCATATAGCAGCAATCGGGCAGTCAGGCGGTGCATCGTCAGGTTATAATTTGCTGGTAATAAGCGATCGTTTGAATAAGCGCTCCTTCCATGTTGCGTCGGAAGGAAAGGCGATTCTTCCGGATATATTTCTTCAGCTCCGTCTTCTTATCCTTCAGGATGTCAAGGAGCTCATTTTCGTTGGCAATTTTGTACGAGCTACCGTGGAGGAGGAGGAAGTAAGCGTTGATCTGGACATACACCGGCTGTTCATCGAGGGTGGATGGAAACACAAGGTTCTTATGTCTCCTCGCCAGGAGGGAGATCCGGCTGCCGGCATACAACTCCTGATAAAAGCCGGACTCCGGCAAATGGGCATTCCCGGGACCGAAATAGCGGAAATGATAGGGGCCGATGGAGAATTGGGCGATCTTTCCGGTGACGAGGCTTATAAGGGTGTTGCCGGCAAAGTCATGGATGACGAGCTGGTCCTGCGCCAGATCATACTCGAGGGGTATTTTGTAGGAAATGCCATCATATTCGAGAGACCCGGGCATCAGGCTATCCCATTCAAAGCAGGCAAAACCTTTTGAGGGGATGCCATTACGGATATATTCACGGCCGTTATAGAGGCGGCTGTCATCCGCCACGTGCTGGCCATGGGCCACGGAAGCAAGCAGGGTGAAGTTCAAAAGCAGGCAGAAGCAAAGGATAGATGGCCTTTCAACATGCATGAATACAATTTAAAGCTTAGCGGGAGTTAAAACAAATAAAAGTTTTGGTCCGGTCATGCAACGGTTGAAGGGGATGGCTAATCCTTTATAAAAAAGGCGCGCAGCTCACCTGCCTCTTCGGGCTTCATTTTCCCACCGAGGATCAACCGCAGTTGTCGTCTCCGAAGAGCGCCGTCGTACAGGCGTTTCTCTTCTTCGGTCTCCGCGATGAGGTCGGGGACGGGGCGGGGCTTACGGTTAGGGTCCAGGGCGACGAAGGTATAATAGGCTTCGTTGCTTTTGTACTTATACTGCTGGGTATGGTCTTCGCCCCAGACCTTCATATGCACCTCCATGGAAGTATTGAAGGCGCGGCTGACTTTCGCCTCGATGTGTACGACGTTGCCGAGTTTGATCGGATTCTCGAAGGAGATATTGTCTACGGAAGCGGTGACGACGGGGGCATTGCAATGTTTGCCTGCCGACAAGGCGGCAGCGATATCCATCCAATACATCAGGCGACCGCCCATGAGGTTGCCGAATACGTTCGTGTCGTTTGGGAGGACAATCTCGGTCATGATGATCAGAGACTCCTTAGCCAGCTTTGCTTTTGGTTTCATCCAGTCAGATTTGCGTGCAAAGATATGATTACACGGTGACAGATTCGCAGCTGCGGAGGAAGGCGTCGTCGGCGTCCGCGCCGAGGCCGGGTATGTCGGGTATTTCAAGGAAATAGCCGTGGTATTGGACACCGCCGGCAACGGGGTCTTTCGTATGGCCCAGGAGGCAGGTATCCATGTCGTAGAACCGGATATTGTCGGATGTCAGCGCGAAATGGGCGAATGCGGTAAGTGCCACGCGGCTTTCCAGCATGCCGCCCATCATACAGGGGACGCCATTCCTTTCGCAGGTTGCATTGATGCGGGTGGCTTCGAGGATGCCGCCGGATTTGGCAAATTTGATGTTGACATAGTCGCATGCGTTCGCGGCGATAAGTCTGTCGGCGTCGTGATGGTCGAAAACGCTCTCGTCCGCCATGATCTTTACGGGAGACAGTTGCCGGAGCTCCGGAAGCCGATGGTCATTCCAATAGCGCATAGGCTGTTCGCAGAACTGGATATTGAGCTGCTCCATGGCTTGCAGGGTCTGGCGGGCGGTATCGAAGTCCCAGCCCTGGTTGGCGTCGATACGCAGGATGATATCCGGGCCGATGGCGTCGCGGATGCGGCGGACCCGTTCGACATCTTCGGGGCCGTTCTTTCCGAGTTTGATCTTGATGATGCGAACGCCGTCCGCGATGAAACGCGTTGCGGTCTGCGCCATTTTTTCCGGGGCGTCGATGCCGATGGTGAGGTCGGTTTCGAGCACTTTCTTTGCACCGCCCAGGTAGCGATATAGCGGTTGTCCTGCCGCTTTGGCGGCGAGGTCATGGAGGGCCATATCGAAGGCGCTTTTGATCGTCGCATTGAATGCGGTAAGGTCGTGGAGCTCCTGCATCCGGCGTTCGATATCGAGGGCGTCTTTACCTTTCCAGCAGGCGGCAAAATCTTTGGCCATTTCGAAACAGGTGGCCTGGGTTTCGCCAACGATCATGGGGAAGGCGGAGCATTCGCCGACGCCGTGGTAGCCGGAGTCGGTGTGAATACGGATTAAGGTATTCTGTGCGTAGTCCATGGTGCCTGTCGCAATAGTGAAGGGGCGCATGGGGATGCTGAATTTGTAGATGTCGGTGCGGATGATGTGCATGGGATGGATGTTTAGTTGCGTTTATAGCCGGGGCCGTAGACGACACGGCCCGGTTTGGCCCCGGTGTGGGCGCCGGCCTTCAATACCCGGGTTCCATTGACAAAGACGTCGGAGACGCCGGTCGCCAGCTGATGCGGTTGTTCATATGTGGAGTTCGCGCGGATGGTGGCGGGGTCGAAGATGACGATATCTGCGAAGTTACCGACCTTTAGCTCGCCTCTTTTCTTCAGGCGAAGGAGCTCGGCGGGCATGCCGGTCAATTTATGGATCGCGTCTTCCAGGGGGATGAGCTTGTCTTCGCGGACATAGGTGCCGAGCAGGCGGGCGAAGTTGCCATAGGCGCGGGGGTGGCAGCTGCTTTTGAGGAAAACGCCTTCGGGGGCCATGCTGGCTTCATCGGAGCCGAAGCTCATATAGGGAAGGCGGATCTCCTTTTTGACGTTGTCTTCGCTCATGAGAAAATAGATGACTTCGACGCGGGAATGATCCTGAATGATGAGGTCGATGATCGTTTCTTCGGGGGAGGTGTGGCGCATTTTTGCGATCTCGCTCAATCGTTTTCCCGTGAGGTACTTGAGAGAATCCTGTTTGAAGCCGGTGCAGATGATGTTGTCGGCTCCGGCGCCGAGGTAGAGGTTCTCCCATTTGTCGGAGGGGGTCTTCATTTCGGCGATCACTTTTTTCCGGATTGCGGGATCTTTCAGGTGTTGGACCCATTTGTCGAGGCCGCCTTCCTGTACATCGGTGGGCATTGCCGCATCGAATCCGGTGGCGCCGGCGGTGTAGGTATACATGCAGGCGGAAATATTCAGGCCGGCTGCCCGGGCGCTATCAATCTTATAAATGAGGGTGTCCATCTTATACCAGTTACTTTTTCCGGCCGCTTTGAGGTGGTAAAAGATGGCCGGGATGCGGGCGTCGTGGGCGATATGGATCAGCTCGTCGGCTCCCTGGAGCAGTTGGTTGCCCTCGCTGCGGATATGCGAGATATAACAGCCGCCGTAGGCGGCGGCGACCTTACAGATCTCGATGAGCTCGGGTGTTTTGGCGTAGCTGCCGGGCGCATAGATCAGGGCGGAGCCGATGCCAAGGGCGCCGTCCTCCATTGCCTGCCGGGTCAGGGCCTTCATCTTTTCCAATTGAATGGAGTCGGGTGAGCGGTTGTCAAAGCCAAGCAGGTTCTCGCGGATGGTGGCGGCGCCGACAAATGAGGCAACGTTCGTGGAGACGCCTTTTTTCTGAAGGGTTTGGAGGTAGTCTTTGAGCGTGGTCCAGGTCACCTTGTATTTGATGTCGCCTTGATCGCGCTGTTCCATCGCTTTCATACTATCGGTATATGGTCCTTCGGAGCTGCCTTCGCCGAAGATCTCGAGGGTTACACCCTGGCGGATGGCGCCCATGGAACGGCCGTCCTGCAGCAAAGAGACCATGGATTGCGACTGCATATCAATAAAACCGGGGCTGACGGCCATGCCTTTCGCGTCGAGGTAGTCGGTCGCTTCGGCACCGGACAGGTCGCCGATGAAAGCGATGGTATCGCCGCTGATGGCGATATCCCCTTTGTATGGGGGATGACCGGCGCCGTCATAGATCATTCCGTTGCGGATGATGGTATCGTAGTGCGCCCGGGGGTGGCAGGAGAATAGAAGAATAAGCCCCAGGCATACGCAGTGGTATTTTCTCATGCGCCGAAGGTAAACAAAAATGCAAAAAGGCAGCTTTTCCTACCTTTGCGGGCAAAATTGGAATCGATGATCTCTTTCGAGGATACGGCAAATGCATTTGAATATAAATCGGATAAAGAGTTGAAACGGGCGGCGACGTTGTTCGGAAGCATGGGATATGCTCCGCTGGTTTGGCTGGGAACACGATTGACGCCGTGGCTGGTAAGATCGGGACTGCCTGTAAATGGGATCATCCGTAAGACCTTGTTTGCTCAGTTCGTCGGTGGTGAGACCTTGGAAGAGACGGCGGCGGTGGCAAGAAAGCTTGGGGAATATCATGTGCAGGTGATCCTTGACTATGGCGTGGAAGGGGGGAATGACGGTGAAGAAGGTTTCGATCATGCGGTAGGGGAGTTCAACCGCGTGATCGACTATGCGGCCACTCAGCCGAATATTCCGTTGATGAGCGTGAAGGTAACGGGGATTGCGCGGTTCGCGTTGCTGGAGAAGCTCGATGGGGGCATGAAATCTTATTCCGGCAGTCTGATGAAGCGATATGAGCGGGTGCTGCAAGACCTTACGGAGCCCGAAAAGGAGGAATGGGAGCGGGTAGGCCAGCGGATGCGGCTGATCGCCCGGGAGGCGGCGGACAGGAAGGTAGGGGTGCTGGTCGATGCAGAGGAAACCTGGATCCAGGGCCCTGTGGATGTGCTGACGATCCGGATGATGGATGAATTCAACCGGGGCCGGACGGTGGTCTATAATACGATACAGCTTTATCGCTCGGACAGGCTGGCTTTTCTGAAAGATTCGCATGAGGCGGCGGAACAGCGGGGATTCATTCTGGGAGCGAAGCTGGTGCGCGGGGCTTATATGGAGAAGGAGCGGAAAAGGGCTGTGGCGATGGGGTATCCCTCACCGATCCAGCCGGACAAGGAGGCTACGGACCGGGACTATGATGCGGGGGTGGAATTCTGTATTGACCGGCTGGACAGGATCGCGCTGATCGTGGCTTCGCATAATGAGCGCAGCAATTTGTACGCGGCGGAGCTGTTGCAGCGGAAGGGGTTGCCACTGGGTCATCCGCATGTTCATTTCTCGCAACTGTATGGGATGAGCGACAATATCACGTTCAATCTGGCAAAGGCAGGGTGTGCCGTCAGTAAATATTTGCCGTTCGGGCCGATCCGGGATGTGGTGCCATACCTGATGCGGCGGGCGCAGGAGAACAGTTCGGTATCGGGGCAGACGGGGAGGGAGCTTGGGTTGATCAGGAAGGAGATGAAGCGGAGGAGAATATAATTTGTCGGATGGTTTTTGGTAAATAGGGGAATTTGATTAAAATTTGCAGTCCCGAAATGAAAGATTTCGGGCTTATTTGGCAAGGGTCTTTAGCTCAGTTGGTTAGAGCGCTTCCTTGACATGGAAGAGGTCGCTGGTTCGAATCCAGTAGGACCCACAGGGCCCCTCGATCATTCGAGGGGTTTTTTGCGTATGAAGCAGTTATTTTGGGGGAAGAAGGCGATGAAGGTCGGGGTGTTCTGCCTGTTGTCGCTAAGCCTGATAAGCTGGGACAAGGTCTCCAAGGATCTGGCGAAAATCCATTTGCGGGATCAGCCGGTGCGGTCTTATCTGGATGATACTTTCAGACTGATGTATGTGGAGAATACGGGAGCGGCGATGAGTTTTGCGGATAATCTGAATCCCCGGCTGGGCTTCTGGCTGCTGGGGATATTGCCGCTGGTCATTTTGCTGGGATTGTTCACGTATGTGGTCCTGAATGTGCATGAGATGCGGATGGCGAGGATGGTGGGTTTCAGCCTGATCTTCGCCGGGGGATTGGGGAATATTCTGGACAGATTGGTCTTTGACCGGCATGTGACCGATTTTATGAATCTCGGCATCCAGAATTTCCGGACGGGCATCTTCAATTTTGCCGATCTGTGGATCACGGCGGGGGTCGTCAGTCTCCTGGTCTGGCGCGGAGGGCGGCCCGCTGAAAATCCGATGGATTCAACCGGGCAACATGTATAGCACGACATTTGATGGGAAGGTGGCGATCGTAACCGGCGCCGGCAGGGGCATTGGCCGTGAGATCGCGCGACAGTTGGCCGGTCGCGGGGCTGCCGTGGTTCTTAACGATATCGATGGGCAGTTGGCAACGGAAGCGGCTAAACGGATCGTGGAGGATGGCGGCGTTTGCCGGGCCGTTCCAGGTGACAGCTCGGATCCGGCGACGATCGAACGGATGGTGGCTATGGCGGCCGGCGAACTGGGGGGGCTCGATATTGTCATCGCCAATGCGGGGATCACGCTATTCGGCGACTTCCTAACGTATCCGGTGGCTTCTTTCGAGGCGGTGGTCAGGGTCAATCTCAAAGGAACCTTCTTTCTGGCGCAAGCCGCGGCGCGGCGGATGAAAGAGCGGGGAGCGGGAGGAGCGCTGCTGTTCATGTCATCGGTGACGGGTCATCAGGCGCATCAGAACCTGGCGGCGTATGGGATGACGAAAGCGGCGCTGGAGATGCTGGCAAAGGGCCTGGTGATCGAACTTTCGCCGTACCGGATCACAGTAAATACGATCGCGCCGGGTGCTACGCTGACGGAAAGGACAATGGATGATGTTGCCTATGAGAAGACCTGGTCGGCCATTACGCCGATGGGGCGACCGGCCAGCACGGAGGATATTGCGGGCGCGGCGCTTTTCCTGGTCTCGGATGGCGCCAGGCATATCACGGGGCAGAATCTGGTGATAGATGGCGGGTGGACGTCGATCAGCCCGCCGCCGTATTGATGGTTGAAGGTAGGAGTAGCCCCGCAGGACGCCGGGCAAATAGGCTGGATTGTCTTAACTTCGTTAACGGTTGGATAAAATTCCCCCTTCAGGCAACACAAACCCGACTTTCTCCGTAGGAAATTAGTAAATCCTTAACAAAAATAAAATAAACCACCGGGCGTTCTTTTATTCGAAGTCTCCCGAAATCATCATGTTATGAAAGTACTCTTAACTTCTGCAGTAGTTTTTGCCTGTTGTATGGTCATTTCGTGCAGTAAACATAGTTCCGGGCCCAATCCCGGGAGCGGCCCCAACTCTTTATTTCCCTTAGTACAGGGAAGCACGTGGTACTATATGGATTCGGCGTTTAACGATTCGGCGGTAACGGCGGCTTATCTCGATACGATGACTGTCACCAAGGCAACTTATCAGGATCAGACGGGGACGGTATATCTGGAGTTGAACGATCCTAACGGATGGTTTTATGGCAGCTATATTGCCGTAGATCCGTCGAATGATGCGATCTATGAGGTGGACAGTCCTTATTTTCAGCCCTACACCTTTTTTGCGGTGCCCCAGTCGGATGGTCAGACCATTGGTACGGGAACTGATTTTACGAATCCCGCATGTCCGTTGTATACTTCACAATATGGATATGTAACGCCGGTCACAATAAATGGCTACTCCTGCCTGGCGAATATCGAGTATACGATCGACTGCAATAACAATCCGCAGGAAGAGATCATCAGTTATGTATCTCAGGGAGCGGGGGTCGTCAGGGTCGTTCACTATCTGCCTGATTCCACTACAGGTCCGCTGCATGAGGACTATTCGCAAACCTTGCAGGCGGGCGGGTATGTCAAATAGTGGGGTAATGATCAGAAGACTTCGCCGAGATTGGCGAAGACGCCCTGGGAGCCGTGCAGGCCAAAGCCATAGTCCAGGCAGATATTGGTTCGCGGAAATTTATTCAGTTTAATTCTTAACCCTGCTCCCCAGCCGGGGGCGATAGCTTCAAATCTATTAGTGACGGGTTCCGAGAAGGATTGGGCGTTTACGAACACCACTCCCCCCAGGAACCCATTTCTCGTTATCCCATATCGGTATTCGGCTTCGAGATACAGCATGTCCTTTCCTCTGAACCGGCCGCCGATGTAACCGCGGCCCGTGTTCTCATAGGCGTCGGATTGGGTAGACGGCAGGAGGAGGTAAGGGGTGTATTTAGAAAAATTAAAAACGTCGTAGGTCCAAAATGCCAGGGTGTTGTGAGATCTGGCCGGGAAATGCAGGTAATGCCGGGCGTCGATCAGCAGGGATTGCCAGTTGGAATCGCTTCCGAGGAAAGTAAAGTTGGAGCGGAAAACGAGGTTAGTGTACCAGCCTGGTTCGGGGTTGATCTCGTTGCGGCGGCCATCATAGAGAATATCAAAGGTAGGGCCGGAGGAGACCGACCTGGCGGTAACGCCGTAGGTCCGGAAGGGCGTCGCATGGCCGGGAACAGGTTTGGAAAGGTCCTTCACGTTATAAAAATAGTCCACATCATAGCCCAGGCCGAGGTAAAAATCTTTACCCACCGTCTTGAGCAGGGTAGAATAGAACCGGAGGTAGTCGAATGTGATGGAGTCGGCTTCGGCATCGGTCGTCAGGGTCCCGAGGCCGTATGTATTCTGGGGAAAGATCTCGAAGCGCCAGTCGGTGACGATATTGTACTTGTTGCCTTTTGTCCAGATATTCCCCTGAAGGGGCATAAGGATCTGCTTCTTAATCGTAAATACGGATGCCAGGTAGATACTGGAAATATTATCGTCGGCCTTGTCGCCGGTGTAGAAGGCCAGGCTGCCGGTGAGGTCGAAGGCGACACTGGTCAGGAGCGTATATTCCGCGGAAGGAAGAACGGCGGGGTAGAGTTTACCGGGGATCTTTTTGTTGGCGGTATCTTGCCGGAACCCCGGATTTCTCAGCAAGACTGACCGGGCGATATCGATAAGGTCCACTTGCTCCTTACCGGAGAACCATTGGATGTGTTTGCCGGAAGTGCCGGCTAGGATCACATGTTTGGCGGAGGGGGTGTCCGCGGGCTTCTGAGACCTTCCCGCCCGGGCTATGAGGATAATGCAGGCCAATAAAAAAGTCCTGGTGGGAAAGGGCACTTCTTTTTCGCTTAAAAATAAGTAGTTATATGATACTCCGGCGTGGCGAAAGGCAAGATTAATGTAACGGAAATGTTAATGTATAAAATGGCCCGACAGGGATGGATCAGGCATACTAAATCAGGCGTAATTTCGTTATCCGGATACAAACTTTGGCTATGTTAAACCGAGCACTCTTTTTAGCTATTGCCTTTTGCCTTCTCGTATCCGTTGCCTGTAAGAAAAGCAACCATTCCGGGAATTCCGGGCCCAATCCGCTCGAGGGCAGCTGGACTTTCGAGGGCGAAACTTCAAACGCCGATATCACTTCGACGGCCACGTTTGGTCCGATCGCGGTAAAGGTGGTCAATCTGCTTGATTTCCGGACGATCGACAATATGGGTAGTCTGACCTTTATGAGCGATTCCCTGAATGCGGTTGGAGTAGGGTACACTATCGACACGACCTATACGACCTACACATACACGGGGATCACCACGGATACGACGGTATCGCCATTGAGTGCAACGGTGCAGCCGACCAATACCTCGGTGAGCTACAAACTGATCGGCCAGGATTCGATCTACTTCCCTAACGGGTCTCCATTTGCACTGAACGTAGACAGCATACAGCCGCCGATCCAGATCAACGGCGCGCATTTTACGATCAGCGGAAACACGCTGACCTTTACATCAACGCTCAATCAGTCGGGGAATGAGACGATCAATGGGATCACTGCGCCGACAACGGGTACGATCAGTAGTGTGATCACGTTATCCAAGCAGTAGGAATTCCATCAGGAGGCCGGCTACAGAAAATTTCAGGTTTTTTTGTACATTCAGAGCGGCGCAAGCTCCGGACAATTCTGTCCATGCCCTAAATCTGCGCTGATCTCACATGAGCAATCGTAGGACTTTTATTCAGCAAGGCGCCATTCTTTCTGCCGGTGCGCTTTTGTATCCCGCCTGTAAAGACAATACTTCGAAGGATGCCGCCCCGAGGCCGCAGGTGGCTGCGTCCGATCAGGTCAATATCGGCGCCATCGGGCTTAACGGGATGGGCTGGGCCGACCTGCAATCCGCGTTGAAGGTACCGGGCGTCAATGTGGTTGCGCTCTGCGACGTCGACCGGAATGTGCTGGATCGGCGGATGAAGGATCTTGAAGGAATGAAAGTGGATACGAACCGGATCAAGCTTTATAGTGATTACCGTAAGCTGCTGGAGCAAAAGGATATCAATGTGGTCCTTATTGGAACTCCGGATCACTGGCATGCATTGATCATGGTTGCCGCGTGTCAGGCGGGAAAGGATGTCTATGTCGAAAAGCCCTGTGGCAATTCCATTGGAGAATGCCGTGCGATGATAGCTGCAAAGAATAAATACAACCGGATCGTGCAGGTAGGGCAATGGCAGCGGAGTCAGCAGCATTTCAAGGATGCGGTCGATTTCGTGCAGTCGGGGCAGCTTGGGAATATCCGGACGGTCAAGGTATGGTGTTATCAGGGCTGGATGAAGCCTGCGCCTGTGGTGGCGGATTCGGCGCCGCCGGCGGGCGTCGACTATACGATGTGGCTGGGGCCGGCTCCGACCCGGCCATTCAATTCCAGCCGGTTCCATTTCAATTTCCGTTGGTTCTGGGATTATGCCGGGGGATTGATGACCGACTGGGGGGTGCATCTTCTCGACTATGGATTGCTGGGAATGAAGGCCGGTGAGCCGAAGAGCATTGCGGCATTAGGCGGAAAATTCGCTTATCCCGATCTGGCTGAGGAGACGCCGGATACGCTGACGACCTTGTATGAATTCGATGGCTTCAATATGGTCTGGGATCATGCGATGGGGATCGACAACGGATCTTATAGCCGGGACCATGGGATCGCCTATATCGGCAATAATGCCACGTTGGTTCTTAACCGGAACGGGTGGGAGGTGATGGAGGAAAAGGGAAGCAAGCATAAAGTCGCCAAGGCGCTGGCCCAGGTGTCGGATAATGGGGTGGATAAGCACTGGGAGAACTTCATTGCGGCGGTGCGGTCACGGAAGCCGGAGACATTGCATTGTCCGATCGAGGACGCCGCGCACGTGGCCACGGTCGCGCAGCTGGGGGATATCGCTTTCCGCAGCGGCGAGCGGCTTGACTGGGATGCGGCGGCCGGAAAGTTCACGGATCCGAAGGTAAACGACGCCTACCTGATGAAGGAATATCACAACGGATGGGCGCTGACGGTCTGAACGCTTCTTTCAGCCTGGCGCCGGCGAAATATTTTTAGCGCGGGTATCCTATCCCGGTGTACTATTTGCTTACTCTTCCCTGGAAAGCATTCATTATTTAAATCTATATTAATGCGCTACAGGTTCGGGCTTCTTGCCTTTCTGTTATTCCTCATCCCCGTTTTGGCATCCGCCCAGCAAAAGGATACGCTGACCAAAAAACTGGATAGCCTGGCCAAAAACCCGGATAGCACCGGCGCCAGGCAAAAGAACGTCGTTGCCCCGTCCTTCTACAACGAGAACACCAAGATAACGCCGCATGTCTATCTCGTATTGGTGATGGATGACATAAAGCAGCAGGTGACCTCCCCGTTCAGGGCCACGGGAAGCGACTGGCTTAAAATAGGGGGATTCGCGGCGGTAACGACCGGAACAATATTGTTGGCCGATAAACCGGTCAACCGGTATACGGTCGAGCAGATCCGGACGAACAAGTCGGTGGTGAACGCCAGTACATATGTCACAAATTTCGGCGGCTTGTACGAGGCGTATACCCTTGCGGCCCTGGGAACCTATGGCTGGCTTTTCAAAAAGGATAAGGAAAAGACGACCACACTTTTGGCAACACAGGCATATATAACGGGGGCGGCAATAGAGACGGCGCTCAAATACCTGACCAGCAGACAGCGCCCATCCTATTATGATGCGATCACGGGTAAGAACAGCCATGTTTTCCATGGCCCCTTCTACCACTTTCTGAAGAAGGACAACTCTTCCTTTGAATCCTTTCCGTCGGGCCATACCACGGTTGCATTTGCCGCAGCGACCGTCTTTGCCATGGAATACCGGGAGTACCGGATCGTTCCGATCATCGCCTATTCGGCCGCCACTTCGATCGGGCTGAGCAGAATTGTCCAAAATCAGCACTGGATCTCCGATGTCCTGGTGGGCGCCGCGCTGGGCTTCCTATGCGGAAGGCAGGTCGTCAATAATTACCACCGCTATTCAAAGGTCCAGCTCGAAAAGGCAAAAAAGAAAAGCACCGTCAGCTTTAACCTGAACTATTCGAACGGGACGCTGATGCCGGGAATAATTTACACCTTCAGATAAGCGACGCTACAGGTAAAAGCGATGTTACAGGTAGTAGTTGCCCCGCCGTTGCGGATCCTGCCAGTTGAACATCACGAATATCCGTTGTTCCGTTTGCGTGTAGTGCAGCGGCGCATATGGGGCCTGGTAATGATCGTTCCAATAGATAATCTCTTCCAATCCTACGCTCATTGTCCTATAAACATGGACGGAAAGCCGGGGCCTCATTACGCCGGTGTGGTTATTGCCAAGGGTATTAACAGGCGATTCATCCTTGCCGGTATTGTTGAATGAATGGATAAAATAATAGTAGTACCAAAGGCTTAACGTACCATACTTGCTTATATTGACGGCGGCCTCCACTTTCCCTTCCCACCCATAGGCAAAACGGTAGTCCCGGTAAAAAGAAGTATCGGTGACCGGGCCGACGCTGCTCCCTGCAAAGGGCACAAATGCCAGGTGAAGGTTGAGATCGAGGTTGGAGAACTTGCCCAACGGCAACCTGTTGATCAGGCCGGGCCCGAAAGCAATCGTCGACAATTCGAACGCTTTGGCATCATAATAGTCGTAGTGTTGAAAGCCGCCCACGAGCATGTTCAGCTTGCCAAACCGGAGACTTTTTCCCAACAGAACTCCATATCCGGTTATATTATCCACTACTTTTCGCCCCACTCCAAAGTTCAGCTCGGCCCTGAACTTAAAGAAATCAAAAGGCTTTATCCGACGCTGCTCGAAAGGGTTGCCATAGTTTAGCTGGATATTCACCATTTCGTCGGTATGTCCCGACAGCAACGTATTTGTTTGATTGTTGATGGAATGGGCGCCTACGAACAAGGCGATGTTGACCGGCTCTTTCTGATAGATCTCTTTATTGACATGCCTTTTATACTTCCCGTCAAATAGCCGGTTAACGCCCCTTACGGGGTCGATCAGCCCTGCGAAGATTTCCCGGAAAACCCGGTCCGGGCCCGTCGCCCGATCGTCCAGGATATCTGAGCTTAAACGATACATTACTTCCCCAAGCAGTTCACCGTCTACGGTCGTATTAATAAGATCTTCCCGCTCGGGTTTTCCGTTTTCTCCAAAGATCTTCCACATATAGCTGCCGGCAAATACGATCGGCGCGGACTGCCAGAAATTATAGCCATTTGTCCGGGCCGCACTATAGTAAAAACTACCCATCATCGGATGTGAAAAGAAATTATTGCCAAACCTGTCCTGATCCCACCACCAGCCGGAATTCCACGGCCATCCGGCATGCAGGTTCCGGTTCCAGGAATGAATATCCGTTTTTGCAAACTCCAGGTGCAGCACGGATCTGTCCACTATATTCAGAATGGTGTTTTCAACGACCACCTGTGCGGCAGGCCGCCAAATCTTGCTTTTTTTGGTGTATTCCGGATCATCGTTGAGCAAATCCCCGTACCGGCTGTATTTTGTGGTATCCAGGCCCGGCAACTTTCGGGGCTCTATACCCGCCGAGTCTCTATTCCAGGCAATCTTTCGTTTCCTGATCTCCCTCAGTTGTCCCGGGATGTCGCCTTTCGCCGGTACAATGGTGTCTTGTGCCGGGTTTTGAGCCACCAGGATCGTCGAAGACAATGTCAAGCAAGCAATGTAGAGTAGAATGTTTTGGCCTTTCACGCAGAATTCGGGACAAATCATGTACCATTTAGATGATGGCCCGCTATATTCAGGATTGATACAGGAGTAGAAACCGATTTGGGAAAAATCTTCTACATTTCAACGCCGGAAACAGGATCCCCGGCTATTTCTTACCCATAGCATACCGGATTCCCGCCAGCAGGTGATGGAGGAATAGGGTATCGGACCAGGTCTGGTCAGTATGACCGAGCGCGGTATAGAAGGAACGGCCGCCGTCGAAGTCATGATACCAGGCCATCGGATGGTTGTCGCCGTTAGCTCCGCCAGTATAGGAAGTCTCGTCTATTTTGATGAGCACGTGGATGTCCGGGTTAAGGTATTTAAAGTTGTAGAGCTCATCGAAATGGGTCCAGGGGTCCGGGAATCCCCGGGTGGCCGGATTTGTCTTGTCGACGATGAAGAAGCGGGCCTGTTGTTGTTTGGGGTGGGATTTAAAATAGCCTCCCACGAGGTCGCCGTACCACTGCCAGTTGTACTCACAGTCGGTGGCGGCGTGGATGCCGACGAAGCCTCCTCCGTGGCGGATATAGCCCTGGAGGGCGGATTCTTCCTGTGGCCCGAAGACTTTGCCGGTCGGGTTGAGGAAGATAAGCGCCGAATATTTGCGCAGGATCTTTTTGCGAAACCACGTGGAGTCCGCCGTCGTGTCGACGGCAAAACCGTTCTGCCGGCCGAGTTCCCGGATAGCGGCGACGCCGGTGGTAATGCTGGCATGATGGTAGCCATTGGTCTTGCAAAAGATGAGGACCTTCGGCTGGTAGAAGATCTCCAGGTCAGGGTGAGGTGAGGCGCCGGCGATCATCAGACAGCCGGTCAGAATGACGGAGAGAAAGAGTGGATTACGCATATCTATACGCGGTATACCGGTTAACTCTTTTTGATCGAAAGTATGTAGGTAACCATTGTCCTGATATCGCTGTCACTGACTGCGGGGTGGGGGGTCATCATATTCGAGCCCCAAACGCCGTTGCCGCCCTCCTTGATCTTTCGGATTAGCCGGTTGACGGTGGAGTCGGCGGCGGGACTGTATTTCGCGGCGACGTCTTCGTAGGCGGGGCCGGTATTGGGCCCCTGACCCTTACGAACGCTGTGGCATGCGGTGCAGTCGTTGGAGCCGATCAGCTCGAGGCCTTTGTCGGCGGCGGCTGTTGCGGCCGGGGCGGCGGTCGAAGGGCTGTCTTTTGTTTCCGGGGCTTTGGCAGTGCCGGAGTTGTTGCCGCAAGCGAACATGAAAAGAGCGGCGGAGAGGACGAATAGGTGGTTGTAGCGCATAGTTATTTGTTTGTCGAAATTCAAATCGGGCCTAAGTTAATGTACGAGAAATTCTCTTTCAAATAAATTAGCGAATTTCTCGTAAACTGAGAATTCTTGACCTATCGGTCGAGCCGACCTCCGGCCGGCTCATTATAAACCGAGCACAGTGCGGTTGAATTTTTCATCTTTGCCCGTGCCGGCGAAGTCGTCGAATGCTTTGTCGGTGACATGGATGATATGGTCCTTAATAAAGGGGGCTCCCTCGCGTGCGCCGTCTTCCGGATGCTTCAGACAGCATTCCCATTCAAGAACAGCCCAGCCTTTGAAGTCGTATTGGGCAAGCTTGCTGAATATCGATTTGAAATCTACCTGCCCATCACCGAGGGAGCGGAAGCGGCCGGCGCGGTCGATCCAGGACTGGTAACCGCCATATACGCCCTGACGGCCGGTGGGGTTGATTTCGGCGTCCTTGACGTGGAACATCCGGATGCGTTCGTGATAGATGTCGATATATTCGAGGTAGTCGAGGCATTGCAGGACGAAGTGGGAGGGATCATAAAGCAGGCAGGCGCGGGGATGGTTGTTGGTATGATGGAGGAAGGTCTCATAGGTGATCCCGTCGTGCAGATCTTCTCCGGGGTGGATCTCATAGCAAAGGTCGACGCCATGCCGGTCGAATTCATCGAGGATAGGCAGCCAGCGCGCCGCGAGTTCCCTGAAGCCGGTTTCCACCAATCCGGGAGGGCGTTGGGGCCAGGGGTAAACGGTTGGCCAGAGAAGGGCGCCGCTGAAGGTGGCGTGAGCGTCCAGGCCAAGGTTCGCCGATGCTTTTGCAGCATACTTCAGTTGTTGAACCGCCCACTCCCGGCGGGCGGATGGGTTGTTGCGGACGGCAGGTGGTGCGAAGCCATCGAAGAGGGCGTCATAGGCGGGGTGAACGGCTACGAGCTGGCCCTGAAGGTGGGTTGACAGTTCGGTGATCCGGAGGCCGGCTTCGGCGACGACGCCTTTGATCTCGTCAGCGTAGGTCTTGCTTTCGGCTGCTTTTTGAAGGTCGATCACGCGGCTGTCCCAGCTGGGCAGCTGAACGCCGATATAGCCGAGACCGGCGGCCCATTTGCAGATGTCGCGAAGAGAGTTGAAAGGCGGCTGGTCACCGAGGAACTGGGCCAGGAAAACGGCTGGGCCTTTTATTGTACGCATATCGTCAGAATTATTTGGATGAACGAATTTCGAAGGAGGTCCATTTTTCGCGGCTCGCATTACTTCGAAGGAGGGTCTCGATAAAGGCCATGCCGCGGACGCCATCCTCCGCGCCGGGGAAATCCAGCGCTTCATTTGGCGGCGTCGTTCCATCGAGGCGGGCCATCAGGGTCAGTGCGAAGTTGCGGTAGAGATTGGCGAAGGCTTCGAGATAGCCTTCGGGGTGGCCGGATGGAGTGCGGGTATTGAATTTGGCGATGGGAGAAAGCCAGGGAGTGCCGGCGCGGTAGACCTGTGCAGGCTGGTCCAGCCATTTGACGAGCAGTGTATTGGGTTCCTGCTGGGCCCATTCGAGGCCGCCTTTTTCGCCATAGACGCGGATCTTGAGTGCATTTTCTTCTCCCGCGGCAACCTGGGAGGCGAAAAGCATGCCGGTGGCGCCATTGTCAAATCGCAGCACGACGTCGCCGTCGTCGTCGAGTGCACGGCCTTCTACCATAATGTTAAGGTCTGCGCAAAGCTCTTTGATACGGAGACCGCTGATATATTCGGCGAGATGGGCGGCGTGGGTGCCGATATCGCCCATAGCGCCGCTCTTACCGGAGCGGGCGGGGTCGGTTCGCCATTCGGCCTGTTTGCTGCCGTCTTTTTCGGAGAGCCGGCTGAGCCAGCCCTGCGGGTATTCGACGTATACTTTGCGAATTTTTCCGAATGCGCCGTCCTTTACCATCTGCCGGGCCTGCTTGACCATCGGATAGCCCGAGTAGGTATGGGTAAGGCAGAAGGGCAGACCGGTCTGCTGAACTTTCTCCTGAAGCTGTACCGCTTGTTCCAGCGTAAAGGTCATGGGCTTGTCGAGGACGACGGGAAACCCTTTTTCGAGGGCCAGCATGGCAGGCGCGAAATGGAGATGGTTGGGAGTGACGATCGCCACGAAATCCATTCGCACGTCTTCGGGCAGTTTGCTTTCCTTGTCAAGCATGTCTTCGTAGGAAAGGTAGGTCCTGTCTTCGGGAAGGAACAACAGCCTGCCGGATTCCCGGGCATTGTCGGGATGGCTGCTAAAGGCGCCGCAGACGAGCTCGATAAGACCATCCATATTGGCAGCGATGCGGTGGACGGCGCCGATGAAGGCATTTTTTCCGCCGCCGATCATGCCCATTCGTAGCTTTCTGTTCATGAGTAAAAAAAGGTTCTGTAGTTCGGTGCAATTTTAGGACATCTTTATGGAAATCAGACATAAATTTACCGGGGTAAGCAAACATTTCGTAATTTCCATGCTCACTACCCTCAACCCTCAGTAGACCTAGACTATGTATACTCATTCCTCACGACGCGCAGCCATCAAAAAGATGGTTGCGGGTACCGCTGCCCTGGGGACGGCTTCCGTTATGTCGTCTTTTCGGTCCGGCGTCATTGAAAACAAGCAGGAAAACGCCCCGGCAAGGAATATGACAAAGCTAAAATTAAGAGGCGCTATTCATCATTCCGTTTGCCGGTGGTGTTATGGTGATATTTCGTTAGATGATTTGTGTGAAGGCGTTAAGAAGATAGGTTTCGGCGCTATCGATCTGGTAGGGCCGAAGGAGTGGCCGGTGCTAAAGCAGCATGGCCTCTGGTCTTCCATGTGCAATGGCGCGGAGATCAGTCTGACCAAAGGCTGGAATCACCCTGAATATCATCCTACGCTGATCAATAACTATACCGGGCATATAGACCTGGTTGCGACGGCGGGATACCAGAATCTGATCTGTTTCAGCGGCAATCGGGAAGGGATGGATGATGAGACGGGGCTGCGCAATTGTGTGAACGGGTTGAAGAAGATCATCGGCCATGCGGAGCGGAAGAAAGTGATCATTTATATGGAGTTGTTGAACAGTAAGGTGAATCATCCGGATCAGATGTGCGATAATTCGAAGTGGGGGATCGAGTTGGTGAAGCGGATCGGATCGGCGAACTTCAAGTTGTTGTACGATATCTATCATATGCAGATCGATGAGGGCGATGTGATCCGGACGATCACGGACAATCATCAATATTTTGGGCATTATCATACAGGCGGGGTACCGGGCCGGCATGAGATCGATGAGACGCAGGAGTTGTATTATCCGGCGATCATGCGGGCCATCCTGGCTACGGGGTATACGGGCTATGTCGCGCAGGAATTCATTCCGACGAAGGCGGATAAGCTGGCTGCGTTGGAAGATGGGGTTCGGATCTGCGATGTTTAATATAACTTTTTAAAATATGCGATGAACCTTATCAGGGAAGGATTCCTTTCCCCATGTAATATGTATTTTTAACATGGAGCCGGCTGAAAGCCGGCCCGATCGATAGATCAGACATTAGTGGTTTGCGGGAATGCACTAATTTCTGACATTGTGTATTTCCCGCACATAAAAATAAATTTCTAACGATTATGGCCGACAACACTTACGACGCGATCGTGATCGGTTCCGGGATCAGCGGAGGCTGGGCCGCCAAGGAGCTGACCGAAAAGGGGCTAACGGTGCTGATGCTGGAAAGAGGGCGTCATATCGAGCACATTAAGGATTATCCGAATGCCAACAAGGAAGCCTGGGATTTTCCGCATCGCGGGCGGGCTACAGAAGAAATGAAGAAAGAGTATCCGGTCCTTAAGCGGGATTATCCGCTAAATGAATGGAATCTTGATTATTGGGTGAAGGACAGTGAAAGTCCATATACGGAGATCAAAAGGTTCGACTGGTTCCGGGGCTATCATACCGGAGGGCGTTCACTGATGTGGGGCCGCCAGACCTATCGCTGGAGCGATCTCGATTTCAGCGCCAATGCGCGGGACGGGATCGGGGTTGACTGGCCGGTGCGGTACAAGGAGATCGAGCCATGGTATACCTATGTAGAGAAATTTGCGGGGATCAGCGGATCGGTGGAGAATATCCCGAATCTGCCGGACAGTCACTTCCTGCCCCCGTACGATATGACCTGCGTGGAGAAGGATGTGGCGGCGAGGATCAAGGAGCATTATAAGGGAAAGCGGCAGATGATCATCGGGCGGGTGGCCAATATCACGGTCCCGCACGAAGGGCGGCCGGGCTGTCAGTTTCGGAATAAGTGCTGGCTGGGTTGTCCGTTCGGCGGGTATTTCAGCACGCAGTCTTCGACCCTTCCCGCGGCGCGGGCGACGGGCAGGCTGACGTTGAGGCCCTGGTCGATCGTGACGAAGATCTTGTATGATAAGGATAAGAAGCGGGCGACGGGCGTCGAGGTGCTGGATGCGGAAACGAATAAAACCTACGAGTACAAGGCGAAGATCGTCTTTCTTAATGCGAGCACGCTGAACAGTGCATGGGTGCTGATGAACTCTGCTACGGATGTGTGGCCGGACGGACTGGGAAGCAGCAGTGGTGAACTGGGGCATAACCTGATGGATCATCACCTCGGAGTAGGGGCCAGTGGGATCGTGGAAGGTTATGAGGACAAATATTATTTTGGTCGCCGGGCAAATGGCATCTATATCCCGAGGTTCCGCAATCTGGATGGTGAAAAGCGGGACTATATCCGGGGATTCGGCTACCAGGGTGGCGGGACCCGGGAAGGCTATATGCATGAAGTAGCGGAGTATTCGATCGGGAAGGAGTTCAAGGAGGCGTTGACGGAGCCGGGGCCGTGGCAGATGGGAATCGGCGCATTTGGCGAGATCCTGCCTTATCATGCGAACAAGGTTACGCTTGACAAGACGAAGAAGGACAAATGGGGATTGAACGTCCTGGCTATCGATTGCGAGCTAAAGGACAACGAGCTGAAAATGCGGAAAGACATGGAAGCGGATGCGGTGGAAATGCTGACGGTCGCGGGGGTGAAGAATGTGAAGAGCCGGAACGACAATCCTTTTCCGGGCCGGGGTATCCATGAAATGGGAACGGCGAGGATGGGTAAGGACCCGAAGACGTCGGTGCTGAATAGGTGGAACCAGGTTTGGGATGCTCCGAATGTGTTCGTTACGGACGGGTCTTTCATGGCTTCCGCAAATTGCTGTAATCCATCGCTGAGCTACATGGCATTCACGGCGAGGGCTGCGGATCATGCAGTCAGCGAATTGAAAAAACAAAATATTTAAAATCTTAATACTTATTACTTAATACTTATTTACTTAATACTTATTAGATAAGTATTAAAAATAGCGGAATAAAAATAGCTGAACATCATATAAATATTTTATTATGAACAGAAGAGATGCAATAGCCCGGGTAAGTTTGCTCCTGGGGGGAACGATTCTCGGCGCCGAGGCTTTCCTTTCGGGCTGTACCAATCCGCCGGAGCAAAAGCTGGGTGGGATGGGAACCAACTTTTCCAATACCGATATCGCTTTTCTGGATGAGGTAGCGGAGACGATCCTGCCAAAGACGGATACGCCTGGCGCGAAGGATGCGCAGGTAGGGGAGTTCATGACCCGGATCGTGAAGGATTGTTACACTCAGCCCGATCAGAAGGTCTTTTTGGACGGGATGCAGAAGCTGGATGACGCTAGTAAAAAGAAGAACGGCAAGTCGTTTATCGAGGCGACGCCGGATCAGCGGCATGATCTGCTGGTTGAGTTAGACAAAGAGGCAAAGGACTATGCCGCGAAGAAGAGCAAGGGAGATCCGCAGCATTATTTCCGGATGATGAAGGAGCTGACGCTTTGGGGTTATTTCACTTCCGAGCCGGGTGCGACCAAGGCGCTCCGTTATGTGGCGGTCCCGGGCAAATATCAAGGTTGTATCGACTATAAGAAGGGTGACAAGGCCTGGGCTACGGCTTAGCTTTTTCTATGTACGACGGTAAAGTCTTTTGACACGGTGCCGCCCATCATTCCGACGGTGTCGACGTTCCGCGATGGGATCTGCATTCTCACTTTGAACTGGCAGATGTAGGCGGCCGTATCAGCAAAAAAATAGACGTCTTTTACTTCAAACCGGACGCGGGTCGAGTCGAAGTTCGGTTGTCGCTTGAGGTAAGAAAGCCATGCGGTCTTCAGTTCCTCGCGGACGTTGACGGGTGGGATCTTGCGCGCGCAGGCGATAAAGAAAATAAAAATGCAACCGATTGCTATTTGAATTCGTCTGTTAAATAAAATTCGCATGAAGGAGGGATAAGGCGTGAAATTAGTTAACGAATAGCTACTTAGTCAAAAAAAAGTTAAAAATTCTTTCAGCATTTAAATTTTTCTGTATATTTTTATCCGTCAGTCGATTCTCACCATTCAAAACAAAAACTGCGCTATGCCATTCAAAACTAGCGGCTTAACAAGGGTCTACCTTGTTTTGTCCTTTTTGCTACTATCTTCCAGCCTTTTTGCTCAAACAACTGTTACAGGTAAAGTTATCGGGAGTGCGGATAAGAATCCGGTTCCGTTTGCTACTGTGCAGGTGAAGGGTGAAAGAGGCGCTACCCAGACTGCTGCTGACGGTACCTTCTCCATTCGGATCACGAAAAGTTCCGGTACCCTGGTAATCTCCGCTGTAGGGTTCGAGACCCTGCAGGTGCCGGTCAATGGTACTGCCGCCCTGGGCATTCTCACTCTCAATGCTTCTGCTTCTACTTTGAACGACATCGTCGTGACGGGTTACACGGCCCAGAAGAAGAAAGATATCACCGGGTCTGTCGCCGTTGTGGACATGAAGGATATGAAAGCCGTGCCGGGTACGAGCGCGGAGGCTTTGCTGCAAGGGCAGGCGGCAGGCGTTCAGGTGGTCAACTCCGGTGCGCCGGGGGGATATAGCAATATTCGCATCAGGGGTGTCAACTCGATCGGTAATGTCGATCCGTTGGTGATCGTGGACGGGGTTCAGAGCAGCATGCATGATCTGAACATGGCCGATATCGAGTCGATCCAGATCCTGAAGGACGCCGGTGCGGTTGCGATCTACGGTATCCAGGGTTCCAACGGGGTTGTGATCATAACGACAAAAAGAGGCAAGGGAAAGAACTCGATCAGCTATGATGGCTTCTATGGCACACAGCAGCCCGTGAAAGGGTTTGACCTCGCCAACAGCCAGACTTACGCTAACGCTATCTGGCTTCAATATTACAATGCCGGGATCATTCCCGGCAACTTATGGTTCGGGCAAGGCGGGCCTACTTATGCTCCGCCGACGCTGCCGCAGTATCTGGGACCTACTCCCTATGCTGACAGTAAGGGAACGCCGAATCCAAATTATCTGGCCGATCAGAATCCCGCGACTTACAGTCTGGATACGAACCAGATCGTCAAGACGTCGCTTGGTGGGAACAACTGGTTCAAAGACATCTTCAAATCGGCGTTATGGATGCAGCATACGATTTCGGCAAGCGGGGGGAGCGACAAGAGTTCCTACTATGTATCCTTCGGCTACCTTGATCAGCAGGGGACGCTGATCAACACCTATCTAAAGCGCTATTCGGTCCGTGTCAATACCACTTTCAATGTGAAGGATCATATCAGATTCGGTGAGAACGCCTATATTCTCTTCAAGGACAATCCGCAGATCCTGAATGAGAATGAAGGGAATGCGATCTCTTATTCCTACCGGACGCCACCGTTGATCCCGACTTACGATATTAAGGGAAACTGGGCCGGTACCCATTCCTTCACGATCAACAACTCCGACAATCCGGTTGCGGATCAGGTGAACGGGAAGAACAACAAGGGGAATTACTGGCAGATCAATGGTAATGTATTTGGCGATGTAGATTTCCTCCAGCACTTCACCCTTCATTCCAGCGTAGGCGGTGCGGTTCAGAACTACTATTATTATCAGTTCCAGTACACTCCATACTGGAACGCGGAAGGCAGCACGGCCGCCAATAACTTTACGGAGGCCGGTGGTTTCTCAAGCCTGTTAGTTTGGACGAATACGCTGGCCTACAACCAGCAATTCGGGGATCATTCGATAAAAGCATTGATCGGTACCGAGTCCAAAGACTCCACCGGACGTGGTCTCCAGGGACAGCGCGCCAGCTATTTCTCGACGGCGACGAACTCCTGGACACTTAACAATGGTGCGGCTGCGACCCAGGCAAACTCCAATCAGTGGGAACCGTATCAAACCGGAAATCCGTATCAAACCGCGCTATTCTCCCTCTTCGGCCGGGTGGATTATGCTTATAAAGACAAATACCTCATAAGCGGTACGGTCCGCAGGGACGGGTCCTCGGTATTCGCGAACGGCTATCAGCATGCTACCTTCCCGTCCGTATCGGCCGCCTGGCGGATATCAAAGGAAGACTTCATGAAAGATGTCACCTGGTTGCAGGATCTGAAGATCCGTGGCAGTTGGGGTAAATCGGGTAGCCTGAACAACGTTCCGCAAATCAATCCCTATACCTTGTTCAACTCCACTCCATTCAACTCCAACTATGACCTCAACGGAACGTCTACCGGTTCTCAGCAGGGCTTTTACAACAGTCAGTTGGGGAATACATTCACAACGTGGGAGAATGACATCCTGACCGACGTCGGCGTAGATGCCACTCTTGGCCGCTTCGATGTGACGGTCGACTGGTTCAGGAAGACTACACAAGGGCTCCTGTATCAGGCCCAGTTGCCCGCAACGGTAGGCGGCGGTACCCCTCCCTATGTGAATTTCGGAAACCTCCAGAACCAGGGGATTGACGGGGCGATCGGCTATCATCAGACCGTCAACAAAGACTTCAAGTTCGACGTTCTGGCCACGTTCACGCATTTCACCAACAAGGTGGTCAGCCTGCCGCCGGGTATCAACTACTATGACAATTTCACCAACTACGGATCCAACCGTATCGGCGCCTTCACCCGCATCCAGCCCGGACATGCCGTCGGTGAATTCTTCGGCTATAAAGTGATCGGGTATTTCTCGGATTCCTCTGATGTGGCTAAGTCTCCGACCCAGTCGGGAGCTGCGCCCGGCGCCTTCAAGTATGCGGACGTCGACCACAGCGGGGATATCAGCGATTCGGACCGGACATGGATCGGTAATCCAAACCCGAAGCTGATGTACGGCCTGGATATCAGTTTGACCTACAAGAACTGGGATTTCGGCGCTTATTTCTATGGAGTATATGGCAACGACGTCTTCAACTATGTAAAATACTGGACGGCGTTCCCTCAGGTGTTCGAAGGGAACGTTCAGGCAGACCTGATCCAAAATTCCTGGTCGCCTTCCAATCTGCACCCCAAGTATCCGCAGATAACGAATGTCGGTTCGTTCAGCAATGCGGACGTTGTGAACTCGTGGTATGTGGAGAAGGGTTCTTATTTCCGGCTTAAATCGCTGAATATCGGGTATTCGCTGGCCCCGGCCACGCTGCAAAAAGTAGGTATCAACCGGCTGAGGATCTATGTACAGGGGGCTAACCTCTTTACGATCACCAAATACTCCGGCCTGGATCCCGAACTGCAGGGTTCGAACCTCAGTGACCAGACCAATATCGGGATCGACCTGGGTAATTATCCGGCCAATCAGAAAACCTTTATCGTTGGTCTTAACCTTAATTTCTAAAGAAAATCGCATAACAACTATTGCTTTATGAAAAGAATAAATTATAAAAACTATAAAGTTGCCGTTCCGGCCAGCCTGGTTGTGATAGCCTTGCTGCTGGCCTGCGGAAAGAGTTTCCTGAACAAGCAGCCCATCGGGCCGACCACGCCTTCCGTATTGGGTAACTATGCCGGGGTCCAGGGGGTACTGATCGGCGCATACGCAGCCCTGGATGGAGCGGGAACAGCGAACTACGGATGGGGTTCGGCTGCGGATAACTGGGTATATGGAAGCGTTTGTGCGGATGATGCTATGAAGGGTTCAACCACGCTGGATCAGGGCGATATCGTGCCGCTGATGCAGTGGGTGGCCATTCCAACCAACTCGTATCTCGCCAACAAGTGGGCTACTGAGTATGACGGTATCCAGCGCGCGAACGACGTAATCCGCACGATGCGGACGGCAACGGGTTTAACCGGGGCGGACACGGTGGAATTCAAGGCCGAGGCTTTATTCCTCCGGGCTTTTTACCATTTCGAATTAAAGAAGATGTTCCACTATCCGCCGTTCGTCGACGAGACCATCACGTATGACAACCACAATTACAATGTGCCCAATGTCGATGGATCGGGCAATTATATCGATATCTGGCCGATGATCGACGGCGATCTGACCTATGCGATGAATAACCTTCCCGCTACACAGCCAAACAAAGGGCAGGCGAATAAATATGCAGCCGAGGGTTTCCTGGCCAAAGCCTTGTTGTACCAGGGGAAATATGATTCGGCTAAACTGCTGTTCGACGATATGATCGCCAATGGCGTTACGGCCAGCGGGGTTGCCTATGGCCTGCAAACGAATTATGCAAATAACTTCAATCCTGCCGCAAGCGCCAAGAATACGCTGGAGTCCGTCTTTGCCGCCCAGATGTCGGTCAATGACGGTTCGGCTTCCAGTGGCGGTTCGGGGAAGGCGTATGGAGATGTGCTGAATTTCCCATATGGCGCCGGTCCGGGGGCGTGCTGCGGATTCGATAATCCCTCCCAGGACGTGGCCAATGCCTGCAAGACCGATGCCACGGGTTTGCCTTATCTGGACGGAACCTGGCAGAACCAGCCGTGGGTAAGTGATCCCGACCACGCTCCCTGGACGGGCAATCTGGATCCCCGGGTCGATATAATTGCAGGCCGGAAGGGCATTCCTTATCTGGACTGGGGTCCGATGCCGGGTGATTCCTGGATCCGGAGCCCGTCAGACGATGGCCATTTCGTTCCAAAGAAGAATGTGTATGCCAAATCGGTACAAGGGACTTTGTCGGACAACGAGAACAACTGGGCGAATGTCGAGCTGGATGCTAATAATGTCAACCTGATGCGCTTTTCCGACGTGCTGTTGATGGATGCGGAATGCGACGTATTGGGAAGCAGTCAGAATCTGACGCAGGCCGAGACCTATGTGAACATGGTCCGGTCCCGTGCAGCCAATCCATTAGGCTGGGTTTATTCGAATGGGACTTTCAACGCTACTTCCTATGTGTACACCGGCGGAACGACCCCGGCCGACAAGTATGTAGTCGCTCCTTATCCGGCTGGATATTTCACGGACGGAGCAACGGCCATGAAGGCGATCATCCTGGAGCGGCGGATCGAACTGGCAGAGGAAGGGCAACGGTTCTTCGATCTCCAGCGCTGGCAGGCAGGCAACCCGGTCTATCCGGCCGCGGGGTATATGACGACGGTACTCGATGCTTATGCGACCCAGGAGGCTACGATCCATCCGGCGCAGTATCAGGGCGTAAAGTTCACGACCGGCAAGACGGAATACTTCCCGATCCCGCAACAGCAGATCGACGCCGAGAACTCTACCGGCAAGGTCGCGCTGAAGCAGATCCCCAATTACTAAGCGTAACAACGAGATTTTTTGGAGGCAGGGTGATACCCTGCCTCTTTTTTTGCTACCTTGACATATTGAATTTCAGCCTATGTCCCCGAAGAGACGTTACGCGGTCCTTGTCGCCGTAGCCCTTGTTGCTTTTACGTTTGGCGCCTGCAGGAACAAGACCCTATTCGAAGCGATACCTTCCGATCATTCCGGGGTGCATTTCAATAATTTGATCGAGGAGAACGATACGGTGAATCCCATCGAAATGGTCAACATTTACAACGGCGGAGGCGTGGGTATCGGGGATTTCAACCGGGATGGGAAGCCGGATATTTACTTTACCGGTAATATGGTGTCGAACAAGCTTTATCTGAATCGCGGCGACTTCAAATTCGACGATATCACGGACCGGGCGGGCGTCGGCGGTGAAGGTGAATGGTGTCGGGGGGTTGCGGTGGTGGATATCAACAATGACGGCTGGCCGGATATCTATGTTTGCGCCACGATCCTGAATGATCCGAAGCGGCGGCGGAATCTTCTATATATCAATCAGGGCACAGACAAGGAGGGTATTCCGCACTTTAAAGAAATGGCGAAGGAGTATGGGCTTGGGGATACGCTATATTCGACGATGGCGGAGTTCTTCGATTATGATAAGGACGGCGATCTGGATATGTATCTTACGGTCAATAATGTGCCGCCGCATTACAATGCGAATTATTTTCGGCCGATCGTTTCCGACGGCAGTTTCCCAAGCACCGGAAAGCTCTATCGTAACGACTGGAATGATTCATTGAAGCATCCGGTATTTACGGATGTATCGAAGCAGGCCGGGATCACCTTCGAGGGCTTCGGGCATGACGCCACTATTGCCGACATCAACCGCGACGGCTGGCCCGATATCTATGTAAGCAATGACTTTATCGGAGACAATATTCTCTACATCAATAATCATGACGGTACGTTCAGCAATAAGATCAAATCCTATTTCAAGCATACTTCGCAGGCGACCATGGGGCAGGACATCGAAGATATCAACAATGACGGGCTTGCGGATGTGGTAGAGCTGGACATGGACCCGCCGGATAATTACCGGAAAAAGATGTTCCTTGCCGCCAACAATTACCGGTATTACCAGAGCAGCGATTATTTCGGTTATGAATATCAGTATGGAAGGAATTGTCTTCAAATCAATCAGGGCCCGAGAGTGGGGGAGATGGATTCGACGGGCGATCCGATCTTCAGCGAGATCGGTTATTATGCGGGGATCGAAGCTACGGATTGGAGTTGGACGCCGCTGGTAGCGGATTTCGATAACGACGGTTATCGGGACATTATCGTTACGAACGGCTATCCCAGGGATGTCAATGATCACGATTTTATCAATTTCCGTACGCACGCATTCCAATTGGCGAGCACAAAGCAGATCCTGGATCAAGTCCCGCGGGTGAAGATCCATAGTTTTGCATTCCGGAATAATCATGACCTGACCTTTTCCAATGTCTCGGCGGACTGGGGGTTGATGACGCCGGGGTATTCGAATGGCGCCGCTTATGTGGATCTGGATGGAGACGGGGATCTTGATCTTGTCGTCAACAATATCGATGATGAGGCGCATATCTATCGAAACATGTCGAGGGAGAATCATCCGGAGGAGGGGCATTATCTGCAAGTGAGTTGGATTGGCGACACCCTGAATAAGGGTGGATTCGGGGCATGGGTCGAATTGCATTATGGCGGCGGCCAGCAGCAGGTTTATGAGAATACGCCTTACCGGGGTTATTTGTCAACGATCGAGGACATCGCGCATTTTGGGTTAGGGAAGGTGACGGTGGTCGATACTCTGCTGGTCAAATGGCCGGACGGCAAAGTGCAGGAATGGCTGAATGTGCCGGCGGATCAGCGGCTGGTGGCGGATTACCGGAATGCGCGGCGGCAGGATGCCGTTGAAAAAGGGAGCGCCGTGGCGGCAGGCGCGATCTTCCGGGAGATCACGGATTCGATCGGGCTACATTTCAAGCAAGAGCAGCGGGACTATATCGACTTCAATGTTCAGAAGATGCTGCCGCATAAATTTTCGCAGTATGGGCCGTCGATCGCGGTGGGTGATGTGGATGGGAACGGGTTGGACGATATGGTCGTTGGCGGGGCGGAGGGGCACAGCGCGCAGATCTTTCTACAGCAGCCAGGCGGACGGTGGCTACAGAAACCGTTGATCTCCGATACGGCAGCAAAAGGCAAGCTGGCGGATGATCTTCAGGTGTTGTTGTTCGATGCGGACGGGGATGGGGATCCCGATCTGTATATTGCCGCCGGCGGTTATGCCGAATCGTCGAACAGCCCGGCATACCGGGATGGGCTGTATATCAATGACGGGAAGGGGAATTTCAAGCTGGATACGCAGGCGTTGCCGGTGAATTTCACGAGTAAGTTCTGTGTGCGGGCGGCGGACTACAATCATGACGGCAAGCTGGACCTGTTCATATCCGGGCGGGTGGATCCCGCGCATTATCCAAAACCGGTCAGCAGCTTTGTATACCGGAATGACAGTCATGACGGGAAGGTCCGTTTCACAGATGTGACCGCGACGGTTGCTCCCGACCTGCAGCATATCGGGATGGTGTGTGATGCGATCTGGACGGATTTCGACAATGACGGTTGGCCGGACCTGGTGCTGGCGGGGGAATGGATGCCCGTTATCTTTTTGAAAAATGAAAAAGGGGTTTTCCGAAATATCAGCGCCGGTTCGGGTGTCAATGATCACAAAGGTTGGTGGAACAGCATCCTGGCGGGTGATTTCGACAAGGATGGGAGAATGGATTATATCGTTGGTAATCTGGGGATGAACACCTGGTACCGCGCGGATGCAGAGCATCCGGTAAGAGCGTATGGCGGAGATTTCGACAATAACGGCATCTATGATATGATCCCTTCGGTGTATTTGCCGGACCAGAAAGGGGAAATGCGGGAGTTCCCGGCGGAGTCGAGGGATGACCTGCTTCGGCAGATCAATTCCATGCGACAGAAATTCCCCGATTATAAGAGTTATGCGGTGGCGACGATGGACAAGGTGCTGACGCCTGCGGAGCGTGAGCATGCGCTGGTGCTGGAGGCAAACGATTTCCGAAGCGTGCTGTTACGGAATGAGGGGGATGGGCATTTCAGCATTCATCCGTTGCCGATGCAGGCGCAGTTATCGGTGATCAATGGGATGGTGGCTGACGATTTTGATGGGGATGGGAAGCTGGATGTGCTACTGAGCGGGAATGACTATGGGGTCGAGCCGGTGGTGGGGCGGTCGGATGCGATGAATGGGTTGTTGCTCAAGGGAGATGGGAAGGGAGGTTTTGTGCCGATGCCGATCGATAAAAGCGGGATCTTTTTACCGGGGGACCAGAAGGCGTTGGTCAAGCTGAGGGGTGATGGCGGCCGTTACTGGCTGGCGGCGGGTCAGAACAGGGGACCGTTGCAGGTATTCGAATTGAAGGATGCAGTTCGCTGTATCCCTTTGCAGCCGGATGATGTAAGTGCGGTATTCAGCTATCGGGATGGGACAAAGCGGAAGGAAGAATGTGGTTATGGGGCGTCGTTCCTGTCGGAGTCAGGACGGTTCCTGGCGGTGAACGGCCCGGTTGTGGGGGTGGTGGTTACAAACAGTGCGGGGCGGACGAGAAAGGTGTTGTAAGGATGCCGGGAGTCCGGGGGACGGCGGATGGGGATCGTGGAGAATGGCGGGCTCGAAGTGATCATTTTGCCGAGACGGCGGAAAAGTCTTTGGAGATCCTGCCGCTGATGACGCCGGTTGTATCGCTTCCATCGGGCCGATATAATTTGATGGTGAACCGGCATTGGTAGTTACTGTCGTTCTCCTGCCAGGAAACGTCGACCATGTCGAACCGAAGCGGCGGCATGCCGCTGTCATGATGCTGGCGAAGGTAGGCGGCCATTGCTTTTTCGAGGTTGTTTCTTACCTCCGTTGTCGACAACTTCCGCTGACAGCTGCACAGTAAAAGGACGGATAGTAGAAAGCAGATCGATCTCATGGTGTTAATGGTTCGGCAGAGTACCGATTCAAGATACTAATTAGTAAACAAAGGAAGACTGGAAAATGGGTAATGAAACGTTAAAAAGGCTAATGTTTGCGGTTATAGTATTGGGTTGCTTCGTCCTGCTATTGTCATGCGGACATGATCCCAGGAACCGCAGCCATGCGAAGGCGTCCATGTCTTCCATCCGGCAGGGGGAGCGGCTGGCTCGAACGTATTGCGGCTCGTGTCATCTGGCGCCGGATCCTTCCCTTTTGGATAGCCGAAGCTGGGAGAAGGGGGTTCTGCCGGCGATGGGCCCAAGGCTGGGAATATTTGCATATGGTTTTCAACTTTATCCGAACAGCCGCCGGGATACGAATATTGGTAAGGGTTATTATCCTTCCCAGCCGTTGCTGAGCGGTGATGACTGGCAGCATATCCTTGATTATTATACGGCGACCTCGCCGGATACTTTGCCGGGGCAGGGGAGACGGCGGCCGATTGCAATGCAGGGCCTGTCGGTATTCGACGTCCTGGAGCCGGAGCTGCGATACGGAACTCCGGCGACCACATTTGTCAGGATCGATACGATCGCGGGGGAAAGAGGGGTCGATTGCTATGATTATAATTACCGGAAGCTGTATCGGTTCTCGCCGGAATTGCGGGTGATCGACTCGGTTGCGGACAGTGGGGGGATCGTGGATATGGTGCGGGATAGCGGGGAATGGGTGAGCTGTGATATCGGGGTACTGAATCCCAATAATGGAAAATCGGGAAAAATGGAGCGGATCTTGCCAGGGCGGGAGAGCAAAGGGCGAGGGGTGGTGGAGCGACGGGGGAGTGGAGGTCAGGGGAGTGGCGGTCAGGGGAGTGAGGGACAGTGGATGGTGGATACGCCGGCTATGTTTTCACCACTTGCGCGGCCGGTGCAGATAGCGGCGGCCGATCTCAACGGGGATGGGCGAATGGATTGGGTGGTGTGTGAGTTTGGGAATCTGACCGGGGCGTTGACGTGGCTGGAGAACAAGGGCGATGGCCGGTATGAGCGGCATATCATCCGGGCGGCGCCTGGTGCGATCCGGGTATATGTGAACGATTACAATCATGACGGGCTACCGGATCTGTGGGTCCTGTTTGCGCAGGGGGATGAGGGTATTTTTCTTTTCACCAACCAGGGGAAGGGGCAGTTCAAGGAGCAGGCGGTGCTCCGGTTTCCGCCGTGTTATGGCTCATCGTATTTCGAACTCGTGGATTTCAATAAAGACGGCTATCCGGATATCCTATATACGTGTGGGGACAATGCGGATTTTTCCGAGGTATTGAAGCCTTATCATGGGATCTACATTTACCTGAATGACGGGCAGAATCATTTCAGTCAGCGCTATTTTTTTCCGATGAATGGCTGTTATAAGGCGGTGGCGCGGGACTTTGACGGGGATGGAGACCTGGACATTGCGGCCATTTCGTTCTTTGCAGACTACAAGCGCCAGCCGGAAGAAGGATTTGTCTATCTGGAGAATATTGGCGGGGATGATTTCCGGCCGTATAGTCTGCCGGAGGCGGAGCGGGGGAAATGGCTGACGATGGATGTGGCGGATATGGATGGGGATGGGAAGCCGGACATTGTATTGGGTAATTTTTCCTTACATGCGCCGGTGACGCAGGCGGGGGTGGATTTCAAGAAGGGGCCTCCGTTCCTGGTACTGAAGAATCGATCAAAATAATCTATATGACGGCATTTCCTTCCTGGCTGATCTATGCTTTGTTATCGGCGGTCTTTGCAGCCCTGACCGCAATTTTTGCCAAGGTTGGCTTAAAAGACGTCAATTCGGATCTGGCTACGGCTATCCGGACGGCGGTGGTATTGTTGATCACGTGGGGCATCGTGCTATTCCGGGGCAATGCGCGGGGGATACCGGCTCTGACGCGAAGTAATTGGATATTTTTGATCTTGTCGGCAATGGCGACAGGGCTGTCGTGGTTGTTCTATTACCGGGCGTTGCAATTGGGGAAGGTATCGGAGGTGAGTGTTATCGATAAGGGAAGCATTCTATTTACGATCCTATTGTCTTTCCTTTTTTTGAGAGAGCCGCTGACGGCGCGGGTTATAGTGGCGGCGTTGTTGATCACGGGCGGGATGATGGTGTTGATCTGGAAATAGCTTATCTTCAGGCACCCGAACTTTAAACCTTAATGCTTTCCTACAAGTTGATTGATTGTGCCCTTTGAAGGCCTCCATAATGAAAAAGAACTGCTTACGCAGGTATCCCATGGGGATAGGGAGGCATTTCGGGTATTGTATACAGCCTGTTATCCGCATGTCCAACGCTATATTTCCTTGTTCGAATCAGCTGTAAAGGTGCAGGATGAGCTGACCCAGGACGTCTTTGTACGGATCTGGGAGAAGCGGGCGCGATTGTCGGAGGTGGAGACCTTCAAGGGCTATTTGTTCATGGTGACGCGGAATGTGGTCTTTAATTTTATCCGGGCGTTGAAGTTGCGGCGGAAGGTGAGGGAGCTGGATGAGGCGGCGGTTGTGGCGGACGATGATCTGGAGAACAAGCTGTTATTCAAACTATATCACGGCCTGGCGGTAGAGGCCATGGAGAAGCTGCCGCCCGGCAGGCGTAAAGTATTGAAGATGAGCCTTGATGAGGGTCTTACATTGGACGAGATCGCTGCTCAGCTCGGCATTTCGCGGTCGGGGGTGAAAAAGCAGCTGTATGCGGCAACGGCCTTTGTCCGGCAGTATTTGCAGGAGCATGGGGAGATCAGCCTGGCGCTGGTCGTTTTCCTTTCACTTTTTGAGGGTTAAAAAAATTTTTCGTACTGCGAGGTATCCTTCGACGCCCGGCGGGTGTCTTTATGGTAACGCCTTATTTATATGACCTTACAGGAAGCGCAGAAGTTTGTCCGTCAGTTCGTCACAGGGAAATATACTCCCGAAGAATTGACGGCGTTTCAGCGGTGGTTAGGAGCGGCAACTGTAGAGGAGTTGACAGTCATCACCGAGATGCATGAATCGATGCATGATGGGTGGGTATTGTCGGAAGGGCCTTCAGCGGAGTGGGTGATGCAACTGGAACGGAAGTTGGATGTGAAGAAAGAAGTGCGGGAAGAAGAAACGGTGATGGATGATCGGGAATTTGGCATGAATGATAGGAGAGCGGCAAAGATAAGACCGGCAAAGATAGTGGAGATGCGGCCGGGGAGGAGAAGGCGGAATATTTGGATTGCGGCCGCGGCTGTCGTTATTCTTTTGTTGACGAGTACGTATATATACGTGAGTCAGTTGGGAGCCAGGCCGGGTGAGATGGCGGATCGGACGAAGTTGTTGTCGATGAGCTTTGTGAATCCGCGGGGTGGAGCGCAAAAGGCGCTGGTGTTGGAGGATGGCAGCAAAGTTTGGCTGAGTGCGGGTTCCGAGCTGAAGTATCCACCGCATTTCAATGGTTCGGAGCGGTTGGTGGAGTTATCCGGGGAAGCATTCTTTGACGTGGCGGGGAACCCGGCGAGCCCTTTTCGGGTGCTGATCAAGGATGCGGAAGTGGAAGTTTTGGGTACTTTTTTTACGGTTATGGCATATGATGATGAGCCGGCGAGTAGAACTACGTTAGTAGAAGGTTCAGTCAAAATATCGAGTGGTGGAATGAGCAAGGTGTTGAGGCCGGGGGAACAAGCGGAGGTGCCTTATGCTTCGCCGGGAGTGACGCAGATCAATGTTAATGGAGGGTTCGATGCGAGGCTCGTCCGAGGCTGGAAGAATGGGATCTATCATTTCAAAAATACTGAGTTAGCTGAGATCATGCGGGAGGTGGCGAGAGCCTATAATGTTACGGTTCAATATCAGTCAAATGTCGGTAATCAGCGGATCGACGGGTATTTGGACCTGAATAAGAGCCTGGATGTTAACCTGGAACTACTGGAAGGATCTCTTCTCAACAAGATACATTTCAATCATAATGGGAAAATCGTTATTGCATCACCTACCTGAATCATATTATTGTCCATAGCCATTGAACCGAGTCCAACAACAACAGTTACAGCTTGCGGTCATGGGTAGATAAATAAGTATTTATTTTATATTTACTCATGATTTGTAGGCTGTAACTTTATTGTATCAAAACTCGCTGAATGGGTCTGTTAAAGCCGGCAATTCCCTTCCTATTAATTTGCTTGACGTTGAGCCGGTATGGTATTTGTCAAACGCCCACACGGATCACTTTAACCGAAGTAGACGCTCCCTTTTCAAAAGTCATGGATGACCTGGAGGAAAAAACAGGGGTCACTTATCTTGGGATGACCAGTCTGACGCAGTTGGGTCATCCGGTTTCTTTTTCAGTCAAGGATGCTACGTTGAAAGAGGTACTGGATCTTTGCTTCAAAGGTCAGCCATTCACTTATAAGCTGGTAGACGGGGCGATCACGATCCTGCCGCTGGAAGCTGCGGCGAACCGGACGGGTATCCGGGGCCGGGTCTGCGATGTGAATAATGGCCCGTTATCGCGGGTAACGGTACAAGTGAAAGGTGATCCCGCGACTGCGGTTGCGACCGATGATAACGGGGAATTCCGGATCAACACTCACGATGAAGAGCCGATATTGATCTTCACCAGTGTAAATTATGAGACGCAGGAAATACGGGAGAAGAGGGGTAAGGAGATGTTTGTTCAATTGAAGGAAAGGGTGAATGAGCTGAGTGATGTCGTCGTGTTGAATACGGGATTCCAGCAGGTTCATCGAAGGACGGTGACGGGTTCCTTCGACGACATCAATAATGAGCTGTTGAATCGCCGGGTCGGTCCCAATGTCCTTGACCGGCTGGATGGAGTGAGCAGCGGGGTTTTGTTCAATACGAACATTGTTTCCGGTACGAATCCATCTACGATTACGATCCGGGGGCGAAGCACGATCTTTAGCAATCCCAATCCGCTGGTGGTGGTCGATAATTTCCCTTATAGCGGTGATATCAACAACATCAATCCGGATGATGTAGAGAACATTACGATCCTAAAGGATGCGTCGTCGGCTTCGATCTGGGGGGCGTTATCGGGTAATGGGGTAATCGTGATCACGACGAAGAAAGGGAAGTTGAATCAAAAGCCGAGGCTGATCTTCAATACCAGTCAAACGGTTGGCGGGAAGCCGGATCTTTATTATTTGCCGATCCTTTCGTCGAGTGATTATATCAATGTGGAGGAGTATCTTTTCGGGAAAGGATATTATACTTCAAATTATTTTGGGCCATTACATCTTGCGGTGACACCGGTGGTGAATCTGCTTTACCAGGACAGCCTGGGTCAGATCGCTCCCACGCAGGCCCAGGCAGAGATCAATGCGCTGCGAACGCAGGACTACCGGCCCGGGCTGGGCAAGTACTTTTACCGCCCGAGCCTGAACAGCCAGTTCTCGCTGAACCTGAGCGGGGGCAGCGACCACAGCCTTTATTTCCTTTCGGCCGGTTATGACCGGGATCTCAGCACTCTGACCCGGAATGAATATGACCGGGTCACGATCAACGGGAACAATACTTATTTTCTGCTGAATGACCGGCTGGAGCTGAATACCGATCTGGCGTTTACGGGCAGTACGACGGTCAATGACAACCAGGGGATCACCGGGGTTACTTATCCTTATGCGCAGGTGGCGGATGCGCATGGAAACCCTTTGGCGGCGGCCTATGGGCTAAATGAGCCCTATATCGATTCAGCCGGCGGCGGACTGTTGCTGGATTGGCATTACCGACCGTTGCAGGAGCTGCGAAATGCAGATAATCCGACCAGACTGACGGACTACCGAATCAATTTTACCGCACGGTATACTCTTTGGAAGGATCTTGATATCCGAGCGTATTATCAATATGGTCGCGGGTCATCGGACAATCCGAACTATATGAGCCAGCAGACCTATTACACGCGAAATCTGACCAATGAGTTTACGCAAATTATAGATGGAGTGGCGAGTTATGTGGTGCCGTTGGGCGGCATCCTGGTCGAGAATACGGCTTCCTATACGGCCAATAATGTCCGGTTGCAAGTCAACTATGCTGATACTCTTGGCAGGAAGGGGCTGCTGAATGTCATTGGCGGTGCGGAGGTACGGGATATCGAAGGGGAAAATTCGTCGATGCAGCTTTTTGGCTATGATCCCACCCAGGAGATTGGAGTACCGGTCGACTATGCCAATTTTTATCCACAGTATTCGAATGGATCGCTGGCCAAGATCCCCTATAATGATACCAAGTTGAGCACCTCCGAGCGTTATCTCTCGTATTATGCGTCCGGGGTGTATACCTATCTTGCGCGGTATATGTTGTCGGGAACGGTCCGGCGGGATGAATCGAATTTGTTTGGAGTTCATGAGAACCAGAAGGGCGTACCGCTGGGGGCGTTGGGGCTCTCGTGGCATCTGTCAAAGGAACCCTTCTATGAGCGCTCGGGGACGGCGAAGTGGCTGCCTTTTTTGAAGCTGCGGATCACGGACGGATATAACGGGAATGTCGACCGGTCGGTGTCGGCTTATACGACGGCAAATGTGAACCCGGTGACAAATAATTTTGGCTCGATCGATGCCAGTATCATCAACCCGCCCAATGCCGACCTGCGATGGGAGAAGATCCATGTCCTGAATTTTGGGGTGGACTTTTCCACGCATAATGACCGGTTTGGCGGGACGGTGGAATATTACGTGAAGACGGGGCTCGATCTGATCGGAGAAAGTCCGGTCGATCCCACCATCGGGGTACAGAGCTTTACCGGAAATACGGCCAATATCCGGGATCACGGCGTGGATCTGACATTCCATGCAAGCCATACGTTTGGCGCTTTCCGATGGAATAGCATCCTGCTGTTCACTTATGTTCGGGATAAAATAACCAAATATGACCAGATGCAGGCGGCGGTAGATGACTATTTGACTACAGGTACGATCAACCCGCTGGTGGGTCACCCATTGTATTCGGTGTATGCGTTACGCTGGGAAGGGTTGGATCATGTAACGGGTGATCCAAAGGGCTATCTTAACGGAACCGGACAAATGCCAGGTCAGGTAACGGAGAATTATAATGCTATTCTTTCCTCGCCCGATCTTTCCAACCTGATCTATAAGGGCTCGCTAAGTCCGAGCTATTTTGGCGGTTGGCGAAACAGCGTGTTCTGGCGGCAATGGGGGCTGTCATGCAATATTGTGTATAAGTTGGGCTATGTCTTCAGGCGGCCTTCAATATTCTACACCTATCTATTTAACGGCACTTCACCAGGGCATCCGGATTACGACCGGCGCTGGCAGAATGCAGGAGATGAGGTACACACGAATGTGCCTTCACAGCCAATCCCGAACGGGTCGTCGAACCTTCCCCGGGATAATTTTTATGAATTTTCTGAGGTGTTGGTTGAAAATGGTGATTTGGTGCGATTGCAAGATGTGCAACTGACCTATGATGTTAGCCGAGTAGAGTATCCAAAACTGCCCCTGCAACAACTTCGGGTCTATCTCTATGCAAATAACCTGGGCATCCTTTGGAAGGCGAATCATGCGGGGATCGACCCGGATTTTGTCGGCACACCACCAACACCCCGGTCGCTGGCGCTTGGGCTTAAAGCCAGCTTTTAAACAGGATAAACATGAAACTACCTTCTTTTATCCGAACGCTGATCTTGTTGCTGGTCGCCGGCCTGGCGGTGGTTGGTTGTCGTAAGGCTTTCCTAGCTCAAAAGCCCAGTAGTGACCTGTTAGTCCCGAATTCGCTTAACGTCTTGCAGGAACTGCTTGACAATACTCAGGTGATGAATATCTCGCCGGCGCTAGGCGAGGTGTCGGCGGATAATTATTTCCTGCTTTATACCACCTGGGCCGCGTTGGATACCAAGGAATCCAATGCCTATATCTGGGCGCCCGACCTTTATGACGGACAGGGCCTTGTTTCGGACTGGGATATTCCCTATCAGCAGGTATTTTATGCGAATACGGTGCTTCAAGGGTTGGCGGGCATCCAGCCGGATTCGACGGATCAGGCGGAATGGAATATGCTCGAAGGCTGGGCGCTATTCAGTCGGGCTTTTGCCTTTTACAATATCACCCAGCTTTTTGCCGAGCCTTATGATAGCGCGACGACTGCAACCGATCCTGGCATTCCGATCCGGCTTACCGCGGATATCAATGAAAAGACCACACGCGCGACCATGCAGGCCAGCTATGCACAAATCCTCAGTGATCTGAGTATGGCCGAAGGGCTGTTACCGGCGGCCATTCCCGTGAATAATTTGAACCGGCCCAGTAAACTGGCGGTACAGGCGCTTTTTGCCCGGATCTATCTGAGTGTCGGAGATTATACCGATGCGGGAAAATATGCGGACACGGTGCTGGCAGCAGATCCGGCTTTGATGGATTACAATTCCCCTGAGATAAGCGGCGTTCTTCCCTTCCTAAAAAACATGCCGGAGATCATTTATCAAAGCAATTTCCCACAGCCCGGGAATGGCAATATTTTGGAAGGACTGATCTATCCCGGGTGCCGGGTGGACTCGAATCTGATCGCCTCCTATGACTCGAATGACTTGCGGCGATCGGCTTATTATTTTCAGGAGGGAAAGACGATAGATTCCTTTACGATCAAAGGCAGTTATTCCGGAACGATCTTTCCGTTTAGCGGGCTGGCGACGGATGAGCTTTATCTGATCCGGGCGGAGTGTTACGCCAGGGCCGGGAATACAGGTAACGCAATAAACGACCTGAATTCGCTATTGATGCATCGCTGGAAGACCGGGACCTTTACGGGCTATCCGATCAATAATGCTCCAGAGGCGTTGGATACGATCCTTGTGGAGCGGCGAAAGGAGCTTGCCTTCCGGGGCCTTCGCTGGTCCGATCTGCGACGCCTGAACCGGGAAGGCCGAGATATTACGCTAACCCGAAATCTTAACGGTCAGACCTATTCGCTACTATTCCCATCCGATAGTTCGCTCTATACTTTGCCGATTCCGCCGGATGTCATCCAGTTTTCCCATATACAGCAAAACCCCCGGTAGGTCTTCGCTACATCGGGGGCTGCTAGAAGTTTAGGCTTTGAAGGCTTATTTTTCCTTCTTTGGCGCCGGTTTGGTGGAGGGGGTTGCTTGAATTGGAGTGTAGGACGCTGCCGTCTGATAAGGCGTGTAGACGCCGCCACTTAACGTGTAGGTGCATGTCAACGGCGATGACTCACAGACATAGGTAACGCCCTCTTGGCCTACGACTGGCATATAGCCTGTACCGTTGTAATAATAGAGACCGGATAGAAGGGCATGGGGCCGGCTGGCGAATGCGCCACCGACGGAGAGCAGGATTGCAAAGGTCAGGATGGTCCATTTGATCTTTTTCATACGAGACTGTGTTTGTTGGTGATAAATATTGGTTTAAAGGACTTCCGATGCTGTAAGACAATTCCTAATATCGATAAGGCGACATAGAACAAATTGAGCGCAAGATGCTGGCTCCAGGTCAGGTTGCGGATGACCCCGCCGCAGGAGCAGGGAATATAGGGAAAAAAGTGAAGCAGGACGATCCCCGTATATATGGTAAATACGATCATGAGGACGAGGGACGCATAAAAACCTATCAGTCTTGTATATTCGAAAAGGAGGGTGATGGAGATGGCGATCTCCAGTAACGGGATAGCCCACACGAGGAAGGGGGTCCAGGAGTTGGGCAGGGGCTGATTGTTCATCTGGTCGGTGAACGTTTTGAAATCCAGGAATTTGCTTATGCTCGCATACAGGAATAACCCAATCAGCAGCGCGCATGCGCACTCCACCAGCACTTGTTTTTTGGACATAGTTCAGTTGTTAGACAGCATAAAGGTTTAAGCAAAATAGGATTGCTTAGATGGAATAGGTGAATTGTAATCAAGAGCGGATATGAAGAGTATTTGTCGGGTCGGATGTAATGATTAATAGTAGAAGGTATGAGGATAAGATTTAGGCTCGCAGAATCGTTGATTAAATATCGTACAATTCGACAATTATTCAAAGCGGATTAAAATAATTTTTCTCAATGATGCATATTCGCTGACGAAGATCAGGTGTATCATGATCGAATGTTTATTTATCAAAATCGCGGCAATTTTTTTTCAATGATAACGTTAGCTTCTTCTTGTGCCTTTCTATTTCTTATTCTATTCTTTGTCTCATGCGAAAAAAGACTTTCCTTTTGTCTATGGTCATTGGCTTTACCATTTCGGGCTATTCACAGAGCGGCCGGACGATCTATAAAGACACCGCATTCATTTCGGCGATACTCGAACAACACAATACGTATCGCGAATCCCTACAGTTGCCTGCATTGGAGTGGTCGCCGGTCCTGGCTTCCGAGGCATTGACGTGGGCGCAGCATCTGGCGGATATAGATAAAGGACAACACGATCAGGATATTACCGGCAAAGAGGGAGAGAATCTGTGGTGGGGTACGGCAAATGCATTTTCTTATAGTGCAATGGTCAATGCGTGGGGTGAGGAAAAGAAATTATTTCGCGAAGGCTTTTTCCCGGATTGCAAAGTGAACAGGGCCGCTGTCGTTGGCCATTATACGCAGATGGTATGGAGGAATACGAAAGCAGTAGGTTGTGCACTCGCCGGCAACGGGCGAAACGATTATCTCGTTTGCAGATATTCGCCGGCAGGAAATATCATCGGGCAAAAGCCATATTAGGCCGCGGGTCCGCGGTAATGGATTGCCAGGTCAGGCGCGGACGTCGCTCCGGTCGATAATGCCGGCCATAGTGATCCCGAGATGGCTTTCGTCATAGACACATTTCCCGTTGACAATGAGCAGGACCTGCGGGGATTCATGTTCAACCCGGAAAGTTTCCGCTACTTTATTGGAAATGGGGCGGTAGCTGATAAGGTCGAGGAAGTAGAAGTCGATGGCTTCCGGCTGATTACCTCTTTCGAGCCGGTTTTTGACCAGGGAGCTGGTTGGACAGCGAGTACTATGTTTGAATATAAGCTGTGGGCGGCCGGTGGACAATTCACGGATGTGGTCCAACTGATCTTCTTTTTGCAGGGAAATCCAATTCATAGCCATATAACAGCGTGCAATAAGAAAAGGTTACCGAAAGATAACCTTTTATAGCAAAAAATTTTGTCAGCGTTAAGGGATTACCGGTAGCTACCGTAGCCTACAAAGCCCTGGCTCATTTTGCAACCGCCCCTGGAAGTAGTGCAGGAAGTAAATGCAGCGGCAACAGCCATGGCGATAACTAAGATTACAATTGTCTTTCTCATTTTTTGTGGTATTTAAGATGAATCGATAAATTGCCTGGTCAATGAGGAATGGATACCAGGTAATTCAAAGGAGGGGACGGAAATCAACCGACGCGGTCAGGGGCTCTTGTGGCCAGATGTCTGCTGATGTTAGGGGACTTTCGAAAGGATAGAGAAAGATTGGCTATGGAACTGATACAAAGAAAAGACAAAAAAACGGAATGTGCAAGCCCCTGGGGGCATCCGGCGGAAAATTTTGCCTAATTATCTGATATTGAATACTTTTGGTTCCGATAAAGCAGGTGAATATAACAAGATTATAACATGAAGGTACATTTTATCGCGATCGGTGGCAGCGTAATGCACCAGCTGGCGATCGCGTTGCACCGGAAAGGGTATTTTGTGACGGGGAGTGACGATGAGATCTTTGAGCCGGCCAGGAGCAACCTGGAGCGGGAAGGGTTATTACCGCCGGCGCTGGGTTGGCATCCGGAGCGGTTGAATCCGGGGTTGGATGCGGTCATTTTGGGGATGCATGCGAAGGCGGACAATCCGGAGTTACAGCGGGCCGGGGAGTTGAGTCTGGCGATCTATTCCTTTCCGGAGTATATCTTCCAGGAAAGCCGGGACAAGACCCGGGTGGTTATAGGCGGCAGCCATGGGAAGACAACGACGACTTCGATGGTCATGACCGCGCTACAGTCGGTGGGGAAGGATTTCGATTATTTGGTAGGCGCCAAATTAGAGGGGTTCCCACAATCGGTCAATATCACTCATGCTCCGGTCATCGTCTGTGAGGGTGATGAATATCCGGCCAGCGCCTTGGAAAAGCGGCCAAAATTTCACTTCCTGTTCCCGCATATCGCGGTGCTGACGGGAATTGCCTGGGATCATATCAATGTCTTCCCCACCTTCGAGATCTACCTGGAGCAGTTCCGCATTTTCCTGGATAAGATCGAACCGGGTGGCGTGCTGATCTATAATGAGACTGATCCGGTGCTGGCCCGGTTGGTGGCGGAGCATCCGGCGGCGATCCGCCGGATTGCATATGGGATCCCGGCCTTTAAGATTAAAAACGGCATAACAGTTGTTACGCTGGGGGGCCATACGGGCGCATTAAAAGTTTTTGGCGAGCATAACCTTCTGAACCTGCATGCCGCCTGGCTGGTGTGTAAGGAGTTGGGTCTGGATGCGGCGAGTTTTTTAAAAGGAATGGCGGGGTTTACAGGCGCCGCCAAAAGGCTTGAGCTGCTGGCCGGCACGCCGGCGGTGAATATCTACCGGGACTTTGCTCATGCGCCTTCCAAGGTGAAGGCGACAATCCAGGCGGTGAAGGCGCAATTTCCGGACCGGCGGTTGATCGCGGTATTGGAGCTGCATACATATAGTAGCCTGAATGAGCAGTTCCTAACTGAATATCAGGGAAGCCTGGAGGATGCGGATGCGGCGGCCGTTTTCTATTCCCCGCATGCGCTGGAGCTAAAAAGATTACCTGCGCTGCCGGAGGAAAAGATCTTATCCGGGTTTGGAAAGCGGGATTTGGAAGTCATTCATAAAAAGGAAGATTTAGCGGATTGGCTGATGAAACAATCTTACAAAAATGCTAATTTGCTATTAATGAGTTCCGGTAATTATGATGGTCTGGATATCCAGGCGCTTACCACCCAGATAACACAGTAGAAGTTTTTTTAATATCTGCAGCATGTTACAACTTACACGCCCGTTAGCGATTATTGACCTGGAGACGACTGGGATCAATCTTGGTACTGACCGCATTGTTGAAATAGCCATAGTCAAGATTTTACCGGATGGAACCAGACAGATAAAACGCAAGCTGATCAATCCCGAGATCCCGATCTCGGCGGTGTCTACAGATATCCATGGCATCACGAATGAGATGGTGAAGGATGCGCCGACGTTCCGGCAGGTAGCCAATGAGCTGAAGCAGTTCCTCGACCATTGCGATCTCGCCGGTTATAATTCGAACCGGTTCGATATCCCGATGCTGGCGGAGGAGTTTCTTCGGATAGGGATGGAGTTTGAAGGGAAGGGACGCAAGCTGTTGGATGTGCAGAAAATATTTCATATGATGGAACAGCGAACCCTAAGCGCCGCATACCGCTTCTATTGCAACAAGGAGCTGGAGGGCGCTCATGGTGCGGAGGCGGATGCGACGGCGACGTGGGATGTGCTGGTTGCGCAGGTGGTCCGGTATCCGCAATTGGGCACCAATATCGAGACGATCCTCAAGCATATCGGCGAGGAGCCGGTCGTCGATTTCGCCCGGCGTTTTGTGATGGAAAACGGTGTGGAGGTCTTCAATTTCGGGAAGTATAAGGGACGATCGGTAGCCGAGGTGTTAAAAGCGGAGCCTCAATATTATGATTGGATGATGAAGGGTGATTTTCCGCTGCATACGAAGCAAAAACTGACGGAGATTTTTAACAGGACAATGTTAAAAAAGAGCTGATAATGCGGGCGGAGGCGGCTAAAAGTTGTACTTTTGTTGATTACATAAAGGCCCGGAGGGGCACTCATAGATAAAAGGACCCGGAGAATGCTTAGCTCCAATACATATATAAGCCATTTGGAAAAGATCGTCATCATACCTACGTATAACGAAAAAGAAAATGTTGCCACTATCCTTGAGGCCATTTTTCAGCTTGGGCAAGGGTATCATGTCCTGGTGATCGACGATAGCTCCCCTGACGGAACGGCCGGGATTGTAAGGGAGCTGCAGCGGAAATATCCCAGGCAGCTTTTTCTGGAAGAGCGGCATGGGAAGCTGGGGCTTGGTACGGCTTATATTCATGGGTTCAAGTGGGCGGTCCGCAACAATTATCACTTTATTTTCGAGATGGATGCGGATTTCTCGCACAATCCGAAGGACCTCGAGCGGTTGTATGAGGCCTGCAAGCACCAGGGCGGCGACGTCGCCGTCGGTTCGCGATATGTCAAGGGTGGGGGGAATGTGAACTGGCCCCGGGACCGGATCTTATTGTCCCGTGGCGGCTCGATCTATACGCGGCTGATCACGTGGATGCCGGTTCAGGACCCTACCGCGGGGTTTGTCTGTTATCGGAAGGCGGTGTTGGAGACGATCAATCTGGATCAGATCCGTTTCGTAGGCTATGCCTTTCAGATCGAGATGAAATTTGCCGCCTGGAAACAGGGATTCAAGATCAAGGAGGTTCCGATCATCTTCGAGGACCGGAAGTTTGGGGTTTCCAAGATGAATAAGGGTATAGTGAAGGAGGGGATATTGGGGGTATTGAATCTGCGTTGGCAGTCTTTGTTCAAAAACTATCGCAATCGGGTGAAGAATGATATGGTGGGCGTGCGACCTTTTTCTCAGGAAGCAGCAGCGTCCAAATGAGAAAAGCATTTATCCAGCTACATATTGCGGTGTTACTCGCGGGGCTTACCGGGATCCTCGGTAAGCTGATCTCTCTCAATGAAGGCTTGTTGGTCTGGTATCGATTATTCATTACGGCCATTTCGCTGTGGCTGCTGGCTGCATTGCGGCGGCAGGATATCCGCATCGACCGGCGGGACCTATGGCGCATCATAGGTATCGGGGGAATCGCGGCGTTGCACTGGGTGGCTTTCTATGGCAGCATCAAGTATTCAAATGTAAGCGTGGGGTTGTTGTGCTTCTCGGCCATCGGCTTTTTCACGGCGATCATCGAGCCGTTGGTAATGGGGCATCGGATGGATGTGGTGGAGCTACTGCTGGGGCTGCTGGTGATCGTGGGCATCTTCTTTATCTTCCAGGTCGATCCGCATTTCAAGACGGGGATTGTGCTGGGGTTGGTGTCGTCGCTGCTGGCGAGCTTGTTCCCGGTGCTGAATAAGAGAGTTTTACGGCGGGTGCCGGCGGAGACGGTCACGTTATATGAGCTAAGCGGGGGATGTGTTATCCTAACCTTGCTGATGCCGGTCTATCTCTGGCTTTTTCCGGCGCCTTCATTACTGCCGGGGCTCGCCGATCTGGGTTGGCTGCTGATACTGAGTTGGGCGTGTACGGTGCTGGCGTTTAATTTGGGCCTGCTGGCGTTGCAGAAGATCTCGGCGTTTACGGTGAGTCTTACATATAACCTGGAGCCGGTGTATGGGATCTTGCTGGCGTTTGTGGTATTCAGGGAGGATAAGTATTTTAACCGGGGTTTTTATGTGGGGTTGGGGATTATTTTGATGTCGATCCTTTTTCAAACCTTGCGTCTTTGGCGTTCAAAAATTAAGCCTGCAGTATGAAGATAAAATTGGGTTGGTGCCTCACGTTAGTAATGCTCGTGGGTTTACGGGTGTCGGCGCAACGGCATTACGTCTGCTATTATGCTACGCAGCGGCCGGTGATCGATGGCTCGGGCGATGAGCCTGTATGGCGGCAGGCGCGGTGGACGGAAGATTTTACAGACATTGAAGGTGACATCCGGCCCAGGCCTTTACAACGGACGCGCGTGAAGATGTTGTGGGATTCGACTTACCTGTATATCTATGCGGAGCTGCAGGAGCCTGACCTTTGGGGGACGTTACGTCAGCATGACACGATCATCTATGACGACAATGACTTCGAGATCTTCGTCAATCCCGATAATTCGACGCATCGGTATTTCGAGCTTGAGATCAATGCGCTTGGTACGGTGATGGACCTTTTTATGAACAAGCCTTATCGCAATGGCGGAAAGGCGTTGTTGAGCTGGGATACACAGGGATTACTGAGTGCGGTGAAGTCAGCCGGCACGATGAATCATCCCGGCGACGTCGATCAGGGATGGTCGGTAGAGATGGCGATACCGTTGAAGAGTCTAAGTTTTTGGGGGGACAGGCCGGTGGGAGACGGGAGTCAATGGCGGATCAATTTCTCCCGGGTGGAGTGGGACCGGGATGTGAAGGACGGGCAGTATTCGGTGCGAACGAATGCGGCAACAGGGCGGCGGCTGCCGGAGCACAATTGGGTCTGGTCGCCGCAGGGAATTATCGACATGCATGCGCCGGAGAAGTGGGCCTATTTGCAATTCTCGACACATGGCGGTGGAGCGGATACGGTGGCATTCGTTGTTCCGGCGGATGCGGAGGAAAGGGAAAAGTTATGGACAATATATGGGAAGCAACAGAAATATCGCGAAGGGCATGGGCGTTATGCAGGATCGCTCCAAGCGCTTGGGATGACGGAGAGCGGCGTGAAAATGGAAGCTACGGATGAACAGTTCACGGCGACGTTGAATGGGCGGGGTGGTGTTATGACTATCGATCAGGACGGAGAGGTCGGGCGATGATGGGCGACGATGGGTATGGTTAGGGGGTCTCTGGTCGCGGACGGAATTACGCCGCCTTGCTGCTGATATATCGAACCAGGCTGCGTTTGGCAACAGGCAGCAGGGTCTCGTCCACCGGAAATTTCAGCTCTGTTTCGATCGAGTAGACGGCAGGGTTGGGCATTCCCTGCTTCGAGCGGATCAGCTCGGCCTTTATATTTTCATATGTATTCACAAGGTTACGGCTCCAGCTATCGATATATTCGGTGCGGATGCTGCGATATTTTTCATCGTGCTTTTCAAAGAAACTGAGGCGGTACTGGTAAACGCGGGTATCGTTGTTGTTGCCTTCACTGAGGAAGAAATACCCTTCGTTGCTATCCAGGGGAACGAGGCCGACGGGGAAGATGACCAGCTTGTCTTCCACGAATTCGTAGATCTCGGTCCCGTTGGTGATGGTGCGTTGGATCTCGCCAGTGGCGTAATTGATGATCTCTTCCAGCTCCTGCATCAATTCATCGTCTTCGGTCATTTGTTCGAATAGGATCTGAAGCTTCTCCAGTTGCACCCCCGTGAGCTTTTTGGGGAATTGCTCCTGCAGGTATTTCTTATTTTCCCGGAAGGCAGCGAGGTTGTTGTAGTGAAAGATGATGTCGGCCAGTTGCGGGTAGAGCTTATTCTCGTTGAAATACCTGTGGATCTCCTGAAGATAGGCGAGCAGGGTATACTTCTTTAGCTCAAAATCAATGTAACCATCAGCGAACCAGGTTTCGGATAGCGTCTTCATGTGGATCTTCTTTAATGGGTTGATGGGGTTTAGCCCTTCACCTAATATACGAAAATCCCGCCAAATTGGCAAGGGGTTAGAATTCCCGGTTCACGGGGAAGTTCTCCAGCTCGCGGGCGACTGCGGAGAGGAAGGTAGCGCCGAGGCTGCCGTCCACGATGCGGTGGTCGTAAGAAAGCGAGAGATACATCATATGACGGATGACGATGGCGTCGCCTTCTGCTGTTTCAAGCACGACCGGTCTTTTCTTGATGGCGCCGACCGCGAGGATGGCTACCTGAGGCTGATTGATGATCGGGGTGCCCATGAGGCTGCCGAAAGTTCCGACGTTGGTCAGCGTGAAGGTGCCGCCCTGAGTGTCTTCCGGCCGCAGCTTGCCCTGCCGTGCATTGTCCGCAAGGGTATTGACCTGACGGGCGAGACCGGTCAGATTGAGCTGATCGGCGTTGCGGATGACCGGGACGATAAGATTGCCGGTGGGAAGGGCGGTAGCCATTCCGATATTGATATCTTTTTTAAGAATGATCTTGTCGCCATCGAGGGAGCTGTTGATCAGCGGGTATTTTTTAATGCAGCGGATAACCGCTTCGATGAAGAGCGGGGTGAACGTGAGCTTTGTATTTTCTCTTTTTTCGAATTCTTTCTTGACCTTTTCCCGCCATTGTACAAGATGCGTCACGTCGGATTCGGAGAAGCTGGTGACGTGGGGGCTGGTATGTTTGCTGCGGACCATGTGGTCGGCGATCATCTTGCGCATCCGGTCCATTTCAATGATCTCGACATTGCCGGTGGTATAGGTTGCCGGAGTGCTGTCGGCGGGGATGGATACGGGAAGACGGGATGAGGCGGGTTGTGACGGGATTGGATTGTAAGAGGTGCCGGCGGCGGTGCCGTAAGATGCGGGAGCGCCATAAGCAGGGGGGGCGCCGCCTGCCTTGCGCTCGGCAATATATTGGAGGATGTCTTTTTTGGTAACCCGGCCTTCGTTACCGGAACCCGGGATGGATTCGAGCTCGCTCAGGGGAACGCCTTCGCTGGCGGCGATATTGAGTACCAGCGGGGAGTAGAAGCGGTTGCCAGCACCGTTGACGGGTTGATGGGTGGCCGGTTGTCTGGGTGCGACCGGCGCTGCTGTGGGTTGGCCAGTGACCACGGCGGCAGGGTGAGCCTGGTGGGTAGCGGGTTGGGCGGTTGCTGCGCCATTGGTGCGGATACGGGCAATCACGGAGCCGATTGGTACGACATCATTCACCTGGAAGAGGATCTCTTCGAGGGTGCCGGCGGTGACGGAAGGCACTTCCGAGTCGACCTTGTCGGTGGCGATCTCGAGAAGGCTTTCATCCTGCCTGACGGCGTCGCCTGGCTGCTTGAGCCACTTGAGAATCGTGGCTTCCATAATACTTTCACCCATTTTCGGCATTACCAGGTCGATAAGCGGCATAACGAATTGTTAGAGTTTTGAAAGGGCAAAGGTAATTATTTTCAATGTATTGGCTAACTCAGCCGGCGGCGAGGATAAATTTCCTCAATTGATTGAGTGCGTTTGTTGCCGTTAATTCAATATTCCGCAGGCGGTCGAAGCGAAAACTAAATTTTTGAGCGAGAATTTTTTGACGGTTTCCAACGGCAATCCAGACGGTGCCGACGGGTTTGTCGGGAGTTCCGCCGTCGGGGCCCATGATGCCGGACGTGGCGACGATGTAGTCGGTGCCGAGCTGATCGAGAGCGCCCCGGACCATGGCTTCGATGGTAGGCTGGGAAACGGCGCCATCGGTGGCGAGGATCTGCGGATCGACGTGGAGAAGGTTGGTCTTGATCTCGTTGGCATAGCTGACGATGCTCCCTTTAAAATATTGACTGGAACCGGAGATAGAGGTAATGAGGTGGGCGATATAGCCGCCGGTGCAGCTTTCCGCGGTACCTACTGTCAGACCGCGGGCTTTAAGAAGGCGACCGATGGCATCCCCGATGGAAATATCTTCATCAGCCACCATCCATTCAGCGACGAGGCCCCTGAGGGTTTCGAATTGAGATTGCAGGAGGCTGGTTGTCCTGGCGGGGTCATCGCCCTGGATGGTAAGGCGGAGGCGTACCATTCCGTAATTGGGGAGGTAGGCCAGCCGGATCGAAGGAGGTAGAGCAGCCTCGAAAGCCTTGATGTGTTCCGCCAGGAAGGATTCGCCGACGCCGGCGGTGAGAACGGTGCGATGGGCGATGAAAGGAAGCCGGAAGCGGGTGCGAATGCGGGGAATAACCTCATCGGACATCATACCTTTCATTTCATGGGGAACGCCCGGCATGGAGACGAAGATGCACCCTTCTTTTTCGAACCACATCCCGGGAGCAGTGCCGCGGCGGTTGGGGATTACCGTGCAGGTATCCGGTACTTCGGCTTGTTGAAGATTGCGGTCGATCATGGGGCGTTGCAGCCGGGCGAAGATCATTTTAACGTTGTCCAGCGCACCTTCGTCGACTACAAGCTTGCCGCCGAAATACTCGGAGAGTACCGGTTTCGTGATATCGTCAGCGGTAGGGCCCAATCCGCCGGTTATGAGGATGATCTTTGACCGGTGGAATTCCTCGTCGAGGGCTTGCAGGATATCTTCCCGGATATCCCCGACAGCGATGCGGTGAGCAACCCAAATGCCATTCTTATTCAGTTCCTGCGCCATCCAGGCGCTGTTAGTGTCGACTACCTGGCCGATCAGCAATTCATCTCCGATGGTGATGATGCCGGCAACGATCTTTTCCATGCGGCAAAGGTAGCGAATGAAGCTATACTTCGAAGAACGGGCGAAGCGTCCGGGCCATTTCCTCGGGCATGTGGGTCTTTTCGAGGGTACTCGCTTTCAGAAAATAGATCAGGACTTCTCCCCTGGTAAGAAGCTTACCGTGTTCGTTGAACACTTCCTGGTAAAATTCGATCCGGTAGTCGACAGGCCACTTTTTAATTGTCGTACGGACGGTGAGCAGATCGTCATAGTGGGCGGGGCGGATGAATTTGGCAGTCCATTCGATGACGGGCATGACGGTTCCGGAGGCCTCGATATCCTTGTAGCTTAGGCCCAGCCGCCGGATGGATTCGACGCGGCCTACCTCGAAATACTGGGCGTAGTTGCCATGGTAGACGACATTCATTTGGTCGGTCTCGGCATAGCGGACGCGGATCTTCGTTTCGCTGGTGAACATAGGCCAGGAGGTTTTGGGTATTATTTGCCCATGGCGCCGTCGACGCTAAAGCGGCCGGGGCCAGTTAGCAGAATGGCGAAGAAGGCGGCCAGATAAGTGATAGCAGCTTGTTGTTTGTCAAGCGGCTGGCCCTTAATAACCAGGAAGAGAATTACGGAGAAGTTTATGACTAGCACAAGGGCTGCAAAACGGGTGAAAAGACCGACGACGACCAGGGCCGAGCAGGCTACTTCGGCGAAAATGCAAAGCAGCAGCGAGGGACGGTGGCCGAGATGCACGGGATTAGGGAAGCTGAATTCGTAATTGCTGAAATGGGTAATTTTGTCCAAACCATGGATGATGAGGAGTAAGAGCCCAAAGGTCACGCGTAGAACGAAAACGCCGATGTTGAAGGCGCCATCGGAATACTGAGTAGAGAAGAATTTTTTCATGTCGATTTGGGATTTTTTACTAAGATAATAGATTGCATCGGTTTGCCGGTATTTATAAGAAAATGTTAATCTATGCAGTTTTCCACACGTGTTTGGAACGATCTTTGGCTAAAGGCAAAATAATTAGAATCTTTAACACGTTGGAAAATAAAGTTTGACCTATCGGTCGAGCCGGCCAATGGCCGTAGTGCGGGGATGGATATATAAATTCTAAAGATCGCGGATAGATTTTAACTCAAAGTAGATTTTAACTCAAATCGTTTCCAGTGAAGCATCTTGCATTCATTCTTTTTGTCCTGCTTTTCCGCGTCTCGTCGTTTGCCCAGCAGACCCATTACTATGACGATCCGCAGGCGGATTTCCGGCGGGGGAAGGAATACTTCGAGCATGAATATTATAGCCTGGCCTATCCGATCTTCCGGGACCTCAAGTATTCATTGCGGGAGACGGATCGCAGCAACCATTCGGTAGAATATCAGGATGTAAGATACTATTACCTGGTCTGCGCGCTGGAGCAGAACGATCAGACGGCGGTAGCAGCGGCGCAGGACTATATCACCCTGGAGAACAATGCGCCACGTGTCGGGATGTTGAGCTATCATCTGGCGGAGTATTACTTCCGGCAGAAGGACTATGTCGCCGCCGTCAAACTTTATGAAAATGCGGATATCGACAACCTGAGCAACAGGGAGATCGCGGACATGAAATTCCACCAGGGGTATGGCTATTTCACTCAGAAGCAATTCGACAAGGCTATCCCGCTCTTCAATGCGATCCGGCAGCTGCCGAAGGACCCCAATTATATCGATGCCAATTATTACTATGGGTTCATTTCCTTCTACCGGAAAGACTATTCCGGGGCGCTGACGGCCTTCACCGTAGTGCAGGACAATCCGACGTATGAGAAGGTAGTGCCGTATTATGTGGCGAATATTTACCTGGTGCAGGGAAAGAAGGACCAGGCCATCGCCTATGCGGAGGCACGGCTGAAGAAAGGAAATCAATACTATGATGCGGAGCTGCGGCAACTGGTAGGACATGGATATTATGAGAAGCAGGACTTTGTCAAAGCGCTTCCTTTCCTGGAGCAATACGTTGGTCACGCGAAGAAGGTCACGAGGGAAGATCTGTATGAGCTGTCCTATTGCTATTATCAAACAAAGAACTGGAATAAGGCTATCGACGGATTCAAGCAGCTGGGTGGAAAGGAGGACTCGCTGGCGCAAAACTCTATGTACCTGCTGGGGGATGCCTATCTCCGGACCGGTCAAAAGGGGAATGCGCGGAACGCCTTCCTATTCTGTTCGCTGAACAGCAGCAACCCGAAGCAGGCGGAGATCTCGCGGTTCAACTATGCGAAGCTTTCCTATGAGCTGGGTTACCAGGATATCGCGCTGACGGAGCTGCAGAACTTCCTGCATCAGTATCCCAATTCGGAATATGCACAGGAGGGGAGGGAGCTGCTGATCAACGTCCTGGCCGGCACCAATAATTATAAGGAAGCCCTGACGCTGCTGGACAGTCTTGGCCATCCTTCCGATAATGCGCGACGACTCATCCCGCGGGTCCTATATGGCCGGGCGACGGAACTGATCAATGACGGACTGTTGCTGGAAGCGGACGGGCTGCTGGATAAGGCATTGAAGGACCCGAATAACGCGAGCGTGCTGCCTTATGCGGAATTCTGGAAGGCGGAGATCGCGTACCGGCTGAACAAGATCGACGATGCGATCCGGTATTACCTGGAATATCTGAAAAACGGAGCGGTCAACGGTGAGGTGAATCCTACCGACGCTCGCTACAATTTGGGGTATTGTTTCCTCAAAAAGGAAAACTACCGGCAGGCGCAGGGGTTCTTCGAGCAGGTTGTCCGGACGCCGAAGATCGGGTCCTCGCCGATGGAACAGGACGCCTATATCCGGGATGCGGATTGTTATTATATGGAGCGGGACTACAAAACGGCGCTAGCCATGTACAACAAGGTGCTCGATCTTTCCTGGCCGGCGGGAGATTATGCCACTTTTCAAAAGGCGATGATCGCCGGCGTCAATAATGGACGGCAAAAGATCACGCTGCTGAACATGATCAGCCGGCAATATCCGGCATCCAGTCTGTCGGCGGATGTGAATATGGAGGTCGCGGGGACGTATCTGGCGCAGGAGCAATACCAGGAGGCGTTACCTTATCTAAAGAATGTGTTACGGTCGCCTTCGGCGGATGCGCTTAAACCAAAGGCTTATCTGCAGTCGGGGATCGCGCTTTATAACCTGAACAAGAATAATGAGGCGTTGAATCAATATGACTCGCTGCTTCGGCAGTATCCCAATTCGCCTGAAGCGCAGGACGCCCTGGACAATGCCAAGACAATCTATGTCGAAGAAGGAAGGACAAGTGAGTATGTCAATTTTGCGAAGGGGATGGGAGTTGAAGTAAGCGCCTCACAGGAAGACCAGCTGGCATACGAGGAAGCGGAAGTCCAGTTCAATAACGGGAGTTTCGACGCGGCGATCCAGCGGTTCGAAGCCTATCTGGCCAAGTTCCCCGATGGCAAATATTCGCTGGAGGCCAATTACTACAAGAGCGAGATCTATTTCTCCCGGAAGGATTGGGCCAAAGCGGTGGTCGGTTATGCGGCGGTAGCGGATAAGGCGCCGAATAAATTCGGGGAGAAGTCGTTGCTCCAGGCGGCCCGGCTTTACTATTTCAATCTGAAGGATTATGCGAACGCAGAGAGATATTTCAGCAAGCTAAAGGACTTCACTACGTCGGAGGAGAACAAGATGGAGGCGATGCGGGGGCTGCTGCGTTGCCAGTATCAGCAACAGCAATGGTCGGACGCGGTCGCCAATGCCAAGGACCTGCTGGGGCAGAAAGGGATGAGCACGGATGACAAGGTGCTGGCTAATATGGCGATCGCGAAGTCTTACCAGGTTGGCGGGGATTGCACGACGGCGTTGCAGTATTTCCGGATCGCGGCTGAGCTGACCAAGTCGGCATATGGGGCGGAGGCGCGCTATGAGATCGCCAATTGCCTCTACAAGGGCAATCAGCTGAAGGATGCGGAGAAGGCGGCCTTCGAAGTGGTGAACAAAGCCGGTTCTTATGAAGAATGGGTTACCAGGGCCTACCTGCTGTTGGGAGATATCTATTTTGCGGAGAAGGACTACTTCAATGCGAAGGCAACGTATCAGAGTGTCGCCGAGAATGCAAAGATCGAAGAGCTGCGGCTGCAGGCGCAGCAGAAGCTGGCCCAGGTGACGGCGGAGGAAACCAAAGGCAGTAAGGTAGATAGCACCAATTAATCATATTATGATCCCGGAAAGTTTTCGATCCATGGATAAAAAGGCTTTTGTAATTCTGCTATTCAGCGCGTGCTGTGCCGGTTCTGTCGTGCGGGGGCAGGATACGACGAAGCGTAAAAGCATCGATATCACGTCTTCGTTCAAACCGGTGTTACGGGAAGCGGTAAAGATCAACTTCAATGCAGCTCCGCCGGTGGTGGACACCACGCGCCCGCGGCTAACCTATAACATCCCGGCGCAGTATATGTTCCTCAGTTATCAGCCGGGGGAATTGAAGCCGGTCGCGTTACAGCGGGATACCCTGCCGTCGTGGGAAAATTACAATTATATCAAGCTGGGATTTGGGAACGTGGTGCTGCCAGTCGCTAATCTGGGGTTCAGTTTCGGCGATGGAAAGTCAACCTTTGTCAATATTTTCGCCAATCAGCTCAGCTCTCATGGAAACATCGAATATCAGAAAAGCAGTCTGACGGATGTGAAGATCGACGGGACCTTCAAGACGGCAAATAACCTGGAGTGGAATGGCAGCGTAGGGTTCAAGAACGATGAGTATTATCTGTACGGATTCCCCGATACGGTCAAGTATTCGGCGGATCAGTTGCGGCAGACCTTTCAGACATTCACCGGCGCCCTGTCGTTGCGGAACAATGTGCCGACGGAATTTGGGTTGCTGTATCATCCCAGCCTGAAATTCTCGGTCTTTTCGGATAATCACACGCCGCAGGGAACCGAATCGAATTCGGTGCTGGACCTGCCGCTGGAAAAGATGATCGGGAAGCAGTTCGCCTTCGATCTCGGGCTAACGGCCGATCTGACGCACTATAACGTGCCCGGTAAATCGGCGGCTCAGAACAACAATTTGTATTATGTTACCCCGGGGTTTCAGGTGAAGACTACCAATCTCTTCCTGCTTGCTTCGGTCATTCCTTCCTGGGATAACAAGAACTTTTGGTTGTTGCCCAATTTTGTGGCGGACATCTCGACCAGCGATCAGCGGTTCACCCTTCAGCTGGGGTGGATCGGCTACTATGACAAGGGATCCTATCAGCGGTTCGAATCGATCAACCCGTGGCTGGCGCAGCCTGACTCGCTGCAGAACACCAGGGTCGACGAGGGGTATTTCGGGATCAAAGGGTCGCTGGATAATCATTTCTCCTATTCGGCAAAGGTGGGATTCCTGACCTATAACAATATGCCGCTTTTTGTCAACGATAGTATCAATGGGGGGAAAGATTTTCAGATCCGGTATGCAAGCTCGCTGGAGGCGCTGGAGGTGCATGGCGAGTTAAGTTATATGTATGGGGAGCAGTTCCAGGCGACGGCCAGCCTGACTACCTACAAGTATGCGAATATCAAAAATGAACCGAAGGCATGGGGGATGTTGCCGGCGGAATTGAAGGCCAATTTGAAGTGGGAGGCGTTCAGGGAGTTCTGGGCCAAACTGGATCTATTCGCTTTTCAGGGGGCGCCATACCGGGCTCCGAATGGGGTCGCCTTTACGGGGCCGAATGGTTTCGATATGAATGCGGGAGTGGAGTTCCGTATCCTCAAACAGCTGAACCTGTGGTTTCAGATGAATAATATCTTTAATGACAAATATGAGCGGTGGCACCAATACCCCGTCTATGGGTTCAATGTGGTGGGGGGCATCGTCTTTTCATTTGGCGGAAAATAGGGAAAACGATAGTTTCGCACCATGTTGCAGGTCCTGAACGCCTATTTATTCCAGCACCGAAGCATCAGTATTCCGGGTCTTGGCACTATTTATCTGGAGACTTTCTCAGCCCATGTAGATGTAGCGGACCGGACAGCCGTGCCGCCGGTCTATCGTTTCCGCTTCGACAAATATTTCGATGCGCCGGAGAAGGAATTCTTTGCCTATCTGGCGGCGCAGGGCAGGATGCTCGATTTCGAAGCGATCAGGTGGTATAACGAGTTTGCGTTCGATCTCAGGAACCGGATCAGGAATGAGGATGAGGTGATTTGGGAGGGAGTTGGGGTGTTGAAGAAGGATGGTTCGGGAAATATCTTACTGGAATCCACGGCTGCGCCTACGTTCTTCGTGCAGCCGGTGCCTGCGATGAAAGTGAACCGTCAGGATGCGGTACATACCTTGCTGGTCGGAGACCGGGAGCGGACCAGCGGGGAGATGAACGAGTGGCTGCACGAAGGAGCGGGTTCGCGCAGGCGGTTATCGTGGTGGGTTGTCGCGCTGGTTCTGGTGGTGATCGGACTGGCTATCCTGGCATGGCATTTCTACACGCACGGTTTTTCAACCGGCAATCAATCAACTTTATAGTCAGCTTGGAAAAGGCCCCGGAAGGCCTCCAGAACAATCATTAGTGAAACTATGGCCCTGATACATTATACTCACTGTCCTTCCTGTGGTTCGAATGAAGTGAAACCCGTACTCAACGCCGCCGATCATACTGTTTCCCACGAGCAATTTGCGATCTGGCAGTGCCAGCAGTGCGATCTGCGCTTTACGCAGGATGTTCCCGACGCCGCATCTATCGGGCCGTACTATCATTCGGAGGAGTATATCAGCCATTCGAATACGACAAAGGGATTTGTCAACCGGTTGTATCACCTGGTACGGCGGCAAACACTTGCGGACAAGCGGCAGCTTATCCAGTCGGCTACCCGCCGGAAGCAGGGCAGGTTATTGGATATCGGTGCAGGCACGGGGGCTTTTGCGGGATATATGCAACAACGGGGCTGGGAGGTGACGGGACTTGAGCCGGAAGCAGCGGCGCGGGAGGTGGCGTTGAAGGATCATCATGTGCAGTTGCTGGATATGGGCCAGTTGGATGCATTACCGGCGGAGAGCTATGACGCCATTACGTTATGGCATGTACTGGAGCATGTCCATGCGCTGCATCCTTATCTGGACCGGCTTCGGGAGCTGCTCAGCAAGGGGGGGCGGCTATTTATCGCGGTACCCAACTATACTTCGTATGATGCAGCAGTATATGGGGGAGCCTGGGCAGCCTACGATGTGCCAAGGCATTTGTATCATTTTTCGCCGGATGCGATGGAGCGGCTTCTGGCAGGTCATGGGTTACAACTGCATTACAGTCAGCCGATGTGGTACGATAGTTTCTATATCAGCATGATGAGCGAGAAATACCGGAACGGGAAAGGCAATATGCCTGCCGCGGTTTACCGGGGGCTGGTCTCTAATCTAAAAGCTTTTGTCGACAAGTCGAAGTGCAGTTCGCTTATCTATGTAGCCGGGAAATAATCCGGTGCTTTACAGGGTTGTCTTGATCTCATAGATGTTTGGCCAGAGTTTTCCGGTAACGTAGAGCAGGCCGGAGGCCGGGTTATAGGCGATCCCGTTGAGTACGTCGGATCCGGAGAATTTGTTGCGGGCTTCTGCGGCGAGGGAGTCAAGATCGAGCCTGCCGACGACTTTTCCGGTGGTGGTATCTATCTTAAGGATATAGTTGGTCTGCCATTGGTTGGCATATAGGTAGCCATGGATCAGCTCGAGCTCGTTGACATTACTGACGGGGCCATTGTTGTCACTCACGGTAAGGGTCTTGACGGTCCGGAAGGTATGCGGGTCAAGATAGGTGATATTGCTGGTGCCGTCGCTCATGATGAGGTCGGTACCGTTGGTGGTCATGCCCCAGCCTTCGTGGGTGGGAATGGTGAACTCACCCAGTTTCTTAAATGTGGTTGCATCGTAGACGAAGCCAACTTTTGTCGTATAGGTAAGCTGGTAGACTTTGCCATCGATAAAAGCGATCCCTTCGCCAAAATATTTCCTGCGGTCGATCTCCACTTTAGGGTGGATCTTGCCGGTAGTGGTGTCTACGGTGCCAAACAGGGACCGGCGGCTTTCGGGCATATTGGTGTCGGTTCCGGTGCTTTCGTACAACTGGCCGTCGTGGAACAGGAGCCCTTCCGTGAAGGCTGTGGTGTCATGGGGAAGCAATTTCATGACGGCATAGTCCAGGGTAGGGGGCGTATTATCGGCGGAGACACCGCCGGTATTAGTATGGTCCTTATTGTTGCAAGCGGCCAACAGGCTGAGGATCAGCAGAAACGAGATCGCTCTTTTCATAATTCAGGCGTATAGAGGGGCAAATATAGGGTTCAGTGTCGTTAGGGCGTTGGAATTGGGGGTAAAATTTGTCATAAAAGTTTTGAATTGTCGGGCTTTTTTTGTTGTTTTACAGTCGCTTATGCGCTGAATATCATTGCTTTCTCAAATCCACTCCCTTTTGATCAACCGGTCAATATCTCTTGAAATACCTCCTGTAAAAAGAAGGTATGAAACTGTATTTATCCGCCCTGTGTTGTCTGATCTTTGCCCTCCGGGGCATGTCGCAGTCTGTGTGCCGGTCTTCGGAATACCGGAAGCAGCAATTACAAGCCAATCCTGCGCTGGTGCAGGAAATGGCGGCTATCGAGGCGTTCACGGCCAACCAGGTGAAAAGCCGGCCGGTGATCGTTGCCGGTGGGGGCGCAAGCGGAGGCACGGATGGGGGCGCCAATAATCTCACGAACAATGCTACGGTTCCGTTGATCACGATCCCTATCGTGGTCCATATCGTTTATCATACAGGCGCGGAGAATATCGGCGATGCGCAGGTGCAATCGCAGATCGATGTGCTGAACAGGGACTTTCAGAAGCGGAATGTGGATACGGCTGAGATCCCTTCCTATTACCGGTCGCTGGCCGCCAATTGCGGCTTTCGGTTCGGGTTGGCGTTGCAGGATACGAATGGGCAGGCGACGACGGGTATTGTCCGGCGTTATACCGAGGCCGCGTCTTTTTCGATCGACGACGCCATCAAATCTACAGCCAGCGGTGGTGATGACGGCTGGGACCGGGACCGGTATCTTAACATCTGGGTAGGTAATCTGAGTGGAGGGGTCCTTGGTTATTCGAGTATTGTCGGCGGGCCGAAGGCGACGGATGGAGCGGTGGTATTATATACGGCTTTCGGTACCAATGGAACGGCTACGGCTCCCTTCAATGGCGGGCGCACGGCGACGCATGAGGTCGGGCACTGGCTGAATATGATCCATACGTGGGGGGATGACAGCTGCGGTAATGATGAGGTAGCGGATACGCCGCCACAAGAAGGGCCAGACTATGGCGACCCGGGCGGGATCATTATCTCCTGTGGCAATACGCCTTATGGTAACCTGTACATGGACTATATGGATTTCACGGATGATATCGGCATGCATCTTTTCACCTTTGGCCAGCGGGATAGAATGCGGTCGCTGTTCGCGCCGGGCGGGTTCCGATATCCGCTCTTGTCTTCCACGGTTCCGATAGCGGTTGCAGATAGTGTGGCGGCGAGTGCTGACGGGGGAGGGGGGATTTCGGTTTTTCCGAATCCGGCTGTGAGTAGTGTGACGGTCAAACTGGCCGATCCGACAAGCATGGGAGGCTTACTGGAGGTGTATGATCAACTGGGGCGGAAGGTTGCGGTCGTTCGCATTACTTCGATGGTGATGCAGCTGGATGTGTCCGGCTGGGCCGGCGGGGTATATTTTGTGCGGGTTGAGGGTGGAAAAAAGGGTGCAGCGATTAAACTTCTGAAGATTTAAGTGAGGAGATCAGCGATCTGTTCGCCGATGACAGGCGCAAGCGCGACGCCCATTCCGTGGCATCGAACGGCGCAAAATACCTGGTCATTCACTGACCGGACGATGGGCATTTTTTCGCCGCCCATCGCCATGATCCCGGCCCAGCGGTTGTCGATGGAATAGTGGCGGCCGGGGAGGACCACTTCGCTCAGGAAGCGTTCCAGTTCATGCTGGATGGTATCAGTAGGGGTCATTTCCGGCGTTGTCTCTTCATCAAATGCGTGGTTGCGGGCGCCGCCGAGCAACACTCTGTCCCCCAGATTACGGAAATAGTAAAAGCCTTCATCAAAATGGAAGGTGCCTTTGAACGGAAGCCCGTCGATGGGAGAGGTGACGAGGACCTGACCGCGGGCAGGGGTGACGTCGAGTTGTGGGAGAAGCTGGCGGGCAAAGGCGTTCGTGCAGACGAGCAATTGAGAGGCGATGAGCGGAAAGGGGTGTTGGCTGTGCAGCAGCAGATGGCCGCCTGTCTTTTCATAACCGGTGACGTCGATGTTGTTAAGGATGGTGACGCCGAGGGACTGAACGAGGCGAAGCAAGGCCTGGCAAAGCTGGCCGGAATGCAGCTGACCTTCGGACCGGCTTTCGATCAGATACTGCATCCCGGCGAAGCCGAAGGCGGAGAGCTTATCGTTGCGTAGCTGAAATGTCTTTTGGTCACCGGTAATCTTTTTGAGGCGGCGGTTCAGCTGGTCGATGGCGGAGCGCAAGCCGTGGCTGTCAGTGAGCTTGCCGGCGGAGGTGAGGAGCTCGAAGCCGCCGAGCCGTTCGAAGCCGATCTCCGCGTCGCGAAAGGTCTTGCGGATCTTTTTGAGACCCTTATAGCGCATGGAAACCAATTCCAGCATTTTGTCCTCTCCCATGTGACCGGCGTCCGCAAGGAGCTCGGTGAGGCTGCCGAAGCAAGCGAATCCGGCATTGCGGGTGCTGGCGCCGGTGGGAATGATGCCGCGTTCGACGATGGTGATGCGGAGTTTGGGATGTTTTTTCTTCAGATAATATGCGCTCCATAACCCCACGAGGCCGCTGCCGGCGATGATGATATCTACGGGGGCAAAGAAACTTTCTTTTTCCCAGATGGACAGTGAAGGAAACGGTGGCTGTATCATGGGCTCAAATTAAGTATTTTTAGCGGATGACAAGGGCACAGCAGGGTCAGAGTGCAGGGTTTCCGGGACTGATAGTAATGGTTATAGTCCGGCCGGCGAAGAGGTTGGCAGGGGCTCCCTGCGCGGTGATCTTACCATGCTCAAGCAGGATGGCTTCGTCGGCGAGGCGAAGGACTTCGGGGAGGTGGTGGCTGACCAGTAATGTCGTCAGTTTGTAGTGGCGATGGACCGTGAGAATATAGTCCTGTAATTTATTACGCATGTCATCGTCGAGGGCCGAGAGGGGCTCGTCGAGAAGAAGGAGACGCGGGCGGCGGGCGATGGCACGGGCAAGGGCGACGCGTTGTTGCTGGCCGCCGGAAAGCAGTGCGGGGCGAAGATCCTGGAGTTCCCGAAGTTCCATGAGATCGAGCAGTTCGGCCACGGTGGTCCTGTTCCGCGGATCGGGTAGGGCAAATTCGATCTGCTGCCGGACGGTGAGGTTGGGGAATAAGGCGAAGTCCTGGAAAACGAATCCGATGGACCGGCGCCGGGTGGGCAGGTAGATGCGGCGGGAGGTATCGAGCCAGGTTTCGCCTTCCACTTCGATGAAGCCGGCGTCGGTAGGAGTCAGTCCGGCGAGGATGCGAAGAAGGGTGGTCTTTCCGGCTCCGGAAGGGCCGTACACGGCCAGCAGGCATCCTTGTTGCCATTGGAAGTCGATGTCCAGCTGCTGGGGACCGCGGGCGGTGTGGAGCATCCTGGTAGCCCGGATGCTGGAGGTGGGAGGGTGGGGCAAGATCAGGGGAGGGTTTTGGGGTTACTGAAATGATGATTGACCAGATAGACCAGCAGCAGGATGGAAAACGAGAGGCCGAGCAAGACGATGGCGTACCGGTTGGCCAGCGAATAATTCATCGACTGCACTTCATCGTAGATGGCGATGGAAGCAAGGCGGGTCTGGCCGGGAATACCGCCGCCGATCATCACGACCATGCCGAACTCCCCCAGGGTGTGAGCAAAGCTAAGCACCACCCCGGTGATAATGGAGGGCCGGATATTGGGCAGCAGGATGCGGAGGAGGGTAGTCCTGTCGGATTTGCCAAGCGTGCGGGAGGCTTCGCGCAGATTCGGAGAAAGACCCCTGAAGCCCGAGACGATGGGGCTCACCGTAAAAGGCAGGGAGTAGATCAAGGAAGCGACAACGAGGCCGGGAAAGGTGAAGACCAGCCGGAGATTCAGATAGTGATCCAGGAAGCGGCCGAATGTATTTGAAGGACTAAAGACCAGGAGCAGGTAGAAGCCAAGCACTGTGGGTGGCAGGACCATCGGAAGGCTCACGATGGCTTCCACGGCGATCTTCCAACGCCCGCGGCCATACGCCAGCCAGTAAGCGAGGGGAACGGCGATGAAAAGCAGGAGCAGCGCAGTGATCCCCGCCAGGCGAAGGCTAAGCCATAAGGGTTGCCAGTCGATCATGGCTGACTGAAACCGAAGGATTTTAAGATGTCCTTCGCTTCCGAAGTGGTGATATAATTCATGAGCTGAGCGGCGCCCTTATTGTCTTTGGCATGTGGCAGCAGCACAAACCCTTGCTCCAGCGGCCGGTGGGAATCCGCCGGGATGAGCCACCATTTGCCACCGGACTGCTGCATGGCCGGGGAAAGGGCAAGAGAAAGCGCGATGATCCCGACGTCGGCCGCTCCGCTCTGCGCATATTGGGCTGTCTGGGCAATATTCTCGCCCATGACAAGCTTGTCTTTTATCCGATCGTAAAGCCGGTAATATTGTAGTGCTTCCGCTGCACGCCCGCCATAAGGGGCGTGGGCGGGATTGGCAATGGCGATCTTTTTTACGGAAGGGAGAAGCAGGGTATTCATTTTATCAAGGTTAGGGTCAAGGGTCTTGCTCCACAGGACGAGCTGGCCGATGCCGTACAGGTGGATATCCGAAGCGGTCAGGTTCTTTGCCTTCAACTGTTTAGGGTAGTCGATATCGGCGGAAAAAAACATATCGAATGGGGCGCCGTTGCCAATCTGCTGGAAGAAGTTGCCGGAAGAGCCGTACACGACTCTGACATCGATATCGGGGTTCTTTTTTGAGAAGGCGGCAACGAGCGAGTCCATGGCGAATTTGAGGTCGGCTGCCGCGGCGACGACGACTTCGGTCTTTTGAGAATGAGATGTGAATGGCATGGCCATAAGAAGCAAACAAATTTGGATTAACGCTAATCTCATGGATGATCAAAATATAGGGTAAATTTATGACCTTAATAGGATTTTATTATGAGTCAATTGTTCAATTCGCTTTTGATCAGGGATATTTCTTTCAACAATCGCATTGTCGTTTCGCCCATGTGTCAATACAGTTCGCGGGACGGAATGGCGGATGACTGGCACCTGGTGCATTTGGGAAGCCGGGCGGTAGGCGGGGCGGGGCTGGTCTTTACGGAGGCTACGGCGGTGTCGCCGGAAGGGCGTATCAGTCCGGCTGATCTGGGGATATGGAAGGATGAGCATATCGACGGGTTGAGGCGGATCGTCAAGTTCGTTCGGTCGCAGGGAAGTGAGATCGGTATCCAGTTGGCGCATGCGGGGCGAAAAGCAAGCGTCGCGGAGCCCTGGAATGGAGGGAAGTTGGTGAGGCAGGGGGCATGGAAGCCGGTGGCGCCAAGTGCGATCGCATTCGATGAGGGATATGCGGAGCCGGCGGAGCTGACGTCCGAGGGGATCGCGCAGGTGGTGGACGAGTTCAAAGCGGCGGCGCGGCGGGCGATGAAAGCGGGATTCAAAGTCGTCGAGATCCATGCTGCTCATGGCTATCTGCTGCATGAGTTCCTTTCACCGCTTAGTAACCGGCGTACGGATGAATATGGGGGACCGTTTGAGAACCGGGTGCGACTGCTGACGGAAGTGGCGAGGGCGGTGCGGACGGCCTGGCCTGCGGGTTATCCGTTGTTTGTCCGCATTTCGGCCACGGATTGGGTAGAGGGCGGATGGTCGGTGGACGATTCGGTCCGGCTGGCGGCGTTGCTGAAGGACTTGGGTGTCGACGTAGTGGATTGCTCGTCAGGCGGAGTTGTGCCGGGCGTGAAGATACCGGTGGGGCCGGGTTATCAGGTGGAGTTTGCGGCGCGGGTCCGGTCGGCAGGCGTGATGACGGCGGCTGTGGGGATGATCACGGAGGCGGCACAGGCGGAAAGCATTTTGGCGGCGGGTCAGGCTGATCTGATCGTAATGGCGCGGGAGCTCTTGCGCGATCCGTATTTCCCCTTACGCGCGGCGGGTGAGCTGGGGGCTGCCGATATTCACTGGCCGTTGCAATATCAGCGGGCCCGCCTTCGCTAAGGTTTTAGCGGGCGAGGGGGGTGGCGGAAAGTGAACCTTTTTTTGCGATGGTTGTTAACTAACCAATTTTAAAACCACACTAATGAAGCTCACATTCTACGGTCATGCTACTTTCTCGATAGATGTCAACGGGAAGACCTTGTTATTCGATCCTTTTTTCAATGGCAATCCCTCAATCAAGAACGCCGATCCCGATAAGGTAAAAGCGGATTATATTTTTATTACGCATGGACATGGCGACCACACCGGTGATGTGGTGGCGATCGCGAAGAGGACGGGAGCGGTATGTGTAGCGCCTGCCGAGATCGCGGGATGGCTGGGGAAGCAGGGAGTAGAAAAGGTCCACCCGATCAATCATGGGGGGCCGGTCACGCTGGATTTTGGAAAGGTCAGGGCGGTGAGTGCGATCCATTCCTCTTCGTTCAATGATGGCAGCTATGCCGGGAATCCGGTGGGTTATGTCTTTACGACGAGCTCGGGGAATTTCTATGCGGCGGGGGACACGGCGCTGACCATGGATATGCAGTTGATCCCGTTGTGGGCCAAGCTGGATTTTTCGGTAATGCCTATTGGCGGAAATTATACGATGGATGTAGCCGATGCGATCCATGCCGCTGATTTTGTCAAGTGTGATACGGTCGTGGGGATACATTACAATACCTGGCCGATCATAGCTGTAGAAGTGGAGAAAGCAAAATCGGACTTCAAGGCGGCGGGCAAGAAGCTGCTGTTACCGGCTCCGGGGGAGACAATAGAGTTGTAAGGGGGGAGGCAATAGAGTTGTAAAGGGGAGGCAATAGAGTTGTAAAGAGGAGACAATAGATAGTTGTAAGGAGGATAATGTTGGCAAAGGAATTGAGGCGCTATCCGGATAGAACTGACCTAACGATTGGATTTGCTTAAATTTTAGCGTATGGACATTAACGGCTATTTGAGAAGAATAAACAGCACCGGCATTTTGCGGAGTGACCTGGACACTCTACGGGAGTTGCAGTACAAACATGTTTTTGCGATTCCCTTTGAGACCCTCGATATCCATAATCAGATCCCTATAATTCTGAAGGTCAATTTGTTATTTCAGAAGGTCATTCGCGACCACCGAGGTGGATATTGTTATGAGCTAAACGTTCTCTTCCATTACCTTCTTAATTTCTGTGGTTTCGATGTCAACCTGGTCGCCGGGCGGTTGCTTCATGCCAATAACCGGTATGGCCGGGAGTTCGAGCATCTGGCCCTTATCGTGAGTCTGAACGGCCGGGACTGGCTGGTTGACGTGGGCTATGGCGATTTTTCGCTAGTCCCGCTGGCGATTGCTCCGGGAGAGATCCAAAGTGATGGACGAAACTTTTACCAGATCATCGATCCGGTCATGGTAGACGGCCGGGCCTATCTCGGGGTTGCCAAATGGAATACGTCGAAGCAGGATTTCAAAATCGACTATATTTTTACGCTCACGCCCAGAGCTTTGCCGGATTTCTTCGGGATGAATGAATTTCATCAAACGTCGCCGGAATCACACTTTGCGCGTAGCCTGATCTGCACGATGCCCACGCCGGAGGGGCGGATAACATTGATCAATAACAAACTGATCCGCAAGGAAAATGGCAAGCGGCAGGTCAGGATCATTCATAGTGAGGGCCAGCGGGACCAAATACTGGAGAAATATTTCCACATGGATATGACCTACCTGGTGTAGAAATATTTTGGATCGTTGCACGCCTTAGAACAATCTTTCATTCGGCGGGCGGATGCCCTGGAGGCGGATATAGATGGTCGTTTGACCGCGGTGGTGGGTCTGGTGTTCGAATGCTTTTAGGAACAAGGCATAACGGGTGGCCTTGGTGTTACCGAAGACCGTGATCGTTTCACCGAATTTAGCCGGATCAAAATCCTTAACGCTTTGGATGGCGAAGTCATAGCTTTTAGTGACATAGTAGACAACGGAATCCTTATTCTGGGCGGTAGGGCTATTCTCGAGCCCTCTTCCCGGGAAGTCGGCTTTTGCACCTGATGCAAGCTGGATGAGGCCGACATTGCCGGATGCGAGGTGCAGCATCTGCTGGGCGAAGCTGCGAATGCTGTCGACGGCTTTGAAGGAATATTTGTCGGCAGGCATGGTATTGAGGTAGTCGAGGGTATAGGCCTTTGCCCGTTCCCATTCTTTTACGAATGTCTCTTTGACGTCGCTGCCCGTGATGTTCTGGGCGGAAGCGGAGATTTGGGTTAGCAAAACGAACGATGCAAAAACGGCAACCGTTTTGGTGATTAACTGGCTCATAAACAATGGTGTTTAGTTTGGCTGCTAAAGTAGCCAAAATTTCGGTCCGCTGCGGTGGTCCGGCTGAAAAAACAATTATTTAAAATACGACTCGGGGATAGTGCGCCAGAGGTCGTGAGAGAGGTGGCCGATCAGCAGTTCATAGACCAGGTAGATGGGCCAGAAGATATAGTGGATGAGCAACAAAATCCAACTGTGGTTATAGTGCCAGCTGATCATGAGCGTATAGAGGCCAAGGAGGGCATAGATGATGCCGGATGTCCTGTTGTCCATTGGTTGATAGGTTGATGGATGAAAAAAATATTATTTTTACAAAATGAACTCTTTTCACCGCTTGCTACTGCTGTCATGGGCTGTTTGTGTGATCTCCGGTTGTGATTCGCCGGACAAAAGAACTTCGCATCATCGGGACACTCCGGACAGCGCTACGGAAAATAATGAATTTTTGAGGCCGGATATCTTTTCTTCTTCGCCAGGCAAGGTGGACGGATGTGTCGGGCTTTATACTTATGATTCGCTGGCGATCCCACTGGACAGTCTCGATGTGGATAAAGGCAAGAAAATCCTGGTGACGGTAGCGACAGATTTTGCCTTTTTCCGGTTACATCGAAAAGACGTCTATCTGCATTATGATTCTGCAAAGAGCGGGCCGATTGACAAAAAAACCTATAAAGAGGTATACCGGGGAAATGATTACACGGTGATTCTGATCATGCATGCGGTCAGGGGGGTGGGGGAGACGCAGTGGTCGACGGGGACGCTGGAGATCATCTTTAAAGATAAGCACCTCAAGATCAGGGTGAAGGGGCTTTCGGGGTGTTGAGAAGGAGGACCAGCCCGTAGGGCTGGTCCGAAGATATTAGAGGTGGATCGCTTTAGAGGTGGATCGCTTCGCCGTAGGCTGCTTCGATGGCGTCCTTGACCGATTCGCTGATGGTCGGATGGGGGTGGATGCTGTCGAGTACTTCGTGGTACGTGGTTTCGAGCTTGCGGCCGACAACGGTTTCCACGATGATCTCCGTCACGTTGTAGCCGATCATGTGGGTGCCGAGCCATTCACCGTATTTGGCATCGAATACGACCTTGACGAATCCTTCCGTATGACCTACGCCGGTTGCTTTACCGGATGCCGTCAACGGGAATTTCCCTACTTTGACCTCATAGCCGGCGTCGCGGGCCTGTTTCTCGGTCATGCCGGCGGAAGCGATCTCGGGGGTGCAGTACGTACAGCCGGGGACGTTGCCATAGTCGAGCGCTTCGGGCTGGTGGGCATACTTCTTTTCCTGGTAGGCGATATTTTCAACACAGGTGATACCTTCTTTGGTAGACACGTGGGCAAGGGCCTGGCCGGGGACGCAGTCGCCTACGGCATAGATACCCGGGACGTTGGTCTGGTAAAATTTGTCGACGACGATCTTTCCCTTATCGGTCTTGACGCCGATGGTCTCGAGGCCGATATTTTCGATGTTTGCGCTGATGCCGATGGCGCTCAGGAGAATGTCCGCTTCCAGCGTGACTTCACCGCCGGCGGTTTTCACCTTTGCCTTTACGCCATTCCCACTGGTGTCGACGCTGGTCACTTCGCTGCTGGTAAGGATGTCGATGCCGTATTTCTTGTAGATCTTTTCGAGCTCTTTCGAGATCTCTTCATCTTCGACGGGTACGATGCGGGGCAGGAATTCGACGATGGTGACCTTTGTGCCCATGCTATAATAGAAGTAGGCAAATTCGACGCCGATGGCGCCGCTGCCGACGATGATAATGCTATTAGGCTTCTCCGGCAGGGTCATGGCTTCGCGGTAGCCGATCACCTTTTTCCCGTCTTGTTTGAGGTTAGGGAGCTCGCGGCTGCGGGCTCCGGTTGCGACAATGATATGCTTGCCTTCTACGACCTGTGTTTTTCCGTCGGCGCCCGTCACTTCGATCTGGCCTTTTGCCTTGAGCTTACCGGTACCCATGATGACGTCAATCTTATTCTTCCGCATGAGGAACTGGACGCCCTTGCTCATTTTGTCGGCTACGCCACGGCTGCGTTTGATGACTGCGGGGAAGTCGGCGGAGCCGCTGGCTTCGATACCGTATTCCTTAGCGTGGAGGATATCCTGGTATACCTGAGCGCTTTTCAGCAAGGCCTTGGTGGGGATACAACCCCAGTTGAGGCAGACCCCGCCCAGATTTTCTTTTTCGATGATTGCAACTTTAAAGCCTAACTGTGAGGCACGGATGGCGGAGGGATAGCCTCCGGTACCACTCCCGAGAACGACTACATCGTATGCCATTTTCTACCTGTTTTTTGATTAATGAATAAATGTGCTATCGGTCGGGCCGGCCTCCGGCCGACTTTAAAAAATACGACCCGCGAAGCTACGTTAAAAAGAGTAGATTTGCGCCGAAATTAGTTAACGATGACACGAGGCGGAGCCGGTTGCATCGGACCGCTGAAAAATCATTTATTTACCGATGAAATTGGATATATTAGCCATTGCCGTACATCCGGATGATGTGGAACTGGGCTGTTCGGGCACTTTGCTGATGGAGAAAAGGAATGGAAAGCGGACCGGCGTCGTGGACCTTACCCGTGGAGAACTGGGGACGAGGGGAACGCCGGAACTGAGGGCGGAAGAGGCGGCAAGGGCGGCGGAGATTTTGCAATTGGATGTACGGGAGAACCTGGGGATGGCGGATGGATTTTTTTGTAATGATGAAACGCACCAGCGGTCGCTGATCAGGGCGATCCGGAAATACCGGCCGGAGATCGTACTGGCGAATGCGTTGGACGACCGGCATCCGGACCATGGCCGGGCGGGTCATTTGATCCGGGACGCCTGCTTTCTGAGCGGGTTGCGGAAAGTGGAGACGACGGATGAATCGGGGAAGCCGCAGGAGCACTGGCGACCGAAGTATATCTTCCATTATATCCAGGACCGGTATTTCGAGCCGAGCTTTGTGTATGACATTTCGCCGGTCTTTGAAACCAAACTGGAATCCATCCGGGCTTATTCGTCACAATTCTACTCCACCGGATACGCGGCGAATGAGCCGCAGACCTACATCTCCAGTCCGGAATTCCTGCAGGCGATCATCGGGAGGCACCAGATGTTCGGGAAGATGATCGGGGTGTCCCATGCAGAGGGATTTACCACGGAAAAGATGATCGGGGTCAGCAATTTCGACGCATTTATTCAAATGGATACCTGAGGCGACATTAAATATCGTCCAAATCCAATATTAACATTGCGAGCGCGTTGAAAGGATTAACTTTGCAGAATTAATCACATTTGTCAAACCGATATAACATGTCCATGTCTTTGCCCAAGTTTTCGTCCGGCCCTCAATCCTTCCATACCGAGCTGAAAAAAAGGATCAGCAATTATTTTGAAGAGGTTGGCAAATCCAGGACCGGTAATTATCAGCTTTTCCTGAAGGCGGTGATCCTCATGGTAAGCTTTGTCTTTATCTATATCCACCTGGTATTTTTCACGCCCAATGCTTTTTGGGCAATTGTCGAAAGCGTATTGCTGGGGGGGGTGGTTGCCGCGATCGGTTTTAACGTGATGCATGACGGAGCGCATGGCAGCTTCAGCAAATACAAATGGGTCAACCATGTGGCGGCATTCTCGTTGAATATCCTGGGTGGTAACAGTTTTATGTGGAATATGAAGCATAATGTGGTGCATCACTCCTATACCAATGTGGAAGGAATAGACGACGATATCGATATTCAGCCATGGATGCGCATGAGCGAGACGCAGAAAAGGTATCGCCTGCACCGGTATCAGCACCTTTACTTCTGGTTCTTCTACAGCATTCTTTATATCTTCTGGATCTTCATGCTGGACTATACGAAATATTTCAATCGCAAGGTTGGCGGAGTGCCGCTGAAAAAAATGAGCCTGGCCGATCATTTCGTGTTTTGGGGATTCAAGCTCTTCCATGCCTTCCTGTTCATCTTCCTGCCGATCTATATGGTGGGCTGGTATGACTGGATGATCAGCTTTATCATCTTTACCGTGGTTGCAGGATTCGTATTGAGCATGGTCTTCCAACTGGCGCATACGGTTGAACATACGGCGTTCCCGAAGGCCGACGAGATTACCGGCAAAATGGAGGATGAATGGGCTATCCACCAGATCCGTACTACGGCCAATTTTGCGACCCGGAATCCGGTGGTCAGTTGGTTGGTAGGCGGGTTGAACTTCCAGATCGAGCATCATCTTTTCCCGAAAATCTCTCACATTCACTATCCGGCAATCAGCAAGATCATCCGGCAGGCCTGTCTGGAGTATGGGCTTGTATACATTGAGTATCCGCGGGTACGGGGTGCGGTGGCGTCGCATGTGGCCTTTCTGCGGCAGATGGGACGGAAGTAGAAGCGTTGGGAAAACGATATGAGCAAAGTCAAAGTTGGTCTGGTACAGATGAGCTGTTCGGCTGACAAGGCCGCCAATCTGCAAAAGGCGATGGATAAGATCCGCGAGGCTGCTGCCGGCGGGGCGCAGATCGTCGCGCTGCAGGAGCTATTCACTTCCCTCTATTTCTGCGATGTCGAGGATTATGAGAATTTCAAGCTGGCGGAGGCGATTCCGGGGCCGTCGACCGAGCTATTGGGCAAGCTGGCGGCGGAGCTGGGGGTGGTGATCGTCGCCAGTCTCTTCGAGAAGCGGACGCAGGGAATCTATCACAATACAACGGCGGTGCTGGATGCCGACGGGACCTACCTGGGCAAGTACCGAAAAATGCATATTCCGGATGACCCGGCTTATTACGAGAAATTCTATTTCACTCCCGGAGACCTTGGCTATAAAGTTTTCAAGACGCGTTTTGCGACGATCGGCGTATTGATCTGCTGGGATCAGTGGTATCCCGAGGCGGCGCGGATCACGGCGCTTATGGGGGCGGAAATACTGTTGTACCCCACGGCAATCGGTTGGGCTACCAGTCAGGACGCCGCAACCAATACGGAGCAATATAATGCCTGGCAGACGATCCAGCGGAGTCATGCGGTGGCGAATGGAGTACATGTCGTGAGCATCAACCGGGTGGGGTTCGAGCAGAATGGGTTGATGAAATTTTGGGGCGGGTCGTTCGTCGCAGGTCCGTTCGGGTCTGTGCTTTATCAGGCGTCGCATGACCGGGAAGAGGTCATCGTACTGGAGATCGATACGGCGGCTACGGACCGGTATCGGACGCACTGGCCGTTTATGCGGGACCGGCGGATCGACTCGTATCAACCGATCACGAAGCGGTTTATTGATGAAGGATAAAATGCTTAAAGGTTATTATTTCCCCGCTGAATTTGCGCGGCATCGGGCTACGTGGCTGAGCTGGCCGCACAAGGAAGCGTCCTGGCCAGGAAAGATCCATACGATCTATCCGGCTTACAGCCGCTTTGTGCGGGAACTGGCTCTTGGCGAAGAGGTTTGTATCAATGTAAAGGATGCGTCGATGCAGGCGTCTGCGGTAGGGCATTTGGAGGTGGCAGGAGTGGACATGGAGAGGGTGCGTTTTTTTCAGTTCCCTACCAATGATGCATGGTGCCGGGATCATGGTCCGGCATTTCTGATCAATCCGGCGGCTTCGGGGCCGCGAAAGGTTATCGTCGATTGGAAATATAATGCCTGGGGCAATAAATATCCGCCATTCGACCTGGATGATGATATTCCGACGCATATCGGCAAGGCGTTAGGTCTGCCGGTCTATTATCCGGGGATCATCATGGAAGGCGGGTCGGTAGATTTCAATGGAGCGGGTACGCTGATCACGTCGGCCTGCTGTCTGTTGAACCCGAACCGGAATCCGGAATTGGACCGGGAAGCTATTGAAGGATATTTGCGGGAGTATTATGGGGTCGGGCAGATCTTGTGGGTGAGTGAAGGGATCGTGGGGGATGATACGGACGGGCATATCGATGATACGGTGCGTTTCATCAATGAGGATACGGTGGTTACGGTAATTGAAGAGGATGCGGCAGACGACAACTATCAATTATTGCTGGATAATTTGGCTGAGCTTTCGCGGATGCGGCTGTTGAACGGGAAGCAGCTGAATATTGTAGAACTGCCGATGCCTTCGGCGGTGATCTATGAAGATCAGCGGCTTCCGGCGAGCTATGCGAACTTCTATATCGCCAACGAGACGGTGATCGTACCGACATACCGGTGTGACCGGGATGAGCGGGCGTTGGACATCCTGCAGGGATGCTTCCCCGGCAGACGGGTAGTGGGCATCGACTCCACAGATATTATCTGGGGGCTTGGGAGCTTTCACTGTCTGAGTCAGCAAGAGCCGGAGGTGTAGGGCGTCGCGCCTGAGGTGTAGGGCGCCACACCGGAGGTGTGTGGGGCGCTTTTACCCTGTGATCGCCACGATCGGCACATGACTGTGATACGCCAGCTTCACCGTACTGGTAGTCTTGAAAACATTGGCCAGGAAGGAATGCCGCCGGGGGAACGTCAGGATCAGGTCGATCTGATTATCCGTTACGAATTGGTTGATGGCGTCAAGGAAATCGAACAGCCGGATGAAATAGAATTCGGGTTTATAACCGGACAGGTTTGCTTCCAGCTTGCGTTTAGCAGCCTCGTATTCTTCGGTCACCTGCACATAATGCTCATGATCCACATTGACGATGTGAAGTTGAGGTTTGAAAAGGTCCAGGACGGACTTTACCGTATGAAGGGGTATCGTAAAGTCCAGATCTTTAAAATCGGTGAGCAGCATGACATTTTTGGCAGAAGTGGAACTGGCATTCGGCGGAACGATGATCACGGGTACGATCCGTCTTTTCACGATGTTCAAGGTATTTCCGCCCATCAGCATTTCCCCGAGCCGGGTAGAGCCTGTCGTTCCCATCACAATATATTGGACATCGTTGTTCAGGACATAAGCCTCGAGTGAATCCAGGAAATGGTTGCTTTCTTCCGCGACAATGGATATCGGGGCGGTGGTGAGGGACGAGAGATTTGTCCGAACACTCTCCAGGCCGAGTTCGACCACTGACTTCCGGGCTTCTTCCTCTCCCCCTTCGGTGCTCAGCGGGCTGCTGTCCGAACCATACTCCAGGGCCTCAAAAACATTGTACAGAATAAGCTGGGCGTCGGGCAAGCCATTAGAAATTTGGGCGGCATAGCGGGCTGCGTTCTTGGATGCGTCGGAAAAGTCGATGGGAACAATGAATTTATTCATATATGATGTTTTGGTCTGCATACGTCCTGAACAGAGTGGTAAATATATAAAATAGTGGTGAATTTTTGTTATTAACCAATTTTCAACAGCGGTTTTTTGGTGGAGATCATTATTGGCGAAGATTAGCTATTTTACTGTAGGTTTGTCGATCATACATAAATATTGAACCGTGCGATTAAAGAGTTTGGAAATAAAGGGGTTTAAGAGTTTTGCCGATAAGACCCACATCAGCTTTGACGAGGGGATCACGGGGATCATCGGCCCGAACGGTTGTGGAAAGAGCAATATCATCGATAGCATCCGGTGGGTGATCGGGGAACAGAAGATCAGTCATTTGCGGTCCGAGAACCTCGAGAGCCTCGTATTCAACGGAAGCAGGACCCGTTCTGCCTCCGGGCTGGCGGAGGTGAGCCTGACATTCGAAAATACAAAGAACCTGCTGCCCACGGAGTTCAGTACGGTTACCGTCACGCGTAAATTCTATAAGAGCGGGGAGAGTGAATACCGGTTGAATGACGTATCCTGCCGGTTGAAGGATATCCAGAACCTGTTCATGGATACGGGCGTCAGCACGGACAGCTATGCCATCATCGAGCTGGGCATGGTGGATGACATCATCAAGGACAAAGACAATAGCCGGCGGCGGATGCTGGAGCAGGCCGCGGGGGTGACGATCTATAAGACCCGGAAAAAGGAGGCGCGGCAAAAGCTGGATGCTACCGAGCAGGACCTGGCGCGGATCGAAGACTTGTTGTTCGAGATCAACAACCAGCTGAAAAGCCTGGAGAACCAGGCCAAAAAGGCGGAAAAATATTACGAGATCAAGAAGGAGTACCGGGAACTGAGCATCGAGCTGGCCAAGGCGGCGCTGGAAGGGTTCAACCTGACCTACCGGGAGCTCAACGAGCAATCCGAAACGGAGACGGACCGGAAGCTGCGGCTGGAAGCGGTCATCGCCACCGAAGAAGCCGGGCTCGAGCAAGAAAAGCTAGGATTTATCGAGAAAGAGCGGGCGCTCCAATCCATGCAGCATGAGTTCAATGATCTGCTGCAGAACCTGCGGACCAAAGAGAACGAAAAGAACCTGGCCGCCCAGCGGCTGAACTTCCTTCGGGAGAAAGAAGAGAGCTTGCAGGAGTTCCTGGGGAAGAGCGAGGGGCAGCTCAACGGGTTGGAAGAGAGCATTGTCTTTACACGGCAACAGGTCGGGGAGGAAGAGAATAAGCTTGCCGGGCTGCAGGAGCAGCTGGAGACGTTGAAAGATACGGTTGACAATACGCGGCGGGTGTTCGATGAAAAGCGGGTGACGGTCGACGCCTTGCGGCGGGAAAATGCACAGGTGCAGCGGGATCAGTTCGAGGCCGAAAAGAAGGTGGCCGTAGCCGATACGTCGATCCAGAACCTGCAAAGGGGTATCCGGCAGCTGGAAGAGGAGCGGATGGTCAGGGAAAGCCAGCTCAAACAGCTGGAGGAGGAGCATGGACTGAAGGAACAGGAACTGCAATCCAGGCAGGCGTCATTGCGACAATTGCAGGAGCACCAGGAGCGCACGAAGGAGAATATCCTTCAGGCACAAGGTCAGCTGGAAGGCCTGCGGCAGCAACTGGCGGATGAGGGCCGGAAGCTGGATGCGAAGAACAATGAGCATGACCTGCTGAAGAGTTTGATCGACAGTATGGAAGGTTATCCGGAAAGCATCAAGTTCCTGCATAAGAATCCGGCATGGAACCAGCATGCGCCGATCCTTTCGGACATCATTTACGTAAGGGAAGAGTTCCGGGCGGCGGTGGAAAATGTCCTTGAGCCTTACCTGAATTACTATGTGGTGAGCAATTTGCAGGAAGGGATGCAGGCGGTGCATTTGCTGGACTCCAACAAAAAGGGGAAAGCGAACTTTTTCCTGCTCGATAAGATAGGAGACGGGCCGGTGGCCAATGGTCATACGCATGAGGGGCTGATCCCGGCAATGCAGGTCATCGAGGTGGATGATGCTTACCGAGGGTTGGCGGAGCATCTGTTGGGGAACGTCTACATCGCCGAAAACGAAGCGGCGCTGGAGAACAGCAATGGTTCGGTTGTGCTTGAGAAGAGCGGGAAGTTTGTAAAAGGGAAGTATTCGCTGACTGGCGGCAGTGTGGGGCTATTCGAAGGCAAGAAGATCGGGCGCGCCAAAAATATGGAAAAGCTGCAGGAGGAGATCCGGCGGCAGCAGACGGTGGTCAGCAGGCTGAAGGCGGCCATCCAGGAGAAGCACGAGGAAGTGATCGGTTATAATGAGCAACTGAAGGAGCAGGCGATCCGTCAGACACAGGAAGATTGTAACCGGCTGACGAATTTTGTCTTTTCGCTGCAAAACAAGATCGAGAACCTGCATGCGTCGCAGCATTCTTCACAGGGAAGGCTGGAGGAGTTGCAACTCAATCTGGAGGAGACGATCGCAGGTATCGAAGAGACCCGTAATGCATGGTCCGATCTGGTTCGGGTCGTCGGAGAACTAAAGGAGAAGACTCAAATTGCGGAGGGAGACTACCGGGGCGCCGAAGTCGCCTACAATAACGCATCGGCAAGTTATAATGAATTCAATTTACAGTTAACGCGGCAGCATAGCCGGATCAATGGATTGAAACAGGAACTTGACTTCAAGAGCCGGCAGCTGAACGACCTGCGCAACCAGATCGAGGTGAACGCTTCGCAGCTGAAACAGACGCATGAGAGCATTGCCGAGAGCTCGGAGGCGCTTGAAAATGCCGAGGGGGTGCTTGTCGGGCTGCTGCGTAAAAAAGACGAAGAAGAGCGGCGGCTGAATGAGGCGGATCAGGCGTATTACAACTTGCGGAATGCTTTGGGGGAAAGGGAAAGCGAGTTGCGCCACAAGGTGAAGGAAAAGGAGCAGATCGAGCAGTTGCTCGGCGGGATCAAGGACCGGTTGAATGAGCTGAAGCTGCAATTGGCGGGGATGAAGGAGCGGCTGAATGTGGAGTTCCGGATCAATCTCGATGACATCATCGATCAGCCGCGGACGGGGGATACGCCGGTGGAGGAGCTGCAGGAGAAGTCGGACCGGATGAAGAAGCGGCTGGAGAACCTGGGTGAGGTGAATCCGACGGCGATCGAAGCTTTTCAGGAGATGAAGAAGCGATATGAATTTATCCTGGAGCAAAAGAATGATCTTGTGAGCGCCAAGGACAGTCTGTTGCAGACGATACAGGAGGTGGAGGCGACGGCTAACCAGCAGTTTCTGGATACGTTCAATCGGGTTCGGGAGAATTTTCAGCGGGTGTTCAAGGCGTTATTTACGGAGGAGGATACGGCGGATCTGGTCCTGGAGAATCCGGAGAATCTGGCGGAAACGGGGATCGACATCGTGGCGAAGCCGAAGGGCAAGCGGCCGTCTTCCATCAGTCAGTTGAGCGGCGGGGAGAAGACGCTGACGGCAACGGCGTTATTATTCTCCATTTATCTTATCAAGCCGGCTCCCTTCTGTATCCTGGATGAGGTGGATGCGCCATTGGATGACGCGAATGTAGGGAAGTTCACGAATATGATCCGCCAGTTCAGCGAGAATTCGCAGTTCATTATCGTTACGCATAATAAGATGACGATGAGCTCCGTGGATGTGATTTACGGGGTAACGATGCAGGAGCCGGGGGTAAGCAAGCTGGTGCCGGTGGATTTCAGGGGGTTGAATTAGGGGATTTGATCAAAGGTCAAGCCTGGCGATGCGGCCGTGGGGGCCGGCGAGGAAGGCGGTTTTGCCTTTTTTGGCGAGGCGGCAGACGTGAAAACCGGTGGTGGTGATCAAGGTCCAGTTCATCCCATTATCAAAGGAGATATCTACGCCGGAGGTGCCGCAGCAGAGGACCATGTTGCCACCGATATATTCTACGCAGCTTCGATAGCCATGAGGAGGGGTTGCCGGGGCGATCCAGGTTAAGCCGCCGTCATTTGTAAGAAAGCAATTCTTTTCCCTTAAAGTATCTTTAGAGTAGTCACCACCTACGATGATGAGGCGCTGGCCTCCGTGTCGGGTGTTGTGATCTTTGACGGCAATGGAGTTGGCGCCGGTGGTTGCTTTACCCTGGAGGATGGGCAGGTCGATCGCCTTGTCGCGGATGAAGAGGCGGGAGTGGGGGCCGCCGCTGACGAAGCAGACCCGTTTCGGGTCGAGGTTGCGCACATTGGTTCCGCTTGAGGCGAAGCAGCCTTCGCCGGAGTCGGCTTTTGGCAGGGTAAGATCGGGAACATCGTGCCAGGTGTCCCCGCCGTCAAAGGTCTGGGCGATGAAAAATTTACCGCTTATGGGATCGCCGATGACGATACCGCTGTTGACGTTTCGGAATTCCATGGCGTCGAGGAACATGCCGGGGGTGACATTCTCGTAGACCAGCTTCCAGGTTGCACCGCCGTCGGTTGTCTTCAGAATATCCGCAGGGGTGTCGACGGCCATGATGATGGCTGTTTTTGCATCGAAGGCTTCGATGTCGCGGAAGTCCCTCTTTTCATAACCGGGTATGGTGTTCCAGGTCCACGTCGAACCGCTGTCCAGCGATCTGCCGACGGCGCCATTGCTGCCGCTGACCCAGATGATCTTGTCGTTGACGACGCTGAGCCCGCGGAGGGTGGTGGGATGGCCGGTAGAAAGAAGGGTGACGGAAGGCGCCTTCCGCGGGGTGGTATCTAAAGTTTGGCGGTGGAGTTGGGCATGGGCAGAAAGTGAAAGTGTAGCGAAAAAGCAACAGGTCAGCAGTATAGAGAGGAGGGCAAGGCGGGCGATAAGGACGTATTTCATGGTGGAAAAGTAGCACAATATTGGTATTCACGTACCTATGCGGAGCATTTTTGCCGTCTTATTTTGCTGCCTATGGTCGATTCGTCTGATGGCTCAGAACCCAACGGGGACGCTGGTGCCTCCGGACAAGTTGGTAGAGGACACGACGGGTCAACGGGATATCATCGGCATTGCGCTAAAGCTGTCGCACATCCATATAAAAAAGCCGCCAAAAGTACAGGGGCGGCACGTCTATTATTCGATCATTCCCCTCGGCAGTTCCATCCCTGGCGGCGGCGAGGCGCTGATCACGGCGACGAATGCGGCCTTTGAGCTGGGCAATCCGAAAAGCACCTTTCTCTCCAACGTGACCTTCTCTCCCAGCACTAACCTGCGGGGCGAATGGAACCTCCCTTTCCGCTCCAATGTCTGGTCCGACGGCAACCGCTGGAACTATGGCGGTGACTACCGCCTGACCTTCTATCCGCAATTCACCTGGGGCCTGGGCGGCCATACTGCGCCCAGTAATAAGATACTGGTAAGGTATACGTACGTCCGGTTCTATCAGAATGCGCTGAAGCGGATCGGCAGACGGCCCTTTCTGTTTGCCGGTCTCGGGTATAACCTCGATTATCATATCAACATCCATCCCTCCATCGATACGATCGACATGGCCAAATTTACCGGCTACCGCTATGGAACGGGCAATCATACAAACTCCTTTTCCTCCGGCCTGACGTTGAACCTGCTCTATGATTCCCGCAACAACGCCCTAAATCCTCTTCCCGGTTGGTATTACAACATCGTCGCGCGGGTCAATCCAAAATTTATGGGTAGTCAGAACAACTGGTACTCGATGTATGTCGATGCGCGAAAGTATATCAGCTTCGACCCGAACAGCTGGAACGTCCTCGCGTTCTGGTCTTATCTCTGGACGACCTTTGGATCCAATTCACCCTATCTCGATCTGCCCGCTATTACCTGGGATGCCAACCAGCGAAGCGGCCGGGGCTTCTACCCCAGCCGGTATACGGGGCGGACGCTGTGGGACTTTGAGGCCGAGTACCGGCGCTCGCTCACGGCGGATCAGCTGCTGGGGTTTGTAGTATTTACGAACATGAATTCGGTAACCGAACCCCGGACCAACAATTTCGCTTATCTCCATGCCGCCGCCGGGGCGGGTTTACGCATCAAATTCAATAAGCACTCCGGGACGAATTTCGGGATGGATTTCGCGGCGAGTAAGGGGTATTGGGCGCTTTATTTTAGTTTGGGCGAAGCTTTCTAGGGTGGTGAATGGTCGCCGAATTCCATAATTTTATGGATCAAACACCAATGACTTTGTTAAAGCATTGTCTCCTGCCTATTTTGGTCTTGTTGGTTTGTAGCAGCATGCTGCAAGCGCAACCGAAAGGCCTCGACACCTTCATCAACCACAGGGTGCGGGACCACCGGTTCTCGGGGGTTGTATTGGTGGCAGCACTCAATTCCACTGACCCGCCGCTATTCCTGAAAGCATATGGGGACGCCGACAGGGAAAAAGGCATTCCGGTCGGGACGGACACGAAATTCATCACAGCTTCCACGGCCAAGACCTTCACTGCTGTCGGCATTTTACAGTTGGTGGAATCAGGCAAGGTCAATTTAAGCCTTCCTCTTTCACGTTATCTGCCGGATTCCGTCTATCCCCAACATATAGCTGATCGCATTACCATCCGACAGTTATTGACCCATACCGCCGGATTGGGAGATGTGATAACCGGAAAAGCATTCCGGTCCGCGCCGCAGGAGTTTCAGAAGCTCGCTGACGTGGTCGCGCTGGTCAGAAAAGAGGGGCCGGTTGACAGTGCCGGGAAATTCCTGTATGGCACTTCTGATTATATCCTGCTGGGCGCCGTTATCGAATCGGTGACCGGGCAATCTTTTACCATGTATATGGCGGAACATGTCTTTCGTCCGGCAGGCATGCTAAACAGCGGGTTTGATCTGGCGGAGCGGCCATCCGGGCTTGCACATGGCTATACCGCCAGGAATATCGGCAAGACGGATTATGCCTGGCCGGTCATGAACGCCGCCGGGGATACGGTCGCTGTGCTGCGTCTGAATGACGGCATCCTCCCGCGGACGGGGATACCGGGCTCTGTGGCCTATACTACGGCCACCGATCTGCTACGATTTGCCCGGGCGCTTGCGGGGGATCGCCTCTTGAAAAAGGAAACGTTGGCGGAAATGTGGAGGGGACAAGTGCCAACCGGCCGGGAGGGAGCGAACCGCCAATATGGCTATGGTTTCTTTGTGGGAGAGGTGGGGAGGCAGCCGCTTATCAATCATGGCGGAACAGGTCCCGGCATCGACGTATGTTTCGATATCTATCCGGGATTAGGGGAGGTGGTGGTCATACTTTCCAACCTTGATCCCCCGGCCGCGCAGGATGTCAGGCAATATATAAGGGAAAAGAATGCTAAGTTGCCACTCTTGCGGGGAAAACGCATTAAGCGATCGTGATGTCTTTGTCGAGATAAACGTCCTGGATCGTGTTGATCATCTCTACCCCATCCTTAAAGGGTCGTTGGAATGCCTTACGGCCGAGGATGAGGCCCATGCCGCCGGCACGCTTGTTGACCACGGCGGTGAAGACGGCGTCGGCCATGTCGGAAGCGCCTTTGCTTTCGCCGCCGCTGTTGATCAGGCCAACGCGGCCGTTGTAGCAATTGATCAACTGGTAGCGGGTGAGGTCGATCGGATGATTATCGGGATGTGTAAGTTTGGAATAAACGAGCGGGGAAGTTTTACCGTGCTTCGTGGCGAGGTAACCCCCGTTATTGGTGGGCAATTTTTGTTTGATGATATCTGCGCGAAGGGTTACGCCGAGATGGTTGGCCTGACCGGTAAGGTCGGCGGAGGTGTGGTAGTCAACGCCGTCCACTTTAAAGCCTGCATTACGGGTGTAGCACCAGAGGATGGTTGCCATACCCAGCTCGTGAGCCGCTTCGAATGCTTCGGCCACTTCTTTTAGTTGGCGGTCGCTTTCCGCACTTCCCCAGTAGACTGTCGCCCCGATGGCTACGGCGCCCATGTTCCAGGCAGTTTTGACGGACCCGAAAAGGGTCTGGTCGTACCGGTTGGGCAGGCTGAGGAATTCGTTATGGTTGATCTTAACGACAAAGGGAATACGATGCGCATATTTGCGGGACATGATGTCCAGAACGCCAAAGGTAGACGCTACGGCGTTACACCCGGCTTCGACTGCCAGCCTGATGATATTCTCGGGGTCAAAATAGATGGGATTGGGTGCAAATGAGGCGGCTGCGCTATGCTCGATCCCCTGGTCGACCGGGAAGATGGACAGATAGCCGGTGTCAGCCAGCCTTCCATGGCTGATCATGGTCTGGAGGCTTCTCAATACGTGATTATTCCGGCCGGAATTCACCCAGATCTCTTCAACATGGTTCGGGGAAGGGAAAGCGCTGATGGTCGACTTATCAATGACGGGCTTATGGTCGAGCAGCGAGCTGGCTTTGTCGCCGAGGAGATCGAGAATTTTCTTGGAAGCCATGGTACCTGAGATTTTAAGAATTTCGGTTGACGCAATTTAGGTCTTCGAAGGCGATTTCGAGGCGTTTACTGAAATTTTCCTCCGCTTTCCGCAGCCAAATGCGGGGGTCATAGTATTTTTTATTTGGTTTTGCGGGGCCATCGGGATTGCCGAGCTGGCCTTGCAGATAGTCTTCGTTCGTTTGGTAATAATCCCGGATGCCTTCCCAGAAAGCCCATTGGAGGTCGGTGTCGATATTCATTTTGATGGCGCCGTAGCCGATAGCCTCACGGATCTGATGCTGGGGGCTGCCACTGCCGCCGTGGAAGACGAAGTACACCGGTTTTGGCGGGGTTTTGAGCGTAGTCGCTATATGGTCCTGGCTGTTCTTCAGGATGACGGGCCGGAGCTCGACATTACCCGGGCTATACACGCCATGGACGTTACCGAAGGCAGCGGCGACGCTGAACAGGCGACCCACTTTGCTGAGCTCGGTGTAGGCATATGCGACGTCCTCGGGCTGGGTATACAGCTTATGATTTTCCACGCCACTATTGTCGACGCCGTCCTCTTCACCGCCGGTCACGCCTAGTTCGATCTCGATGGCCATACCCAGGGGTTGCATCCGTTTAAAGAATTCAACGGAAGTATGAATATTCTCTGCGATCGGTTCTTCCGACAAGTCCAGCATGTGGGAGCTGAAAAGCGGCTGCTTCTTTTCCTTATAGAATTTTTCGCCCGCATCGAGCAATCCGCTGACCCACGGGAGCCATTTCTTTGCGGCATGGTCGGTATGGAGGATGACGGGAACGCCATAGTATTTAGCCACGTTATGGATGTGCAACGCGCCGGAAACGCCACCGGAGATATTACCCTGAAGCTTGTCATTGGGCATGCCTTTACCGGCGATGAATTGGGCGCCGCCGTTGGAGAATTGGATAATAACGGGGGAATTGACCTTGGCGGCTGTTTCGAGTACGGCGTTGATAGTGTTGGTGCCGATCACGTTGACGGCGGGGAGTGCGAATTCGCTTGCTTTGGCGTCTTTGTAGAGTGCCTCTAACTCTTCGCCGAACAGCACCCCGGCTTTGTATTTGCTCATGATTGCGGAAAGTGATCGTTTTGATGCGGCGCGAAGATATGAAATTATCCAATGTCATTAATTGGGCTCCGTCCAATTTGGGCACGGGCCGTTAATCTTCGAATTTGCTGAGGTTTTTTTGCAGGAAAGAAAGGTTCTTTTGGAGGGTCTGCTTCAACTGACGTCTCACAACCTGACCCATCGACCGGCATTTGAGGAAAGCAGGATTTGAAAAATTTTCTGCCAATTCGGTCTTTAGCTGGAGCAGCTTTTCGGGGGTCGAAATCTCCCGATTGTGGGACATGATATTTAGCAGCTCCATCAGGCGGAAGCGGGAGGAGGCTACCCGGAAGGCCATCAGGGTACGCTCCTCGGTCTGGTATTGCTCGATAGAATCCTTATTGAGGTGTCGGAGGCAGAGCTCGACGAAGTCGTGGTTCTCCTTGAAGAACTGCGGGATATAGAGCTTCTTACGGCCTTCATAGGATTGCTGATCGAAGTCGATAGCCCTGATCCGGTATTGATAGTCTTCGATATCCGGTGTGATGTCAACAACGAAATTGTAGGATCGCATGTCTCCCAACAGGCGGACAAAGCAACGTTCATTGAATTTGACAAATTCTTTGGAGAGCCGGATCTTGTTGGTCTGAGGATCGTTAAGGAAGTTCTTGATGAAGAGGTCTCCGGGGATGCCGGCAATATGTTCTTCCACTAGGGTGTTGAGGTGGGTGAGATAGGTGATGCGGTTTGGCGAAAGCAGGTGTTCCAGTTCCAGTCCATAAATGCGGGAAGCATCGGCCTGCTTGACATAATAGTGGTCGTAGTTGTCGTTGAACTTGTTGACGATACGAATGCGAAAGGGATTCGAGTTGGCGAAGCTGCAATAGTCGATCCGGGCCACATCGAGATGCTTCGTATAGCTAAGGTCGCCTTCAGTCTTCAGGATGGCGTACATCTGCACCAGGCCTTCCCGGATGAATTCCCAGTGGCGCATGTCATAGACGACGGATTCCCATAAGGTATCCTGCTGGTGCTTATCTTTTAGCGGGACCGAATAGGTGAGGTGCTGGTAGAGGTCGCGATAGCTTACGGGAAGTCGTACTTCACGGCCGTGGTTCTTGAGATAGCCGCGCAGAGCATCGTTGACGGGGAAGATCGGTTTCTTCCGGGACGGTTTGTTGGCCTCTTCAAATGCGTAAGAAGTGGGGTCGATGAACTGCATGGATCAAAGGTCGCTAATTTATCGGAGAAGCGGACGGTCGCCGATTGTCGTCGAGGGGGAAAGTCGCTATTTCCGGATCATTTTTTACCAACCGGTTCGTAGAACCTTACAAATGATTTTGGGAAATTCCCGGTGGCGGGCATAGCAATATTACGATCCGGAGTGGGGTTAGGGAATCTATCCAAGAATCCTTTTTCCAACATCCACAGGTCATTATATACTTTTCCTACATAACGGCTGCCATGATCGTGGAGAATGACCACGACGAGATGGTCTTTTTTCAGGAGATGGCCGAGTTGCAGGAGGCCCTGGATGGCTGAGCCCGCGCTATAGCCGCAGAAAATCCCTTCTTCCCTTGCCATTCGGCGGGTCATCAGGGCTGCGTCCTTATCATTCACCTGTTCGAACGCATCGACATATTTCATGTCATAGTTCTGTGGCAAAAAGTCCTGGCCGATGCCCTGGGTGACATAAGGGTGTACTTCGTTCATATCGATCTCACCCGTACGGAAATATTTTGTAAGCAGGGATCCGTAGGGATCTATTCCCCAGACCTTGATGGCGGCTTTCTTTTCTTTCAGATACATAGCCGTCCCCGTGATGGTGCCACCCGTACCTGCGCCCACGACGAGATGGGTAATCTTGCCGTCGGTCTGCTCCCAGATCTCGGGCCCGGTAGTCTCGTAATGGGCAAGACGGTTGGCCAGGTTGTCGTATTGGTTGGCGTGGAAAGAATTAGGAATCTCCTTTGCGAGCCTCCGCGCCATAGAGTAGTAGGACCGGGGATCTGTGACTTCCACGTTACATGGGCAAACGATGACTTCGGCGCCAAGCGCCTTCAGGATATCGACCTTTTCCTTCGACTGTTTATCGGTGATCGTGAAAATGCATTTGTAGCCTTTCACGGCTGCGACGAGCGCCAGGCCTGTCCCGGTGTTGCCCGATGTGCACTCGATGATGGTGCCGCCGGGTCTTAATTTCCCTTCTTTTTCGGCGATTTCCACCATTTTCAACGCCATGCGATCCTTTGCCGAATTCCCGGGATTGAAATACTCCACCTTGGCGAGGACGGTACAGGGTAGGCCTTTTGTCAATTTGTTGAGTCGGATGAGTGGAGTGCGGCCAATCGTTTCCAGAATATTGTTTTTAATATCCATGGGATGAAGGTAAAAATCGACACTGCAGTATATATGCCGTCTGGGAAATCAGGCTCCCAGGGCCTGGATGACATCATATTTAGTAACGATATGATAATTTCCGCTGTCGTCTTTGCCAAGCACTGCGCCATTTTCGCGGTTGATGAGGCTGCTTAGCCGTTCGAGCGGCGTATCGAAGCCGACGACGGGGTAGGGCTTCTCGAGCACTTCGGCGATCTTTTTGCTTTTCAGATCGGGAGTGCCGGTCATCATGCGGGAGAAGAGGCCGCTTTCGCTGATCGCGCCGATCAGTTGACCTTCGTTCATGACGGGCAGGTTTTCGATGTGATATTTTTGCATGAGCTCAAAGGCTTCGGTGACGGTCTGGTCTGCGGCGGCGGTGATCAGCCGTTTAGTTCCGCGACTGGCGATGATGTCCTTGAATGTCAATACGTCCATGAATCCTCTTTCCATCATCCATTGGTCGTTGTAGACCTTGCCGACATAGCGGCTGCCGTGGTCGTGAAGGATCACCACTACGAGATCGTCCTTCTTCAGCAGATCCTTGAGCTGCATCAATCCCTGGATGGCGGTTCCGGCGCTGTAGCCGCAGAACAACCCTTCTTCGCGGGCTATCCGGCGGGTCATCAGGGCGGCATCCTTATCGGTGACCTGTTCAAAGACGTCGATGAGGCGCATATCATAGTTGAGGGGCACGAAATCTTCGCCGATCCCTTCGGTAACATAGGGATGAACTTCGTTCATGTCCAGCTCGCCGGTACGGAAGTATTTGGTGAGCAGGGAGCCGAAGGGGTCCATGGCCCATATCTGGACTTTCGGGTTCTTTTCTTTGAGGTACATCGCCGTGCCGGTGACGGTGCCGCCGGTGCCGGTGGCGACGACGAGGTGGGTTACTTTTCCGTCTGTCTGCTCCCAAATTTCGGGACCCGTCGTCTCGTAATGCGCCAGCCGGTTGGCCAGGTTATCATATTGATTAGCATGGAAAGAATTAGGGATCTCTTTGGCCAGGCGGCGGGCGATGGAGTAATAGGACCGCGGGTCATCCGGCTCGACGTTGGTTGGGCAGACGATGACTTCGGCGCCCAGGGCCTTGAGAATATCGATCTTTTCTTTGGATTGCTTGTCGGTTGTGGTGAAAATGCACTTATATCCTTTGACGACGGCGGCGAGGGCCAAACCCATGCCGGTGTTGCCGGAAGTACACTCGATGATGGTGCCGCCGGGTTTTAGCTTCCCTTCCTGCTCGGCTACCTCGACCATTCTGACCGCCATACGGTCTTTGGCCGAATTTCCAGGGTTAAAATATTCTACTTTGGCAAGCACGGTACAGGGGAGATCCCTTGTCAGTTTGTTAAGGCGGATGAGGGGGGTATTACCAATTGTTTCCAGAATGTTATTCCTGATATTCATAGTTAAGTAGGGCTCCGCCCGGTTTTTGGAATGCTTGTACCGCGAAGGTATGGAATTTCGGGAGCGCGGCGGAGTTTCAGGGAAGCAGGCTGTTGATAAAACAAAATTTATTTCTTACGGCGAAATTTTACATTTGCTGCCCGATCCAAGAAGGAGGCGTCAACATGGAACCGATTTACATCAAGAAGATCGCTGAAAAATTAAACTTTAGCCTTAAACAGGTCAACAATATTTACGATTTGCAGGCGGAAGGGGCTACGATCCCTTTCATGGCCAGGTATCGAAAGGAAGCGACGGGGAACCTGGACGAGGTGCAGATCAATGATGTGGTGGAACAGATCAAGTATTTCTCCGAGCTGGACAAACGGAAGGAGACGGTGCTCAAGACGATCGAGGGTTTGGGTAAGCTCACCCCGGAGCTGAAGGAGCGGATCACCCATTGTTATGATGCGACCGAACTGGAAGATATCTATCTGCCTTATAAACCCAAGCGAAAGACCCGCGCTACGACTGCCATTGAGAAAGGGTTGGAGCCATTGGCGCATTTCCTGTTTGCGCAGGGCGGCGGTAATCCGGAAGAAGAAGCGGCAAAGTTCGTCAGTGAGCAAGTGAAAGATACCAAAGACGCCTTGCAGGGCGCGCGTGACATCATGGCGGAATGGATAGCGGAAAATGAACAGGCGCGGAACAAGGTCCGGCAGCTGTTCACTGCTTCTGCCGTGCTGAGCGCGAAAGTAGTGCCGGCGAAAAAGGAAGAAGAGGAAGCGCAGAAGTACAGAGACTATTTTGAGTTCAGCGAGCCGCTCGCGGGATGTCCGTCTCATCGCATCCTTGCGATCCGTCGTGGTGAAAAGGAGGGTTATCTTATCATGGACATCCAGGTAGAAAAGCAACCGGTAGTGGATGACCTGGAGCGGATCTTTTTGAAAGGCGGCGGAGCCTGTTCGCTGGAGGTGAAAAAGGCGGTCGAGGATTCGTTGGACCGGTTGCTGAAATCTTCAATTGAAAATGAGTTCCGGCTGATCAGCAAGAATAAGGCCGATGAAGAAGCGATCCGGGTATTTGCGGAGAACCTGCGTCAGCTCTTGCTGGCGTCTCCGCTTGGTTCGAAGCGGGTACTTGCTTTAGATCCCGGTTTCCGGACCGGGTGTAAGGTCGTTTGTCTCGATGCACAAGGTAATTTCCTCCATAATAGTACGATCTATCCTCATCCGCCGCAGAACGATGCACAGGCCAGTATCGCTACGCTGCGGCAGCTGGTCGACCGGTACGAGATCGAGGCGGTCGGCGTAGGTAATGGGACTGCAGGCCGGGAGACGGAGCAACTGGTCCGCGGGATCGATTTTGGCAGGAAGGTCAGCATATTCATGGTCAATGAGAGCGGGGCTTCGATCTATTCGGCTTCCGAGGTAGCGCGGGAAGAATTTCCGGACCAGGATATAACGGTAAGGGGGGCAGTGAGTATCGGGCGGCGGTTGCTCGACCCATTGAGCGAGCTTGTGAAGATCGATCCCAAGTCGATCGGGGTGGGTCAGTATCAGCACGATGTCAACCAAACAAAACTGAAAGATGAGCTTGACCGGGTTGTGGAAAGTTGTGTCAACCACGTGGGCGTCGATCTGAATACGGCCAGCAAACATTTATTGATGTATGTGTCGGGTCTCAGCGCTACACTGGCGAAGAATATCGTAGAATACCGGTTGAACAACGGTCCTTTTGCCAGCCGGGATGAACTGAAGAAAGTGAGTCTGATGGGGCCAAAGACGTTCGAGCAGTGTGCGGGTTTCCTGCGGATCCGGGATGCGGCCAATCCACTTGACAACAGTGCGGTTCATCCGGAGACCTATCATGTGGTCGAGGAAATGGCATCGGATCTTCACTGTTCGGTGATGGACCTGATCAAGCAGGGCGAAATAAGAAAAAAGGTGGAACGGAAGAAATATATCTCGGAAGCTGTCGGCGAGTTCACGATCGATGATATTTTGAAAGAGCTGGAGAAACCGGGGCGGGACCCGCGACAGGCGATCGAGGAGTTCCGTTTTGAGGAGACCATCAAGACGCTGGAGGATCTGAAGCCTGGGATGACGGTACCGGGGATTGTCACGAATATCACCAATTTCGGGGTATTTGTGGATATCGGCGTGAAGCAGGATGGGCTGGTGCATATTTCGCAGTTGAGTAATACGTATGTAGCTGATCCGAATTCGGTGGTCAAGTTGCAGCAGAAGGTGATGGTGACGGTGATGGAGGTAGATATCCCGCGGAAGCGGATCTCGTTGTCAATGAAAGGGGCGGGAGGGAAGCCTGCGGCCAGACAAGGTGAGGGGGTGGGAAGAGGGATGCAGAAAGCGGATCGCAAGGATGTGACGGGTGGTGGAAAGAAGGAGAGCGGTGGACAGAAGGAGGGCAGTGGACAGAAAGAGGAATCGCCTGAGGATTTTCAGGCGAAGCTGATGGCGTTGAAGAAGAAGTTCAAATAGTTTGTTGTCTTTTCTTTTGCTGCAAATACATATCCAGCAAAACCAGGCCCAGGATGACCGTAATGAACATGAAGAGCGTCACCGGCAGACTGCCAAACAGCTTTCCATAGTCGATCTTGTCAAATCCGATATCAAAGGAAGGTCCTTTCTTCGACAGGTTACCGGCAGATGACCATTTCACCTGGGTAAGGCAAAAGACCAGTAGTCCGGTGATCAGGCTCAGGAAAAATGCCCCGATCCCGCGAATGATATTTTTATTGATGTAGGTCTTTGTAGCAGGTGCCACCTGGTAGCGGGCGATCTCCTCCATGACATTCCGGGTGAATCTCATGGACGGCTCATCCAGTTCGGAACTGCTCATCAACTGATGTACGTTCAGCAATTCCTTATATTTCCGCTGCCATTCCGCATTGGCGGCGATCAGCGCTTCGACGGCGGTCTTCTCGGCGGGACTGTTTAGCCCGTCGATATAGTCCCAAAGCCGGTCTTCTATGTTAACTTCTTCATTCATGCGATTACTATTGAAGGTACACATTTCCGGTCCCTTTTGCAAACCGGGCGATAGTCCGTTAATCCTCATATAATTCCCGTACGGCATAACTAAAATGTTTTTCCATCTTCTCTTTCAGGCGATTCCTCGCCCGGTGCAGTTTCACCTTTACCGTATTTGGATCGAGGCCCATTACCCGGCCGATCTCTTCGAGCGATTGCTCTCCTTTATAGAAAAGCGTTAGGACCTGGCTATCGTCCGGGCTTAGCATGCGGATGGCGGAGTTGACCATGGCGTGCCTGGATTTTTGTTCGACAGCGTTGGCGGTGAAGCCGGACTCCTTGTTGACCAACTGCAGGGTGGTCCGCTCGTTGTCCAGAGAGGTCGTATCCAGTCTTTTCTTCCTTAAGAAAGTGATACAGCTCGTCCGGACGATGGTATACAGCCACGTGCTGAATTTAGCGTCCCCCCGAAAATCGGCCAGCGAACGATAGGCTTTGACAAACACATCCTGACTGATCTCTTCGGCGTCTTCCCGGTTGTCGGTAAATCGCAAAACCAGGGTGAACACATAAGACCGATACCGTTGGACCAATTGGGCAAACTGCGCCTGTTCGCCTGCCAGAACTTTTTTAATAATCTCTGTATCAGTGAGTTCCATATGTGTCACTCCTATAAGACTTGGTAGGACGCGGTGAGGTTACAAAAGAATGTCCATAAGATACAAAATAAATTTGCCGGAAAACCCGGAACGAACTGTAACCTGTCGGGACAAGGTGAGGTCATAGGCTATGAAAAACGGCCGGAAGGCCGAAAATCCTAAACAATAAAAACAACAATAGTATGGAAGCAGGAATACTGGGAGTGGTTTGGTTGATAATCATGACCGTGTCGATTTGTGCGGTGATATTCGGGATCCGTTATATGCGCAGCCGTGAGGTCCTGGCCATGATTGAAAAAGGGTTGGATCCGCATTTCAAGCCGGAGCGTCCGCGGCCGGCGCCCTTCCGCAGCCTGAAAGGGGGGCTGTTGCTGGTGGGAGCGGGATTAGGGCTGTTTGTCGCCTATTTGCTGGACAATACGGTACTCTACCACGTTGGCCATTATGTCAGCAAATATGGGGACGCCGACTATACCGGGGCGAATGTCAGTATCTATTTTGCGTTGATCGCGATCGGTGGCGGTCTTGGGTTGATCACTTCTTACCGGATCGAGAAGAAAGAATTGCTCGACAAGGAACCTAAATAACAAACCTCGACCGTGCCGGCCGGGTTACTGCGAATCGCGGTGGCCCGGCTTTTTATTTACTAACCACTTCAAGCGCTTTGGCAAAAGCGGGATCGTAGTTATTGATCACTTCATAATATCCTTCGGTGCGCCAGATCTGCCGGGCGAGGAACCCTTTGAGGCGGTGTTCGAGAGTTGTCTTATCCCTGGGAGGGACCGTGCGGAGATCGATCGAGTCCTTTAATGCATAGCGGGTCAGCGCATCAAATACGTTCTCTTCGTCATGGAACCGGGCGTTAAAATCTTCCGGACCTTTATAGGCCCGGAGAGCGGTCAAATGCTGGACGTACCAGGTATATATGAACCGGTTAAGGGTACCGTTGACATACAGGAGGGTAATGTTGTGGGACATCGTACTGGTGTCGAAGCTCACGAAGATGTCGGGAGTGATGCCGCCGCCGCCATATACGGTCCTTTGTTCCGGTCCCAGGGTCTTATAGGCAAGGCCGGCGTGGTGGGTGGATGTATCGCCGTGGAGGACCTCGCCATCATGAAAACGTCGCATGACCTCTTCATTATAGTCTTCGTGGCCCGAATTATCATAGGGTTTTTGGATACTGCGCCCGGTCGGAGTATAGTAGCGGGCGATAGTAAGGTGAAGTGAGGAGCCGTCGGTGAGCTCGAAGGGTTGTTGCACCAGTCCTTTGCCAAAGGTCCTTCTTCCGATGATGGTTGCCCGTTCCCAGTCCTGGAGGGCGCCGGTGAGCACTTCGCTGGCGGAGGCGGTGCCTTCATCGGTTAGCAGGACCAGCTTGCCTTTTTCGAACAGGCCGTCGCGTTTGCACCGGTAGTCGACACGAGGCGAATGGACGCCTACGGTATAGACGATGAGCTTATCACCGTCGAGGAAGTCATCGGCGATCTCGATGGATTCCTGCAAGACGCCGCCGCCATTTTCACGCAGGTCCAGGATCATGCGTTGCATGCCCTGTTGCTGAAGTTTCATGACGGCCTGGGCGAACTCGGCATGGGTCGTTTCGGAAAACCGGTTGATGCGGATATAACCGGTCTCTTTGTTTACCATATATGCGACGTCGACGGAGGGCAAGGGAATGGTGCCGCGGCTGATCGTGATCTGGCGGGGGCCGCCGGCGTCGCCCGCTCTCAGGAGGGTGACCGTGACTTTACTGGATCCCGGTCCACGAAGCATCCGGCGGATCTTGTCATTGGTGATGCCGTTGCCGGCTACGACGGAGTCGCCGACCTTGATGAATTTGTCACCGACCTTAAGCCCGGCTTTATCGCTGGGGCCATCTGCCAGTACATTCATTACATTGACGGTATCGTCGAAGATCTGGAATTCGATCCCGATCCCCTCAAAATTGCCTTGCAGGTCTTCGTTCATTTCAGCCATATCGGAAACGGGGATATAAGATGAATGGGGGTCGAGGTGGGACAACATGCCCTGGATCGCGTTGTCGCCGAGGGTATCAGTTGAAACGGAATCCACATAATAGTTGTTAACCAGGTCCAGCACTTCCTCTACGGTAGACGACTTCCGGGGCTTAAAAAAGCCGTTGGAACGAATATTTCCTCTCAGCCTGAAGCCGATGAACATTCCGACGATCATCACAATGGCGAATAACAAGGGTAGCCAGACCTGTATTTTTTTCATGGTCGCAAATTAAGCAATCATATTTAACTTGCGGCCAAAAGCGGATTAACCCGACAGCATGAATATTCTTATTGCGGACAGCGGCTCGACGAAATGCGAATGGTGCTTGCTGCACAATGGAAGGAAAAAAATGATCGAGACCCAGGGTATCAGCCCGTATTTCCTTGACGCGGCGGGAATTGGCGGGGTCCTGGAACTGGAGTTGCTGCCGGTGTTGAAGAAGACGCCGGTGGACAGGGTATTCTATTATGGGACGGGTTGTAAGGATCCGAATAACCGGAAGATCGTCCGGCAGGCGATCCGGCGGGCCCTTCCGGGGGCCGGGGTCGACGTAACTCATGACCTGATGGGGGCGGCGCTGGCTTTGAGCGGGTCGGCAAAAGGGGTGTGCTGTATCCTTGGAACGGGGAGCAATTCCTGTTATTATGACGGCAGGAAGATCGTCCGGAACAGTCCGGGACTTGGGTTCGTGCTGGGGGATGAGGGTAGTGGTGCGTATCTGGGCAAGAAAGTCCTGCAATACTATCTTTACGATACCTTTGATGAAGAGCTCCGGTACAAGTTCGATGCGCGCTACATCACCAATGCAAAGGAGATCCTGGAGCGGGTATATAAGCAGCCGTTGCCCAATCGGTATCTGGCGTCCTTTACCCTATTCCTAGCGGAGAACAGGGGGCATTATATGATCGAGAACATCATCGAGGATGGGTTAAATGATTTTTTCTTTCAGCATTTGTGCAAGTACCGGGAAAGCTGGAAATTGCCTATTCATTTTGTGGGGGGTGTCGCGTATGGGTTCAGGGATGTGATCCGGGAGCTGTGCAGAAGCTATGAATTCGAACTGGGCAATATTCTAGCCAAACCGATGGATGGACTGATCAGGTATCATCAAAAGTCCTTGTCGAAATAATTGAATGTATGGATCTTGAAAAAGTAACCGAAGAAGAAAGCCGGTATCATGACCTCGAGAAAATGAGCATCCATGAAATCCTAACCGATATCAACCGGGAAGACAAGACTGTTCCGGAGGCGGTGGAAAAAGCGATCCCGCAGATCGAAGAGTTGGTAGCGGCGATAACGGATAAGTTGCTGGCGGGGGGGCGGTTATTCTATATCGGTGCGGGCACCAGCGGGCGGCTTGGCGTACTGGATGCCAGCGAGATACCGCCCACCTATGGTATGCCTTTTGATCTGGTGATCGGAATTATCGCGGGGGGGGAGACGGCTATCCGCAGACCGGTAGAAAATGCGGAAGATGATGGGGAACAGGGTTGGAAGGACCTGCAGCAATATGACGTTTCGGATAAGGATATCGTGGTTGGGATTGCGGCCAGCGGGACGACGCCATATGTCAGTGGGGCGCTTGCGGCCTGCGGGCAAAGGGGAATACCGACCGGATGTGTTGTTTGTAATCCCGGCTCGCCTGTGGCGGCGGTGGCGGATTATCCGGTTGAGGTGGTGGTAGGGCCGGAATTTGTCACCGGGAGCACGCGGATGAAGAGCGGCACGGCGCAAAAGCTGGTGCTGAACATGTTGTCAACGGCGGTGATGATCCGGATCGGGCGGGTAGAAGGCAATAAAATGGTCAATATGCAACTGACCAACAGCAAGCTGCTCGACCGGGGGACCAGGATGGTGATGGAGAATACGGGGTTGACGGACTATGACCGGGCAAGGGAGCTGCTACTGCGATCGGGCAGTGTAAAAAAGGCGGTCGAATCCGCGAAGTGAGGCTTAAATATGCACGAAATAGAACCTTTTTACAATTGGCGCCACATGTATGTGAGTGAGGAAGACGAGCGATCGCCATTCTATGGGAGGATCTATTCCGAATTCGAGTTCTCTCAGACGATATATAACTATTATATCCATCCGCAGTGGGACGAGTTCGGGTCCCGGACCTTGTACATGAAAGTGCTGCTCGCGGATTACGATGAACATTATACGATCATCGAGCTATTTGGAGAATGGAATGATGCGATAGAGAATGATATCATGAATCTGAAACGGGAGGTGACGGATAAATTCTTTGAAAGCGGGATCACGAAGTTCATTCTGATCGCAGAAAATGTGCTTAACTTTCACAGCGGTGATAAGGACTATTATGAAGAATGGTTTGAAGAGGTGACCGATGCCGGGGGATGGATCGTCTGTTTCAACATGCCGGAGCAAACGCAGCATGATTTCAGGAAGGCCAAGCTCAACCGGTATATCGAGCTGATCGAGTTGGAGAACTGGCGGACTTACAAGCCTTTCCATTTGTTCAAGCTTATCGACCAGCAGATCAGCAGCAGGCTGGCTTGATGGGGTGGTGGTATTGGTGCAGCCTGGCTTGATGTTGTGGAAGTATTGGCGCAAAATAAATTTTGTTATTCCGGATTTGTGCCTAATTTTGGTGCATTACATGATTACGACAAAGGCATACCGTTATTTCTACTTTTACTTTTATTTCTACTTTACCAGTAGACCGGGATTGCTTTTGTTAACCAAATAAATAAACAAAAAAGATTAACAGAGGGTCCCGGTCAAAAGCCGGGACTTTTTTTTGTGTGGGCGGGGAAGTGTTTTTTGAAAAAAAGTTAATTGGGGCGAATTCGCCGTAATTAGAATTTGTGGCGGGGAGCGGGGCAGGCCAAGTAACGGCGGGACAAAATATAACATATGCGTAAACCACTATCGACAACCGGCAAAACAAGGGTCTCTATTCAGGGTTATGAGGGCAGTTTTCATCAGGTAGCTGCGGAAGAGTGGTTTGGGCAGAATGTTGAGGTCATTCCGTGTGCTACCTTCCGGGAGGTAGTCCGGATAGCGTCCAGCCGGGAGGAAAGTAATGGGGGGGTGATGGCCATTGAGAATTCAATTGCAGGCAGCATTCTACCCAATTACAACCTGTTGCAGCAAAGCGATCTGCGGGTAATAGGTGAGATCTATCTACAGATCGGGCAGCATCTGATGGTTAATCCCGGAGTAAAAATGGAGGATATCCGGGAGGTACATTCGCATCCCATGGCTTTGCTGCAATGTATCGACTACCTGGAGCGGCATTCGGGGTGGAAGCTGGTAGAGACCGAGGATACGGCGCTCAGTGCGAAGAATCTGGCGCAGCACCGCAATCGGCATGCCGCTGCCATTGCAAGCCGGCGGGCGGCCGGGCTGTTCGGGATGGATATCCTGGCGCCCGATATTCAAACCATGAAAAACAATTACACGCGGTTCCTGATCCTGCAGCGGCAGGAGGACGCGCTGGTCGAAGCGAGTCCCGACAAGGCGTCGGTCAATTTCCATACCGACCACACCCGGGGCAGCCTGGCGCGGGTCCTGACCAAGATCGCGGATGGAGGCATCAATCTCAGCAAGCTGCAATCCTTCCCGATCCCGGGCAGCGAATGGGAGTACTCGTTCCATGCGGATATGGAATTTGAAGATATCGGGCAGTTCGAGAGCGTGATCGAGGCAATGCGGCCGGTGACGGCGGATCTGAAGATATATGGTATTTATAAAAAAGGCAGAACAGTATGAATACATCCAAGCGACTGGAAGGTATCGGCGAATATTATTTTTCGCAAAAGCTGCGGGAGATCGACGAATTAAACCGCCAGGGGAAGAACATTATCAATCTTGGTATTGGGAGCCCGGACCAGCCGCCTCATCCTGATGTGATCCGCGTGTTGCAGGAAGAGAGTGCCAAACCAAATGTCCATGGGTATCAATCTTATAAGGGTTCACCGGTGTTAAGAAAAGCGGTTGCGGCCTGGTACCGGCAGTGGTATGGGGTGGATCTTGATCCCGATTCGGAGATCCTGCCGCTCATCGGGTCAAAAGAAGGGATCATGCATATCTGTATGACCTATCTCAATGAGGGAGATGCGGTATTGGTACCCAACCCGGGGTATCCGACGTATCGAAGTGCGGTGAAACTGGCAGGGGGCACTTGTATCGACTATTCGCTTAATGGGAATGGGGATTGGCTGCCTGATTTTGAGGAGCTGGAGGGGTTGGTGACGGCGGGAAGGGTCAAGCTGATGTGGGTGAATTACCCGCATATGCCAACCGGGAAGCTGCCGGACAGGGGACTGTTTGAGCGGCTGGTGGATTTTGGCAGGAAGCATGGAATACTGATCTGTCATGACAATCCTTACAGCTTTATATTGAATGACAGCCCAATGAGCCTATTGTCGGTGGAGGGAGCGAAAGAAGTGGTCATCGAACTAAATTCACTGAGCAAATCGCAGAATATGGCTGGCTGGCGGGTGGGAACGCTGGCGGGGGCGAAGCAGCGGATCGATGAGGTATTGCGTTTCAAAAGCAACATGGACAGCGGAATGTTTCTGCCGGTGCAGCTGGCGGCCGCGAAGGCGTTGGCGCTGGGTAAAGAATGGTATGACAGTGTCAACGAAGTATACCGGACCAGGAGGGTGAAGGTGTTTGATCTATTGGAACGGCTCGGGTGTGAATTCAGCAGGGAGCAGGCGGGGTTGTTCGTCTGGGCCAGGGTCCCGTCAACCTACAAGGACGGGTATGCGCTGAGCGACCGGGTGCTGTACGAAGCGGGGGTATTTATTACGCCGGGCGGGATCTTCGGACCTGCCGGTGAGGGATATGTGCGGGTGAGCCTGTGCAGTAGCGGGGAAAAGTTGCAGGAAAGCATTCAACGCGTGAGGGGGGCGGGGATATGTTCCAATCAGTAACGATCGTCGGCGTCGGGTTGATCGGCGGCAGTTTTAGCCTGGCATTGAAGGACAGGGGATTGGCGCGCAACGTGATCGGGGTTAGCCGTTCGGATGGCAGCCTGGAGAAGGCGAGGGAACTGGGGTTAATCGATGAGGCGCTGCCGTTGGCGGAGGCGGTCAAAAAGAGCGACCTGATCTATGTCGCGATTCCGGTGGATGCTACCGTGCCGGTGATGCGGGAGGTCATGGACATGATCACGGAGACACAGATCGTCGTGGATGCAGGGTCTACGAAAAAAGCGCTGTGTGAAAGCCTTGAAGGACATCCGATGAGAAAACGTTTCGTAGCCACCCATCCGATGTGGGGGACGGAATATAGCGGACCGGAGGCGGCGGTCCATCACGCCTTCACAGGGCGCACGTGTGTGATCTGTGAGAAAGCGAAAAGCGATGCGGATGCAGTGAAAGCGATCGAAGACGTGTACCGGCAACTGGGGATGCAATTAGTGGATATGGACGCCGACGATCACGATATGCACGCTGCGTACATTAGTCATATTTCGCATATCACATCTTTTGCGTTGGCCAATACGGTCCTTGAGAAGGAAAAGGAGGAAGAGGCCATCTTCGATCTGGCGGGTGGCGGTTTCGAGAGCACGGTTCGGCTGGCAAAAAGCAATCCGTCCATGTGGCTGCCCATATTCAAGCAGAACCGGGATCATGTGCTGGATGTGCTGAACGAACATATTGCGCAGTTGAGGAAGTTCAAAAGCTGCCTGGAGAAGGAGAATTATGAGTATTTAAGAGAGTTGATGGAAAACGCCAACAAGATACGGCGAATCATAAAATAGGAGCGGCCGGCTGGCGAAGGCTTGGACCGGATGGTAAGGTTCGGTGAAAAGCCGTAATAATCGTACCTTCGCGCAAATTTTATACCGTATATGACGACATTCGAAGGGTTAGGTCTGGATGCAAGGCTGGTGCAGGCAACTGATGCATTGGGATTCAAGCATCCAACCCCCATTCAGGAGCAGGCAATTCCCGTATTATTGAGCGGCACGAAGGATCTGGTCGGGCTTGCGCAGACGGGTACGGGAAAGACGGCGGCATTTGGATTGCCGTTGTTGCAACTGGTGGATGTCGCGCAGCGGTATCCGCAGGCTTTGGTGGTATGTCCTACCCGTGAATTGTGTATCCAGATCGTGAACGAGGTAGAGCTGTTCAAGAAGTTCATACCCGGGATGCATGTCGTAGCAGTATACGGCGGGACGTCGATAGGAATGCAGATCAGGGATATCAGGAAGGGGGTGCAGATCGTCGTTGCGACGCCCGGCCGGCTGATCGACCTGATCGAGCGAAAGGCGATCAATCTGGAGCAGATCAAATACGTGGTGCTGGATGAGGCGGATGAGATGTTGAATATGGGGTTCCAGGACGATATCGAATTCATCCTGAAGAATACGCCACATCGGGAGTCGACCTGGCTGTTCAGTGCGACGATGCCGCCGGAGATCCGCCGGGTGAGCAAAAAGTATATGGATTCGCCGAAGGAGATCACGGTTGGAAAGGTCAATACGGCGAATAAGAATATCGATCACCAGTATTATGTGACGGCGGCGCATCACCGTTATGAGACGCTGAAGCGGCTGATCGATTTCAACCCGGGCATCTATGGCATCATCTTTACGCGGACGAAGGCCGATGCCCAGGAGATTGCCGAGAAACTGACGCGGGAAGGATATGAGATCGACGCGTTGCATGGGGATCTGAACCAGCAGCAGCGGGACAAGGTGATGGGGGAGTTCAGGGAAAAGACTTTACAACTGCTGATCGCCACCGATGTGGCGGCGCGGGGGATCGATGTGAAAGAGATCACGCATGTGATCAACTATGAGCTGCCGGACGATCTCGAGGTGTATACGCATCGCAGCGGCAGGACGGGCAGGGCTGGCAGCACGGGGATATCACTGTCCATCGTGCATAGCCGGGAGATTGGCAAGCTGAAGCAGATCGAGCGGATGGTGCAGTCGCCGTTTCACAAGATGGAAGTCCCGAGCGGAAAGGATGTTTGCCGGAAGCAGTTCTTCCATTTCATGGACCGGCTGCTGCAGGCGGATATCAGCCACGGAGATTATGAGACCTATGTTCCCATGCTGGCGGAGAAATTCGCCGATGTGAGCAAGGAAGAAGTGTTGAAGCGGGTGGCGGCGCTGGAGTTCGATCGCTTCCTGAAATATTATGAGAATGCTGAGGATCTGAATGCCCGGGAGCGGGTGCGGGAGTATGGGGCGCGTGAAGTCAGGGGCGGTGACCGGAAGGAATATGGCCGGGGTGAAGGGCGGGCGAAAGGGAGGTCTTACAATGGCGACGGGGATTATGCGAAGCTGTTTGTCAATCTGGGGACCAAGGATGGATTTTATAAAGCAAGTTTTTTACAGTTCATTCTGGATATGAGCGATCTGCGGAAGGAGGTGTTGGGGCGGGTCGATATGAAGGAGATGAACAGCTGGATCGAGGTTGACAGGAACGCGGCGCAGCAGATGATCCGGGCGATCGACGGGAAGAATTTCAAGGGGCGGAGGATACGGATGAATGATGCGAACAGCCGGTAACTATATTTAAATTTTACTTGATATGGAAGCAACAGCAACGAAGAGCGCGAAAGAGATTGTCCAGGCAGCCTGGAACAAACGTCCGCTGATCATTTCAGGTCCCTGCAGTGCAGAGACGGAAGAGCAAACGGTCCAAACGGTCGAGCGGCTTGCAAAGACCGGAAAGGTGGATATGGTGCGGGCGGGGATCTGGAAGCCCCGGACGCGGCCGGGAAGTTTCGAGGGGATCGGAACCAAGGGATTGCCGTGGCTGCAACGGGCAAGGCAACTGACAGGGTTGCCGGTAATGGTGGAAGTGGCGACCGGAAAGCAGGTGGAAGATGCTTTGCACTTCGACATCGATGTGCTTTGGATCGGCGCCCGGACGACGGTCAACCCTTTCAGTGTGCAGGAGGTGGCGGATGCGTTGCGCGGGGTAGATGTACCGGTGCTGGTCAAGAATCCGATCAACCCCGATATCGAGTTATGGACGGGGGCGGTCGAGCGGGTGGCGAAGGCCGGCATCAAGCAGATCGGTCTGATCCACCGCGGGTTCAGTTCCTATGGGAATACCGAATACCGGAATGCGCCCATGTGGCATCTGGCCATTGAAATGAAGCGGCGTACGCCGGGTCTGATGATGATCAACGATCCTTCACATATCAGCGGCCGCCGGGATATCCTGCTGGATGTGGCGCAAAAGGCGATCGACCTGGATATGGACGGGCTGATCATCGAAACGCATATCGATCCTGACAAGGCTTGGAGCGACGCCAAGCAGCAGATCACGCCGGAGCGGCTGGCCGAATTGCTGGAAAGTATCAAGTGGCGTCATGAGACGACGACGGAGAAGGATTTCATCACCGCGCTGGAGAAATTGCGCGAGCAGATCAATCATATCGACGATGAACTGATACAGCTGCTGGGTCAACGGATGAGGATCGCCGATCAGATCGGGGAGTACAAGAAAGCCAATAATATCACGATCCTGCAGACCAACCGGTGGAACTCGATCCTGGAGAAGGCGTTTGCCAAAGGTGAAAAGCTCAGTCTCAGTAAGGAATTCATCACTAAATATTATGATGCGGTGCATATGGAGTCCATCAACCATCAGAACAAGATCATGAATTCCTAGGTCGTGAATAAACTGCAATACAAATTTTCCGGGAAGACGACCACATATTATCTCGATGCCGATCTTTCGTACCTGGAAAAGCTGGTGGACAAAGATCAGGCGGTACTGATCACCGATGACCATGTATTCTCCGCGCAACAGAAGAAATTCGGGGGCTGGAATACGATCGTGATCCATGCCGGGGAGCAGTACAAGGTGCAGGAGACAGTCGATTCGATCATCGACCAGCTGATCGGATTCGGGGCGGATCGCAAGACCTGGTTGATCGGCGTAGGCGGCGGTGTGGTTACGGACCTGACGGGTTATGTGGCGGCTATTTATATGCGGGGAATATCGTTCGGGTTCGTTCCCAGTTCCATTCTGGCGATGGTGGATGCATCCATTGGCGGGAAGAATGGTATCGATGTAGGGTTGTATAAGAACCTTGTCGGCACGATCCGTCAGCCGGATTTCCTGTTGTATGATTACAGTTTGCTGAAATCGTTGCCGAAGGAGGAATGGGTGAATGGATTTGCCGAGGTCATCAAGCATGCGGCGATCAAGGACGCGGCTTTGTTCAAGGAGCTGGAAAAAAATAAGCTGACATTTTATCAGAAGGATAAGACGGCGCTGGCACGGCTGATCCGCCGGAATGTTGCCATCAAGTCGGCAGTGGTGGAAAAAGATGAGTTCGAGCAGGGAGATCGGCGGCTGCTGAATTTCGGGCATACGTTGGGGCATGCCGTCGAGAACCTCTATGAGCTGTCGCATGGGCATGCGGTCGCTATCGGGATGGTGGCGGCCTGTATGGTCTCGGAGGAGCTCACCGGCTTTGGGGGCACGGAGCGGGTAATCACGGTGCTTAAAAAATATGGCCTGCCGACGTTGGCCGTCTTCGATGCAAGGGAAGCAATGAATGTACTCCGGATGGACAAGAAGCGGGTGAAGGATTCGATGAATTATATAATACTAAACAAGATTGGGCAGGCTGAGGTTCGGGTGATCCCGATGGTGCAGCTGGAGAAACTGCTCCAATCGATCATAACAGCACTGTAAACATGCTAACGACGATTCAGCCATCGACCCTGGCAGGAGCTATCCAGGCGCCTGCTTCCAAGAGCTCGATGCAGCGGGCTTGTGCGGCGGCGTTGCTTCGGGTCGGAGAGACGATCATCCGGCATCCAGGTCATTCCAATGATGATAAGGCGGCGCTAGGGGTGATCAGTGACCTTGGAGCGCAGGTAGTGACGCTGGACGACGGTGCATTGCAGATCCGGAGTAAGGGGGTGACGGCTATCGAAGGTTTGGAAGTAAATTGTGGTGAGAGCGGGCTGGGATTGCGAATGTTTGCGCCGATTATCGGGCTATGCGAGCACACGATCCGGGTAAAAGGGGAGGGCAGCTTGTTGAACAGGCCCATGGATTTCTTCGACGAGGTCTTCCCGCGGCTGGGGATACGGGTAAAGTCCAACAAGGGTAAACTGCCGCTTGAGATCCGGGGGCCTTTGAGACCGTGCGATATCGAGATCGACGGGTCATTATCTTCACAATTTTTGACGGGGTTGTTGTTTGCCTTTTTTGCGGCAGGGGCGAAGGATGTGACGATCAGGGTGCGTCAATTGAAAAGCAAGCCATATATCGATCTGACGCTGCAGGTGATGAAGCATTTTGGCTGGCGGGTGGAGAACCGCAATTATGAAGAATTTTATTTTGACGGCGGGTCACCGGAGACTATGGGCTCGCCGGAATATACAGTGGAAGGGGATTGGAGCGGCGGGGCTTTTTTGCTCGTCGCAGGTGCGATCGCGGGGCCGATAACGGTGCGGGGGTTGGACACCTGGTCGACGCAGGCCGATAAGGCAGTGTTGCAGGCTTTGTGCGATTGCGGAGCCTTGTTAGAGACCGGGGAAGAAGAGATCCGGGTCGGGCCGGGGCTGAAGAAGGCGTTCCGGTTCGACGCTACGGATTGTCCCGACCTGTTCCCGCCGCTGGTGGCGCTGGCGGCGCATTGTGAAGGTACGACGGTGATCACCGGGGTGAGCCGGCTGGCGCATAAAGAGAGTAACCGCGGGCTGACGTTGCAGGAAGAATTCGGGAAGATGGGTATTATCATCGACCTGGTGGCGGATACTATGCTGATCCGTGGCGGGACGGTTAAGGGTGCGCGGGTACATAGCCGGCACGATCACCGGATCGCGATGGCTTGTGCGGTGGCGGCGTTGCGGGCGAATGGGGAGGCGGTCATTGAAGAGGCGCAGGCGATCGACAAGTCGTATCCAGACTTCTATCGCGATCTGCAAAGGCTGGGTGGGGCATTACAACAATCATTCGGCATATGAATTCCTTTGGTCGGTTATTCCGCGTTACCATTTTTGGTGAGTCCCATGGCGAAAGCGTGGGTATCAATATCGATGGCTGTCCGGCCGGGCTTCCGTTGGCGTTGGAGGATTTTCTGCCCGATCTCGAACGGAGGAAAGGTGGGATCCGGAAAGGGACGACGCCGAGGAAAGAGGATGATCTGCCGATCTTCAAGAGCGGGCTGTTCGATGGAAGGAGTACGGGCGCGCCGATCACTATTCTTTTTGAAAATAACAATACCCGGTCGGGGGATTATGAAAAACAGCGGGCGGTGCCCCGGCCGGGTCATGCGGACTTCGTGGCGCATACGAAGTTCGGTGGGTTTGAGGACTATCGTGGTGGGGGAGCTTTTTCCGCGCGGTTAACGGTAGGTCTTGTCGCTGCGGGTGTGATTGCCAGGAAGCTCATTGGGGAGGCCATCCAGGTCAAAGCGGAGATATTGGAGGTGGGGGGCGAGACGGATATCGAGAAGGGGTTACAGAAAGCGATCGATGCGAAAGATTCGGTCGGTGGGATCATCGAGTGCCGGGTGAGCGGACTGCCGGTCGGGTTGGGGGAGCCATTCTTCGATTCGGTGGAGTCGTTGCTGGCGCATGTGGCGCTGGCCATTCCGGCGGTAAGGGGAGTTGAGTTCGGGACCGGTTTCGCAGCGGCGAGGATGTTTGGCAGCCAGCATAATGATGCGATCGAGGATATGGGCGGGCGGACGCGGACCAACCATGCCGGTGGAGCAGTTGGCGGACTGACGAATGGGAATGAGCTGGTTTACCGGATCGCGATCAAGCCGACGTCATCTACTCCCAAAGAGCAATTGACGCTCAACTGGGAGACGGGTGAGCAGGAATTATTTTCGGTCAAGGGGAGGCATGATCTATGCGTAGCGTTAAGAGCGCCGGTGATCCTGGAAGCAATGACGGCCATTGTGTTAACGGATCTGCTCATGTTCGAGCAGAAAGTTCCTCGGATATGGGCTGGGAATTCTCTTTAAAAAATCAAAAAATAGCTGGTTTTCGCTCAGAAATGTTAATACGTTGTATTATATTGGCGGGATATATGAATTATCGAAAACGAGGCGTCCTTTCTTTTTTCCCTGTCGTATCGCTGATCATTCTGGTAGGTTGTCACGGAGGTAAAGGAAAAGGGGAGAAGGATGACGTGAAAGTGCCGGCGCAGATGGATCAGCATGTAGGGGAGGACCTGAAGAGCGTGCTGAGATCTGCGGCGGATAACCACGATAAGCTGAATGATTCGACTACGCTAATGTATCGCGCCTTGGAAGACAGCCTCTATGGGAGCAACGGGTATGTTCCGATATGGAGTGATAAGGAGCATTGGAGGCGTCAGGCGGATTCGCTGTTTGCTTTTATCGACAGCAGCAAGGAATTTGGGCTTTTTCCCACGGACTATCATTATTACGCTCTCCAATTCATACAACGGATTCTGCAGGAAGATACGATGGCTAAAAGGAATGCGGCGATCTGGACCCGGGCCGATCTCCTGCTGACCGACGCCTACTTCCATCTTGTCAAGGATATCCGGCAGGGGCGGCTAAGTTATGACAGTGTCACGCTGCGAAAGGACACGGTATTGCCGGACTCGGTATTGACGGGTTCGCTGGCTGCGGCGCTACAGACCAATAGCATCACGACGACGTTGCATGGGCTGGAGCCCAACCATCCCGGGTATGATTCGGTGAAGGCCTATTTACATGATTTTTTGCGGACGGCGCATTTTCGGAAATTGACCTGGCTGGAGTATCCATATAAAGATTCGGCGACCTTTTATCAGGCCCTGACGCACCGGCTGAAGGAATCGGGATACATCGATTCGGCGGCCGCCTCGGTGGATACAAGCGTCTTGCGTGCCGCCATCCGGCAATACCAACAAGTGAATAAGCTGAAAGTGTCGGGTAAGGTAACGCAGGATATGGTGAACATGATGAATAATTCGGACTGGGAGAAATTCAAGCGGATCGCCATTACGCTTGACCGTTATAAGCAGTTGCCGGACACGTTGCCGAAGACATATGTTTGGGTGAATCTGCCGGCTTTTACGCTGGATGTGGTGGATTCCGATTCGGTAGCGCTGGAGTCCAGGGTGATCGTGGGGGCGCCAAAGACGAGGACGCCATTGCTGAGCAGTGAGATCTCCAATTTTGTTACCTATCCGCAATGGACGGTACCTCACAGCATCATTTTCCGGGAGATGCTGCCGGCGATCAAGCGGGACGTGACCTATCTGCAGAAGCAGAACCTCATCGTGGTCGATGATAACGACAGTGTCCGGGACCCGACTAAGATCAATTGGCGGCGGCTCAACAAAAACAATTTCCCGTACGAGCTGAAGCAACGGGAGGGGGATGATAATTCATTGGGGGTCATGAAGTTCAATTTCAAGAACAAATACGATGTATACTTACATGACACCAATGTGCGATGGATGTTCGACAAGGCATTCCGGGCATTGAGCCATGGATGTGTACGGGTAAAAGAGTGGCGTAAGCTCTCCGATTTCCTGATCCGGAACGACACGATGAAATATCATCTGGATACGTTGAATGCCTGGATCGCGCGTCAGGAGAAGCATACCGTATGGGGGTTCGCGAAGGTGCCCATTTTTATCCGGTATTTTACCGTAGTGGGGAAGAAAGGGAAGTTGCAGTTCTATGATGATATCTATGGGGAGGACAGGGCGTTGCGGGACCGGTATTTTGCTGAAAAACCAATATCTTGATAAAAGGATTGCTCGCCTGGTTGTTCCTGCCCGTGTTTGGGCTAGGTCAGCATACGCTTGCACCGGCCAAACCGCACAATAAGCCTGTTAAGGTGCAACATGGCATCGCCAGCTATTATGCCGACAAGTTTGAAGGCCGTAAGACCTATACGGATGAGATCTTTTGCCAGGATAGTCTGACGGCAGCCAGCAATACGCTGCCTATGCATACCTGGGTACGGGTGACGAATCTCCGGAATCACCAGACTGTGATCGTGCAGATCAATGACAAGATGCATCCAGGAAACCGGCGGTTGATCGATCTTAGCAGGGCGGCGGCTGTTCAGCTGGGTTTTGCGGGCCGGGGGCTTACCCGGGTCCGGATCGAGGTGCTGGGGCACCGCCGGAAAAAGCCGGTGGCGGGAACCTGAATTCTCCCTTAATTTTGCAGCAAATCATTTTTCCATGAATACAAGTATTGGCATTAGTCCCAAGAATCTCCAGGCTGTTGCGAAAGAACTAGCCAAATTATTGGCAGATGAGTTCGTCCTCTACACCAAGACGCGGAATGCGCATTGGAATGTCGAGGGACCTGATTTTCATTCGATGCATATCTTTTTCGAGCAGCAGTATGAGGAGCTGGAAGACAAAGTGGATGATGTTGCCGAGCGGATACGGAAACTGGGGCATTATGCACCGGCGACGCTGCAGAGCTTTCTTCAGCTGACGCATCTAACGGAGCAAACCAGGGAGAAAAATGACAGCCCCGGCTTTATCAAGGAGCTGCTGGAGGATCATGAGAGCATCATTATCTTTTTGAGAGAAAACATCAAGCCTTTTGCCGACGAGTATGGGGATGCGGGGACCAGCGACTTTATCACCGGGCTGATGGAGGAGCATGAGAAGATGGCCTGGATGCTGCGCGCGCATCTGAAGTAAGGTGAAGGTCAATGATTGTCTTTCTTTCCGCCGAACAGGCGTTTGAAGAGGCCTGGTTTTTTCTTCGGCGGTTGTGGCGGGGGTGCATCCGAAACGATGATCTTGACGGAACCCTGGCTGCTTGATTTTTGCATGGTCGCTTCCTTTAGTACCTTCTGCTCTTCGGGGCTCAATTTAGAATCCACGGGTACCGTCGGCGGGCTCATGTCTATATATTGATTAGCTCTTCCGTTGCCCTGGTTGGCGCCTTCCGCTCCGGGCGGAGCCATCTTTTCGATAAGGTTCTGGTAGTCATACATCATCCCCTTTCGCATCTCTTCCGGCTGGATGAATTTTGTATTCCGGTCAATGCCGAGCGATTTATCGGCGAGTACTTTGTTGAAGAAATATTCCCAGATGGGGCGTGCCGCCTGGGCTCCATAGCCGAGGCCGCCTTCAAGCCGGATAAAGCGGTCGTCGCAGCCGATCCAGGCGCCGGCCATCAGCTGTGGGGTGTAACCCATGAACCAGGCGTCGGAGTTATCGTTGGTGGTACCGGTCTTACCGCCCATTTCCGCGAGCCCGAGACGGTTGCGGAGGCCGGCGGCGGTACCGAAGTCGACGGGACCCTGCATCATGCGGGCCATGGTGTATGCTGTGGCCTGGCTGATGACCTCTTTGCGTTCGGTGTCGAACCTGTCCAGTACGGCCCCGTTTTTGTCTTCGATCCTGGAGATATAATAGGGTCTTGTGCTGAAGCCGCCGGCGGGGAACATCGTATAGCCCCACATCATTTCATAGAGGGAGAGATCGCAGGCGCCGAGGGCCATCGACGGATAGGGGTCGATCTTTGTCGGGATGCCGATCTGCTTCATGTATTCGGAAAAACGTTTTGGGCCTACCTGCTTCATTATAAAGGCGGCTACACCGTTGATCGACCAGGCAAGGCCGGAAGCCATGGTGGTGGTGCCGCCTTCGTGCCTGTCGGGGCGGGCGGGGACGAAGCCAAAGCCCGGGAAATACTGCTGGCTGGTCTGGCATTCCGTCTCGGGGGTGAAGTTAAAGTCTTCGATACCGAGGCTGTAGAGGAACGGTTTGATCGCGCTTCCGACCTGGCGTTTAGTATTGATATTGACGTGGTCGAATTTGTAGGTCTTGAAATCGATGCCGCCGACCCAGGCTTTGACGGCGCCGGTGACAGGATCCATGACCATAAACGCCGTTTGGAGCATCTCCTGGCTGTACTTGATGGAATCCAGCGGTGACATGACAGTGTCTTTTTCCCGTTTGGAATTCCAGGCGAAGACCTTCATAGGGACAGGTTTCAGAAACGTCTTCCGGATATCTGCGTCGCTCATGCCGGCGTCCTCTTCGTTGTTCCAGCGGTCGCTGTTGTGCATGGCTGCTTCGAGGATGTTAGCATGGTCTTTCCAGATCAGGCCTTTCCGGATGTCATATTGCGAGCTAAGCGCCTTTTGGAGGAGGGGCAATTGTTTGGCCACTGCTTCATCGGCGTAGATCTGCATCCGCGGATTGATGGTCGTATAGATCTTCAACCCGTCTTCATACAGATTGTAGGGTTCTCCGGTGGCGGGATTTTTATGATCCTTGCACCATTTTCGAAGGTCTTCGCGGAGTACGTCCCGGAAATAAGGAGCCAGCCCATTGTTCTCGTCTACCTTTTTGTAGTTGCTCAGGTCGATCGGTTTGGCTTTGTATGCCGTGGCGTCCTTGTCGGTCAGATAGTTGTATTTCACCATCTGGTTGATGACGGTATTCCGGCGTTCGATGGCCATTTTTGGGTTTCTGCGGGGGTTGTAGACCGTATTTCCTTTCAGCATGCCGATCAGGACGGCGGCTTCGTCGACGGTGAGCCGGTCGGGCTCTTTCTGAAAGAAGGTTCGGGAAGCGTTGCGGATACCGTAGACGTTATCGCCAAAGGGGACTTCGTTCAGATAGAGGGCGAGGATCTCCTGCTTGGTGAAATTTCGTTCCAGCTTTATGGCGATGATCCACTCCTTAAGCTTCTCGATGAAGCGGCGCATGAAATTCTTTGAGCCTTGTTCCAGCAGGTTCTTGGCCAGCTGCTGGGAGATGGTACTGCCGCCGCCGTCCCTGCCGAACTTAAGGACTGCGCGCATAACGGAAAACCCATCGATCCCGGAGTGCTCATAGAAGCGGGCGTCCTCCGTGGCGACAAGGGCATTGACGACATTGGGAGAGATATCCTTGAATTCGACGCTGCTGCGATTGCCTTTATCCTTGTAATATTTGCCCATTGGGGTTCCATCTTCGGCAAATACTTCGGATGCCTGGGTGATGGAGGGGTTTTCCAGCTCTTTTAAGGAAGGGAGGGATCCGAACACCCCCAGGTTGATCAGGACCAGGAAAAGAAGAAAGGCACCCAGGCCGTAGAAAAAGACTTTCCAAAAGATGGAGACCAGCTTAGATGACATACATTATTGGTTCAGTTCGATAAAAGTACCGTTAAGGTTCCTAAAAACCGTGTTAATTCAAATTTCGTGCTGGGTTTATGGGGGTCTAGAATTTTCCGGGGTAGGCGGCGTTCAGGAATTGGCGATAGGCGTTCAAATCTTTGTTGCTCAGCAGCAGTTGGAGGTTAGCCCTGGAGATGATCACGAAAGTGTACTTATCGGCGGGAAGCCAGGGTATGATCTGCCGGGGTGCGAGGGCCTTTACGTTGTTGAGGTATGTCAGGGCGTCCTTATCGGTCGGGAAGCTGCCGATCACTAGCATCTTAACGGAATCGTCGATCGAGGAATTTTCTGCCGTTAGTTGAAGGTTGTAGAAGTTTTCCTGGTTATAGCCGTTGAAGGCGTTGCGGGCTTCGGAGACATAGACCGGGTCCACTTTATTCATGATGATCGCCACGGAATGGGGGGCGTCGGGGTTGAGAGCAAAAACGGAGTTCATGGTCCGCAGCCTGGCGGCCAGCTGTGCGGTATCGCTTTTTATCTTGTCGACGGCATTCTGGATGGAGTCGGCCGCGGCCTTTAGCTGTGCGATCCGTTGGGAGTCGGCGGCGTTCTTCACCATGGCGGCCTGGATCGAGTCCTGCTGTTTGCGAAGACGGTTGAGTTGTTGGGCATCCATCGTGATCGCCTTCATATTGTTAGCGTTGACCCGGAGCATGTCACTGGGGGCGACGACCGGTTGTTTTGCCGTGGTATCCCTGGACAGCGTCACTTCTTTGGCCTTCGCTTTTGCCCAATCAGAGGTGCTATCCGCCTTTAGCAAATTGGAGTCGTTGCGCACCATGCGCTGGCGGTTATCCTGTGGTTTGGCGGCGGATGGGAAGTTGCCAGCTGCGACGGCGGTATCTTCGGCCTTTTTGATCTGCAGACGGGTCAGATAATCTTCGATCTGGCGGCGGCGGTTCAGGACATCCAGCATAGTGTTGGCCTTGTCCGACATTGGCGTATGGGGGAACTTATTGATGATGCTTTGGAGGACCGCCTTTGCCTGGGGGTCCTGGTTACTTCGGATAAAGTAAACGGATTCGATATACAGCAACTGCGGGGTCCAGTACTTGTCGCCATAGAGGCTGTCCGCGATCTTCTTTTGCCCGATCGCTTCACCGAAGCGGCCTTCGATAAAGTCCTCATAGATCTTTTCGTACTGGTGGGTGGCATTCACTTTCAGGCTGCCCTCCGCTTCGGCGACTGAATCGGGGTTGATCGCTTTTGCGGTGAATGCACCTTTCGGGAATCGTTGCTTCAGGAGCTCCAGCATCCGGTCGGCGTCCGCCTGGTCGCCAAGTTTGGTATAGCAGTAATAGAGATTGAGGAGGGTCTGTTCCTGCTTTCCGGTGGCAGGGAATTTTGTCAGGAGGGTATCATAAGAATTGATGGCGAAGTGGTAGTCCTGGATGCCTTCCTGATAGGTCTTGCCCAGGAGGAACAGGGCATTTTCAATCGAGTCGTTGGATTTCTTTATTTTATCCGGGGTCAGCGGGAGACCGGCGAGCAAGGATTTGAAGTCGATGCCTGCAGGTTTTGTGCCGGCGCGGGAAGCGCTATCGAAGCCGGTATTGTTCCGGGTATTGGCGGTTAGGTTGTTCCTTGCGAGGGAGGCTATCTCCCAGTTGTCGACGTTCTGGCGGTTACCGTACCGGTTTCTGAAGTCCGTATAGCCTTTTGCTTTGAGGTTGGCGTTATTGAAGTACCAGTCCGCGGCGTTTCCGCCTGACTGAGAGGCGAACATGTCGTTGACGTTCTTGTTCTGGGTATTTGTGGCGACGCCGCTTTCATCTTCGCCTTCATCCCGGAGCCCCTGCAGGCGGCGGAGTGTCCGGGCCAGCTTTTTCAGGTAGGCGTCACGTTGGGCCGGCGGCATGGCGGCGATGCGCTGGAGGCTATCCTGGCGGTCCATGACCTGAAGTTGGGCTACGATCACGGCCAGCGCGGCTTTGCGGTCGTTGAGCCAGCTGATGTCGCCTCCCTGGCTGGTAAGCTCGAACATATTGACGCTGTCGTAAAGGCGTTTGGCCGAGCGATAATTCTTGTCCTCGAATGTCAGGTTGGCCAGCTGAAGGAATGCTTTTGTACGCTGGGCGCCGTTGATCAGGGAGTTCCTGACGCAAAGCTGAAGGAAATTGATCGCGCCGGGGCGGTTATGCCGTTCCAGTTCCATCTGGGCCGCGGTATAATAGATGATATCCCGGTAGGCTTCAAAACGATCTTTTTTAGCCATCTTTGCCAGCGCCTCGATATTCTTATCGATATAGCCGGCGCCGCCTTCTTTGTTCTGGCGGATGGCGTTAAGGCGGGCGTAGATATCGAGGACGGGGTCATAGGTATCCCGGACCACTCGCTCATAGAAAGTCTTTGCTTCATAGGAATTGCCGGTACGTTCATAACATTGGGCAATGAGGTATTCCCAGCGGGCGTATTCTACGTGCGTTTCGGCGGCAGGCAGGGCCCGGGTAAGAAAATAGGCGGTGCTGTCGTAGGTACCTTGCTGGTAGTAATACAGGGCCCTTACTTCTGCCAGTGAAGGCCGGAGGCGTGCCGGGAATAGTGGATCGTGGTCGAGCACCTCCATCAGGGCGGCGGCGTCGGTATATAGCCCTTTGGCGAGATAGGTACGCACTTTCCAGATGAGGGCGTCGTTGCGGCTTGGCGCCGGGAGGTCGAAGGCTTTTTCGAGAGGCTTCCGTTTTTCCGCGGTGGAGACCTTGTCGGCATTGCCGCCTTCTTCTTTGTTGTAGTTGCTTCCGATGGGGATGAAATAGCCGTCCTTTTCTTTCGGGGCGAAGGCCCAGTTGATGAACTGGAACGTGATATAGGCCGAGTCGTAGAATTTCTTGTAAAAGTAGGATTCACCCATCAGCAGGTACAGGTTGTCGGTCCAATCGTTGCGGGTGTCGTGGATAAGGATGCCCATCGTGCATTTATAGACGACGGAGTCGAGTTCTTTCTTTTGGGCGGCGGTGGCGTCCTGGGTGAAGTTATAGAAAGGCAGGAGCGTAGTGTAGTCGTCTTTGAACTGGGCTTTTGCTTTAGCCAGAACGAGCTTTATCTTTTCGTTAGCGTTGTAGTAGTAGTTGTAATGGGTGATGTTGTTCTGGACGAAGTGGCGGAACTTTCTGAATTTCTTGCCGTTATTGGAGGTCTCGGAGGCGAGGGTACGGTTCTCCCATTTCTGGGGTTTCTTCAGGTCATAGTCGACGCCTACCTGCCCGGAAGCCGTCCGGATAAGAAAAAGCGATATTACCGATAGCAGGATTTTACTAAACGTCACAATGTCCTTTTGAAAACGGCAAACTTACAAGCTAATAACTCCTTTTCCACCGATTTATTTTATTATCTTTATCACAAAACCGGACGCGTGGCGTTCAGTAATCCAATATGGCCAAATTCGATGCCAATTCCACTTTGAAACGCCTTCAGAACCGGTACCGGCTGGTGGTAATGAATGACGACACCTATGAAGAAGTGGTGACCTTCAAATTGTCCCGCCTGAGTGTCTATACGCTTCTCTGCACGATTTTTGTATTATTGACGGGGCTAACGGTGGCATTGATCGTTTTTACGCCATTGAAGCTCTATATTCCGGGTTATGGGGATGTGAACAATACCCGTGATCTGCGTGAACTAAAAATGCGGGCTGATTCGTTAGAGCAGGAGGTTCGGTACAGGGATCAATACCTGGAGGGTATCCGGGGTGTTTTACAGGGAAATACGACGGTGAAGCTGGATACGACGACGTTGAAAATACCAAAGCCTGAGAAGATCAGCGATTGATAGAGGGGTATCCGGGGTCGATCGATCAAGGTGTGTCTGATGATTAGGGGGGGTGTCTGAGGTCGCATTATGTGCTAAAAATCTGATAACTATATGTTCAACGGAAAAACCAAATCAGACATGCCCGGAGAAGTCTCTGTCGGCACAAGTGCCAGCCTGATCGGCGCGGGCACCACCATGAAGGGTGACATTACCAGCAATGGCGATCTGCGGATTGACGGGACATTGGTAGGCAACATCCACTGTTCGGCTAAGGTTGTGATCGGCGCAGGAGGCGTAGTACAGGGGGATATCAATGGTCAGCAGGCGGATATTATGGGAAAAGTGACCGGTACTATCAAGGTGAAGGATCTGTTGCAGCTCAAGGGCGGCAGTCATTTGAATGGGAACATTCAGGCTGCGAAACTTCAGATCGAGCCAGCGGCCAACTTCAATGGGGAGTGCCATATGACCCCTGTGGAGGCTGAGCGCAGCGCTAATGGGAAAATAGCCCCGGAAATAAAGCGGGAGATCAAACATGCCGAAGTCGCAGCCGGCTGATCACGACAATCATAAACGAAACGAAGGAGGAGGCGCCGAAGGGCGTCGCCAGTTAATGCGTTATGCGAGCTTGTCCTCACAAGTCGTTGTTTCCGTTGGCTTTGCCGTATGGCTGGGAATGAAGGCAGACAAGTGGATGAAACTTTCTTTTCCTGTTTTTTCAATGGGTGTACCTTTGCTGGTAATTGTATTGGTGCTTGTCCAGCTCGTAAAAGCCAATTCAGGGAAAAAAGATGAAAAATAAGGGGAATGTCAGGGCCTTCTTGCCGATCCTGGTCGTTGGTTTAATCAGTTCGGGTTTGATCCTTCTTGGGAGTCCGCTGTTACGGGAATGGAAAACGGATAGCGGGGTTCTTTTGGGGGGTAATGAGTTATTATTCGGGCTAACGGCGATATCTTATCTACTGCATATCAGGTCCTTAAGGAATCCCAACCCGCATGCTTTTGTACGTATGATATATAGCAGTCTGATTATCAAGATGATCGTCTGCATGATTGCGGTATTTTTATATGGCTGGCTGACAGCTGCGGTAAATAAGGGTGCGATTGTCGGATGTTTTATTTTATATGCCCTTTATACTTTTCTGGAAGTCAGGATCTTAATAAAATCTCTCAAGAAGTCGCCAAACAATGCCTAAGAAGGAAGCGCCGCTCGACTATTTGCGCCGCTGGGTTCCCGGGCAGGCGGCTGTGTTGGTCTTACAATATTTAAATCATTATCAGGTTCATTTGACGATCACGCGGGAGCGGAAGAGTGTGCTTGGGGACTATCGGCATGCGACGGTTTCGGCGAACCATCGGATCAGTGTCAATGGAAACCTGAATTCTTATTCCTTCCTGATCACTTTGATCCATGAGCTGGCGCACCTGGTGACGTTCATGGAGTTTGGGAACCGGGTCCAGTCCCATGGGCGGGAGTGGAAGCGGATCTACAGGAAGATACTGGAGGAGTTCATTCCTTTAAAGGTCTTTCCGGCGGATGTGTTGACGGCGTTGAAAAAGAATCTTCACGACTTGCCTGCCAGTAGCTGTGCCGACGAGAATTTGATGCGGGTTTTGAGGAAGTATGACAATGATAAAGAGGGGTTGATGCTGGTGGAGCAGATCCCGGAGGGGGGATGTTTTAGCCTGGATGATGACCGTGTATTCCGAAAAGGGAAAAAATTGAGAAAAAGATATCAATGTGTCGAAGTAGCCACGGGAAAGTTGTATCTTTTCAGTCCGATCTATGAGGTAAAACCTGCTTCCTAGGCCTTAACTGGGCGGAGCCCAGACAACCCTTTGTATCCTTCCGTCGTAACTTATCCGTCATAACGTATTTTTGGAGGATTCCTGCGGCCGTTGTGTCTCCCGGGGTTCCGTCCCTTCGGTTCAGCCCGTTTTTAATTCTTCCCTTCGTTCTGCGGGTGCTCCGTGGATCAGCTCAGTAAGGCGATGATGCTGTACAGTACGGCTATCGTAACGATAATGATGCCGATGAAAGGTCGATCTGCATTTTTCATATACCGAATATTTTTGGGGTGATCTATTCGGTAAACGCGGCCGGCGCAGTAAATAGTATGCTGTTAGCGCTTATAATTCCGAGTAGGGCGCCGCGTGAAGAAAAATATCGTCGATATGGGAAACATTGTGCTGGTATTGCGGCGACGAGGACAAACTTTTCCAGGTAGGGTCGGCGCCGAACGTCTTCCAATGGTCATCGCGGGCGGCCATATTGTCAAAGCTGGTCATATACATCAGATTGGGCATGTGAGCACCTGAGACAACGGAAGCATAGAATACGGCATGGAAGCTCAGCTTATCAAACAGGGTAATCTCACCGCCCTGGTTGAACATCTGCACTTTATTGGCAAATAAGTTTTCGGTAGCGCCTTCGTAGCTGCGAAGCTCGTAGATCCTGTCGGCGCTATAGGGCTGGCCGGTCCAGGGTGCGGCGTGATGCGGCATGTCGGGGAAAGCTTTCAGCAGGATGGATTCGATGCGGACATAAGGCGGGTCGTCATAGGTAGAGTTGAGGTAGGACCGGCCATCGGCAAGGTATTGGGCATCTTTCACGAGCTGGTCGGACAGGGAGGCGAACTGACCCAGGTCTTTCAGCGGGATAAAGACATAAATCCGACGGATGGCGGCGGTGTCGTTGCCGACCGGTTTGAATACTCCGATCCCGGTGATGCTTTGGCGATGCAGGGCGGGGATCAGCGCTTGCTGCAGAAAGCTGTCCACACGGGACTCTTGTCCGGCAGTTTTCAGCTGATAGATACGGATAGCGAAGAATTCCTGCCGGGGGGGCGCAGGAGTGGCATGGGCGGTCGTAAAGGCAGCCGTGATCAGGAGGCAAACGAACAATGCTTTCATAAATTAAATTGTTGAATGAGAGAAACCGTGGCAGTATTGTTGAAGTAAAAGTAAAACGTAAAATCGTTTTAACAAAAACTTCAAGGTATCCCCGGGCCGAATCGCGGAAATTAGACCTACCTTGGCGCACTCCTGAGAGAACTATGCGATATATTTTTTACTTATTTGTCCTGCTATTGTGTGGCGGGGTTACCGCGAATGCGCAACAATTCCTTACCGGGAAGGTATATGTGAAAGGCAGTTCCGATACATTGATCTCTGTTAGTATCCACAACATTACCGAACAGCGCTACGATCTTTCGGATGAAGACGGCAGCTACCGGATCCAGGCGGCGCCGGGAGATCATATTTCGTTCTCATCGGTGGGGCATAAAACGGATACGATCACGGTCACGGCTTCGATCCTGACGGCTGACTATCCGGTATACCTGGAGATCAGGCCACAGACCCTGCAAGCGGTGCGGGTGGAATACAACAATTATCAGCTGGATTCCATGGACCGGCGAAAGGAATATTCCTGGGTCTATGATCATGGGAATACCCCGCGGTTGGATCCCGCGCGAAAGGGGGACGGGGTAGGGGTAAACATGAATATTTTCCGGCATTCGGGGAGTCCGGAGAAGCAGCGGGAGCGGCTCGAGAAGCGGTTGCTTAAGGAAGAAGAGGACTATTATGTCGATTTCCGTTACAACAAGGATTATGTCGCCAGGATCACCCATCTGAAGGGCGATTCGCTAAAGGCGTTCATGAAGAAATATCGTCCTTCCTACGAGTATTGCCGCAAGGCGGCTACTGTCGATATCCTCGTCTATATCAATGACTGTTACAAGCAGTTCATGAAGCCGGCGGACTAATTTAAAATTGAAGATCATATATGGAGGAGCTCCGTAGCAGGAACTGGTTCGGGAAGAAGGATAAGATGGGTTTTATCTATCGCAGCTGGATGAAGAACCAGGGTTTTCCCGAAGATATGTTTGATGGCCGGCCGGTGATCGGCATCTGCAATACCTGGTCGGAGCTGACGCCATGCAATGCTCATTTGAGGGAGATCGCGGAGAAGGTCAAGCGGGGCGTATATGAGGCAGGCGGGTTCCCGCTGGAATTCCCGATCATGTCATTGGGGGAAACGCTGCTCAAGCCGACGGCGATGTTGTTCCGCAACCTGGCGAGTATGGATGCCGAGGAGTCGATCCGGGGGAATCCTTTGGATGGAGTGGTATTGCTGACGGGATGTGATAAGACTACCCCTTCAACGGTCATGGGTGCGGCCAGCGTCGACCTGCCCACGCTGGTGGTGCCGGGCGGCCCGATGCTGAACGGGAAATTCCAGGGCCAGGATATCGGATCGGGCACGCATGTCTGGAAATTCGATGAGGACCGGAAGACGGGCCGGATGAGTGACGCCGACTATCTGTTGGCGGAGAGCTGTATGTCGCGCAGCCCGGGTCATTGCATGACGATGGGGACGGCGAGCACGATGGCCTGTATGGTAGAATCGCTTGGCCTGACGTTACCGGGGGCAGCGGCGATACCGGCGGTGGATTCACGGAAAAAAGCGTTGGCGCAGCTATCGGGGCGACGGATCGTGGAGATGGTAAAAGAGGATCTTCGGCTGTCGAAGATCCTGACACGCGCTGCTTTTGAGAATGCGATCAAGGTGAATGCCGCGGTGGGTGGCAGCACCAATTTCATTATTCATCTGACGGCAATCGCCGGCCGGATCGGCGTCCCGCTGGAACTGGACGATTTTGACCGGTTGGGAAGCGGGATCCCATTGCTGGTGAATCTGATGCCTTCGGGCAAATTCCTGATGGAAGATTTCTATTATGCGGGGGGCTTGCCGGTAGTTCTGAATGAGTTGCGGGACCGGCTCGATCTCGATGTCATTACGGTCAACGGCCGCACCCACCGGGAAAATATTGCGGGACGGGAGACCTGTTATAACCGGGAGGTCATTGCTGCGGCCGGCCGCCCGCTGCTGTCACATGCCGGAATCGCGGTAGTCAAGGGTAATCTGGCATTGAACGGCGCGGTCATCAAGCCTTCCGCGGCTACACCGGCACTTATGCAGCATCGCGGCAGGGCGGTGGTATTCGAGAATATTGAAGACTATCATGCCCGGGTAGACGATCCGGGGCTCGATATCGACGAAACCTGTGTGATGGTGTTGAAGAATGTAGGGCCGGTGGGATATCCGGGGATGCCGGAGGTGGGAAATATGGCTTTACCCAAAAAACTACTGGAAAAGGGAGTGACCGATATGGTGAGGATATCGGATGGAAGAATGAGCGGCACCGCCTATGGAACAGTTGTGCTTCATGTGTCCCCGGAATCGGCGATAGGCGGGGCGCTCGCGCTGGTCAGGGATGGGGACCGGATCGAACTGGATGTGGAGAACAGGCGGCTGCACCTGGATGTGGCTGATGACGAGCTGGAGCGGAGACGGGCTGCCTGGAAGCCGGCGACTGCGGTTGCGGGCCGGGGTTACGTCCAGCTGTACATCCGGCATGTACAGCAGGCTGACAAGGGGGCTGATCTGGATTTCCTTACCGGCGGGTCGGGATCGGAGGTGACAAGGGATTCCCATTGAAAAATTATATGCATCTACTGATTGTATTCGCCGGCATACTGCTGCTCGTGCTGATGATATCCTGGGGAAGGATCAACGCTTTTCTGGCTTTTCTCGTCGTCTCGGTCATGGTAGGGTTGTTCCTGGGTATCCCGGCGGAGAAAATCCCCGGCGCCGTGTACAAAGGCATGGGGGATACGCTGGGAGAACTCGCCATCGTCATCGTGCTGGGCGCTATGCTGGGCAAGATAGTAGCCGAGAGCGGCGCGGCGCAGCGCATCGCGACCTTCATGATGAATGCATTTGGCCGGCGATATATCCAGTGGGCGTTGATGGTGACGGGGTTTATTATCGGTATCCCGCTCTTCTACAACGTGGGATTCGTGCTGATGGTACCGTTGATCTTTTCGGTCGTTTACAAATACAAGCTACCGGTGGTATTCATCGGATTGCCGATGCTGGCATCCTTATCGGTCACACATGGCTTCCTGCCGCCGCATCCTGCGCCGGCTGCGCTGGTCGGCCTATTCCACGCCGATATGGGAAAGACATTGATGTACGGAATGACCATTGCGATACCTGCCGTTATCCTTGCGGGGTTGCTTTATTCGCGGACGCTGCGGAATATTGCCGCCTCGCCGCTGAAAGGTCTTGTGGCCGCAGAGAAGCCTGAAGAGCAGCTGCCGGGGATCGGGACCAGTCTGCTGACGTCGCTGCTGCCGGTGATCCTGCTGATGGGGACGACGATTGTGGGCATGGCGGCGCATCCCGATGCGAACGGGCAGCATTTGTTGTCTTTCCTCGGCAATCCTTCGATCATTCTGCTTGTGGCGGTCGCTTTTGCCACATGGTCTATCGGGTTGCGGTGCGGGATGAACATAAAGAGGGTCATGCAGATATATGAAGCGTCGGTCAAGGATGTCGCGATGATCCTGCTGATCGTGGGCGGCTCAGGGGCGTTGAAGGAAGTCTTTTCGGTCAGTGGGGTGAGCGGTGAGATAGCGGGGCATTTGCAGACCTGGCCGATCCACCCGCTGGTACTGGGTTGGTTGATGGCGGCGATCATCCGGGTATGTCTTGGGTCGGCGACGGTAGCGGGGTTGACGGCGGCGGGGCTGATCCTGCCGCTGATCGCGCGGATGCATGTCGATCCCAATCTGATGGTATTATCGGTGGGGGCGGGCAGCCTTTTCTTTTCCCATGTCAATGATAGCGGCTTCTGGATGTTCAAGGAATATTTCAATTTGTCGATCCGGGATACGATCCGGTCATGGTCGGTGATGGAGACGATCGTTTCCGTGGTGGGGCTGGTTGGGGTGTTGACGTTGAATTTGGCGGTAGGGTAGGGGGCAAAATAAATTTTGACCGTTCGGTTTTGGCTACTAATTTTGGCGCATGAAGATAACCAGGCATCATCATCACCATTTCCATATCTTACCGAGGAGGTAGGCCGGTGATGTAGTGTCCAGCTATAAAACATTCAAAGGGCTTACCAAACGGTGAGCCCTAATTTTTTAATTGAAGTTGATGAAACTTAAGATCGCTATTCAGAAATCGGGGCGGCTGTTCGATGATTCCGTCAGGTTGTTAAAGGACTGTGGTATCGGGCTGAAAGATGGGGTTAACAAACTTAAAACGGAGTGTGACAATTTTCCAATGGAGATCTATTTTCTCCGGGATGATGACATTCCGCAGTATGTGGAAGATGCGGTCGCCGATATCGGGATCGTAGGAGAGAATGTCGTCTATGAAAAGAATAAGAAGGTGGACATGGTCGAGCGGCTTGGATTCGGGAAATGCCGGCTATCCGTAGCGGTCGGGCGGGGGGAGCCGTACGAAGGGGTTAGTTGGCTCGAGGGCAAGCGCATCGCTACAACCTATCCCTTACTGGTACGGCAATTTCTTAGCAAGCACAGTGTGGCTGCGGAGATCCATGAGATCAGCGGTTCGGTGGAGATCGCACCGGGCATCGGGCTGGCGGATGCGATCGTGGATCTGGTCAGCAGTGGCAGCACATTGTTTATGAATGGGCTTAAGGAAGTGGAGACGGTATTGCAGTCACAGGCGGTGCTCATCCGTCATGAGCGCCTGGCGGCCGGGCACCAAGCATTGCTGGAAAGGTTTCTTTTCCGTATCCGGGCGGTCAACAAGGCGCGGAACAACAAATATGTTCTGCTGAACGCACCGAACGACAAGCTGCCGGAGATCATCCGGCTGTTGCCGGGGATGAAAAGCCCGACGGTGCTGCCATTGGCGGAGGCGGGCTGGAGCAGCGTACACAGCGTGCTTAGCGAAAATGATTTCTGGGATATCATCGAAAAATTACGGGCGGCGGGTGCACAGGGGATCCTGGTCGTGCCGATCGAAAAAATGATCTTATGAAAATGACGGTTACCGATATCAGCCGGGTGGCAGCCCGGCCAGCAGAAGGGTGGGGGCTCACGAGGCCGTCGATCGATGTGCGTTCGCTGGAGCAAGCTGTCGGCGTCATCCTGGAAGAAGTCCGGCGGGATGGGGATGCGGCGGTAAAAAAATATTCGCTTCTTTTCGATAAGGTGGCGCCGGAGACCATGGAAATTGATGCCCGGGAGATCGAGACCGGACAGCAGCAAGTGGGGGCTTCATTGAAGACGGCGATCCGGCAGGCGGCTGCCAATATCCGGGCCTTTCATGAGCAACAGTTGCAGGCCGGGGCGGTCGTCGAGACTTTACCGGGAGTTCGCTGCTGGCGCAAGCCGGTGCCAATTGAAAAAGTGGGGCTCTATATTCCCGGCGGTACCGCGCCGCTGTTTTCGACGCTGCTGATGCTGGGGATCCCGGCGACGATAGCCGGTTGCCGGGAGATCGTGTTGTGTTCTCCGCCCGATTCCCGGGGCGGGTTGCATCCGGCCATTCTGTATGCGGCGAAGCTGGTAGGCGTGACAAAGATCTTCCGCGCCGGCGGGGTTCAGGCGATAGCGGCGATGGCATATGGGACAGCTACGATCCCACGGGTCGATAAGATCTTTGGGCCGGGTAACCAGTATGTCACCTGCGCCAAACAACTGGTACAACGGGAAGGCGTAGCTATCGATATGCCGGCGGGGCCGAGTGAGGTAGCGGTCTATGCGGATGAGACCGCGCAGCCCGCCTTTGTGGCGGCCGACCTGCTGTCGCAGGCGGAACATGGTGCGGACAGCCAGGTGGTGCTGGTGAGCACATCGCCTGAGACGGTGGAGTGCGTGTTGGAAGAGGTTGACCGGCAGGTGGAGCTATTGCCACGGGCGGAAATGGCGCGTCGGGCGCTGGCGGCCAGCCGGGCGTTTGTCGTGCGGGATGAGACCCAGGCGATGGCCCTCCTGAATGAATATGCGCCTGAGCATTTGATCCTGGCCTGCCGGGAGCCGGAGCGGATGGCCGAGGCGGTTGTGAATGCGGGATCGGTATTCCTGGGCCATTATTCACCGGAGAGTGTGGGGGACTATGCCAGCGGCACCAATCATGTGCTGCCGACCAATGGTCATGCGCGGGCGTACAGCGGAGTTAGCGTCGACAGTTTTGTCAAGAAGATCACGTTCCAACAACTGACGAAGGAGGGGCTGGCCGGGATCGGCGCCACTGTAATGCAGATGGCGGAAGCTGAAGGATTGGAGGCTCATGCCCGGGCGGTAGGGATCCGGTTGGAGGGTAATTATTGATCTACGATTTTATTTATTTATACGCATGTTCGATCTAAACAGACTTATACGCGAAAACATCCGGCAGCTGGTGCCTTATTCGTCGGCCCGGGATGAGTTCAAAGGTGAGGCGCAGATCTTTCTTGATGCAAATGAGAACAGCCTCGGGTCGCCGCTGACCAAATGGTATAACCGGTATCCGGACCCGCACCAATGGAAGGTGAAAGAGGCGTTGGGGAAGATCAAGGGGGTGGCGCCGGCGCATATCTTTCTGGGGAATGGCAGTGACGAATGTATCGACCTGCTGTACCGGGCCTTCTGTGTTCCGGGAAAGGACAACGTCATTATCAATCCGCCGACGTATGGGATGTATGAGGTCAGCGCGCATATCAATGATGTGGAGGTAAGAAGGGCCGTGTTGCTGGATGATTTCCAATTGGACCTCGTGCATCTGGAGCAACTGGCGGATGAGCGGACCAAGATCATCTGGATCTGTTCACCCAACAATCCGACAGCCAATTCGATGAACCGGCAGGATATCGAGATCATCCTGAATAATTTCTCCGGCCTGGTGGTCATTGACGAGGCGTACATCAACTTCTCGCGGCACAGGTCTTTTATCCAGGAGTTGACTGAATATCCCAACCTGGTGGTGCTGCAGACGATGAGCAAGGCATGGGGACTTGCCGGATTACGGTTGGGGATGGCATTCGCCAGCGAGGCGATCGTCGAGGTGTATAATAAGGTGAAACCCCCCTATAATATCAACCAGGCGACGCAGGAGCTTGCGCTGAAGGCGCTGGAAGAGGTCGGGCAGGTGAATGAGATGATCCGGATGTTGGTGGCGATGCGCGAGCAGCTGGCGCGGGAACTGGGCGGGCTGCCGGTTGTGCAGACCGTTTATCCGAGCGATGCGAATTTCTTACTGGTACGCGTTGCCGATGCGCGGCGGTTATATAATTATTTGCTTAGCGACGGGATCGTAGTCCGTGACCGGAGCAAGGTCGAATTATGCGACGGGTGTTTGCGGATAACGGTGGGATCGGAAAGGGAGAACGCCGAGCTCGTGACAGCCTTCCGGCAGTATGGCATGAACTTCTAAGATAAAAATTAGTTTAACGCTGTGGAGGAATGGGCGTAAATTGCAAGCCGTTAAAATCTACATTACCATGAAATATACAATCTACCGGAGGATCTCCAGGAAAGTATCTTATCTCCTGATGGGGCTTGGTCTGACAGCCGTGACATCCTGCGGGAGCGGCGGTGGGTCGAAGCCTGTTGACAGTACGGCAGCCGCGGCCGCAGATTCCAGCAACCTGGGACCTGCCTTTGACCTCAAGCCAACCGATGTCCAGCTCGTCATGTCGGATTCACTGAAGCTTCCGGCGGGATTCACCGCGACGACCCTGGTAGAAGGATACGGCGGCTCCCGGCATATCGCCGTGGCTCCGAACGGGGCTGTCTTCGTTAAGCTGGCAGGTCTTCATAATGGGAAAGGGATCTACCGGTTAATGGATACTAACGGAGATGGGAAAGCGGATAAGTCGGTCGGATTTGGGAATTATACCGGAACGGGGATCGCTATCCGTGACAGATACCTGTATGCCTCGTCAGATACCTGCGTATACCGGTATAAGCTTGACAAGGACTTCAACGTCACTGACCCGAATCATCCCGAGAAGATCGTCACCGGGCTTTTGTCCCGTCATGAGCATGAAGCCAAGGCGATCACCCTGGACTATTCCGGAAATCTGTATGTCAATATCGGGGCATATTCAAATGCCTGTCAGCTGGTTGATCGGGCGAAAGGGTCACCGGGCCAGCAGCCTTGTCCGATCCTGGACTCGGCGGGCGGAATCTGGCAGTTCAAGACCGATGTGCCGAACCAGACCTATGGCGACGACCATCGATATGCAACGGGGCTTCGGAATGTCGTAGGCCTGGACTGGAACCAGCAGACCAATTCGCTTTTTGTGATGCAACATGGGCGGGATCAGCTGTCGTTCCTCTTCCCGCAGTACTGGGACTCTGTAAGGAGCGCAGAATTGCCGGCAGAATGCATGTATGAGCTGCACAAAGGATCGAATTGCGGCTGGCCCTATATCTTCTATGATCAGTTCCAGCGGAAGAAAGTTCAGGCGCCGGAATTTGGCGGTGATGGAAAGAAGCCGGGCGGTAAGGATGCCCAAAACCCTGTGGCTGCTTTCCCGGGGCATCTGGCGCCGAACGGGTTGTTGTTCTATACCGGCAGCGAGTTCCCGGCGAGATACAAGAACGGGGCTTTCATTGCTTTCCACGGTTCGTGGAACCGGGCGCCGATGCCGCAAGCGGGCTTCTATGTTGTATTTGTTCCGTTCGAGAATGGCAAGCCGACCGGCAAATGGGAGGTCTTTGCGGATAATTTCTCCGGCGGACCGGATCATACCGCGAATGGTAATGCCGAACACCGGCCTTGCGGGCTGGCGCAAGGGCCGGACGGGTCGATCTATGTGACGGACGATACACAAAGGGGGTACATCTGGAAGATCTCGTATAAAACTAAATGAAGAGAATCCTATTTATAGACAGGGATGGCACGTTGATCAAAGAGGCGCCACCGACTTATCAGATCGACAGTTATGACAAGCTCGAGTTTTATCCCGGCATGTTCGAGTATATGGGAAGGATCGCCCGGGAGATGGACTATGAGCTGCTGATGGTTACAAACCAGGATGGATTGGGGACGGCTATGTTTCCGGAGGATACGTTCTGGCCGGTACAGGATTTTGTGCTAAAGAGCCTGGCTGGGGAGGGGATACGTTTCAGCGGGATCTATATCGACCGGAGTTTTCCGGAGGACAAATTGCCTACCCGAAAGCCGGGGACAGGGATGCTGACGAAATATACCGGCAATGACGATTATGACCTGCCGAATTCTTTTGTGATCGGCGACCGGATAACGGATGTGCAGTTGGCGAAGAACCTGGGATGTAAGGCGATCTGGCTGAACAATGATCCGGCATTGGGCGGGTCGGAGGTCAGCGACTCCCGCCGGGATCTGGAGGCGTCAATAGCCCTGGAGACGCCGGATTGGGCCCGTATATATGAATTCCTGAAGCTGGGATTGCGCCGGGTGGTGCATGAGCGTCATACCAATGAAACGCAGATCCGGATCGAACTAAATGCCGATGGAGTGGGGAAGGCGGATATCGCAACGGGACTTGGGTTCTTCGATCATATGCTGGAGCAGATCGCGCGGCATGGGAAGATGGACCTGATGATCCGGGCGGAGGGAGACCTTCATATCGATGAGCACCATACGATCGAAGATACGGGTATTGCGTTGGGTGAAGCGTTTGCGAAAGCGCTTGCGGACAAGCGGGGGATGGAACGGTATGGTTTCGCCCTGCCGATGGATGAAGCGGACGCCAAAGTGCTGATCGATTTCGGCGGCCGGAGCTGGATCGTGTGGAATGCCGGATTTCGGCGGGAACGGATCGGGGAGATGCCGACGGAGATGTTCCTTCATTTCTTTAAATCTTTTTCCGATGCGGCAAGGTGCAACCTGCACATCGAGTGCCATGGAGAGAATGAGCATCATAAGATCGAGGCGATCTTCAAGGCTTTTGCCAAAGCGATAAGGATGGCGGTTCGACGCGACCCGCTCAGCAATTATTTACCCAGTACGAAGGGGGTACTGTAGTCAGACGCGGAAGACGACGCCAGGGCTACTCTAATCAGACGCGGAAGAAGATCTTTTTTCGATAGAGGAACCAGCACAATCCCCATTCCAGCGCAAAGACGCATAGTGAGGCGATAACGCCCTGAAGGAGGGCCGGGGGATGCAGCGGCTGCATGACGCCATTTGCGATCGTCGTGACATACCCGGTGAACCAACGGTCGCCAACGATCTCGAAGAACAGATAGATAAAGATGGAATTCATGCCGACGATGGTGAAGAATTCCAGGCGGCGGCGATGGTTACGCAGGTCGATCCACCAATAGCAGAGGGCCAGGATGAGCAGACTATAACCCAGTGAGACAAGGACAAAAGAGCTGGTAGCGATCCGTTTGATGATCGGGGTGATACCGGCGAGATCGAGGCCATAGCCAAGGATCAGCGCCAGGAGGCCGCAGAATACAAGGGTCTGCGCCTTTCGGTTGAAAGCTCCCAGCAATAATTTTCCTGCGAGCGCACCGCCGATGGTATGAACCGCGGTGGGGATGCAATTGATAGCTACCCAGCCACCATCATTGACCTTGTTCATCAGCAGCAGGTCGACATAATTTCCAAAGTTATGCTGATCGGTGAAGGGCTGGTTGAAGCCGGGGACATTTGTGAAGCGATAAAGTACCTCCGTCAGCAGAAGCAGGCCCGCGCAAACCGCGATCTGGGCCTGTGCCGGCCAACGGAAGATAAGGAAGGCCAGCAGGGAAGTAAAGGAAAGCTGGGTCAATACATCCCAAAGCTCGAAGGAGAGGCCGCCGGGGCGAACCGCATAATCGAGCACGCCCCAAAAAAAGAGCCAGCCGGATCTTCTCAATGCTTTGCGGAACGAATAGCTCCAGGAACGTCCTTCCCTCTGCTGACGGTGAAGCGAGAAAGCCATGGCTGTTCCCGCCATGAACATAAAGGCGGGTTGTATGAGGTCCCAGGCGCGAAGGCCATGCCAGGGATGATGATGGAACTGGAGGAAGAAACCGTGCAGGGGGGTATTGACAGTACCGTTGGTCAGGTGTTCATATAGTCCGGTGGATTCGAGCGCCAGCAGGACCATAATGAGCCCGCGCATGAAGTCGAGGGACATCAGGCGGGTGGAAGGAGTGACGGAGGCGGCCGCGGTGGAAGTTCTGGCGGGGCCGGAGGTTGCGGGCGGTGGGGCGGTCGATATCATACGGTTAATTTTTGCAGCAGTTGAAATCCCTCTGGCCAGTCACCGAGGCCGGAGTCCGAATTGATATGTCCCTTCTTTCCGATATCGACAAAGGAGCTGCCCCATTTCTCAGCAAACCATGCAGCTCTGGAGGGGCTGACATATTCATCGTCCGAACTGGCGACCACAATGGAAGGGAAGGATAATCGGGGCAACGGCATTGGAGTGAAGCCACTGGTACCGGGCGGGTAGGAAGGGGCTTCCACGTCGCTGGGTGCGACCAACAGTGCGCCTTTGATCATGCGGCGATAGTATTGGAACCAGTGAGCGACCGTGCAGCAGCCCAGGCTATGTGCGATCAGGATGGTCTTCCCGGGCGGGAAAGGGGCGATGACCTCATCGATCGTATGGATCCAGTCCTCTTTGTCCGGGGCGTCCCAGTCGCGCTGATGGATTCGGGTGAAGCCGTACAGCCGCTCCCAGCGCGTCTGCCAGTGCCTGGGTCCTGAATTGAAAAGACCCGGCAGAATAAAGCAAAAGTTGGAAAGCATGGTTAAATATCGCCCTTTTCGGGAGACTGAAAAGACGTGGAAAAAAATTTGGCGAAATCATTTTTCCTGACCATATTTGTGGCGCGATGAAAAAGATCAATCAACAGTGGTGGTGGCATACGAACTCCGGCTGGGGCGTGTAATGCTATTGTCACGTATTACCATATCATGGCCCCGAGTGTTTCGGGGCTTTTTTATTTAGGATCTATGAAGAAAATCGAAATAAGAACGCATTGCAAAAAGCTGTTGTCGGATATTTATACACCTGTGGGCATCTATCTCCGGCTAAGGGATCGGTTCCGTGATACCGTTCTGCTGGAGAGCACGGATTATCATGCGGCCGGGAACAGCTATTCCTATATCGGGATCAATGCAGTTGCGGGTATAGAGATCTCCGATACGCGGAATATAGAGTTCAAGTTACCGGGTCAGCCGCCGGAGCGGACAGCGATCCGGGACCTCGCCGATACGCCGCGGCTTTTATGGGAGTTCATGCAACGGTTCGAAGCGGTTCCGGTAACTGACCAGCCGGTGCGGTCTGCACAGGGGTTATTGGGGTACACGAGTTTCGATGCGGTACAATTCTTCGATACGATCCGGTTGCGGGACCGGCGGACGGCCGAGCGGGGTCAGGGGGAAGACCGGGCGGGAAACCCCGGCGGGTCGACCCTGCAAGGCAGCAGCGGCGAGAGCGCGCCGATCCCATTGATGCGGTACCGGCTTTACCAGTATGTGATCGCCGTAAATCATTTCCGGGACGAGCTGTTCATCTGTGAGAACCGGATTGCCGGGCTCGAATCGGAGTTGCCGGTCGTGGAGTCGCTGATCCGCAGCAAGGATGTGCCGATATATCCATTCAGGTTCCATGGTGAAGAGACGTCCAATATGACGGATGATCAGTACCGAAAGATGGTGGAGCAGGGGATCAAGAGCTGTCATCGGGGAGATGTCTTTCAGATCGTGCTGAGCCGGCGTTTCCAGCAGGCATTCATGGGAGATGAATTCAATGTATACCGGGCGCTTCGCAACGTTAATCCTTCTCCATATCTCTTCTTTTTCGACTATGGCGATTACAAGCTGATGGGCTCTTCGCCGGAGTCGCAGCTGATCCTGCAAAATGGCGAGGCGGTTGTACATCCGATCGCGGGGACCTTCAAGCGTTCGGGCGATGACGCCACGGACCGGCAGATGGCGGACAAGCTGTTGAAGGACGCCAAGGAAAATGCCGAGCATGTGATGCTGGTGGACCTGGCCCGCAACGATCTGAGCCGCTGTTGCGACGATGTGACGGTTAGCCATTACCGGCAGGTCCATTATTATTCGCATGTCATTCACCTGGTCAGTGAGGTTCGGGGAAAGCTTCGGCCCGGTTACAATCCATTCGAGCTGCTGGCTACCACCTTTCCGGCGGGGACCCTGAGTGGCGCTCCGAAGTTCAAGGCGATGGAGCTGATCGATCAATATGAACCTACCGCCCGAAGTTATTATGGCGGTTGTATCGGGAGTATCGGGTTCGACGGCAGTTGTAATCATGCCATAATGATCCGGAGTCTGCTCAGCAGGAACAATACGCTGACCTATCAGGCGGGCGCGGGAATTGTGGCGGCCAGTCAGCCGGAAAGTGAATTGCAGGAAGTAAACAATAAATTGGGTGCGCTCAAATCGGCGATAAATTATGCGAATTCTTGTATTTGACAACTACGACTCGTTTACCTATAATCTCGTACACCTGATAGAAAAAATTCAGGGGCAGAAGGTGGAGGTCTTTCGTAATGACCGCATTCCGCTGGAGAATGTGAAAGCATATGACAAGATCGTCCTTTCGCCGGGACCGGGCGTCCCTTCGGAAGCGGGGTTGTTGCTGCCGCTGATCAGGGAATATGCGGCGACGAAGTCGATATTGGGAGTGTGTCTGGGGCATCAGGCTATTGGCGAGGTCTTCGGCGGCCAGCTGGTGAACCTGCGATCGGTGTATCATGGAGTGTCGACGCCGGTGCATATCCTTCGGCCGGGGGAAGGGTTGTTTGAAGGCCTGCCGGAGACCCTGGAAGCGGGACGTTATCATAGCTGGGTGGTCAGCAGCGAAGGCCTGCCCGAGGTACTGGAAGTGACGGCGAGAGATGATGACAATATGATCATGGGACTGAGGCACCGGAGCCTGGACGTGCAGGGGGTGCAGTTCCATCCCGAGAGTGTGTTGACGCCGCAAGGGGAGCAGCTATTAAGGAACTGGTTGAAAAACTGAATGACGGCATGAAAAAGATCTTACTATACTTATTCGAGCACAAGACATTGGCGCGGGAGCAGGCCAGGGAAGTGCTGATACGGATCTCGCGCGGGGAGTTCAATGAGAGCGAGATAGCGGCTTTTATTACGGTCTTCCTTATGCGTAGCATTACCATTGACGAACTGCAGGGGTTCAGGGACGCTTTGCTGGAGCTGTGCGTGCGGGTGGATCTGAACGGAATGGAGACGATCGATATCGTGGGGACGGGCGGGGATGGAAAGAATACATTCAATATCTCCACGCTGGCTTGTTTCATTGTAGCGGGTACGGGCAACAAGGTGGCCAAGCATGGCAATTATGGGGCCACTTCCATCAGCGGGGCGTCGAATGTGATGGAGCAGCTGGGATATAAATTCAAGAATGATACGGCCCGATTGCGGCAGGAGGTCGAAACGGCTGGAATTTGCTTCCTCCATGCGCCTTTATTCCACCCGGCTTTGAAGACGGTGGGGCCGATCCGGAAGAACCTGGGTATCCGGACATTCTTTAACATGCTGGGGCCGATGGTCAACCCTGCATCGCCGGCGACGCAGCTGGTAGGGGTATTCAACCTGGAGATGGCCCGGATCTATAATTACCTGTTGCAGCAGACCGGGGGACGGTTCACGATCATTCACAGCCTCGATGGTTATGATGAGATCTCGCTGACGGGAGATACCAAGGTGATCACCAACCGGGGCGAGAAGATCATGACGCCTGAAGAATTGGGGAGGAGAATGGTAAATGCTACCGATATTTATGGCGGTAATACAGTGGAGGAGGCAGCAAAGATCTTCTCACGCATCCTCAAGGTGGAGGGCAGCTGGGCGCAGAATGCGGTCGTGCTGGCGAATGCGGCGATGGCGTTGCACGCGACGGGAATATATGCCGGGTATGAGGAAGCATATTATGCCGCCGTGGATAGTCTGGAGAGCGGCCGGGCGTATGGGGCGCTGGAACAACTAATAGCACTGCAATGAATATTTTAGATAGCATCATCGCATATAAGCGGGGAGAAGTGGCCGGAAGGAAGGCTGCCGTACCGGTACCGGTGCTGGAGAAGAGCTCCTTTTTTTACCGGCCGGCTTTATCGTTGAAGGCGCGGCTCCGCGATGAGGGCTCGACGGGGATCATTGCGGAATTCAAACGGCGTTCACCTTCCAAAGGGGTGATCAATGACAAGGTTGAAGTAGCAGAGGTGACGCGCGGGTATACGGATGCGGGCGCCGCGTGTCTGTCGGTGCTCACCGATCAGCATTTCTTTGGGGGCAGTGACGCCGACCTGGTTACGGCGCGGGTGAACGAGATCCCTATTTTGCGGAAGGAATTTATTATCGAGGAATATCAGATCGCGGAGGCAAGGGCGATAGGCGCTGATGTGATCCTGCTGATCGCCGCTTGTCTGACGCCGGCGGAGGTGAAAAGACTGGCGGTCTTTGCCCGGGGATTGGGGTTGGAGGTATTGCTGGAGATCCACGGCGAAGATGAGCTGGATCATATTTGTGATGAGACGGAACTGGTGGGGGTGAACAACCGGGATCTGAAAACATTTAGCGTGGATATTGACCGGTCGATCCGGTTGAGCCGCCGGATTCCGGCCGGAAAGCTGTTGGTTGCCGAGAGCGGGATCAGCCGGGTTGAGACGATCGTGCAAATGAAGGAGGCTGGATTCAGCGGGTTCTTAATCGGGGAAAGTTTTATGAAGGAAGCGGATCCCGCAGCGGCGTTTGGGCAGTTTGTCCGGAAGTTACGGGAGTGTGAACGCCAAACGATGGAAAAATAACGTATGAGAGTAAAAGTATGCGGGATGACCGAGATCGATCAGGTCAAACAACTGGACGCGATGGGAGTGGATTTTGCAGGATTTATTTTTTATCCTAAATCTCCGCGGTATGTAGTCCGGCACTTGTCCGGCGAGCAGGTCAAAAAAGCCAGGTTGCGGTTGGGAAAGGTCGGGGTCTTCGTCAATGCGACATACGATGACGTCATGCGGCAGGTGGATGGCTACGGGTTGGATATGGTGCAGCTGCATGGAGATGAGACGCCGCACTTCTGCGAGCGGCTGGCGAACTACATTACGGTCGTCAAAGTATTCCGGTTAGGGGAGAATGACCCTATCGATTGGATCATCCGGCCATACCAGGACTATTGCGATATGTTCCTGTTCGATACGGAGGGGGTTGGTTATGGGGGAACGGGGAAAAAGTTCAACTGGGATGTGCTAAAGCCGGCGCGAATCGATAAGTTGTTCTTCTTAAGCGGCGGAATCGAGCCGGGGGATGTGGAGAAGCTGCAGGCTTTTTCGCGCGAGGCGGTGGCGGCTAAATTGTTCTCGATCGATATCAACAGCAAATTCGAGCAAAGCCCGGGAGTGAAGGATCTCAAAAAGATCAGGACGATGCTGGACACAATTAAACATTATTAGATCATGTCAATAGAATATCGGATCAAACGTCTGGGGCAGCCGAGCTATCGGGCGCCGGATGAGCAGGGGTATTACGGCGGTTTCGGGGGGGCTTATATTCCGGAGATGCTATACCGGAACGTTGAAGAATTGCGGACCCGCTATCTGGATATCATCCATGAGGCCGGCTTTCAGCGCGAGTATCAGTCGCTCCTGAAGGATTATGTCGGCCGGCCGTCGCCGCTGTATCTGGCTGGCAGGCTAAGTGCGAAATACCATACGCAGATCTTTTTAAAAAGGGAGGATCTGAATCATACCGGAGCCCACAAGATCAACAATACGATCGGTCAGATCCTATTGGCGCAACGACTGGGAAAGCGACGGATCATTGCTGAAACGGGCGCGGGTCAGCACGGGGTTGCTACGGCTACGGTCTGCGCATTGAAGGGTATCGAATGTATCGTCTATATGGGCGAGAAAGATATCGAACGGCAGGCGCCCAATGTAGCCCGGATGAAGATGTTGGGGGCCAGGGTCGTGCCGGCCGTCAGCGGCAGTAAAACATTAAAAGATGCAACCAATGAAGCGATCCGGGATTGGATCAACAACCCCGTCGATACACATTATATTATAGGCAGCGTGGTAGGGCCTCATCCATATCCCGATATGGTGGCGCGGTTCCAAAGTGTGATCAGCGAGGAAACGAGGGTACAGCTGAAGGAAAAAACGGGGAGCGAGCTACCTACGCATGTTATCGCGTGCGTTGGCGGGGGAAGCAATGCCGCAGGGGCATTCTATCACTTCCTGGATGAGGAGAGCGTCGAGCTGATCGCCGTGGAGGCGGCGGGCGAGGGGCTTCACAGTGGAAAGAGCGCGGCTACCACGCAGTTGGGAAAGCCGGGAGTGTTGCATGGCAGCCGCAGTTATGTCATGCAGACTGAGGACGGGCAGGTAGTGGAACCGCACAGCATTTCCGCGGGATTGGACTATCCGGGCATCGGGCCGCTGCATGCGCATCTGTTTGCGTCCGGACGGGCGACCTTCCTCAGCGCGACTGACAGGGAAGCCCTGGCGGCGGCATTCGAGCTTACGCGGCTGGAAGGGATCATCCCGGCACTTGAGTCGGCGCATGCCCTTGCGGCACTGGACCGGTTGGAACTGAATGAAAAAAACACGGTCGTCCTTTGTCTTTCCGGAAGGGGGGACAAGGACATGGCCACTTATATGCGGGCAATGGAGGACGGGACCATATGAGCAGGTTGAAGGAACTTTTTGAGCGCAAGCGTTCGAACGTGTTGAGCGTGTATTGTATGGCGGGTTTTCCGCGGCTGGATAGTACGATCGAGGTTATCAAGGCGTTACAAGACAATGGTGCGGATATGATCGAGCTGGGGATGCCATACAGCGATCCGCTGGCGGATGGCCCGGTGATCCAGGCGAGCGGAAGCAAGGCGCTGGAGAACGGAATGTCGATCAGCCGGTTGTTCGGGCAGCTAATGGAGATGCGGGCTTCGATCCGGATCCCGGTTTTATTGATGGGATATCTAAATCCGATCCTGCAATATGGCTTTGAGAAATTTTGTGAAGCGGGGGCGGCGGCTGGCGTGGATGGGTTGATACTGCCTGACCTTCCCATTTATGAATTCGAGGCGGAGTATGGGCCGGTGATCAAGAAACATGGACTCGACTTTGTATTTCTCGTGACGCCGGAAACTTCCGGGGAGAGGATACGGAAAGTGGATGCATTGAGCTCGGGCTTCGTGTATGCGGTCTCTTCTTCTTCGACGACCGGCGGTACTAAAGACCTCGCTGAACAAGAGGCATATTTTCTCAGGTTGGAAGGGATGCGGTTGAAGAATCCCGTGCTGGTGGGGTTTGGGGTCCGGGACAAGGCCAGTTTCGAAACGGCGTGCAGGCATACACAGGGTGCGATCATCGGCACGGCGTATATCAGAGCGATCGATGGGGCAAAAGATATCGGGAAGGCTACACAGGAATTCTTAGGATCGATCTTATGAACCTGGTAATCATCAAATATAATGCGGGTAATATTCAATCGGTGCTGTATGCGCTGGAACGCATCGGCGGTGCAGCGACGGTCACGGATGATCCGGCGGCAATCGTCAGGGCGGACAAGGTGATCTTTCCGGGGGTCGGTGAGGCGAGTACGGCTATGGAGTATCTGCGTGAAAGGGGGCTGGATTCGCTTATCCGTGGATTGCGGCAGCCGGTGTTGGGGATTTGCCTGGGGATGCAGTTGATGTGCAGCTACAGTGAAGAGAACGAAACGGAATGCCTGGGAATATTCGGCGAACGGGTGAAGAAATTTATGCCTGTCGAAAGCTCGCTGAAGGTACCGCAGATCGGATGGAATAATATTTATGGGCTTCGGACGCCGCTTTTCACCGGGGTGGCCGAGAACAGCTATTGTTATTTTGTGCATGGCTATTATGCGGCGCTTGGCGATCATACTATTGCACGGACGGATTATGGGCAGGCGTATAGTTCGGGGTTGCAACGGGAAAATTTTTACGGGGTGCAGTTCCATCCGGAGAAGTCGGCGGGTACCGGGGAACGGATCCTGAAGAACTTCTTATTGTTATGAATGAGGAAACGCAAAAGCAATTTAACCGATGGAGATCATTCCGGCGATAGATATCATTGAAGGAAAATGTGTGCGGCTCACCCAGGGGGATTATGCTCAAAAGAAGATATATAATGAACATCCTCTGGAAGTCGCCAGGCAATTTGAAGACGCCGGGTTACGGCGGTTGCATCTGGTGGACCTGGATGGGGCGAAGGCGGGAGCGGTGCGCAACTGGAAAGTGCTGGAGACGATCGCCGGCAAGACCAGATTGGTCGTGGATTTTGGCGGTGGCATCAAGACGGCGGAAGATGTCGGGATCGTATTCAATTCCGGCGGGGCGCTGGCTACAGTAGGGAGTGTTGCGGTGAAGGATGGGGAGTTGTTTGTCTCCTGGCTGGAGCGGTATGGGGCGGAGCGGTTCCTGCTGGGGGCCGATGTTAAGAATGAAAAGATCGCTGTCGGCGGATGGCTGGAAACCACGGATCGCTGGGTCTACGATTTTATCGATGACTATATGGGAAAGGGGGTTCGGCAGGTTTTCTGTACGGATGTGAGCAAGGACGGGCTGATGCAGGGGCCGGCGTTGGAGTTGTACAAAAATATTGTCGCGAAGTTCCCGGGGCTGCATTTTATTGCCAGCGGCGGAGTCAGCGGGATAGATGATGTACGGCGGCTGGAGGAAGTGGGGTGTAAGGGGGTGATCATCGGCAAGGCCATTTATGAAGGCCGGATAACATTAAAAGAATTATGCTGACGAAACGTATCATATCCTGTCTGGATATCAAGGAAGGCCGTACTGTGAAGGGGGTCAATTTCGAGAATATCCGGGATGCCGGCGATCCGGTGGAATTGGGCGCATTATATGCGGAGCAGGGGGCGGATGAACTTGTATTCCTGGATATCACCGCAACAAATGAAAAGCGAAAGACACTGCGGGAGCTTGTAAACAGGATAGCACATCATATCAATATTCCTTTCACGGTCGGCGGCGGGATCAGCAGTGTGGATGACGTAAGCGTGTTGCTGCAGAACGGGGCGGATAAGATCTCGGTCAATACGTCGGCGTTCCGGCGGCCGGCCCTGATCCGTGAGCTGGCAAAGGAATTTGGAAGCCAGTGCGTCGTACTGGCTATCGATACGCGTCGTGAGGAAGACGGACACTGGTATGTCTATCTGAATGGCGGGCGGGTCAAGACAGACGTGCGGTGTGCCGACTGGGCACGGGTTGGTGTGGAGAGCGGGGCGGGCGAGATCCTGCTAACGTCGATGAATAATGACGGTACCAGGCAAGGGTTCGCATTAGATATTACCAGAGAGCTTGCATCGGTTTTGCCGGTGCCGGTGATCGCATCGGGAGGTGGTGGAATGCCGGAGCATTTTGCGGATATCCTTGGGCCTGGAAAGGCGGACGCGGCGCTGGCTGCCAGTATCTTTCATTATAAGGAGATCGCGATCCCGGACTTAAAAAGATATTTGCATGAACATGGAGTGAGGGTGAGAATTTAAATTTTTATAATATGAAAATAACTTTTGACAAATATGCGGATGGGCTTGCGCCCGCTATTGTCCAGGATTGTGTGACCGATAAGGTGTTGATGTTGGGCTTTATGAACCAGGAGGCGTTGGACGTGACTCAGTCGGAGGGGAAGGTAACCTTCTATAGCCGGTCGCGTAAAAAGCTATGGACCAAGGGCGAGGAGAGCGGTAATTTTCTCCTGGTAAAGGGAATCTCGGTCGATTGCGATCAGGATACATTGTTGATCAAGGCCTTGCCATTGGGCCCCGTCTGTCATACCGGAGCGGATACCTGCTGGAATGAAAGGAACCGGCGCGAGGATTTCCTGACGTGTCTGGAGGAGATCATTGAAAGCCGCCGGCGGGAAGCGGCGCCGGAGGGCTCTTATGTGGCCGGTCTTTTTAGTAAAGGGCTCAATAAAATAGCCCAGAAGGTAGGAGAAGAGGCGGTGGAATTGGTCATCGAGGCCAAGGATCATGATGATGAGCTATTCCTGAATGAGGCCGCCGATCTTTTGTTCCATTATCTGATTCTTTTGAACGCAAAAGGTTATAATTTGCAGAGCGTGGTCGAAATTTTGCAGCGACGACATAAGTAAAACAGGTATGATTATGAAATTAGCTTTGGTAGCTGTTGTGGTGATGCCCTTGTTCAGTATGGCGCAGAATAGCGCCGAACCCCGGATGGTCATTCATGGGCGGGTGGACGGAGTTCCCGATAGTTCAGCGGTTTGTGTGACAGATGGGAACAATCCGATGGATACGGTCTGTTATGCGGTTGTAAAGGATGGCGGTTTTGTATTGGCGGGTCATGTCAGCGAGCCCAATATTTACTTCGTGAATTTCCTGGCTGCCAAGAAGAAGATACCGTTGTTCATCGGCAACGATAAGATGAATTTGAGCGGGTCGATCGATGATCTGAATGGGATTAAAGTGACCGGTTCACCATCCAATGACGACTTTATGGCGTTCCAGTCGGCGTTCAATCCGTATTTCATGCAGCTAAACGTCGTGATGGAGATGTTGCATAGTCCTGAAGGCGCCACTAAGCAGGATTCGTTGTATCAGGTTGTCCACAACCTGACCGGCAAGGTTTTTACCGAGCTGGATGGGTTTGTAAAAGTAAGGCCCAATTCATATGTTTCGGCATTTGCCCTGATCGTCGTCAATCAGCTGACCGATGATGTGATGGGGCAGGAGCGGCGGTTGCATTCCTTATCCGAGGGTGTAAGGCAAGGCTATTACGCGCAGAATCTGCAACGGCAGTTGGACGATGCCAAGATAGGGGCGGTGGGCACGGAGGAGATCGATTTTACGCAAAACGATACCGCGGGGCGTGCGGTGACCTTGTCTTCGTTCAAAGGGAAATATGTGCTCGTCGATTTCTGGGCAAGCTGGTGCGGGCCCTGCCGGATGGAGAACCCCAATGTGGTGTCGACCTACAGGAAGTTCAAGAATAAGAATTTCACTGTACTGGGTGTGAGCCTGGACAAGGCAAAGGAGCCCTGGGTCAAGGCAATCAAGGATGACGGGCTGGTATGGACACAGGTGAGCGATCTTAAATATTGGTATAACGAGGCGGCTGCAAAATATCATATCCAGGCTATTCCCCAGAACCTGCTGGTCGATCCGAGCGGAAAGATCGTCGCCCGGAATTTGCGGGGACCTGAACTGCAGGCCAAGCTCTGTGAGTTGCTTGGATGCAATTAAGAGTGGCTCCGCCGTTGGTGGCGGAGCCGGGTGCCAGCCTTAGTTTATGTCTTTACCTTGTTCGAGGATCGGGATAAGCCTTTCAACGTTTGTCCTATTGAGCTGATCGGGCGCCTGGGCTTGTGCTTTTTTCAGGTACGATATTGCCGTTTTGTAATCGCCGTTGGCTGAATAGCCTCTTGCCATTCCCATATTGGTCATGAATTCGTTGGGATGGCGGTCATAATTTGTCTTGAATACTTCGAACGCTTCCTTTGGCCGTTTTTGGGTCACCAGTTGCCGGGCGTAAAGGTGTAGATCCTGAGCGGATCCCATTGGCATGGCCTCTTTCATAATGGCGTCGGCATCTGCGGTCTTACCCTGGAGTGAAAGGATTTGCGCTTTGGTTGAAAGGGTTTGAAAATTCTTTGTGCCACCCATATTCGGATCGATAGCCTTGTTAGCCCAGGCGAGACCTTCGTCGAGATCGGTGTTGCGTTGAGCGCACCATTGAGCGGCCTGTGCCCAGTTCTGCCAGTTGAAGGCTTTTTCGCCGACCAGTTCACGGCGGAAGGATGCCAGCTGGGTTTTGACATAGTCTACCTCCACTTTGAAGGGGATGCTAAGTTTTTCCCACTGAAGGGCGATCGTGGCCGAGTTTTCCTTTTGGTCCAGGAATTCATACCGGAGCCATTCTATTTCGTTGTCGACCGCCACGGGTTTGACCTTTATGCGGAGTGCGTCGTCCTGCGGGTTATAGAAGAATGCGCCCCAGGCGGTGTTGGTCCGGGAGAAGATCACGGTGGACTCCGAAGGGTCATAAGCGATGAAAAGGCCGTACTTGCCGGCTGGTAACGGCTGGCCTTCGACGGTGACGTCGGAAGTGAATTCGATGGTGGTATTCTCATTCGCGCCAGCGCGCCAGGGGACGGCTTTGGTATCGCCCAGGCCCTGCCCGGCATAACCGACGGGGATCAGCTGGCCCCAGATCTTGCCTTCGCGGCCCCTGACGCCGGGCCGGCTGTAGTCGATCGTTACATCGGTGATGCCTATGCGCTCTGTAACAGACGCCCTTTTATTGCCGCCGTCGGGCAGGGTGGTGAGCTGGGCGCGGGAGGGGGCGACGAATGCCAGTTGCGAAATGGCCAGCCACAAGCCGGCGATCAAAGCTTTTTTCATATCGGTTCTTTTGGTGAATGGATGGGATGTCAGCGGACCAAATGTACTGTTTCGGAGTGCGTGCCGAAGTGATATTCCACCGAAGGCAGATAACAGGGATGTAGAGTGGGCGCTTCCCGCCCCATTTAAAAAGCGTTGAAAGAAGCGCCCAAGGCGTTTAAAAAAGCTCCGGGATCTCTTCCACCAGAATCCTGTTACCTGTTTTATCGTAATAAGTACAAGTCATTTCCTCCATACAGACCGCCCATTTTTTCAATTCCCGATCTTGCGGTATCATCTCAAAACACAGGATAACTGGTCAAACCGTTATGAAACTTTCGTGGCATACGGTCACACGGAGTAAAGGGAGGTGAAAGTTGTAGGATCGGGCGATAATTTTAATTGGGGCGAATTCGCCGTAATTGGAATTCGAGGTCCAGCGGTAACTATGGAAAGTTTCCCCTGGAATTGGAAACCCATTACCACCGCGGTTCCCGGAAGGACTTTTCGCACGGCCGATCCCCCGTCTCCTCGATCGTGAACGACCGGATGAAGGGTCGCAGCGTTTCGGACGGCAAATAGACGGAGAGGGCCATGTTATTTCAGTTGGCGTTGATAAAGCTGAATGGTATTTTCATAGCCCAGGTAGAGTGCGTCGCAGATAAGGGCATGGCCGATGGATACTTCCGCCAGGCCGGGGATATGCTGAGCAAAATACCGGAGGTTATGGAGGTCGAGGTCGTGACCTGCATTGAGGCCCAGGCCTAACTCTCCGGCGCGGATGGCGGCGGCGCGGTAGGGTGCGATCGCTTTTTCAGGATCGACCGGATATTCGCGGGCATAGGCTTCGGTGTATAATTCGATGCGATCGGCGCCGGTGTCGGCGGCGCCTTCGACCATTGCGATCACCGGATCGACAAAAAGCGAGACCCGGATACCGGTCTGTTGGAAGCGGCGGACGGTCCGGATGAGATAGTCCTTATGCCGGATCGTGTCCCAGCCATGGTTGGAGGTGATCTGGCCGAGTGCGTCGGGGACCAGCGTCACCTGAGCGGGGCGGATATCCAGCACGAGGTCGACGAATTTCTGTTCCTGCGAATTGCCTTCGATGTTAAATTCGGTGGTGATGATCCTTTTGATCGCATAGACGTCCTTGTAACGGATATGGCGCTCGTCCGGTCTTGGATGAACCGTTACGCCATCTGCTCCGAATCGCTGGGCGTCAATGGCTGCCTTGACGACATCCGGATTGTTGCCACCGCGGCTGTTGCGAAGGGTTCCAAATTTGTTAATGTTTACGGAGAGCCTGGTCATGCCGCAAAAATAAACAAAAGAAGGGCGGCATTATAATTTGATCAGAATAGTCTGATAAAGCACGTCACCGTCGATTGTCTTGATGTCCAGTTGGTATTGGCCGGTGCCCAGGGTGTGAAGGCCATCGAGTGACACGCGGTTGATACCGTTCCTGAATCCTGCGCCCATCATTCTGACGATCTTGCCGGGGCCGAGGTCGGCCAGGAGGACGATACAATCGAGCGGTTCTTCACAAGTGATTTCCAGGATAATAAAATAGTCAAAAGGGTTCGGGAAAACCGAAATCTCAGTAGTCAAAACCATTGTTCTTACAATTTAGGGATTATCAGTGTTGGCGGGGATGAACTTTGGTCACCACCCTTACCGGTATCAATGCCGGCATCTTTTCCTGGGAGAAGGTAGAAGGTTGAATTATAGCTTTGATCAGGTTAATAAGGGTCTTCATAGCTGCGCGGTTTTCATATAAAAAGACCAATATGCTGCCAAAAAATAAGGCTTTGATAAGCAACTTATTGAAGCGGACGTGGAAAAATTTGCTGTCTCAAAATGGGAAGACTGCATATAGTTTGGGAAATAATTTGCGGAGTACTACTAAGGATTATTGCGGATTTACGCAAAGGCGTGGGCGGCAGCGGGGGATGGTTGGTAGCGGGACGTGAATGTAGGGGCCGGTAGCGGGACGTGAATGTAGGGACCGGGCAGGTCAGAACCGGCCAACCAGTTTTAGGTTGATCAGGCGGGGGGTGAGGCGTTGGGGTATAGCATAGGTAGTGTTGGAGAAGTCTTTGATCAGCATGTAGGAGATGGTATTGGCGCGGTCGATGAGGTTAAAGACCTCGAGGGTGGCCCAGATATTTTCAAAATTCCGAAAGGGATTATGGCTGCGCCGGTTACTCTTTTCGCTATCGAGGAGCAAGGCGCTGAAGCCGACATCGATGCGGATATAGGGGTCGATGGTCAGGTCGCCGCGGTAGCGAAGGTCCCCCGGGATATTAAATGGGAGATTGCTTCCGTATAGAAGGTTGAGGAAAGCTTTGAGGTTTTTGTTGGTGGGGAGGTAGTCTTGCAGAAAGAGGCCGAAGGTAAAGAGCCGGTCGGAGGGTCTGCGTACCCAGCCGCCCCGGGTCAGGGTGCTGTCGACGGGCTGGTGGAGGCTGTCCAACGTATATGTATAATAATTTGTATCGATCTTTTCCATGGATCGCATGAAGCCGAGGCTAACCCAGCTTTCCGCATCTTTGACCAACTGGCCGAACAACCGGAATTCAATGCCGGTGGCATAGGCTTTTGCGTCATTGAGGCCAAAATATTGAATATGGACATTGTTGATATCGTAAGGATCGACGCGGGTCATGTATTTGTAGTAGGCTTCGGTCGTAAAGCGAAAAGGCCGGTCATTCAGATGGAAGTTGCGGTCGAATCCAAGGACGGCCTGCCAGCTCCGCTGGGCTTTCAGCGCAGTATTAAGCGTACCGTCATAGCGGACCATTTCGCGGAAGAACGGGGGTTGGTCGTAAATGCCGAGTGCAGCATGCCAGGCTATGTCCCTGATCGAATGGCGGGGTTTCCAGGATGCATTAAGCCGGGGCGATAACAGGAATTCGTGGTTTAAGGTATTATAGTTGTAGCGCACGCCTCCCTGGAGGGTAAAGTTGCCGGAATCGGTAAACAGGATGTTATCCTGGACAAAGCCGGTCAGGCGGGTAATTCCGAGGGTGTCGGTCGATTTGGCTACATTGTTGATACCGGGGACGCCGGGTTGATAGGGAAGGGAATAACCGGCTGAATCCTGGTAGGTCCATTCATCGATATGATCGTGAATGAGCTGTCGTTCGGCACTGACGCCCCACTGGACATAATGATGACGGAGATCGAGATATCCCTTATGGGTGAAGTTCCAAACGGTAATGTTCAGCTGATCGCGGGCGAAGTTCTGGTAAGCGCCCGCACCCAACGGATTGGTGATCTGGCCGAAGGTGGCGCTGGTGTTGTCGAAATCACGTTCGCCGAACAGATAGACGCCGATGATGTCATAGTTCTGTACCTCTTTGTCTTCGAATCCGGATGCCATCCATTTCAGCCGAAGCTTTTCATTGATCTGCCGGATGAAGGACAGCCCAAGCATATTGGTCTGATAGGCGTCTTTCTCTTGTCCCTGGAAATTGACATTCAGCCCGAGGTTGGCGGTATAGTAGGGGGAGAAAATGGAGGACGTGAGCTGTTCGGATTGCGGGATGAGATGGAAGCGCGTCTGGGATAACGTACCTAGCAGTTCAAGGTGATCGCGGGAGTTGAGTTGCCAGGTCAGCAAAGTCTGGATATCGGAGGAAGATGGGGCGTAGGTGCCTTTCGTCTCCTGGCTGCTGAGGAGGCTGCCGTCGGTCCGGTTGCGGGCGCCGATCAGATAAGTGAAACGTCCCTGTTCGCCTGTGCCTTCGAGATGCAGCCCCTGTTCGAGCACGCCGAGGTAGGCCGAGCCGCCGAAACCGGCCGGCTTGCGGTATTGGATGTCAAGTGCGGAAGACATCTTGTCTCCGTAGCGGGCCTGGAAGCCGCCGGTATAGAAGCTGACGCTGCGGGTCAGCTCCGGATTGATAAAGCTGAGCCCTTCTTGTTGAGCGTTGTTGACGAGGTAGGGCCGGAAGACCTCAAAATCGTTGATGTAGATCAGGTTCTCGTCATAGTTACCGCCGCGAACGGAATATTGGGAGGTCAGTTCGTTGTTGGAACCGACGAGGATCTTGATGAGGCTTTCGATTCCGCCGGTAGGGGTGGGGATATTGATGGCATCCCTGGGGTTGATCCTGATAAGGCCTGCTTCATGGGCAGGTTGCTGATCCGACACGACGACGGGCGCAAGCGCTTTGGCGCCTCTTTCCATGCGGATGACGACATTTTCCTCTTCCTTTTCATTGAGCAGGAAATTACGTTGTTCCTGCTTGTATCCCGTAAACGAAAAGACGAGGGCCAGGGCTTTTTCGGCTTCCACGCGGATGCGAAAAGTTCCGGAATCGGAGGTGGCGATACCGGATTGCCGGCCAAGAATGGTCACTGAAACGCCAGCCAGGGGGTGATCGTTCTCATCGAGGACCCTGCCGGTAATGAAAGCGGACTTTTTCTGTGCAAAGGCCGGCTGCGCCAGTAACAGTAAAGGCAGGAGAGCGGCAAGTACGACTTTCAAGAATGATTGGTTTACTTTAACGGATAGGGAACGTTCAATCGGAATATTTAAGTGTGTGGATGACGGCTTTCGGGTCGTTCGCGTGGAATACCGTGCTGCCGGCTACGAGCACGTCGGCGCCGGCTTTGAGGATATGGGGAGCGTTCTCGAGGGTGACGCCGCCATCGATCTCGATGAGGGTCTTGAGGCCGCGGTCGTGGATCATACGTTTGAGGGTACGGATCTTTTGGAAGGTGTGCGGAATGAATTCCTGGCCGCCAAATCCGGGGTTGACGCTCATGATCAGAACAGTGTCGATATCCTGCAGAACGTCACTCAGCAGGTCTACCGGGGTATGCGGATTGAGTGCCACACCGGCGGCCATTCCGAGGGATTTGATCTGTTGGATATTGCGGTGCAGGTGGCGGCAGGCCTCGTAATGGACGATAAGGCGGTTGGCACCCGCTTCTTTGAAGGCTTCGGCATATCTTTCCGGCTCTTCGATCATCAGGTGGACGTCGCAGGTTTTGGTAGTGGCAGTCCGGATCTGGGCTATCACGGGCAGGCCGAAGCTGATATTCGGAACGAACCGGCCGTCCATAACGTCGAGGTGAAGCCAGTCGGCATTGGATTCGTTCAGCATCTTACATACTTCTTCAAGGCGGAGGAAATTTGAAGCCAGCAGGGAGGGAGCGACGAGTGCCATAATTGTTGAATAAAGATAGTGTTATAAAATAAGTTATTGCAATTGTTTGATGCGTTCCGCCGCCTCGGTAAAATGATTGTCGAACGCCAGCGCCTCCTTATAATAAGCGATCGCTTTTTCCTTATTTCCGGTGGCTTCGTAACAGCGGCCAATCCAGAAGTAACCGTCGGCATAAGTTTCCGAGACCTTGACGGTCATTTCGAAGGATTGCATGGCTCGCTGGTATTGCTTCTGTTTGAAAAGGGCTATCCCTTTTTCGAGGTAGCCATCCGCGAATTTCCAATCGCGACCGATACAGGAGTCGAACTGGACGATCGCCTTCTTGTATTGTTGTGTATTGGAAAAGTAAATGCCTTTTATCAGAAAGGGGTCGGGTAGATCCCGGGCCGAGTCTTTGCGCAGGATGGCGTCGCAAATGGGGAGAGCAGAAGGATCGCGGCTTTCTGCATACAAAAGGCCCAGTTCCAGGCCATATGTATTAACGGGTGCGATGGAATATGCTTTTTTAAGGGCGAATATCGCGTTCGGGGTGTCGCCTTTTTTTTCCAGAAGAAGGCCTTTTTCGTACCAGGCGTCAAAATTGAGCGTGTCCGATCTTAGCATATTGTCGTAAACACCGATGGCGTCCTGCATCCGGTCGGATTGGGTGTAAAGCTCGGCCAGCATCGCAGGGAAAGTCTTATTTGCAGGGAATTTTTGCTCGCAGTCCTGTAAAAAACGGATGGCTTTTCCGGTCTGGCCGATGATGGTAAGCGTAGAAGCGTATCGGGCGGCGGTCGATTCATCCGGTCTGAGCTCCCAGGACCGGTTGTAGTCTGCCGCGGCGAGCTCATGCTGATCGTTGTGAGAAAGGAGCTCAGCCCTCCTGAAGAAGAGGCCGGCCTGGTCGGCGCCCAGATGCTGCTTTATGCTGTCGGTCAGCGGCGAATAGGGTGGATAAGCCAGGATGGCTGCCCGGTCCGTGCTCTTTCCGTTGCCGGAACCGTTGCAAGCGGTCACTCCAACTATTACACAGCAAAGCAATACAAAGAGGTTTCTCAACGATTGGTCGGTCATGGGACAAATCTAAGAAACTTTAGCTGGACGAATGCCAGCTTTTACCGGAGCAGCAAGGGGAATGACGCGGACTGGTCCGCCTGGATCGCCTGGACGACAACGGTGGCGCCGGGCGATAGCTGTGAAGGCAGTTGAAGGGGGTATTGTGTCTGCCCCTGCAAGGTCGTGCGCATGATCAACTGCCCCGTCAGCGTGTATACGTTCAGGACAAGCCGGTTCGTGTTGGGAACGGTGAGATAGAATGTGCGGCCGCTCACGGGGTTGGGGAAAAGGCTGATGGTATTGTTGCGGGCGTTGCTGGTCGTAATGCCGGAGATCGTCGAGTATTCGGTGTCGCCGTCGCGATCGGTGCGGGCAATGCGATAGCCGAGAGTTCCGGCGGGAGTGTTCCGGTCTTCGAATTGATAGTCGTCCGTATAGGCATTTGCGTCAATGGTGGTCAGGGTTGTCCATTCGTTATTCCCGGCGCTGCGCTGCACGAGGTAATTGACGGCGGTATTGCTTCTGGCGTCGGTCCAGGACAGGTTGACCGCATCGGCGCCGGCAAGCTTGGCGGTCAGCGATACATCGGCGAGAGCCAAAGAGACACACCCGGCGGCGCCGCCGCTGTTCATGGTCGCGCAGCCATAGACTTTTCCCATGGCGCACGAATTTTCGCCTGAGCCGCCGCAACTGCCGGTTGTCGAAGTGATCGGGACATTGCCGGAGGCTGTCTGAATGCTATTGGCATTTGTTTGGAAATAGTTGTTGTGGCCGTCGATGGAAATGGAAGAATGATCCAACACCTGTAACTGATTCCTGGAAAGCAGATGGGCATTGCCGCCCGAATTGTCGCCGATCAGGATAAAGCCGGTGTTCTCGACCGTGACGGAACCGGCTGAAAGTACGGAGTTGCCGCCCAGTGAGGCGTCGCTGCCATTTACGGCAAAGTTATTCGTAACGGTTATAGAAGCATTACCGGACATGGAGAGTGTATCGGTGGCGGCGGATCCGGATGAACCGGTCATCGTTGAACTGCCGCTCATGTTCACATTTGTACCGGAGAAGGTGACGGCATTGCTGCTGGTGATCGAGGAGGTGCCGCTCATGGTAACCGAACCGTTTATGCTGCCGTTATTGGAGGCCGAGAAGGAGGAGGCCGAGATGGTCGAGGTTCCGCTCATGCTGAGCGTGTCTCCGGTGAGGGTAACGGCGTTGCTGCTTTTCAGCGTCCCGCCGTTATCGATGGCGCCGCCCGTAACTGTAAGCGAAGAAGCGGTCAGGGAAGAACCTGCATCGATGGTGATATCGCTGTTGGTGACAGGTAATGCGTTGCTGGCGCTAAAGCTATTGGTCCCGGTCATTACCACGGTGCTCGAGGTAAAGGAGGTCGATGAATTGGACGTAATGGAAGAGGTTTGGTTCAGGTACCAGCTCGTACCGGTCGAAGTCAGGCCATTGGCGTCCTTCAATTGAGCGTTGCCGTTAAATGCAAAAACGGAGTTAGTGTAGGTTGCCGCCTCGGTGGAAAGCGTCACGCCGTTAGCCACATCGACATGGTCGCCGGAAAAGGCGTCGGTCGCATTGGAGAAGGACATATCGGCATTCAGGTGGATCGAGTCATTGGTCAGGGTAGCGGAGCTGAATGAAAGCTGCCCGTTCACGGAGATGTGGCTGTTGCTGATCGTCGTTCCCCCAAGGGAATAATTTACTTTAGCATTGATGGCAACGCTATCCCCGCTGAAGTTCATGCTTTGAGGATTGATCGACGTGTTGATGATGACGGTATCGTTGTCGAAGCTTACCGGTAATTTCAGGGCGATGGAACCGCTGTTCATAATAACGGTGCCGCCGTTAAACGTGCAGTTAGTACAGCTGACGTTTGAGTTGACGGTAAGGACCACACCGGGGCTGAGATTGAAGATACAGTTGGTACAACTGCTGATAGCAGGGAAGGCAGAGGTGCTGACGCTGGCGGTGATCGGGTATGTCGTCGTTTGTGCGCTGACTGCCTGCGAGAAGGCGACCAGTAAGAGTACGGCTACAAGGCGCGTTGATAAAGGTCTCATTGGGAAATTGGGTCTTAGCTTTTAACAAATGGATATAGGATGGCAATTGATATACAAAATAGTGCCATTAATATAATACATTGATAATCAAACTAAAATTGCTAAGTATTTCTATTTAGTCAGTCCCGCAATGGGAAATTCTTCCCACCCGGCCGCATAATGGAAGCGCTGTTGTAGATTTGGGCATGGCTATCATTTTGTTCCTGCACAGTCTTCTTCGCTGGGTGATCCTCCTTCTGTTATTGGCTGCTATCGTTCAGAGTTACACGGGCATGCGCTCGGGCCGGCCCTATTCCGACGGGGACCGCAAGTTGGGATTGTTCCTGCTGATTTCCGCGCACACGACTTTATTGCTTGGGCTGGCGCTGTGGTTGTTTGGTTCGTTCGGGCTGGCGCTTGTCCGGGATTCCGGGATGGGAGTGGTCATGAAAAATGCGGTTATGCGATACTGGGTGGTGGAGCATTTTGTGGGGATGTTGATTGCGATCGTACTGATCACGATCGGGCGGGGTGTAGCGAAAAAGAGTATCTCCGACGCCGCTAAGTTTAAAAGAGCCTTCTGGCTGTTCCTGGTGGCGCTGATCATTATCCTGGTTACGATTCCCTGGCCGTTCAGGACGGGGGTGGGAAGACCCTGGCTATAGTAGGCTGGTTAAAATAACAAAGCCGCCACGGTACTCCATGGCGGCAATTTTTTTGTCAGGGCCAACGATCTTTCAGTTTCAGGCTTGAGGGATCGGTCAGAACGGAATCATTTGGACGGATTTCACATTTTCGGGTTTGCCCCTGCTTTAGGTTTTTCGGATGATGGACTACGGTGTGGCTTTCAAGGACGGTGGATAGTGGTGGGTTTTCAAAGATGATTGGACGCGGGTTCTTCAGGATACGGATCAAATACGGGTCATTCGGTTTGGATTTCGGTTTTCAGGGGATTGATTGGATTGTGATACTGGATTTGGACGTTCTGGTTTTTCGGATTCGGACATCGTTGCTTGCTGATACAAAGATGTAAAAGAGTGAGGGGGGGAGGAAACTTTTTCGACTAAGGCGTGGTTTTGCCCGACGAAAGAAGGAAATGCCCGACGAGCGGATTAAAGCCATGCGCAGGCCGGCTATGGGTGACCTATAGAATGTTGAGGCGGGCCTCCAGATCTTCCTTATGGCCTTTTCCGATGGGAATTTGATTGCCAAGGATATAGATAGTGTTTCCGCGGATGTCGTCGATCTTGCTAAGGTTGACAATATAGGAGCGGTGGACCTTCAGGAACGTTTGACCATTCAATTTTTCTTCCATATTCTTCAGCGTGCTATAGGTGACGTAGTTCTTGGCAGAGGTGACGAATTTAACATAATCACGCATGCTTTCGAGGAAAAGAATGTCGTCTTTTCTGACTTTCGTCAGCTTATCATCGGCTTTGATGAAGAGGAATTCGACGTCCGGGTTAGCGGAGCTCGTAGCTGGCTGGGCGGGAGCGGTCTCGGCCGACTGTTGCTGTAGTTTGCCGATGGCTTCCAGGAAACGCTTGTAGGTAAAGGGCTTTTTCAGGTAGTCGTTCACGTGGTATTGGAACGCGTTGAAGGCGTACTCGGTCTTGGAGGTAGTCAGAACGATCATCGGGGAATAGGTAAGGCGGTCGAGCAATTCGAAGCCGTTGGCGCCGGGCATTTCCACATCGAGGAAAAGAAGGTCCACTCTTTCCTGGTCGAGGAATTCGAGGGCGTCCATCACATTGAGGAAATGCCCTTTTACTTCGACGAGATCGCTTTTCTCGCAGAACTTCCGAAGGAAGTCGGCGGCGATCTGGATGTCTTCTACTATGATGCAAGAAAGTTTCATTTCCTTAATCCAAATAAGCGATCCTTAATCCGTATCTCCGTTGAAGAGCCTAAGCCTGGCATATTCTTTTTCTATGATGTGCTGAGCCCGTTCTTTTCTTTGAATGAGAAGAATATAGTCCACTCGTAATTCTTCCGGGCTATTAACGGAACATTTGTTCTCGAATTGTTGACAAAGCTCCTGAAGATCCGTAAAACCGACGTAACCGAATAAAGTTTTGCAAGTGTGGACGCTTGTTCCCAGAGTGGGAAGATTCCTGTTATGGTAAGCGTTTTCCACGCGTTCCCAATATACCGGGAGGTCTTTGAGAAAATCTTCAAAGACGGCTTCTGCGTATTTAGTATCGCCCTCGAAGAGTTCCTGGAGGAAGGAGGAGTTAAGGTTTTCGTCGAAGACGAACGGGGGTCGGATCTTTTGCATATCTGCAATTTTTTTTTTCGCTATGCGTTAAGTACTTATGTCACATTTTCTATCGGTTGCTCTCCCGTTAAGAAGGGTCTGACCTTATCCATACGGGAAAAACCGCCAATTTATTGTTCAAAAATCCATATTGTCATGAAAAATTTTCGACCCTTAATGCTCCTGATCATCACTATTGGGGTGATCGCCGTTTCTTCTCCTGCCGCCCGATGCCAGGTGAATTGCAGTCTGATGCAGGTGAGCAATGCGGCAGGCGCCGCTCATGCGAGCAACATGAGCTATTGGTTTGGCGTGATGGAATTACCTTTTCTCTTTATCGCGGTCCTGTTTGCTTTTCTGACGGCTTATGCTCTAAAGGGCGGTAAGTTCGGAAGGGGGATGACTTTCATGGCCTGGGGTTTCCTTGTCATGGCGATCGGGCATTTGCATATGCAGATCGAACACTACTATGGGATCAATATCTTCAAGTCGCTTATGGGTTCGGTTAGCGGTTCCATTGCATGGTTCGTCGCGCTGGTGGTAACCTGGGGGCTGTCCGGACTGGGGTTCTACTCTATTTATAAGGCCAGCAAAGGGGCATAGCCCGGTCGGAACACATGCTCAAGAACTTCCTGAAAGGAATGGGAAGATCTTCGGTCCTACCGAGGGCGGAAGATCAGTCCGCGTTATATCAATCGTTGTTCGAGTTCCTTATCGGTTGCATCACGATGCCGGCCAATGCGCAGCAACTGATCCAACTGGGGTACAAGGCGGCGAAGAAAGATGCGGAGGAAGTATTTCATGCCTATCTGTTATTTGAAAAATATCTAACTTCTTTCGAACTATCTGAAAAGCTCACCCGAAGGCCGTTGCGGGAGGCTATCCGGCAACGCTTCCCCGCCTTATTGAATGAAGGGTCGATCTTCAATGTCTTATTCGTCAGCGAAACGGAACAAAAGAATACGCTGGCCATCCAATTCCTGCAAACCTTCCTGGACGCCGTTCGGGACAAGTTCGGACGTGCGGGGGACGGATATTTTGATCGAAAAATGCGCGAACTGGCGGTATTGGAAGAGCAAATGAGCGATCCGGAGACCTTCCGGAAGCTGCAATTCCTGAGTTTTGACGCATTTCAATTCGTCAGCGGCAACTATGGCGATGCGCTGGCGGGGAAGATCTTCGAGAAGACCTATGAGACGTTCTCGTCCCGTTACAAGGAGCTGGAGATGTTTCCGCACATGTTGACGCTGATCCCAAAGGAGATCGTCGACCGGGAGCATTTGGGCATCTTCTCCCAGGCGCAGATCGAACAGATCTTTTTGGAGAAGCTGGCTGAATCCGAGCAGCTGAATATAGCGCTCGATCAGAAGATCAAAGAGAATGAGGCTACGCAAAAATTGTTGCGGAAGAATGAGCTGATGCTGGGCAGTGTGATCTCTTCAGCGCTGGACGCCATTGTCATTACCAATCAGGATGGGCATATCATTCACTGGAACAAGGCTGCAACGGAAATATTCGGCTATACCGAGGAAGAGGTGAAAGGACGTACCCTGATGGAGACGATCATCCCCCCGGCAGCCCGTCGTCCGGACGGAACAGGGTTCGAGCTTTTTCTCGACCCCAACGATTTCCATATCCTCAACCAGCGACTGGAGCTGACGGGGATCCGGAAGAGCGGGATCGAATTCCCGATGGAACTGGCTGTCACGGCCATTCATAATGAGCAGGAATTCTATTACAACGGTTTTATCAGGGATATCTCGAACCGCAAGCAACGGGAGCAGGAGCTGGTTCAAATGAAAGAGAAAGCGGAGCAGGCGGCCAAGGCAAAATCGCAGTTCCTGAGTGTGATGAGTCATGAGCTGCGGACGCCATTGAACGCGGTGATCGGCATTGCCCACCTGCTAATGATGAACCAGCCGCGCGAGGATCAGCAAGAAGACTTACGGACCTTACAATTTTCCGGTGAAAGCCTTTTGCATATCATCAACGATATCCTCGACTTTACCAAACTCGATTCGGGGAAGATCGAATTGTCGGCCATCGACTTCAATCTTCGTGAGCTGGCTCAAAGCCTTTACCAATCGTTCAGTTATAAGGCCAGGGAAAAGGGGATCGTTTTCGACGTCGAATTGGATCAGCGCATACCATTCTTCGTTAAAGGGGATAATTTCCGGTTGTCACAGGTGTTGAACAATCTCATCAGCAATGCGATCAAATTCACACAGGTGGGATCGGTCAAGCTAAAGGTGGAGATGACGGAGGAGCGCGGAAACTCTTTTGAAGCCCGGTTTTCGGTGATGGATACCGGTATTGGGATCCCGCGGGAAAAGCAGGAGAAGATCTTCGAGCAGTTCACGCAGGCAGACAGTGATACGACCCGGCTGTATGGCGGTACAGGCCTGGGGTTATCCATTTCGATCAAGCTGGTCGAGCTGATGGGTAGCACAATCCTGGTTGACAGTAAGCCGGGGAAGGGGTCGACCTTCCATTTCAGCGTAGTGCTGCAACGAGGTGAGGTGAGCGAGGCCAATGTTGCGGCGCCTTCGCCAAAGACCGTGTCGCGGACGAATGAGCAATTCAGGAACAAGCGTATCCTGCTGGCGGAAGACAACCTGTTCAATGCCAATATTGCCAGGCGTTTCATTACCGGCTGGGGGGGCGAGATCGACCTTGTAGTAGATGGGCGGCAGGCGCTTGAATTCGTTGCGAGGAAGAAATATGATCTGATCCTGATGGATGTGCAGATGCCGGTGCTGGATGGTTTTGCCTGCACCCGGAAGATCCGGAAGCATTTCAAGGACGTGCCGATCATTGCGGTAACCGCTTCACCGAAGAATGAGATCATCAATGAGATCATGGATTGCGGGATGAATGATTTCGTCAGCAAACCGTTCAAGCCGAACGAGCTTCGGGCTAAGATCCTCGAGTACCTGTAGACAGATAGTAATGCCATAGCAGCATGGTGGCGATCGTCCGATGGGGTTTCCACCGGTCGATGACCGGCAGGAGCGCGTCGCGGTGCGTGTCTTTGGGGAGACGTTTCACCCGCTTCAATGCGTTGACAGCGGCGAGGTCGCCGAGTGGAAAGATATCGGCGCGCCGGAGGACAAAGATGAGGTATACGTCGGCTGTCCAGTTCCCGATGCCTTTCAGCGAGGTGAGGGTCGTGCGAACTTCATCGTCAGATAGTCCGGGGAATGTATCCAGGTCCATTTGCCCATTTACCACCGATTCAGCCAGATATCTTACGTAGCCGGTCTTTTGGCGGCTAAAATAGCACGCTTTGAGCTCTTCATCGGAAAGCCGAAGAACGTTATGCGGGGTGATCTCGCGGATGTATTCGCGCAGTTTATTGAGGGCGGCCAGCGCGGAGGCCAGCGAGACCTGTTGTTCGAGGATAAAGTGAACGAGGGTTTCGAAGGTATTAGGGCGGTTCCACATTGGCGGGTAGCCATGTGAGAGGATAATGTCCGCCAGGTCGGCGTCGCATTCAGCCAGCGCGTCACAGCGGGAGTGGAAGGTGCCGGAGGAGAATGTGTTGAGCATGTAAGACGGGTCCTTTGCAATAAAACTACGATATTTTGATTAGCGTTTGCCCAGTTCGATCACCTGGCAATCCTTCATGTCCGATCCGTCGATGGTAAAGCGGATGAGGGTACGGACCTGGTGCCATCCTTGCCTGCCGGCTGCGCCCGGATTCATATAAAGGCATTTCAACTTTTCATCATACATGATCTTAAGGATATGCGAGTGTCCGCAGATGAAAAGGTGGGGCGGATCCTTTCGCAGTTCCTGTAAGACCGTCGGGTTGTAGCGTGGGGGGTAGCCGCCGATATGGGTCATCAGGATTTGGATCCCTTCAGATCGCCACCGAAGTTTTTCGGGATAAGTTTGGCGGATGTCCTGGCCGTCGATATTACCATATACACCGCGCAAGGGGCGGAAACCGGCCAAACGCCGGGGGATATCCGCGGCACCGAAGTCGCCGGCGTGCCAGATCTCGTCGCAGGATTCGAAGTGACGGAAAATGGCTTCGTCAAGAAAATGGTGTGTATCGGATAAAAGGCCGATCCGGAGCATAAGGATGGTTAATCGGGAAGTTTTAGCTAATTTTAGGAAGCTGGACGCGGTCCGCAAATTACAAATTATGCCGCACTATTTTTCGTTGGGGACGGTTCCTCATAAACGTCATACACAATTCCGACAGGAGAATGGATCATTATATTCGGAGCAGCTCTTCTCTACTGAAGGTTTTTCCAATGATTATTCGCTGTTGTATCATTGCCATCCACCGACGGAGATCATCGGAACGGATGAGCCTTATAGAGTTGAACCGCGGATAGCGGAGGACCGGATGCTGAAGCATCGGAGTTTCGAGGGATTCCGGATACCGCCGGCGGATGACTATCTGAAAAGCCGGAGGGCGGTGCTCGTCAATAGCGACTGCCATATCGTGCTGGCTGCGCCGGAGCGCAGTATGGAAGATTATTTCTACAAGAATGCGGATGCGGATGAGCTGATCTTCATTCATGCGGGCAAAGGGGTGCTGGAGACGATGTATGGGGAATTGTCGTTCGGTTATGGCGATTATCTTGTCGTGCCGCGGGGGACGATCCATCGGATCCGGTTTGACAATGGAGACAACCGGCTGTTCATCGTCGAGTCCTTCAGTCCGATCCGGTATCCGAAGAGATATCTAAGCCCATACGGGCAGTTACTGGAGCATTCGCCGTATTGCGAACGGGATATCCGGGGGCCGCAGTCGCTTACGACGCGTGATGAAAAGGGCGATTTCCTTATTCGCACGAAGAAGAAGGGGCAGATGTATGGCATCCATTACGCGCATCATCCTTTCGACGTTATCGGTTGGGACGGGTGTTGTTATCCGTTTGCATTCAGTATCCATGATTTCGAGCCGATCACCGGCCGGGTCCATCAGCCGCCGCCCGTTCATCAAACCTTTGAAGGCCGGAATTTCGTGGTCTGTTCTTTCTGTCCGCGGTTGTTCGATTATCATCCTTTGTCGATCCCGGCTCCTTATAATCATAGTAATATCGACAGCGATGAAGTTCTCTATTATGTCGACGGCGACTTTATGAGCCGGAAGAATGTGACGAAGGGAATGATCACGCTTCATCCGGGGGGCATTCCGCATGGGCCGCATCCCGGAGCTGTTCAGCGGAGTATCGGGGCAAAGGAAACGAAGGAGCTGGCGGTAATGGTCGATACATTCCATCCGCTCATGCTGACTGCCGACGCCCTGGAGATCGAGAATGGGGGGTACACGATGAGCTGGGCGGAATAGAGCGGATTTGGCGTATATTCGGGAAAACCCGACTGCAGATGAAATTTTATCCTGCGCAATTGTGCTTCATTTTTGGTGTCGCTGCCATGGTCTCCTGTCATTCCAAACAGGCGGCGGACCTGATCCTTATTAACGGGGTGGTCTACACGGTGGACAGCGCCTTTTCGGTGGCGGAGGCGATGGCCGTAAAGGATGGAAAGGTACTTATGGCGGGCTCGAATGCGGATATCCAGGGCGGCTATACGGCTGCGGCGACGGTGGACCTGGGTGGCAAGGCGGTGTATCCGGGGTTTATCGACGCGCACGGGCATTTTGTCGAATATGGTAATTCGCTATTCACGGCTTTATTGTATGGCAGCACGAGTTTTGAACAGGTGGTACGACGGGTGAAAGAATTTGCCGCTGCTCGTCCGGGCTTGCCCTGGGTCATGGGCCTGGGCTGGGATCAGAACAAATTCCCCGACAAGAAATTTCCGGACAATACTTTACTGAATCAGGCATTTCCGACGACACCGGTAGTGTTGGGCCGGGTGGATGGGCATGCGATGATCGCCAATGCGAAGGCGCTGGAGATGGCGGGCATTCACCCCGGCGAAACATTGGAGGGCGGCGTGGTCGAAACGAAAAATGGGAAGCTAACGGGGATCCTTATCGACAATGCCCAGCGGCTGATGCGTCGGACCATCCCCGAAATGACGGCCACTGAGTTCAGGGAGCGGATGGATTCCGCGCAGCGGCGTTGTCAGCGGCAAGGACTGACAACGGTGACAGAGCCGGGGCTTGGCCGCCGGGAGATCGAGGGCCTCGATTCGCTGCAAAAGGCGGGGATATTAAAGATGCGGATCTATGTCATGGTCCGGGACAATAAGGAAGACCTGGATTATTATCTGCCGAAGGGGCCCTATAAGACAGATCTGCTGTATGTTAAAGGCGTGAAGGCGTATGCGGACGGGGCCCTTGGCAGTCGCGGCGCCTGTCTGCTGCAGCCGTACAGCGACCAGCCGGGATGGCGGGGATTTCTGCTGAGCGACCCGGCGCATTTCGATTCGCTCGCTGCACGGCTTATCGGCACGGATTGGCAGTTCTGCACGCATGCTATCGGAGATTCCGGTAATCGGATGATCCTTACTGTCTATAGTAAATACTTGCATGGGAAAAATGACAAACGGTGGCGGGTCGAGCACGCTCAGGTGATCGATGATGCGGATTTCGATCTTTTCGGGAAGAGCTCGATCATCCCATCGGTGCAGCCCACGCATGCCACGAGCGATATGTATTGGGCGGGGGACCGTCTCGGGCCGGTGCGGCTGAAAGGCGCATATGCATATAAGCGGCTGTTGGGAGAGAATGGGTGGTTACCGTTGGGGACGGATTTTCCGGTAGAGGATATCAGCCCGTTCAAGACTTTCCTGGCAGCGGTCTTCCGGGTGGATGCCAGGGGGTATCCCGCAGGTGGATTTCAGCCGGAGAATGCGTTGACGCGCGAGGAAGCGATACGGGGGATGACGATCTGGGCGGCGCGGGCGGATTGTCTGGAAAAGGAGATCGGAAGTCTGGAGCCGGGGAAGCGAGCGGATTTTGTGATCCTGGATAAGGATCTGATGAAGGTAGGGGCGGCCGAGGTATTGCAGACCCAAGTGGTGGGGACTTATTCCGGCGGCAAGGCAGTGTATAATCGGTAGAAGGGGAGGGGACATGGGGGGTGGCGGGGGATTGGAATTCGGCGGAAAATCCCGTAAATTGGGAAAAACAAAAACGATTCCATATGATCCAGTTTCATGAATTAAGGATGGGGGACCTTGTGCTGGTCGAGTATAACGGCCAGCGGATGGAAGGGGAGGTGATCGGGTTGAATGGCGATGAAAAGCAGGTCGATGTACAGACGACCGCCCAGGATTTCTGGTATAGTCCCAAGGATCTGGACGGTATTGCGGTAGATGAGGGGCAACTGCTGCAATTCGGGTTTGAGCGGCAGGATATGCCCGATGGGAAGATAAAGTACATGAAGGGGCCATTCCGGATCCTTTTGTCCCAAAATGGGAATTTCTCCAATTTTGAGATGTGGTATCGGGAAGATCGCCGGCATATCGCGCGGGAGCTGGCGGTACATGAGCTTCAGAATCATTATCATCAGATGACGAAGGTAGATCTGGCCAGGACTTCGGCCATTTCGGCCCATTAAGGTCGGGGGGATAAAAGATTCGAATATTTTAGTAAAAAATCTAATCTTTTGCCGAAATAGCCGTTGTTTTGGCTGGGCGGCTGTTGTTCAGGCCGGACCGGGCATTATTCAAGGCCGGGGCATAAAGATCTAGTTATTTTTTGATTGTAATTCAATTTATTCCTATCTTTGCGCTCCCAAAAACTGTATGGCGAAACAAGCACTCATCAAACAAGATGGCATCATTCTGGAAGCCTTGTCCAATGCGATGTTCAAGGTGAAATTGGAAAATGGTCATGAAATACTGGCCACCATCTCTGGGAAAATGAGGATGAATTATATAAGGATCTTGCCAGGGGATAAGGTTGGTGTGGAGATGAGCCCCTATGACTTGACGAGAGGAAGGATCATATTCAGGTATAAATAAATATAGTCATGACACGAGGCGAAGCCGACTGCATGATACCATTAAAAAGACAAATAACTCATGAAAGTTCGTGCATCCATTAAGAAGCGTAGTGCCGATTGCAAGATCGTGAGGAGAAAGGGCAAGCTCTATGTTATCAACAAGAAGAACCCCCGTTTCAAGCAACGGCAGGGTTAATAACCGAATAAAAAAGTAAAACAAGAATATGGCTCGTATTGCCGGTGTAGACTTACCAAAAAATAAAAGAGGAGAGATCGGACTGACCTATATATATGGCATCGGTCGTTCCACTGCCCAGTACATTCTCAATACTGCTGGTATCGATTTCGACAAGAAGGTGAACCAGTGGAATGACGAGGAGCTGAATGCCATCCGGAATATCATTACCAATGAGTTCAAGGTGGAAGGTGCGTTGCGTTCCGAGGTGCAGATGAATATCAAGCGGTTGCTGGATATCGCCTGTTATCGGGGGCTTCGGCATCGGAAGGGGTTACCGGTCCGTGGTCAGCGGACGCGTACCAACAGCCGTACGCGCAAGGGCAAGCGGAAGACGGTTGCCGGCAAGAAGAAAGTAGCCAAGAAATAGTAATTGAACATAAGCTGGCGATAGCCGGCGTATGTCAGTATATGCACCGTTCATAGGATCAGTTGCGGATGCGGGGTGCAAGCGGAGGGCTGATCCGGTTCCCGGTAAAACGGGATGGTTTGTATAACAATGCGGACTGCGGTTCGCAAAAAAGACTACCTCATTTAAAGCGTATGGCAAAAGCTCAGGCAAGTGCAGCAAAGACTTCTGCAAAGAAAAGGATCGTCAAGGTGGATGTTTATGGGGATGCCCATATCACCGCCAGCTTCAACAACATCATTATCAGTCTCACCAACAAGAATGGCCAGGTCATCTCCTGGAGCAGCGCGGGCAAGATGGGATTCAAGGGTTCCAAGAAGAACACTCCTTATGCTGCTCAGATGGCTTCTTCGGATGCAGCCAAGGCGGCGCTCGACGCCGGCCTGAAGAAGGTGGACGTTTATGTGAAGGGACCGGGCTCGGGGCGTGAAAGCGCTATCCGGGCGTTGGCTAACAATGGCATTGAGGTGGTAATGATCAAGGATGTGACGCCGCTGCCGCATAACGGTTGCCGTCCGCCGAAGAAGCGTCGGGTATAGTTTTTATTAAATAAAGCCGGGTAAGCTTCAATTTTAAGATTTTTAGATAAGCTTATCCCGGGAACTTAAAAATCTAACAAATACGTTATGGCACGTTACACAGGTCCCAAGACCAGAATCTCCCGCATTTTTGGCGAGCCCATTCTCGGGAATGGCAAGTATTTAACGAAGAGCAGTAATCCTCCGGGTCAACATGGTGGTACCAAGAAGCGTAAGGCTCCCGGGGAGTATGCCTTGCAGCTGAAGGAAAAGCAGAAGGCAAAGTACACGTACGGGGTACTGGAGCGTCAGTTTCGCAAGACCTTCGACGAGGCCAACCGGCGGAAAGGCGTAACGGGTGAGAACCTGATCAAGCTTTTGGAGAGCCGTCTGGACAACACGGTCTTCCGGCTGGGTATTGCCCCTTCGCGTCCGGCGGCACGCCAGCTGGTGGCGCATAAGCATATTACGGTGAATGGTGAGGTGGTCAATGTTCCTTCGTTCCAGCTTCGGCCGGGCGACATCATCAGCCTCAAGGAATCCACGCGCGGCAATACCGGGCTCACCAGTCAGATCCGCGGGAAGAACGTCAAGTTCAACTGGCTGGACTGGTCGGAAGCTGAGTTCAAGGGGACATTTATCGCGTATCCTGAGCGGGAAAGCGTGCCGGAGAACATTAAGGAGCAGTTAATTGTTGAGTTGTATTCCAAGTAATGACGAAGACGCCTCCGGAAGGGGTGCGCCGGCGTTTTAAAAAGCTAAATCGTAAATTTAAATATGGCCATTTTAAATTTCCAGAAACCAGACAAGATCATCCTTCAAAAAGCGACAGATTTTGAAGCTCAATTCGAATTCCGTCCTTTGGAGCCGGGATATGGCGTAACGATCGGCAATGCGTTACGCAGGGTATTGCTGAGCTCGCTTGAAGGGTATGCGATCGTTGGGGTTAAGATCGAAGGAGCAGATCATGAATTTGCTACGTTGAAAGGCGTTACGGAGGACGTGGTGGAAATCATCCTTAACCTGAAACAGGTTCGTTTCAAGAAAAAGGTTGAACATGAAGTGACGCAGGAAAAGGTAACGTTGAGCCTGAAGAACAAGACCGAATTCACGGCCGGTACTTTGGGTGAGCATTTGCCCAGCTTCGAAGTCATGAACCCGGGCCTGCTGATCTGTACGCTGGATTCTTCCGCCAAGCTGGATATTGAGATCACGCTCGGCAAGGGCCGTGGCTATGTTCCTGCGGAGGACAACAAGCCGAAAGATGCGCCATTTGGCTATATTCCTACCGATGCGATATTTACGCCGATCAAGAATGTGAAATATTCCATCGAGAATACGCGTGTGGAACAGCGCACGGACTTCGAGAAGCTGATCATGGAGGTATCGACCGATGGTACGATCCATCCGGAAGAGGCTGTCAAACAAGCTTCGCGCATTCTGATCCAGCATCTGATGATCATTACGGACGAGAACATCACTTTTGACAATAAGGAGGAGAAAAAGGAAGACCTCGTTGACGAGCAAACGCTTCAGCTTCGCAAGATCCTGAAAACGCCGCTGGAAGACCTCGATCTTTCCGTACGTGCCTTCAACTGTCTGAAAGCCGCTAAGATCAATAGTCTCAGCGAACTGGTGACCTATGAGCAGGAGGATCTGATGAAGTTCCGCAATTTCGGGCAGAAGTCTTTGGCTGAGATCGAGCAGGTTCTGGGTGAGCGGGGTTTGCATTTCGGGATGGACCTTGGCAAGCTCAAGGTGGATGATGAATAAGCAGCTCTTTTTTTCATACAGCCTTACAATTCCTGACACGGTGTAAGGTTTAAATCTAACAGTCATGCGTCACGGAGACAAAATCAACAATTTAGGCCGGACTGCCGCTCATCGCAGTGCGTTGCTGAGCAATCTGGCCAGCCAGCTGATCGCGCATAAGCGGATCGTCACTACACTGGCGAAGGCGAAGGCCCTGCGAACCTATGTAGAGCCTCTGATCACCAAAGCGAAGGATAATACGACCCATCAGCGCCGGGTAGTATTCAGCTATCTGCAGGATAAGGAAGCCGTCAACGAGCTTTTCTCTACGGTTGCCGCCAAGGTAGCGGGCCGGCCGGGGGGATATACGCGGATCATCAAGCTGGGCGCCCGGGTTGGCGACAACGCTGAAACTGCGCTGATCGAGCTGGTGGACTTCAATGAGATCTATGGGAAAGGTAAAGGCGAAGCCAAGGAGACGACTGGCAAGCGGACCCGCCGGGCAGGTGGCCGGAAGAAGGCTGCTGCTGAAGGGACTGCCAAGGCCGCCGTTCCGAAGGAAGAGAAAGCCGCTGCCAAAGAGGAGAAGACAGGAGAGAAGGGGGCAGAATAGGTCAATCGTCTTTCTATATGATATCCGGGCCGGGCTTTGCAAAAAGTCCGGCCTTTTTTATTGATAATTTGTAATTTCGCAAAATTTTTCATCCTACATGTCTAACATTTCTCCTGCTTCCGCGATCCTGTTGCTCGAAGATGGTACCGTTCATTATGGCAAGGCCTTTGGCAAGCGAGGCACTACTTCCGGCGAGATCTGCTTCAATACCGGTATGACGGGTTACCAGGAGGTCTTTACCGATCCCAGCTATTATGGGCAGGTATTGATCATGAACAGCGTGCATATCGGTAATTATGGGGTGAAGGACAGCGATGTGGAGTCGGCAGGTGTGAAGATCAGGGGGCTTATCGGACGGAACCTCGAGGAGCAGTTCTCGAGGTTGATGGCAAAAGGCAGCCTGGATGAGTATATGAAGGCAAATAACATCGTTTGTATCGAGGAGGTAGATACCCGGTCGTTGGTTGCGCATGTCCGGGTCAAAGGGGCGATGAACTGTGTAATCTCCTCCGAGATAAGCGATCTGGAAGAATTGAAGTCGGTGCTGGCAGCCACTCCCTGTATGGACGGGCTGGAACTGGCTTCGGTGGTCAGTACCGACAAAGAGTATGAGGTAGGTGATCCCGCCTCGGCTATCCGCATAGCGGTACTCGATTTTGGCGTCAAACAGCATATCCTGCAGTGCATGGTGGAAAGAGGGGCTTATGTTAAAGTGTTTCCGGCGAAAACGCCGTTGTCCCGGCTCCGGGAGTTCCGGCCCAGCGGATATTTCCTTTCCAATGGCCCCGGGGATCCGGCGCCGATGGATTATGCCATTCCTACGGTCAGGGAGATACTGAAAGAGAAGAAGCCGTTGTTTGGTATCTGTCTGGGTCATCAGCTGCTGGCGCTGGCGAATGATATTCCCACTTTCAAGATGCATCATGGGCATCGCGGGCTCAATCATCCGGTAAAGAACCTGGTTACGGGGCGTTGTGAGATCACCACGCAAAACCATGGGTTCGGGGTTGATCCGGAGGCGGTGCGAACGGCTCCAAATGTGGAGGTAACGCATGTCAACCTGAACGACGAGTCGATCGAAGGCATCCGGTTGAAGGACCGGCCGGCCTTTTCGGTGCAATATCATCCGGAGTCAACGCCGGGGCCGCATGACAGCCGTTATCTGTTCGATGATTTCATCCAATTGATCAAAAATAATTCTTAGCTTATGCATATCGCCATCATCAACGGCCCGAATCTGAACCTGTTGGGTACCAGGGAGCCCGAGGTGTATGGCAGCCAGACTTTCGAGCAGTATTATGAAGAACTGCGGAAGAAATATCCCGCGATTATTTTCAGCCATTTCCAGAGTAATGTGGAAGGAGAGCTGATCAATGAACTGCAACGGGTCGGATTCTCATCGGATGGGATCCTATTGAATCCCGGCGGCTATACGCATACGTCAATAGCTATCGGCGATGCGATTGCCGCCATCAAGGCGCCGGTCATCGAGGTGCATATCAGCAATGTCAATGCCCGTGAGGAGTTTCGCCGGTTGTCCCATGTTTCGGCCAAGGCAAAGGGCACGATTGCCGGTCTTGGACTGAAGGGGTACGAACTGGCCTTGCAGTTCTTTCTTTAAAACAGGAACACTAAAGGAATGTTTATGGTTCGGTAAAAGTGCCGAACTTTTGGATTGTTCGGTAAAAGTGCCGAACTTTGGCTTAGTTCGGTAAAAATGCCGAACTTAGATAATGAACAATCCGAAGACAACGATAGGTGCGGTTCTGACCGCCGATATTGTAAACTCCACCAAACTGTCCCCGCCCATAGAGGCCAATGTACGCTTTGAATTGGGGCTATTACTGGGCAAGTTCCTGAAGCGGCATTCCCATGAATTCTACCGCGGGGACAGTTTCCAGGCCTATATCGAAGAGCCTTCCAAAGCGCTCCATTTAGCCTTGGCCTGCCGAGCGGTAGCTATCAAAATCACGTCAAAAGACGACACGACAGTAAGGGGGGATATCCGGATCGGAATAGGAATTGGAGAAATAGATGTACCCATTCGAGCCTTGGGGTCCGCAAAAGGAGAAGCGTTCTTACTATCGGGCAGAGGCCTGGACGAGCTGGAAAGAACAGAACGACGCCTGGCCATCAGTTGCAGCAACGAAATCGCCAATATCGGTTTGCAAACAATGGCAGATTACCTGGATAGTATCTTCCTCCAAATGACAGGAAAGCAGGCGGACGTTATTGTCGAGTTATTGCAGGGAGTAACACAGCAGCAACTGACCATATCCCGCGAAAAAGCCAAGAGCACAATATCCGAGCTGGCCAATGCCGGCAGATGGCCGGAGATCGAAAGAATTTTGCAACAATATGAGCAAGTAATCAAACTATTAACATGATACCCGGAATCATTTGGTTGATCAAGCTCATCCTATCGCATCTGCTTACCGATTTCATCCTGCAACCTGCCGGTTGGGTGAAAGACCGCAGGGAGAAGCATTTCACATCCGCCAAACTATACCTGCATGTAATGTTGACAGCAGGTCTGGCCTATCTTTTCATGGGCTGGCGTTATTGGGGAGTGGCGCTTGTTATTCTGATCACACACTTCGTTATCGACGTGTGGAAATCGTACCGCCCGCGTGCAATAAGATATTTCGTGATCGATCAATTGCTGCACCTGGGTGTTATCGTTAGTTGTTGGCTGATAACGTTCCGGTACTGGGGCATTTGGGATGATCTGCGCCGGCGGATGGATTCGGACAGCCGCATGTGGATCGGATTGGCGGCTTTCGTTTTTGTGACAACGCCTGCAGGTATTCTTATCGGCGAACTTACCAGACGTTGGAGCGGAAAAATCAACGATCCGGACAATACCCTTGTCAACGCGGGCAAATGGATAGGGATAGCTGAAAGGATTATCGTATTGCTTTTGGTCCTCCATGGACAATTTTCGGCCATCGGTCTGCTGGTCGCTGCGAAAGGCATTATCCGGTTTAGCGAGAAGGACAGGCAGGAAATCAAGACGGAATATCTGGTGATCGGAACCTTGTTGAGTATAGGCATTGCCATTGTCACGGGGGTAGCAATGCAGATCCTGTTGCGCCACTCTGCCTAATGTGTCCTATCCGGCCATTCATTCAATTTACAAAAACACTTGCAACATCAATGCGAAGCCCGTATCCTGCCGCGGGTCGTCGTCCTTGCGCATGATATTGAGGCCTGCTCTGGTCCAAAGTTTGAAGACTTCTCCTTTTTTATGGGTAGAGATCTCGTGCTCTACGACGGGAAACATGGCACCGCGGGCGATCCAGCCCAGATCGCCGCTGGCATTTGCGTCTCTGCCCAGCGAGTAGGTGGTGGCGAGTTGCTCAAAGGTGGCTGAGCCGTCCCTGATCTTCTTCAGGATGACGTTGCCAAGGGAGTCGGCGAACCGGTAGCTGAAGAAGGAGGTGTCGATGAATATTTGGCTGATGTGATAGAATTCGTTTGGCGCTTTGCTCAGCACCTGGACCATGTAGCGGGCGTCCTTCGGACCGTAGGGGCCATAAACTTTCCTGATCTTTCCGTTATAAGCCAGGCTGTCGGCCAGGCCGCCGAAGTGATGGGTTTGGGAAACCGTGATCGTATCGATCCTGTAGCGTTTTTTGAGGATCTGCTTTGCATAGAGGATTGGATTCGGGGACTTTTCCAGTTCTTCCTTCATTTGGCGGATCGTCATAGCGGAAGGGGGTTGGCGGACTGTCACAGCGGAAGGGGGTTGGCGGATCGTCACAGCGGAAGATGGTTGCTGAGCATTTACCCCGAGCCCACTGACCCCGCACAGGGCACACAGGATGATCCTTAAGTATATTTTCATGTCAATCAATTGAGTATGCAAATATAAGCCACTCAATAAATTGGAATGATTTTCGTTAGTTTTATTGCATGCGCAGGAGTCTTTTTATCCTTGTTGTGGTACAATTGGTCAGCTTAAGCGGTTATTCGCAGCTGAAGGATTATACCATTGGGCCGAAAGGAGACACGCTGAACGGCGTGGATCAAAAAGATCAGAAACAGGGGAAGTGGGCGAATCATTTCGATGAGGTGCGGGGTGAGCCCGGGTATGAAGAGGAAGGGATCTACAAGAATAATCGCAAAGAAGGCCTCTGGCGGCTCTATAGTCTGCAGGGCGATCTAATCGGCCTGGAGCAATACAAATGGGGCAACAAGTGCGGAATTTGCCAATATTTCGGGATCAATGGGACCTTATTACGGGAAGAAAGCTGGGTTGCTTTGAATCCGGATAAGCTATATGATACGCTGGTGATCGAGGATATCGATCATCTGGATAAGTATAAGACAGTTGTTGTTAAGAATGAAGGAGCTGCAATAAAAGACGGGGTTTGGAAATACTATGACCCGCTTACCGGGACGATGGCCAGGACGGAGACATGGGAGTTAGGTAAATTACAGAAATCCCAGGCCGGGCAGCGGGCGTTACCCGATTCCACTCAAGCGGTCGCCAAGCCAAAGGAGGTCTTGGAGTTTGAGAAAAAAGCCGCCAAACATAAGATAAAGTATCAGGACGGTAGCGTCCATTGACGTATATTGGCAAATGCGACTTCCCCATCAATACCCAAAAGCCGTTTACGGGCTGCTATTCTTCCTGTTGTCAGCTCTCCGATCTCATTCCCAGCCATCGACCGCTCCACTGGCGCAAAAGATCAAAGTATATATTGTAGGGACATTCCATTTTGACGGGGCTTCCGGGGACGTATACAAAACAACCAGGGTGGACATGAAGACGCCGGAAAAACAAAAAGAACTGGATGACCTTACACGACGGCTGGCGCAGGCTTTGCCGGATCGCGTTTTTGTGGAATGGTCGCCGGACCGGCAAGGGTATGTGGATACCACCTATCAGTTGTATTTGCAAAATGAATTCGAGCTGGGTAACAACGAGGTATACCAGGTCGGATACCGGCTGGGGAAGCTGTTGAAGCTGCCGCATATCTACTGTGCCGATGCAGGCGGAGATTTCGACTATGACTCGCTGGTGGCATATGCCGTGCAGCATCATCAAGCCGATATTCTGAGCGATCTGAATACTCCGAAGGATAGCATCGCCAGGCGGATCACGGCGCGGATCGCCGCGATCTATGCCTATTATCAGTCGCCGCCCGGCCACACGCTGACGGATGTCATTATCTCCAATAATACTCCGGAAGTTATCGCTTCAGGGGCTGACCTTTACAATCTGGTTTATGCACGGGTAGGGGAGGGGCAGGAGTATCCCGGGGCTGATCTGGCCAGTGACTTCTACAGGCGTAATATGCGGATCTATGCGAATATCCTGCGGCAGATCGACTTCGCTCATGATAAAGCGATCCTGGTGTATATCGGGTCGGGGCATGTATCCTTTTTAAAAGAGATCTTCTCTTCCAGTTTGTTGTTCGAGGTAGAAGACGTGGTATCGGTATTAAGAAGCCCGTAAGCATCGCTTACGGGCCTCTCAGCAAGGTGAATCGGGTTTAAAACGCTTTCTTGTCCTTCCCGGTCAACTGCATTGGGTTGTTGGCCTGCGGGATGGCGCGGGGAGCGTTCTGTCTGGCCTTGAAGACCTCGAATTTGCTTTCGGTCCTGACTACGGGCCAACTGTTGTTGCTTTCGTCGATATCGGCCGTTTCGTGATACGGGTCGAGCTTGATGCTGGCGACCTCTTTATCTTTTGCGAAGACCTTGGTTACGTGGGTCTCATTCTTACGCCAAACCTGTGCGGGGATGCGTTCCACCTCTTTGGTGCCATCGGTATAGGTCCACTCGATAATGATCGGCATTACGAGACCGCCTTTGTTGCTGAATTGCAGTTCATAGAACTGTTTCGACTTGATCTTTTCGCGGGTAGCGTCGTCCATTGGTTCGTCCGGTTGGGCGCCACGGCCCATGACGACCCCTTCGATATGTTGCGGATATTTTGTCGTGTCGTAAGGGATCATGCCACGGGTATATCTCCAATAAAAGTCATGCAGGGCGGTGTCGGCGTCGGTGGGGAAGTGGATGCTGGTGTCTTCCCGGTTACGTTCCTTGGAGACATCCGTGGGGAATTTGCCATCGGGCAGCGGTTTGTCGATACTGGCCATTATGGTCGTATCTCTTTTGCGGGGGGCATTTTCAAAGTCAGGGATCAGGTGTTTGACGCTGTCGAGGGAGATGTCAACAGGTTCGATGCCGTAGAACCAGCCGCGCCAGAACCAGTCGAGGTTCTCCGCGCTTGCGTCGTCTAAGGTCCGGAAAAAATCTGCAGGAGTAGGATGTTTGAAGGCCCAGCGGCGGGCGTATTCCTTGAACGCATAGTCGAACAGTTCCCGGCCCATGATGGTTTCCCGCAGGATGTTGAGGGCGGTAGCGGGCTTGGTATAGGCGTTCGGGCCGAAGTTGACGATATTCTCCGAGTTGGTCATGATAGGCTCCAGCTGATCTTTCGGCAGCTTCATATAATCCACGATGGCCCAGGCCGGACCTTTGCCGCGGACGGGGAAATGGTTGTCCCAGCGCTCTTCGGTCAGGTATTCAACGAAGGAATTGAGGCCTTCGTCCATCCAGGTCCACTGGCGTTCGTCGCTATTGATGACCATCGGGAAGAAGTTATGGCCTACTTCATGGATAACGACGCCGAGCATCCCGTATTTGGTAGCCTCGCTGTAAGTGCCGTCCTTTTCGGTCCGGCCGAAGTTGAAGCAGATCATCGGATATTCCATCCCGTTGGATGCTTCTACGCTTTGGGCAACAGGGTAGGGGTAGGGGATGGTGAAATGGGAGTAGGTCTTGATGGTATGGGCCACGCACTTTGTCGAAAAACGGCGATAGAGGTTGTATGCTTCTTTGCCGTAGTAGCTCATGCACATGACCTTTTTCCCTTCGACATAGGCCGGCATCGCGTCCATGACGAATTTACGAGAAGAGCCCCAGGCGAAGTCCCGGACGTTGTCAGCCTTGAAGATCCAGGTCTTTTTAGCCTTATTCTTTTTCACTTCGGATGCCTTGGCTTCGGCGAGGGTCACGATCTCCACCGGCTCCTTTGCCGTCTGGGCCTGTTGCCAGCGGACGTATTGGGCGGGGGTCAGCACCTGCTGGTAGTTCTGGCACTGGCCCGTGCCGCCTACGATATGATCCGCGGGAACGGTCATTTTAACGTTGAAGTTCCCGAATGTCAGTGCGAATTCGCCACGGCCGGTGAACTGGTTGTTCTGCCACCCCTGGAAATCGCTGTAGACGCAAAGGCGGGGATACCATTGGGTCATGGTGAACAGATAGTTGCCGTCTTCGGGGAAGAATTCATATCCACCGCGGCCGCCCACGGTCTTGCGATCCGTGACCTTATAGTTCCAGTCGATCTTGTAAATGAATTTCTGGCCGGGTTTCAGGGGTACCGGTAACTCGACGCGCATCATTGTCTTGTTGATGGTATATCGGAGGGGTTTACCCAATGCGTCGGTCATTTTTAAGATGTGGTCCCCGTAGTCGTTGGCTTCCGATTGGCTTTCGACGCGGCTGAGCATCTGGTCGCTGACGACATGGGGAAGCGAGCTGCCGTCCTGGTAGTTGGCGTTGTATTTGGAACTGTGTTGATTTTCGTCGAGCTGCATCCAGAGGTAAGTCAGCTCGTTGGGAGAATTGTTGAAGTAGGTGATAGTCTCCGAGCCGGTGAGTAACAGTTTGTCCTCATCGAGGTTGCAGGTGATATCGTAGTCGCAGCGTTGCTGCCAGTATTTTGGGCCTGGTGCGCCGCTGGCGGTGCGATATTCGTTCGGGGTCGGGAGGATAGTTCCTAACGCTTCGAACTTGTTGCCATGGTTGGATGTCGGGTTATTTTGAATATCCTGGGCCGACAGGATCCCAACCGAGCAGAAACAGGCGGTGAGAAGCAGTAATAATTTACTCATGTGTTGGTTTTATGTGATATGTTGAAGATACTAGTTCCGGGCCAGCGATCGACGGCCATTTTCACGGAGGCGATCAGCACCAAAGCAGAGACGCCCCAGACCCAATAGATCCTGCGAAGCCGGATCAGTTGTACGAAAATAAAGGAAATTACCAGAATGATCGCTACTACGACCAATTGGGCGGTCTCGATGCCCAGGTTGAAGGCCAGCAGGTGGACCAGCAGCCCTTCGCGGCCTTCCAGGCTCAGGAAGGTGCTGGCGAAAGCCAGTCCGTGGATAAGGCCGAAGAAAAGGGCAAAGAAGTAGATCATGGGCAGGCGGGAAGGGTGCTCGACCTGACCGGTCCGCTGGAAAAGGTTATTGCAGGCGGTGGCTACGATGGTCAGGGGGATCAGGAATTCGATCAGGCGGGTATTTACGTGTACGAGGTGCAAGGCGCTCAGGGCGAGAGTAAGCGAGTGGCCGATGGTGAAAGCGGTGACGAGCACGACTACCTTCCGCCAGTCTTTGATCAGATAACGGAGACACAGGGCTGCCACGAACAGGATGTGGTCCATGGCGTCCCACGTCAGAATGTGTTCCGTTCCCAACCCGAAGTAGAGCTTAAAATCCTGCATATTCCTGAGAAAGTATCCCGGGCGGAGCCCGGGTTTGTAAAATTATTCAGACTTTCGTAGTACAAAAATTTACTTTTTAAATGGCTGCATCCCTATTTAAATGGTCGTTCGCGTCAATTTTCAGTCTTTTCGCAGCTATGCCGGTGCATTCGGCGACGGGGCCGGTGACGCTGCCGCACCCTTTGTATATCACAGTAACCGAGATCAACCACAACCCGAAGGACAAAATTCTGGAGATCAGTTGTAAGATGTTCACCAACGATTTCGAGGCCGTGCTGGAGAAAGCGGCGGGCGCCAAGGTAGATCTTTCCTCGGCGAAGGATAAGGTGAATTCCGATAAGCTGATCGCGGGATATGTGGAGCGGCATTTGCGGTTAAAGGTGGATGGCAGGCCGGTACAGTTGCATTTTGTAGGAAGTGAGAATGAGGAGGACGGCACCTGGAGCTATTTCCAGGTGAACGACATGCCGGCGGTCAAACGGATCGATGTGACGAACGAACTGTTGTATGACGGGTTCAGCCAGGAGATCAATATCATGCATGTGACGGTTGGAGGGCAGCGACAGAGCACGAGGCTGGACTGCCCGGCAGCCAGTGCCAGCTTTCAGTTCTAGCCGGCTTCTTCGGCGAGTAATTCGGCTTTGAGCCCGGCGGAAAGGGTCACCAGGACTTTATCGATACGGGCGGCGTCCATGTCGGCGATCTCGAAGGTAAAGCCGCGCCATTCCAGCTTTTCCCCGGTAGCGGGGATATGTTCCAACTCGTTGAGAATAAATCCGGCAAGGGTATCGAATTCGCGATCGCCTTCGTTCATCCACTCGGTCTTATGGAAACGGGAGAGGAAGTCGTAAAAGGGTAGTTGGCCATCGACCAGATAGCTTCCATCTCCCCTTTCGAGGATCTCGTAGTCCGGGGCCTCGGGCTGGGTAATTTCGCCCACGATCGCTTCGAGGATATCGTTCAGGGTGATGAGGCCCAGCAGGCTGCCATACTCATCGACGATAAAGCAGCAATGGATCTTGGACTGCTTGAACTTCTCCAGAACCATATAGGCGGTATTGTTCTCGGGGACGAACAGGGCCGGGGTCATAATGTCCTTGAACAATACGCTGTCGTCGGTCACGTATAGGTCTTTGATAGTGACCATGCCTTTGATGTTGTCGATCTCGCCGTCGCAGATCGGATATACGGAATGGGGCTCACGGATGATCTTTTCCTTTATCGTCTCTTCATTCTCGTTGAGGTCGAACCAGATGATATCGCTCCGGTGTGTCATCAGGGAGGTGATGTTCCGATCGCCGAGGTGGAAGACCCTTTCGATGATCTCTTGTTCCGCTTCTTCGATCGTGCCTTGTTCGGTTCCTTCGTTGATGATGGCTTTGATCTCGTCCTCAGTGACAGCGCTGTCTGTGGAGGGGGTGATCGGAAATAGCTTGAAAAAGAGATTGCTGGTTTTATTGAGCAACCAGACAAGGGGATAGGTGATCCGCGAGAGGATCCTGACAGGCCGGGCAAAAAGGCGGGCGATCTGTTCAGCCCGCAGCAGGCCGATCCTTTTTGGGATCAGCTCGCCGAAAGTGATGGAAGCCAGGGTAACAAAGACAAGGATCAGCGCGGTGGAGATATCGGCGGCGTAATGGCGGAGGTAAGGTATCTTTTCGAGATACGGCTGGAGATTGGGACTAAATTTTGCGCCGGAGTAGAAGCCGGTGAGGATGGCGATCAGTGTGATGCCGATCTGTGCGGTGGAGAGAAAGAGCTCAGGATGCTCGGATAGCCGAAGTGCGGAACGGGCTTTTTCATCCCCGTCGCTGGCCATTGTCTCCAGGCGGCTTTTCCTTGCCGAAACGAGAGCGATCTCTGCCATGACGAACAGTCCATTCAGAAAGATAAGAAAGAATAGGATGATCAGCTCAAGCATGGGCGGGCGTATTGGGTTGTAAATGGAGCGTGCCGGCCTGGAGCCGGAAGATAAGGCTGATCCCCCAGCCGATCAGCGACCCGACGATCCCGCCGCTGATGACGTCGAGCGGGTAGTGGACGCCGACATAGACCTGGGCATAACAAATAATGAGGGCCCACAGCAGGACCAGCGCCCACCAGCGACTTACCGGGCGGAGTGTCCGGCAGATGAATACCGCCATGGCGAAATGATTGCAGGCGTGGGAGGAAGTGAAACTGGAACTGACGGGGCAATAGTTTGCCAGGAAATGGATCGAGTCGGCCCAGAGAGGATTGCCGCAGGGGCGAAGGCGATAGACGAGCCGGTCTTTAATGAGGTGGCTGCTGACCAGGTCGCTGACAATGACGGTCATGGTCAGGTAGAGCGACCACAGCCAGCCTTTTTTGCCAAAATTGATCGTAATGAAGACCAGTAGGAACAGGTAAAACGGAACCCAGAATTCCGCTTCCCGGAGAAAGAGGAAAACGTTGTCCAGGGAAGGAGAGGTCCATCTCTGGTTGATATGGGAAAAGAGCCAGTAGTCACCCTGCAAGATCTTGTGTAAGAAAACCGGATGAGCACCGGTGTCGAGTAAAATCATGATTTCAATATAATTGATCTAATTTTATGCCCCCCTGGCCAGAACCGAGCGAAGCGAAGGTTCCGACGAAGGTCTCCAGACTTTAAATTTCGCCGGAAAGCCCGGCAATTGTTAAAACGCAAAGGACATGTTAAACAGATCGGCGACAAATTTACCAAATATACCAAAAACGGTCCGTTTGGTTTTTTCCATCGGCATTATTTTTTTGTTGATCATGAGCTTGTTACGGCTGGCATTATATGTAGTATTTTCTTCTCAAGGACATTCCTTTTTCTCCCTGCTGTCCTGCTTTTGGCTGGGCATTCGCTATGATCTCCGTTACGCCGGTATCCTGGCGGTCCTTGTGTTGATCACAGGGTGCCTTCCATTCCTCGATCCATTCAGGCGCGAGGCCGGGCGGCGCTGGCTGTTCTTTGTAGTTACGCTGGCTGCGTTCCTTATCGTCTTTTTCTATTGTGTGGATTTTGCGTACTATGCGTATCTATCGCAGCGGTTAAGTGCCAGCGTTCTGAACTATCTGACCGATACAGGGATCTCGGCCGGCGTCGTGTGGCAGACTTATCCGGTGTTCCGGATCATTTTGGTATTGGTTGGCGGTACATGGCTGGTACGCCGGATCATCAAGGTGGCGTTCGAGCGGATACGGAAAAGGGATGGCGCGCCGGTCTCAAGGAGGGGGCGGATAGGTTGGTTGGTGGTGGTTTTCTTGCTGCTTGGGTTGGGCATCTTCGGGCGGATCGGACAATATCCGCTTCGCTGGAGCGATGCTTTCAGTCAGGGCGGCGACTATCAGGCGAATCTTTCATTAAATCCCTTCCAGTCCTTCTTCAGCAGCCTGAAGTACAGGCGCGCTACTTACGATGAGACCAAAGTGAATGCTGCGTATCCGGTACTGGCGCCATATTATGGCTGGGATAGCGGATATGACCGGGTGCACGGGGGACTGCCGGGGCCGAGGCCGAATGTGATCGTGGTGATCTGCGAATCTTTCAGCGCCTATAAAAGTTCGATGTGGGGGAACCCTTTGAACACGACACCATTCTTTGACAGTCTTTGCGGGGCGGGTCTCTTTTTCGATCATTGTTTCACGCCCAGCTATGGTACGGCGAGGGGAGTATGGGCGGTGGTCACGGGCATTCCGGATGTGGCGCCGGCAACGAGTACGTCCAGCCGCAATCCGGCAGCCGTCGATCAGCATACGATAGTGAATGATTTTGAAGGGTACGACAAATTTTATTTTTTAGGCGGGAGTACCAGCTGGGCGAATATCAGGGGATTGCTGACCAATAATATCCGGGGCCTGCATCTGTATGAACAGGACGATTATAAGGCGCCGAAAGTGGATGTCTGGGGGATCAGCGACAAGAATCTTTTCCTCGAAGCTACAAACGTATTGAAGCGGCAACAGGAGCCTTTCTTCGCGATCATCCAGACGGCGGACAATCACCGGCCGTATACGATCCCCAGGGAGGATCAGAAAGAATTCCATTCTATCCGGGTATCACAGGATTCGTTGAGGAAGTACGGGTACACCAGCAATGAAGAGATGAATGCTTTCCGGTATACGGACTTTGGGTATCGTATCTTCATCGAGGCGGCGTCAAGGGAAAAATTCTTTTCCAATACGATCTTTCTTTTTGTGGGGGATCATGGCATCCCCGGTGATGCGGGGGATATGTTCCCACGGGCCTGGACTGCGGACCGGCTGACGGCCGAGCATGTGCCGTTACTGGTTTATGCGCCGGGGCGGGCCGGGGGGCGGCGGTTCTCTTTCGATTGTTCTCAGTTGGACGTATTGCCGACGCTCGCCGGTCTTTGTCACATTCCCTATCATAATACGACATTGGGCAGGGATATTCTGGACACGGTACGCAATCGGGGAAAGGAAATGGCGTTTATATATGATCCGGACGAGGCGTATATAGGAGTAGTGAAAGACGGATATTTTTATCGCCGGGGACTGATCACCGGAAAGGAGGAGATGGTGTCGGTGATGAACAATGATCCCGTCCCTGCGGGAGTCGTCCGGGGGCCGGTCCGGCAGCAGCTGGCGCAGCTTTCGACGGGTCTCTACGAGACGGCGCGGTATATGTTGCTGAAGAATAAGAAAAGGGAGTAAAAACTGCAGTGGCATAGCAATAATCCTGAGGATAAAATCCGGGTGGGCTGACGGGGAAGTACTATTGTTTAGCCGGGGTTTGGCTGGTATATTTGAATAAGAATAAATGCGCTGTAGTGAGGTTGCGGCGCTTTAAGATATCAGGTTAAACCTTATTCTATTGTTTGGCCGTTCCTTTAGTGGGAGCGGCTATTTTTTTGTAGGTTACCGGAGGCCGGAAAACCTTATTTTTGTGGTCATTCGCAGACATTTAAAACTAGCATTAAGTGGCATTGATAAAGAGCATCTCGGGGATCAGAGGCACGATAGGGGGTAAGCCGGGGGATAACCTGTCTCCATTGGACATCGTGAAGTTCACGGCTGCATATGGCAGCAGGGTCCTGCAAATGAACAAGGGAAAGCTTATCGTCGTGGGTAGAGATGGGCGGATCAGTGGTGAAATGGTGAATGCATTGGTGGTCAACACGCTACGTGGATTAGGCCTTGATGTAATCGATCTGGGGCTATCTACGACACCTACGGTTGAGCTTGCGGTGACGGGCGAAAAGGCTGCAGGCGGGATCATTCTCACAGCCAGTCACAATCCCCAGGAGTGGAATGCGCTGAAGCTACTGAATTCGGAAGGGGAATTCGTCAATGCGCAGGAAGGGGCTGCAATTTTGGAAAGAGCGCAGAAGGAAGACTTCATTTTTGCGTCCGTTGACCGGCTTGGGGATTACCGGGCGTCAAATGGCTGGTTACAGCGGCATATAGATGCGGTGGTCAACTATCCGCTGGTGGACGTAGCATCGATCCGTCCCCGGAAGTTCAAGGTGGTAGTGGATGTCATCAATTCGACAGGGGCCATCTTCATTCCCCCGCTACTCAAGGCGCTTGGTGTAGAAGAGGTATTGCTGTTGAATGAGGAGGTGAATGGCCGGTTTGCTCACAATCCTGAGCCATTGCCGGAGAATCTGGCAGGGTTAAGTGCGATGGTGAAAAAGTCGGGAGCGGATCTGGGGATTGCTGTGGACCCGGATGTGGACAGGCTAAGTTTCGTCTGTGAAGATGGGAGCATGTTTGGAGAAGAGTACACCCTGGTAGCGGTCGCCGATTATGTGCTGAGCCGCCGGCCGGGCAATACGGTCAGCAATATGAGCAGCACCAAGGCGCTGAAAGAGATCACGATGGCGCATGGCGGCCGGTATTTCCCTTCCGCGGTTGGTGAAGTCAATGTGGTTAGCGCCATGAAAGCGGTGGATGCCGTGATCGGGGGCGAAGGGAATGGCGGGATCATTGTTCCTGACCTGCATTACGGCCGGGATGCGTTGATCGGAATCGGGCTTTTTCTGAGCGCCTTATCGCATCAAAAGGGTGGAGTGAAGTCATTGCGCAAAAAATATCCGGATTATTTTATCTCCAAGAATAAGATCGAGCTTCGGCAGGGGATCGACGTTCCTGCTGTCCTGGAAAAGATCAAGAAGAAATATAAGAATCATCCCGTCAATACGGATGACGGGCTCAAGATAGAGTTCGACAATGATTGGGTGCATCTTCGTTCGTCGAATACGGAGCCGATCATTCGCATTTATGCGGAAAGCAATTTTGAAACGACGGCGAATAATATCGCACTGCGGCTGATGCAGGATATCAAGGAAGCGATCGCACCCGTGAGTTAGGGTAATTTGATTGCGCCGTAGCGGGGAATTCGTACTTTTGCTCTCCATGGAGAGAATCTACTTTGACAATGCGGCTACTACCGGGCTTGACCCACAGGTGCTGGAAGTGATGATGCCTTACCTTACTGATAAATTCGGGAATCCTTCTTCCATTTATTCATATGGGCGGGAGTGCCGGCTTGCGGTCGAGAATGCGCGAAAATCGGTCGCTAAGATCCTCAATGCGCATCCGGCGGAGATCTTCTTTACTTCGGGGGGAACGGAGAGTACGAATACGGCGATCACTGCCGCGGTGCGGGACCTGGGCTGCATGCATATCATCTCGTCGCCGCTGGAGCATCATGCCACACTTCATACGGTAGAGCACCTGCATAAGCGCGGGGAAGCATCGTTGAGCCATGTCCGTTTGCTGCCTGACGGGCATATCGATCTGGAAGACCTCGAGCAGCAGCTGGCGGCCGGTACAGAGAAGACATTGGTTACCCTGATGCATGCCAACAATGAGATCGGGAATATAACGGACATTCAGTCGGTCGGGGAGCTTTGCAAGAAATATGGCGCGATTTTTCATTCCGATACGGTGCAGACGGTGGGGCATTTCCCGTTCGATCTGCGTAATACGCCTGTTCACTTCATTACGGGCGCCAGCCACAAATTCCATGGGCCAAAAGGAGTAGGGTTACTGTATATCAATGAGAATGTCCGCATCCATCCGTTAATTCACGGCGGTTCGCAGGAGCGCAACATGCGCGCCGGGACCGAAAATGTATATGGCATCGTGGGATTCGCCCGGGCGCTCGAACTGGCGACGGCCAATTACGAGTCGGACAGCGCTTTTATCAAGGGGTTGAAAATATATATGATGGAGCAGCTGAAGCGGCAACTGAAGGGAATCTCTTTTAACGGGGATCCGCTTGGGCGGAGCCTCTATACGGTGCTTAGCGTTTCCTTCCCCAAGACGGAGAAATCCGAGATGCTCCTGTTCAATCTGGATATCAACCATATTTGTGCTTCCGGCGGCAGCGCTTGTACGAGCGGGGCGGAGCAAGGGTCGCATGTGATCCGGGCCATCAACAACAATCCCAACCAGGTTACGGTGCGGTTCTCTTTCAGCAAACACAATACCCGCGAGCAGGTGGATATGGTGGCCGCCAGGTTGAAGGAACTGATATAACTTCGAAATCCAATGAAGTATGTCATCGGCATTGATATCGGCACTACCAATACCAAGGCTGTAGCATTCACCACGAGTGGGGCGGTGCTGGCCGGCACGGGCGCAAGTTATCCTGTATTTACGGATTCTGAAGGACGGCATGAACTGGATCCTGACCAGTTGATGGAAGCGGTGCATTCGGCATTGAAGGACGTGCTGAAGGCAGCCGGAGGGGCGCCGGCGGGTATCAGCTTCAGTTGCGCATTTCACAGTGTGCTGGCGGTTGACGGGCAGGGCAAGCCGCTTACGCGGGCGATGACCTGGGCCGATCTGCGGCCTTCGGCGGCGGCGAAAGCGTTGAAGGGCAGCGAGGCAGCCCAGCGGATCTACCGGCATACCGGCACGCCGATCCATGCGATGTCACCGTTGTGCAAGCTAATATGGATGAAGGATAATCAGCGGGAGGTTTTTGGGCGGGCGGCGCGTTTCATCGGGATCAAAGAATATATCTGGTGGCGGTTGTGCGGTAAGTATCAGGTGGATCATAGTATTGCTTCGGCTACCGGGCTCTTCGACATCCGGCGTCTGGAATGGTATCCCGAGGCCCTGGACCTGGTGGGGATCGATGCGGTGCGGCTTTCCGAGCCGGTGCCGTGCACGCACATCGAAACGGTCGGGGGTTTACCGTATATCATTGGCGGCGGGGATGGCTGTCTGGCGAACCTGGGCAGCGGCGCGGTGCGGCCTGGAGAGACGGCGTTGACGATCGGGACCAGCGGGGCGATCCGGATGACGGTCGGGTCGCCGGAAGATGATCCGGAGGGAAGGGTCTTCAATTATATTTTGTCGGCGGACCGGTATGCTTGCGGGGGCGCCACTAATAATGGCGGGAATGTTTTGCAGTGGCTGTTCGGGAAAATGTTGGGGGTTGGGGAAGGGGATGAGGAAGAATGGCAGCGGCGGGTGGCCGCGGCGGGTGAGGCGCCACCGGGCTGTGAGGGGCTGATATTCTTACCCTATTTACAGGGTGAGCGGGCGCCGGTATGGGATGCGGATGCCACGGGCGTGTTTTTCGGCGTGCGGTCGATCCACGATCACCGGTATTTTACGCGGGCCTGTCTGGAGGGCGTAAGCTATGCGCTTTATCAGATCGGCGCTTCGGTGGAAGAGACCACGGGGCCGATAGGGCATATTGTAGCCAGCGGCGGGTTCACGCGTTCGGACGCATGGGTGCAACTGGTCGCGGATGTATTTGGCAAAGAGGTACAGGTTACGAGCGTGGCGGATGCGTCGGCGATCGGTGGGGCGATGATGGGCTTTCTTGCCCTTGGGTTGATCGAAGACCTGGATGCGGCGCGATCGTTGATCCAGGTGGTACGGAGATTTCACCCCGATGCGGCGCGACATGGCGTCTACCGGGAAAATTATAAGGTATTCACGCAACTCTATGGGCGGCTGCGGGATCTGATGCGCTAACGTCCTTTGACAAGATCGCGGGGCAGCATGCCGAACTCCTTCCTGAATGCCTTTGCGAAATGGCTGAGGTTGGAGAAACCGATCTCACTGCCGGCCTGTTTGATGCTTACCTGACCATTGATCAGCAGTTCCCTGGCGCGTTGCAGGCGGCTTTTGTTGTAATAATCGTAAAGCGTATGCCCGTAGACCTGTTTGAAGAGGTTCTTCAGCTTGCTGGTGCTCATGAAGACCTCATGGGCCAATGATTCCAGCGAAGGGAAGCCTTCCAGGCGGCTGCTAAGGATCTGCTCGATGTGCTGCATGCTTTCCAGGTCCGTCTTCTTAACCGTGCGCGGGAGAGTCGCCTGTTCCTGGCGAAGGAAGGAATGAAGCGATCTTTCGATCAGATGGATGATGCTGCTGAGACGCCGGATCTGGCTCACCGGATCGTTGTCTTTGATCTCAAACAGCTCCTTCAGCATGGTACGATGTGTCAGGTTGATGAACAGCGGATTCTCACTGCCGCTGTTTGCCCTGGCAAAGGAGGCAAGCTTTTCGTAGAGGTCGGCCGGCAGGTACTGCGTGGCCAATTCATGGGAGCAGTAGATCAGCAATCTTTTGACACTCGTTCCGGCGGTCAGTCGCACGCTTGCGTTGTCGCTGGATTCGGTCAGGAAAATATCGTTCCGGAAGAAAGGCTTTCTGTCTGCGACCGGATGCGAAGGGTGTTCGAAGTGAGATTCCTTATGCGTCCCGACCTGATTAAACGTGATGAGAAAACCCGTGGTCCCGGATTCGCGGTGCATATCGAGATCGCCTGTCAACTTAAAATTCATAATGGCATAGGAGAAATGCGCATTAATATTTCGAGCCATGATGATCCCTTCGCCAAGCCGGGAGGGGATAGTAAGGACACGATCATTGAGGGTGGCGTCCAGCTTCGTCGCAAAGCCGGCGAGCCATTTTTCAAAGTCTTCAAAGTGAAAAGAATAATTTACCATAGTCAACTGTTTTGACAGATTAGATTAAATTCAACGGCAACTACACTCATTTCTCATCGGCAACAGTCGTGGCAGGAAGGGAATAGGGATCGCAGTAGTGATCGATTACGGGCAGAAGCAAAAGCGCAAAATTAGGCAAAAAAGCGGCTAGAAGCTTACCTGTTGCGGTCCTTTTAGTATCCGTAAGGGCTATTTAACAATACTTTTAAAGAAATTAATTATTTACGCTTAAGAATTTCACGGGGTAAAACTCCAAATTCTTTTTTAAACGCCTTGGCAAAATTGCTGAGATTGGAAAATCCGATATTTACCCCGACTTGTTTGACGGAGTATTTGCCGGTTCTGAGCATTTCCTTGGCCTGGAGGAGGCGATGATGGTTGTAGAATTCATAGAGTTTCATTCCATAGATCTGTTTGAAGCGGGACTTTAATTTCGTGGAGCTCATCATCGCCGTTTTGGAAAGAGCCTCAATGGAAGGGAATTTTTGTAATTGTGCGTCGCTAAGCACTTTCATAACTTCGCGGAGCGCCTCGACATCTCTCTCCTTTGCTTTTGCCCAATTGATGCTGCCGGGCTGGGGTTGAGGAGTTTTGTTGATAAACGAGTAGATGAATTTCTCGGCCAGCAGGAGAAACCGGTTATGCAGCAGAAGGTGATGAAGCGGGGCGGCGGGCCCGGAGTGGAAGATCTCTTCCAGCAGCGGACGAAATTCAAAAGGGGTCGGTTCGGTGTAGGGATGCTGGGTGTGGCCGGCCTGGCGGAACAGGTCGTTACGAATTTCTTTTTGAAGGTGGTGGCGAAGAAAGGAGGGTGCGATGAGAAGGGCGATCTTTCTTATCCGGGTATTGCGAAGATAGGTTGTCTCCTGCGCGTTGCCGGTAGACGTAAGGCGGAGAGTGGGGTGGTTAGTTTCCAGATCGAATTGCAGAAGGAGAGATGGGGGGAGAGAGGGATGAATGATCAATACCAGGTCGTCACGAAGGGGCAAGTCGATGACGAGCCAGGAGACGCCGTTATAGAGGCGGCCAGTTCGGATTACCGGGACCTCCAACAGCTTGCCGAGACCACGAGCCCAGCCACGGAAGTCTTTCAGCTCATAAGCGTATCTGATCATTGGAACAGCAGTCAGCTAACGTAAAGTAACAAACGAAAAACATTCCGCGAATTTTCAGGGACGTATAGCGGGATATATAGGATAAAATGCTAATTGAGATTGATGAAGCGAACCGGTCATTTCAGTTCGTTCCGGATCTCCTGCAACTTCAGGAGAGCTTCCACGGGGGTCAGTCTATTGATGTCCGTCGCCTCGAGGAGGAGGCGGATGCGCTGGAAGGTCTCCGTGTGTGCATCGAATATAGACAGCTGCATTTTCGGCGGCGGGATCTTGCGGAGCGACTCGTCGAGCGGCGATCCGACATGCTTCTCTTCCAGCTCGTGAAGGATCTCCTCCGCTCTTTTGAGGAGGGAAGCCGGCATCCCGGCCATTTTTGCGACGTGGATGCCAAAGCTATGCGTGCTGCCGCCTGGCGCCAGCTTGCGTAAAAAGATGATCCGGTTCCCTACTTCCTTGTTGGTGATGTGATAATTGCGAATCCCGGGAAGCTTATCCTCCAGCTCGTTGAGTTCGTGGTAATGGGTGGCAAAGAAGGTTTTGGGTTTATGTGGCGACTGGTGGAGGAATTCGGCGATGCTCCAGGCGATGGAGATACCGTCATACGTCGAGGTGCCCCGTCCGATCTCATCGAGAAGGATCAGGCTGTCTGCGGTGATGTTATTGAGGATGCTGGCGGTCTCATTCATTTCCACCATAAAAGTGGATTCTCCGCCGCTCAGGTTATCGGATGCGCCTACGCGGGTAAAGATCTTATCGGTCAGGGGTATCCTGGCCGTGTCGCAAGGGACGAAGCTGCCGATATGGGCCATCAGGGTAATGAGGGCGGTTTGCCGAAGCAAGGCGCTTTTGCCGCTCATGTTAGGGCCGGTGAGGATGATGATCTGTTGGGTAGCGGGGTCCAGGAGAAGGTCATTGGGAATATAGGGCTCACCCGCCGGCAACTGACGTTCGATCACGGGATGACGGCTGCCTTTCAGCTCCAGCTCGCGACCGGTGTGGAGCTGGGGTCTTTTATAATTATACTGAAGGGCATTATGGGCGAAGCAGAGCAGGCAATCGAGGATGGCCAGGCGCTGCCCATTGGCCTGCAGGGGTGCGATGGAATCCTGGAGAAAGAGGAGGAGCTGTTCGTAGGTCTCCAGTTCGAGGGTCATGATCTTGTCTTCGGCGCTGGTGATCTGCTCTTCATATCGCTTCAGTTCCTCCGTGATATAGCGTTCGGCGCCGGCGAGCGTTTGTTTGCGGATCCAATCAGCCGGAACCTTGTTCCTGTGTGCGTTGGTAACTTCGAGGTAATAGCCGAATACGCTGTTGTAGCCGATCTTCAGGGAGGAGATGCCGGAGCGGCCCGCTTCCTTTTGCTGCAACCCGACCAGGTATTCCCTGCCACCGGCCGCTATCTTGCGGAGGTGGTCCAATTCGGCGCTGACGCCGCCGCGGATACAATCGCCTTTTGCCGCCGTGGCGGGGGGATTGTCGGCAATGGTATGGTGGATGCGTTCGGCGATCGCGGGTGAGGGGTCGAGTGAAAGGCATAGATAACGAAGCCAGCCTTCCGGGAAAGCGGTGGCGGCCGACCGGATATGTGCAATCTCTTCCAGGCCGCGGGCAAGCTGGATCAGTTCACGGGGCCCGATCTTACGTATGGGGATGCGGGCTACCAGTCTTTCGATATCGCCGCACTGGCGGATGCGCTGGGCAAGGGATGCGCGGCCATCGGGGTCTTTGATAAGAAGCTCTACGCTGTCGAGGCGCTGGTCGATCGGCTGGCGATCTTTGAGCGGCATGAGCAGCCATCTTTTGAGCAGCCGCGCGCCCATTGGCGAAACCGTGTTATCGAGGACTTTTAAGAGTGAGGATCCTGCTTCGCCTTCGTAAGGCGAACCCAGCAATTCCAGGTTGCGGATAGTGAACTTATCCATCCAGAGGTAATCATCGCGGTCGATGCGCTGGATCGAGGAGATATGTTGAAGGTTGGGATGCTCGGTATCTTTGAGGTAGTGCAGGACGGCGCCGGCGGCGATGATGGCTGCATCCATCCGGTCGATACCGAAACCTTTGAGGGAATGTGTCTGGAAATGTCGCAGGAGGATCTCTGTGGCAAAGGCTTCATCGAACAGCCAGCTTTCAAGGGTGTAAGTATAGAACCGGTTGCCGAAGATCTCCTTGAAAGCGCGTTGGAAGTTGCGTTGAAAGATGACTTCGGCGGGTTTCAGCGCCTGCAGCAATTTGTCGATGTATTCGGTATTGCCCTGGGCGAGGAAGAATTCGCCAGTTGAAATATCCAGGAAGGAGACGCCGAGGGTGGCGGAAGGGTTATCAGGCCAGCCTTCGGGGAAGTAAACGCCGGCGAGGAAATTATTGTTATTGCCGTCGAGCAGCTTTTCATTGGTGGCGACACCCGGGGTGACTATTTCGGTCACACCACGCCGAACGATCCCTTTGACGGACTTGGGGTCTTCCAACTGATCACAGACGGCGACACGATGTCCTGCTTTGACGAGCTTATGGAGGTAGGAATCCAGGGAGTGATAGGGGAAGCCGGCCAGCTCGCTGGAAGCGGCCGCGCCATTGTTCCTTTTGGTCAGGGTGATACCCAGGACTTTGGAGGCAACGATGGCATCTTCACCAAAGGTCTCATAGAAGTCGCCCACGCGAAATAGCAGGATGGCGTCAGGGTAACGCTGCTTGATCGCCCGGTGTTGTTGCATCAGGGGGGTGTCTGTGGTGCTGCTTTTAGCCATTCGCTAATGACGGGCCTTCGGGCGGTGAGCCTGCCGGTGAGCCCGGGCAAATGTAAGAAAGCACCGACAAATGCCGATGCTTTCCTGGAAAGAATGCGGCGGAAACGACAAATAAAATCGGGAAAGCCGGCGATAAATGTATGAGCGGTGATATAACTTTGTGTATTTCCAAATTTACCGTTATCTATGCGCAAATTGGGGATGGATGAGCTGGACCGAAAATCGGTGAATGAATTCCGGGCGTCGGAGAAGACGCCAGTGGTCGTGGTGCTGGATAATATCCGGAGCATGCACAATGTCGGCAGCGTGTTCAGAACGGGAGATGCTTTCCTGATCCGGGGGATATATCTTTGCGGCTATACTCCGCAGCCACCGCATCGCGATATTCATAAGACGGCGCTTGGGGCGACGGAGACGGTAGGATGGCGTCATTTCACGGCTACAGCAGATGCGATCCGGTCATTGAAGGAAGAGGGATATGCGATCTATGCGGTCGAGCAAACGGAGGGGAGTATGCGCCTGAACGAGCTGTCCGCGGCAATGGCGGGACCGGTAGCGCTGGTATTCGGCAACGAGGTGAGCGGGGTAGATCAGGCTGCGCTTGTGTTGTGCGACGGAAGCGTGGAGATCCCGCAATTGGGGATGAAGCATTCGCTGAATGTGTCGATAGCGGCAGGGATCGTGCTATGGGAACTGGTCCGGGACCGTATATAAAACTATTATGAGTACAGTTAAGAATTATCTCAGTTTGATCCGGTTCTCGCATACCGTCTTTGCGATGCCATTTGCGATGATCGGATTTTTTTTAGGGGTGGTGCAGCTCAGATATTGGGACAAGGTAGAATGGAAGCCATCACCGGATCCGGGATGGCATACGACGATATGGCCAATCGAGTATTTTGCGTTCAAGTTAGTGATGGTAGTGCTTTGCATGGTCTTTGCGCGGAGTGCGGCGATGGCGTTCAACCGGTGGCTGGATGCGAAGTGGGATGCGTTGAATCCGAGGACGGCGATCCGGGAGATCCCGGCGGGGATCATTTCGAAGAACAGCGCTTTGCGGTTTGTGGTGATCAATTGTCTGCTGTTTATTCTCTGCACGTGGTTCATCAACCGGTTGTGTTTTGCGCTGTCGTTCGTAGCGTTGGCGGTAGTGTTGGGATATAGCTACACCAAGCGTTACACGCCCCTATGCCACCTGGTATTGGGGTTGGGGCTGTCGCTGGCGCCGATCGGAGCTTATCTGGCGGTCACGGACCGGTTTGCCCTGTTGCCCATTTTGTTTTCGCTGACGGTTATCTTCTGGGTCAGCGGGTTTGATATCATATATGCGTTGCAGGATGAGGAGTTCGATAAGTTGCAGCGGTTGTATTCCATGCCGTCATGGCTGGGCAAGGCGAAGGCGTTACGGGTTTCGGAATTCCTGCATTTGCTGAGCACGGCCTGTGTGGTGGCCGCGGGGCTGTATGGCGGTTTTGGCATCTTGTATTGGGGAGGGGTGGCCATCTTTATAGGAATGCTTGTGTATCAGCATCTTCTGGTCAAACCCAATGACCTTAGCCGGGTTAATCTGGCCTTCATGACGGCAAATGGGATTGCCAGCGTCGTCTTTGCCACGTTGGTTATCATTGACTTATACTTTTATGCGCATTTTTGAAAATTATGCGTATAATTAAAAATAATTCATAATGGGGCGGATCATGGCAATAGATTATGGAATGAAACGTACCGGCCTCGCCGTGACCGATCCGCTGCAGATCATTGCTACCGGGCTGACAACCGTAGAGTCACCGAAATTGATTGCCTTTCTTAAGGATTATATGCGTACCGAATCCGTGGAACTGATCCTGATCGGCGAGCCAAAGAACTGGGATGACACTGACACGCATGCTACGCCGTTGGTGAGGGAGGTCATGGCGAGGTTGCGCCGGGAGTTCCCGGCTATTCCGTTACAACCCGTAGATGAACGGTATACCTCCAAAATGGCCAGCCGGGCGATGATCGATATGGGAATGAAGAAGAAACAGCGGCGGAACAAGGGTCTGGTGGATGAGATCGCCGCTACGATCTTATTGCAGGAATATTTAGAAAGGATTAAATAGTATATTATGATTTTACCCATCGTTGCTTATGGAACTCCGATCCTCCGTCAGGTCAGTAAGGATATCGATCCGGATTATCCGGATCTGGCAAAGCTGATCGGGGATATGTGGGAGACGATGTATTCCAGCAACGGCGTGGGGCTGGCGGCGCCACAAGTGAACCGGGATATCCGGCTTTTCATCGTCGATTCCCATCAGGTTTTTGAGAACCTCGAAGAGAATGAGAAGGATAAGTATCCCGACGGGCCCGGTATTAAACAGGTATTCATCAACGCGCATGTCACGGGGCTTAACGGGGAGGAATGGGCTTATAATGAGGGTTGTCTGAGCATCCCAAAGATCCGCGAGGATATCCTTCGCTGTGAGGAGGTGACGCTGGAATTTGTGGATGAGAATTTTGAGCCGCATGTTTCGACCTTCCACGGGATCTCAGCGCGGATCATCCTGCACGAATACGATCACATCGAGGGGAAGCTGTTCATTGACTACCTGAAGCCGTTGAAAAAGAAGCTGCTAAAGGGGAAGCTGGATGACATCACCAAGGGAAAAATCAATGTGGACTATAAAATGAGTTTCCCGCGCTGATCCCTGTCAGATCACATTACCACTCGTATAGGCCCGCCATTTTACGATCAATTGGTGCATATCGTCGGGCAGTTCGCTTTCAAAAAGAACTTCCTCACCCGTAGCGGGGTGGATGAATCCGATGGTCTTGGCATGCAGGGCGTGCCGGGGGCAGATGGCGAAGCAATTGTCTACGAACTGCCGGTATTTGTTAAACACGGTTCCCTTTACGATCTTGTCGCCCCCGTAAGTATCGTCGTTGAACAGCGGATGCCCGATGTGCTGCATATGTACGCGGATCTGGTGGGTACGGCCCGTTTCCAGGACGCATTGGACCAGGGTCACGTAACCGAAACGTTCCAATACCTTATAGTGGGTAATGGCTTCTTTCCCATGCTCGCCCTCGGGGTAGGCGTCGAACAACTTGCGAAAGCGCTGGTGTCTTCCTACGTGGGCGACGATCGTACCCGCGTTCTCCGCGAGATCGCCCCAAACCAGGGCCATATACTGGCGACGAACGGTATGGTCGAAGAATTGTTTGGCTAAGCTGCGGACGGCACGTTCCGTCTTGGCGAGGACCATGAGGCCGCTGGTGTTCTTATCGATCCGGTGGACCAGGCCGAAGCGGGGAAGGGTCTGTTCGTCAATACCGGCGTTCCGCTGCCGCAGGTACCAGGCGACGCCATTGATGAGCGTTCCCGTATAATTGCCGCTGGCCGGATGGACGACCATGCCGGGTGGTTTGTTGATGATCATGACCTCATCGTCTTCGTAGCGGATATTCAGGGGAAGCTCTTCGGGGATGATCTCTTCTCCATGGGCTTCTTTGTCGGAGTAGACGACGATCTCGTCGAGGGGCCTTATCTTATAGTTGGGCTGAACCTGTTTGTTGTTGACGAGGACCATCCCGGCTTCCAGGGCTTTCTGGATCTTGTTGCGGGAGGCGTGTTCGATCCGCTGGACCAGGAACTTATCGATGCGCAACGGTTCCTGGCCCTTGTCCACTTTCAGGTTGAGCCGTTCGTAGAGCTCATCTGAACCGTCGGTTGGGGGGGTGTCATCCAACTCTTTATCCTGCTCGCGGCTCTTGTGCATGATCGAATATTTTTGCAAAGTTATTATCTTTACGGCTTATGGAGACAGTGGTTTTCAAAGATCTCGGCCGGATGGAATATCAGGCCGCGTGGGACTATCAGGAAGCTTTGCTACAGGAAAATCTCCGGATCAAGGCGGCATCCCCGCAAAATACGATGCATCATTTATTGTTCGTTGAGCATCCGCCGGTTTATACACTGGGGAAGAGCGGCCATTTGGAGAACGTGCTGATCGGCGATGACCGGATGCGGGCGAAGGGTGCGCAGTTCTTTCGGACCAATCGTGGAGGGGATATCACGTTTCACGGGCCCGGCCAGTTGGTGGGCTATCCTATATTAGACCTGGAGAAATTCTTTACGGATATTGGGCTTTATCTGCGTAATCTGGAGGAGGTAACGATCCGGGTGCTGGCAGGTTATGGGATCGAAGGGGATCGGTCGAAGGGTGAGACCGGCGTTTGGATCGAGCCGGGCGGGAAGGGCAGGGAGCGGAAGATCTGTGCGATCGGCGTCCGTTGCAGCCGGTGGGTCACCATGCATGGGTTTGCGTTGAATGTCAATACCGATCTATCGTGGTTTGGAGATATTGTCCCTTGTGGCATTCCACACAAGCAGGTCACTTCGCTGGAGAAGGAGTTGGGAAGACCGGTGGAGATGGAAGGAGTGAAGGTGGCGTGGCGGCGGGCCTTCGCGGAAGTATTCGGGTGCGAGGTCGCAGGAAAGCCGGCAGCGGGCGGGTAATCGCAGGAAAGCCGGCAGCGTGCGGGTAATCGCAGGACAGCCGCAGCGGGCGGGTAGCTAAAATTCCTTTGGAATAAAAAGTTTATTTTTTTCTTTTAGCTGGTCTCCGTCGTACAATTCGAACCTGAACCAACCGGCGTGCTGAAAGTTGGTTTTATCAACGATGAGGGTAGGGTCTTTGATCTCGGATAGTTCGAACATCAGTTTATTGTTCTCATCGAAGAATCTGACCGAATAATGTTTCCTGCCGGCTTCGGGGAGTGACACATGGACATTCCCATATTTACCTGTATATACATAAGCGGATATTTTGTATACTTCGAGCGGCACAAACGGTTTTATCCAAAGGGTATCGCCATCGATGAAGATGAGGGTATCTCTTGTCCGGTTGAGGATAGAATCGCGGAAGGGCAGGATCTGCTTTCCGGAAACTTTGCCGATGATGCTGTCCCCCCTGCGGATAAATATGGTGGCGGAGTAAGCGACATCTGAGATCTGTGCGGCGCCATGGGTGCCGGAAAGGTTTCTGATCGTGGCTGCCTGACGCGGGGCCGAAGGGTCGATGAAGACGATCCGGGGCTCGACTGCTTTTGCGAGTACTTTCTCGGCGGCCTTGTCCTCGCGGGCTACGGTCTCGTTTTGTCCGGTGACGGACTGGGGGCGATGGGAAGGTGTAAAGAGATACTGGCCGTTGTCGAAAACGATGAAGAGGCGGTAAAAGAAGTTGGGGTGCGGGGCTTTGCTATCGACGGCGCCATTTTCCGGCAGCTTTGGATCAGGGACGGTAAGCAGGGTAGCAAAATTCCTAAGACTGTCGGCGGACCGTTGGATGCTGATCTGGGTAACGACGGGGTATTGGTTATGCCAACTGATGAGTATTTTCCCCGGACCACGGGCGGTGGCGGTGAACCGGGGAAGAGTGTCCTGTGCCTTTAGGCTAGCTGAAATGAGGAGGCTGATCAACAGGATTCCAACATACCGCTGCATAGAATGATTAACGAAGCTATTAAAAAGATGTTTTATTTGAACAAAAAATAATGAACTGAGAATTGACTTATTGAACCAAATTCCGGGCCTAAAATTGTAGTTTGCCCGGTTCGAGGGACAGGTTGCCTTGTAATCCGCCGCTATGGATGACCAATATCTTTGCGGAGTTGGGAAAGTGATTGGCCCGAATTCGATCCCGGAGGGCGTAAAACAATTTTCCGGTGTATACGATATCGGAGGGGATGCCGGTTTCCCGATAGAATTCGTTCATAAAGGTGAGCAGCTCCCGGGGATGGCGGGCATAGCCGCCGAAGTGATAGCCTTGCAGTACGTGGGCGCGGGCTTTTTGTATAGTTGTCAAATGAATCGTATTGAATAGCGGATCGACGCCTTTCAGGACGGGTACGCCGATGACCGTCTGGCCCGGCAGCGACGCGCGGATCAGGCCAAGGAACATGGTACCGGTACCGATGGCGCAGAGAATGTGGGTGTAGCTGGCGGTGTCGGCTGTTCGAAGGATCTCTTCGCTACCCTGGATGCCGAGAGGACCGGCCCCTCCTTCCGGGATGATATATGCGCCGGGGTAACGCAGCAAGAGCTGATGGAGAAATTGGGGGCTGGTCTTTTCAGCGTAGGCCTGGCGACTGATGAATTCAAGCTGCATTCCGTACTCAAGGGCGGAGGACAAGGTGGCGGAAAGTGCGGGAGGTTGTTCGCCGCGAACGAAGCCGACAGCGTTGAGCCGGGATTCGCGGGCGGCGTATGCGGTTGCAATCAGGTGATTGGACCAGGGGCCGCCGAAGGTAATGATCGGATCCGCAGCTTTTCGTTGCGCCTCCCGCAAATGGCCTTTTAATTTGAAATATTTGTTGCCGGAGACGACCGGATGGAGGAGATCCAGTCGAAGGACGTCAACCATGATACCATCAGGCGTTCCTTCGGGGCAGGGCACCGGCTGTATTAAGGAAAGATCATGTGGTGGCGGGGTCATCAAATTGCATTATTTTCGTGTCCTAAAAATACGATTTAATGCAACCAACCCTTTTGATACTGGCTGCCGGTATGGCTTCCCGATATGGAAGTATGAAACAGATCCAAGGTTTTGGCCCGAGTGGGGAAACGATCATGGATTATTCGATCTATGATGCGATCCGTGCGGGGTTTAAAAAAGTAGTTTTCGTTATCCGTAAAGATTTTGCCGAAGATTTCAAGAGTATTTTCGAGCCCAGGCTAAAAGGGAAGGTGGAAACCGACTATGTCTTTCAGGATCTGCATTCATATACGGGCAGCTATGCGGTACCGGCGGAACGTACAAAGCCGTGGGGAACGGCGCATGCGGTATTGTGTGCCAAAGAGGCTATCCGGGAGCCGTTTGCGGTCATCAATGCGGATGACTTCTACGGCCGGGACGCGTTCGGGAAAGCGGCTGCGTTTTTGACCGGTGGGGTCAGCCCTTCGCTGTATTGCATTATCGGATATGAGTTGAAGAAGACGCTTTCGGAGAATGGCACGGTGAGCAGAGGGGTTTGTGTGGTGGATGAAGCGGGTAATCTGGTGTCGATCGCGGAACGGACGAAGATCTACCAGGATGGCGATAAGATCACCTATGAAGAAGGGGATAGGAAGTATGAGGTGCCTTTCGATTCGAAGGTGTCGATGAATTTCTGGGGATTCGATCCTTCGGTCTTTGAGTATACGGAAAAGATCTTTAGGGAGTTCCTGAAGGAACGGGGCGCCGATCCAAAAGCGGAATTCTTTATTCCGATCATCGGGGATAAGCTGATCAAAGAAGGGAAGGGGAAGATCAAGGTGATCCCAACTTCGGCACAGTGGTTCGGGGTGACGTATAAGGAGGATGCGCCGGGGGTGCAGGCCAGCCTGAATGCGTTGATCGAAAAGGGAGAATACCCGAAGAGCCTTTGGAAATAGCTCTAATTCCTTTTTACAATAAAGATATAATCTTCGATCCGTCTGATCTGCTGGCGCCGGTCTATGCCTCTTAGGGCGGAACCGACCGGAACGTGCAGATGAACGAGGCTGCTGTCGGAGCCTAGCAGGCTGCTATCCGCCTTCATGGAATCAACGGCGCGGAAGATATTCCTGGAGCGAACGGCAAAGACCATTCCCTGGGCGTTATGCTGGCTGGAGTTGACGACGCCGATAACTTCGCCGTCATTATTGAATACGGGGGTGCCGCTGTTCCCCGGGTTGGCTGCAATGGTCAGTTGAAAGGTAGTGGTATCTTCTTCAAAGCCGGTTGTGGCGCTGAGATATCCTTTGTTGTAGACGATCTCGGGGCGCGGGTAACCAAGGGTAAAGAGGTCTTCGCCGAGGTCGCCATCCGATTTGCTGATGCCATAAGGGAGGCCGTTGAACGCGTGATAGGTGGTATCGTCGATCTTCAGCAGGGCGAGGTCAGCCTGCGGGTCGAGCCGGATAAGCCGGGCGTGATAGTTGCCAAGGGTGTTCTGGACGTCGATCTCTCTTGCATTCCTGACCACGTGTGCGTTGGTAATAAGGTAGCCTTTACCGTCTATGAGGAATCCGGTACCGAACCCATCGAAGACCGGCGGCGGCTGCGCAGACTTGACCTGAGTGGCAATATCATTTATTTTGTGGTTCGTGATACCCATCTGGTTGATCAGATAGTCGACCTTATCGGGGCTGACCTTAGGGGACAGGAGGGAGATCAGGCCGCTGATCACCAGGGCGGTGATGCCGGCGATGGAAGCGGCGACGAAGACGGTCTTTTTGTATTTTTTCCAGAGGGTGACGACGATAGCCGGGCGTCCTTCGCCGATCTGGCCATTTTCGGTCAGCTGTTGGTGGATGGTTTGCAGTTCGGTCTTCAGTCTGGCGGTTTCGCCGTATTGAGTGAATTGTTTCAGGAATAAGGTATGTTCGATCACAAGTTGATCGACATCCGGGTTGGTATTACGGACATGCTCGAAGAATTGCTGTTCTTCAGGTAGCATTTCGCCGCGGATGTAGCGTTCAACGGCGTCCAAAAGGGCATTCTTTTCCATCGTGCGCACTATTTAATGTTCTGACTAAATATCTTCTTCAGCCTCATCAGGCATTTGTACTTTTGATTCTTGGCGTTGTCGGCATTGGTATACCCGAAATCGCAGGCTATTTCCACCATGCTTTTCATTTCCAGGTAGTAGGCCTTCAATAAGCTCCTGCAAGGTTCGCCAAGGCTATTCAGCGATTGCTCCATGATCTGAAAGTCCCGGTTGCGTTGCTCGTGTCTTTCCAGTTCGTCTTCTACGGGTACCGTGTCTTGCAGGTTTTCCACTTCGGAGAAGGACCTTTGCAATTGCCCGAGGCGTTTCAGCCAGAGGCGGCGGCATACGGAATAGAGGTAGGTTTTCAACTGGCAGTTCAACTCAAAGGACCCGGACTTCACTTTCTCATAGAGAACGATCATGGCTTCCTGGAAAATATCCCTTGCGTCATCCGGGAAACCGCTATTGCTGAGAATCAGGGCCTGAACCATGTTATAATGCTGTTTATAAATGGTCTCGATGGCCTTTCTGTCGTTGAGCGCCAAGCCTTCCAATAGATGTTGTTCTGTCGTGTCAGTCCTCACGCTGGTACCGTGTTTAATACCCAAATTAAAGATTCGTAACCCAAATGAACGGCAATTTTTTCAAAAAGGCGGTATCAGGGCTTCAAAAAGTTAAGAGTACATATAATTAAAAAAAATATGCAAAAAGGGTTGATTTTGTCGGGTTACTTTTTTACCGGTGCGGTATTAAGCCCGGAACCATTCAATTAACGTAAAAAACAATCACAAATGAAAAAGTTCTTGTTCGTAATGGCTATCGCTGCTTTCGCCGCTTGTAACAACGCAGGCTCTGACACTAAGACTGATTCTCCCGCTACGAAGATGGATTCTGCTTCCGGCAAGATGGATTCCGCTTCCAACAAGATGGACTCTGCTTCCCACAAAATGGATTCTGCCAGTAAGAAAGTTGATTCTCCCAAGACAAAATAGTTAATTTGGCAAGCAATCGTTAGGGGCTGTCCTGTTAAAGGGACAGCCTTTCGTTTTATATTTGCGTTCTATTGAATCTTTTCGAATGCGTATAGCAATCAACGGGATGGGACGGATCGGCAGGCTGCTTGCCAGGAGGCTGCTGGCGCTGGATGGGATTGAACTGGTAGCCGTCAACGATATTATGGACGAAGAGAACCTGGCGTATCTCCTGCAATACGATTCCGTCTACGGTCCGTTGGCGGAACGGGTGTCGATCAAGGAAGGCCGGTTGGTGGTTGGCAGCCGGTCGCTCGCCGTTCATCGCCGGGAAGACCCGGCCACTCTTCCGTGGAAGGAGCTTGGGATCGATGTTGTGCTTGAATGTTCGGGCCGGTTCACGAGCAGGGAAGCCGCCGCGGTTCATCGGACGGCCGGCGCGCGCAAGGTCATGCTCTCGACCACCGGGTCAAAAGATATTCCGCTATTGATCTATGGATATAACCAGCGATCCCTGACAGCGGAAGACGATATCATTTCGCCCGGAGGATGCATGACCAATTGTTCCATACCGCTTCTCCATATCCTGGATCGGGTAGGGATCGAATCGGTGCAGGTCAACATTCTTCATTCCTATACTTCGCGGCAAGAGCTGGTCGATGCTCCGCACCGGCAGTTTCGGCGGGGACGCGCGGCGGCGGAGTCGATCATCCCGGTCGAGATCGATCTGGCGTTTTCGTTGGAGCGATTATTGCCTGCGATCAAGGGCCGCATCGCCACGGTCTCCACGCGGGTCCCGGTGGCCAATGGGGCAATGGCCGACTTTACGGTGCAGCTGAAGTCGGAAGCCGGGGCGCGGGAGATCAATCATCTGTTCAGGAAGGCGGCGCAAGAAGAATATCGGGGTATCCTGGATTACAATGAAGACGCCCTGGTATCGCTGGATATAAAAGGTAATACGCATTCCTGTGTAGTGGACGGTACGCTGACCTCGGTGGCAGGCCGGCTGGTTAAGGTTATCGCCTGGTTCGACAACGAATATGGGTATACGAGCCGGATGATCGACTGGCTTTATTACTGGAAGCGATCGGTTTGAGCTGACTAATCTAAATATATACTATGGCCCAAAGTTCGCGCCGCCTGGCTTCCATCGATGTGATGCGGGCGATCACGATGCTGTTGATGATCTTTGTCAATGACCTCGAGCTGGTTGACAACGTTCCCAGATGGCTGGAGCATGCCAAAGAGGGTGAGGACCGGCTGGGATTGGCGGATACGGTGTTTCCCGCTTTCCTGTTTATTGTGGGGTTATCTATTCCCTTCGCCATCCGGCGGTGGCAATCGAAGGGAATGACGAAAAACGTCATACTGGGGCATATCCTCAGCAGGTCGTTCGCGCTTTTAGTAATGGGCGTATATGCGGTCAACTATGAAGAGTATTATACGGGTCATGCGGTGGTGGGAAGATTTGCGTGGTTGTTGTTCGCGACGATCGCCTTTTTTCTGATCTGGTTCAACTATCCGGAAAGCTGGTCCGGGGTACGAAGATGGGCCGTCCGATCTATCGGCATCCTGGTGTTGGTGGCGCTTGCCGTGATCTATAAAGGGGGCGCTCCGGAGCATCCCACCTGGATGCAGACGCATTGGTATGGCATCCTCGGACTGATCGGCTGGGCGTATCTGTGTGCCGCGCTTTTGTATCTGTATATCGGAGACCGTTTATTACCGTTGACGATCGCCGCTTTGTTCTTCCTTGGGTTGTCGATTGCCAACAGCTCCGGTTGGTTAGGTAAGGTACTGGCCTATCGGGAATGGATGTGGTTCACTGACAGCGGCGGTTTGGTAGCCTTTACGCTGGCCGGTGTGCTGACGGCCATCTTCTACAGCCGGTGGACCGGGCAGGGGCGGGGAGGGAAGGGCCTGGTATGGATCGTTGTGCTGGCGCCGGTGCTGCTGGCGGCAGGGTTCGTCCTGCGACCGATAGGTGGTATCGCGAAGCTTGGAGATACTCCGTCATGGATATTGATCTGTACGGCAATCAGCATGGCGGTATTCGCTTTGCTGGCTTATATCGTGGATCTGCGCGGGCACCAGCAATGGTTTGCGCTGATCCGGCCTGCCGGGACCAGCACGTTGATGTGCTATTTGTTGACATACATTCATTATTCCATATTCAAAATGTTACCGGTGAGCTGGAGGATCCCGCATGTGCTGCGGACTGGGGACATCGGACTGTTAAAGTCGGTCGTATTCTCCCTATTGATCGTCCTTTTGACGGGCTGGCTGGAAAAGCGGAAATTCAGGTTGTCGGTATAAATGTCAGGGATGACAAAGGTGATCGGAGAGATCAGGTTATGGGGGCGGCAGCTTTGCCGCGGTGCCGGAGCTTAGGCAGCACTTTCCACCATTTCAGGATTGGAAGCCGGAAGAACCAGACGGCCAGGGCTGCGCCGGCGAGCGGAGCGAGCCAGTAGAGCCACCAGGCGGTCCACGTCCCGCTGATCACCGCCGGGCCGAGGCTACGGGCGGGATTGGTGCTGGTGCCGGATAGTGCGCCTTCTGCGAATACCATTATGCAATAGAGCGGGGGCATGAGGAAAGGGGTAAAGCGGCGGAGCTTTCGGTGACCGCTAAAGAAGAAGATGCCGGCGACCAGCAGAAAGCTGGTAATAGTTTCACCAATAAAGGCGGCGGGTATTTTACCGGCGAGCGGCACGGTGTTACCGAATCCCACGCTGGCGCCCTGGCGGCCCCACAACAGAAGTGGAAAGGCGCCCAGGATAGAGCCGGCCAATTGTGCAAGGACATAGCCAAACAGGTGAGCGGTGAATATCCGCCGGCGGAGCCAGAAGGCGAAGCTGACGATCGGATTGATGTGGGCGCCGCTGATCCGGCCAACGGGTGAAAGGGTGATGCAACAGCCGGTGACGCCGAAGAAGAAGCCGGTGAGCGCCCGTCTTGTACCGGGATCGGGGATCAGGGACCGGATAGGGGAGCCGTCGCCATTATTGAAGATGACGATGGAGAGGCCGACAGCGACCAGCAGGGCGGTCCCGATGCATTCGGACAGATAGATATAAATGAGCTTGCTTCGCATCTCTGCCGGCTGCGATTATTGGACCTTCCAGATGTTATCTTTCGGATTCGCATCTACGAAGATGCCGGTCTGCAGCTCGACGGATGCAAGGGTTTTCCCTTTTGGTACATCTACCAATGCCGGTGCCCGGCGCTGATCCTTTTCCCAAAAGCCGGGTTCCCAGTGTTGTTTCGCGGTGCTGCCGTCCGTATAGTGTAGAACGATATCGAAGGGAATGGCGAAACCGCCGGTGTTCCGGATCCGGATACTTATACCTGTATGGGATTGGCGGTCAATTTCCCACTTATTCGGTTCCACCGAGTCGATCCCGATGTCAAGATAATTGTTGCTGAAAAACCAATTATTCCAGAACCAATTCAGGTTTTTGCCGGCTGCATCATTGAAAGAATAGAAGAAATCCCAGGGTATCGGATGGCGGCCGTGCCATCTGTCCATATAGGTATGCAGGCATTTGGCAAAGAGCTCATCGCCGAGCAGGTCCTTCAGGGCGAAGTAGGCCAGGGACGGTTTACCATAAGCGTTGGTACCATAGGACGTCCCTTTCAGGGCATTGGCAGGAGTGATGATGGGGAGGTCCTCTTCTGAAGAGGGATCATAGGTATAATAGTTGACCCTGAAATTTTTGTAATTCTCGTCGGCCTTTTCCGCGCCGAGGTCGGCCTGGCTGATCAGCCGCTCGAAGGTGGTGGCCCAGCCTTCGTCCATAAAAGCGTAGCGGGATTCATTGGTGCCCATATAGAATGGGAACCAGCTATGAGCGATCTCATGCTCGGCGACTAACCGGGAAAAGTCGAGGTCTTTGACGGTATTGTCATTGGCCATCATCGGGTATTCCATATCGGCATAGCCTTGGACGATCGTCGTTTTTGGAAAAGGATAGGATACTCCGGGCCAGTGGTGGGAGAGCCAGTCGAGAGCATGACGGCCAACCGCTACCATGTGATGAAAGTCCTGTGCGGTATCATTGTAGGCGGATTGGACGCTGGCGCGGCGGCCGGTCGCATCGTCTACGACGACGCTGGAGGCATCCCAGGCAAAATGGTCGCTCAGCGCAAAGGTCATATCGGTGATATGACCGGCCTTCCAGGTCCAGGTATTGACCGGATGTTGCGCGGTCACGGTGCCGGAGGCAATCTCTGCGGGTGAGGCGATGCGAGTGATTGCGTCGGAGGTAAAGGACGCCGCCAATTTCCGGGCATATGCCGGCTGAAGGACGTCATTTGCGTCCAGCAGGTCACCGGTGGCCCAGACGACGAAGTTCTTTGGGACGCTGACATGCAGGGTATAATCATTGAAGTCGTTGTAGAATTCCTGTTCATCGGTAAAATCCATGCGATCCCAGCCGTTGTAGTCGTCGTATACGGCAACACGGGGATAGGAATAAGCAAGAAAGTATGTAGTGGAGTCGATCATTCCCTCCCGGTTGCTCGTCAGGGATGCCAGGTAATGCCAGGTGATATCGAGCTGGAGAGAATCGTGAGGCGGGAGCGGCGCGGCCAGCCGGATATTTCTCCAGGTGCCATCATATTGCTGATTCTCCCAGGGTCTTGACTGACCATTTTCCGCATAGTTGTCGATATGAACGCCGGAGTTGAGATAGGTTGAATCAGCGCCATCCAGCCGGGGGACTCCCGGTTTGTGGATATTGACCGTAAGGCGGATGACGATGACGGAAAGGGTATCCGGGCTATTGTTGAAATAGGTGATCTTTTCGGATCCGCGGATCATGCGATCCGGCGGATCGGCCCGGATGCCGATGTCATACCGGCCGCTGTTCTGCCAGTATTTGGGGCCCGGACGGCCATCCGGCGAACGTGTCCCGTTCGCATAGGCTAACCGGACATCTCTTGGAATATACAGAGACTGGGTAAGGGCGTGATCCACCATGAAACCTGTAAGCAGGAAGACGAGTAATAGACGAAGCATAATGTTGATGGATTTAGGGCAATATTACCCCCCGAGCTATAAGCAGTTGTTTTGAATGGCACAGCAAAATTCGGGACGCAAGGAATGTTCTCTGCCTTTAAAAATACGAAAAAGATTTAAAATTTGACAACCTCCCAATATGCTTTTTTCGGTTGTCCGGCAGTGTCGAATAAAAGTGGATAATTCTTTCTGCCGGGGACGGGGTATTGATCCAGCCAGGTGTGTTTGTCGGTGATGTTCCAGAAGGTCACGCCGTTGACTATCCCGCGGTATTTGCGGAAGACCGAAAAGACATCTTTGTATTGCCGGGCCTGCTGTTGTTGTAATTCGGGAGTATAAGCATCCGATTCATCCGGCCGCCGCGCCCTGCGGTCCTTTTCCCAGCGATAAATGGAAACATCCAGCTCCGTGATCTGTACTTTCAGTCCGAGGCTGGAGAAGCGGTCGATCGACGCCTGCAGGTCCTCTGCAGTGGGTTCAAAGATGGACCAGTGGGCCTGGATGCCCACGCCGGTGATTGGAACGCCGGCGGCCACAAGCTTTCGGAGGAGGCGGTATACCCGTTCCCGTTTCTCCGGGCGTTCGGTATTGTATTCATTGTAGAACAGCTCGGCATTCGGGTCGGCGGCATGGGCGTATTCAAAGGCTTTGGCGATGAAGTCCTCTCCGCAGATGCGGTACCACGGAGAGTTGCGAAGGATCTTTGTAGTGTCATCGCTGTTCCCGTCAGAAACGGCTTCGTTGACGACATCCCAGGCATATATGCGGCCTTTATAGCGGCTGACCACGGCCGTGATATGATCTTTTAGTCGTTTTAGCAAAAGGTCTTTTGTCACCTGATTTCCGGTGGAGTCTTTGAACAGCCAACCGGGTGTCTGTTCATGCCAGCAGAGGTTGTGACCGCGGATGCGCATTCCGTGTGCGGTGGCAAAATCGACGATGGCGTCGGCGTCTTTCCAGTTGTACCGGCCCTCTTCGGGGTGGATGGGACCCATTTTCATGGCATTCTCCGGGGTTACGCTATTGAATTCCCGGATGATCAGCGTGGTATCGGGGCCGGTGATGGAGCGGATGTTTACGGCTACGCCGACTGGGAAATAGTCGCGATAATAGTCTTTCAGTCCTTTGGGCGCTTCGGCGGGAAGGTGCAAGGCGGTCAGAAAGAGAGCGGATAGTGTGATGGTCGGGTAACGCATGGCGGTAAATGATGTTTTAGTGCGCGGTTGGGGATTCGGGCGGGCCAAGATAACTGGGCTGGACGGCGCCGTTGTCGATGACGATCTTTTGAAGGACGGGGCCGGGGTCCACCAGCCAATATTTTAGGACATGCATCCCCGGCCGGCTGATGAGATGCGTGGAGACGCTGATGCGGATGTTGTCGGCGACCATTTTGTCCCAGGCGCCGGGGGATTCGTTACCGGTGGTCAGATCAACGAGCTGTGGCTGTTCGTCGTCGAAGGAGACGGCGTAGCGGACCGGCTGGCGGTTGAAAGCAAGGATGGGGGAGAAGTAAGCATAGACCTTTACGGCACCTGTGTCGAAAAGATAGAGTTGATATTCCAGGTGGGCGCCGGTTGCGCCGGGAGTTTGCGCGGGGGCTGTCACCGGCAATGCTTCCACGCCGGAAAGGGTGCGGCCTAGATCCGGAATGATCTGCCACCGGATATCCTTACCGCCGGTGGCGCTGGTATAGTGCTGTGCTTCGATTGAGACATAGTTGTTAGCCTCGATGAAGCCTTTGAACCGGCCCGGTTTTGCGTTTGCGGGATTGTCGATCGATACAATGACCGTTACCTTGACGCCATCCGGCCCGATGATGGTTACGGGCGCTTGTTGGTGGCCGGAAGGAGCCCGGGCCCAGTCGATATTGATCCGGATGCGTTCTTCCTTATCCACTTGCTTGTCCGCCGGGCCGGGTATTATCCAGGGTGCGCCGGGTTGGATCGTATAAGTGACCGGGTGAACGCTACGGTTGAAGACGTCGATATAGCGGTCGGTGTTTTGGTAAGGGGAAAAGGAAGGCAGGACGGCTTTAGCGGCGTCGTTTGCCGCGGGCCACCAGGAGGCTGAGCCTTCGATGGCGACGCCCCATGAGAAGCCGGTATTTGCGGCCGGGTCGAGGGTCGTCGTGGCGGGGATATTGTTGTGCGGGGGCTCCTGCCAGTAAGTATAGCCGATATGGGTCTGATCCATCATATGGTTCCACTTGCCTTCAGCCGTTTCCTTATTGAACTGCATGGATAATATAGAATCTCTGTCGAATAAGACTTTGACCCGGTTGGCGAGGGAATCGGTAGCGGCCCTTCCCTGGGCGGCGTATAGTTTGTTACGGGCAGCGGTGACATAGAGCTCGTTCAGGTTGGCGCAGGCGAGGACGGGATAGAGCACCAGCTCGAAATACGCGTCACGGCTTTCCGCAGGAAGCCGGCGGCCGATGGACTCAGCCTGAGCCGCGAGCCGGTTGTAGGCTGCGACGACATTATCCGCTTCCCGGTAATTCAACAGACTGTATGTATCGGGTGAAAGGAGCTCCGGTTTGCGACGGCCGTTGAACCTGGCGTATTGAGTGAGGATGTAGGCAATGGAATCGGCGAATCGACGGCCGAATTGTTCGGTTGTCCACTGGCGGGTATAATCGGGAAGCCGGGACGCCGGCCAACGGTCAGGATCCCAGGCATAGTCGAGAAAGAAGGAAATGGGGAATTCCATGGGTTTGATATCGCCGACATTTACGATCCAGATGCGGTCGTCACCATACGCCTTTGTCAGGTGCATCTCTTCCCAAACGCGGGCGATGGGATTTGTGTTAAGCCATTTGTAGTTACGGGGGCCGCCGACATAATCGAAATGATAATACATTCCATAACCGCCGCCGCGGGGTGAATCGATCGGGCGCGGCAGTTTACGGACGTTGCCCCAGTTGTCATCGCAGAGCAGGAGGGTCACGTCATCGGGTACGCGCATACCTCTGTCATAGTAATCCTGTACTTCCTTATAGAGGGCCCAGGATTGCGGCGTGGCGGAAGGTTGCTTGCCGGTGACATTGGAGATGATGGCTCGTTGGTCAGCCACGATCTTTTCAAGCAGCTCGATATTGCTGTGCTCTTCCATAGGCTTGTCGCCATCGCCTCTCATGCCAACGGTCACGATGCTTTCGTGGCTGTCCATATTTTCGATCCCTTTTTTCCAGAAGCTGTCGAGCGCGGCGGCGTTGGTCTGGTAATTCCAGGGGCCCGTGCCAAAACGTTTCCATTCCTGTTGGGAGCGAAGCATCGGCTCATGGTGCGATGTGCCCATGACGATGCCATAGTCGGAGGCAAGGATGGGGTTCTGCGGATCATCGGCGTTGAAGGCGCTGCCCCACATGGCGGGCCAGAGATAGTTAGCTTTAAGGCGAAGGAGCAGCTCGAACACTTTTTCGTAAAAAAGATGGTTGAAGCCGCCATACCGGTCATGGACCCAACCGGACAGCGCGGGAGCCTCGTCATTGATGAAGAAGCCCCGGTATTTTACGGCAGGCGGCCCAAATTCAAAGATCTTCCCGCCATGGAAGAAGAGAGGGCTCTTATGTTGGACGGGGACGTCCGCCCACCAGTACCAGGGCGAAACGCCCATTTGGCGGGACAGTTCGAAGACGCCATAGGCGGTCCCGCGGCGATCGCTACCGGCGATGATCAGGGCCCGGCCGACGCCGGCCATGGGCTTGCGCACCGTTTTTAGTACATAGGATTCCCATTTGCCGCTGAGGGAAGCGGGGATGAAGTTGCTGCGCGCCAGGCGTTGGATCGTGGCCGATCGATCGAGGCTGCCAATAATAATGAGGTTGGGGATGCGGGGAGCATTCGAGAGGTCGGTAATGAGTACAGGAGTAAACCCGGTCACGCGGCGGATATCTTCTTGTAGCAAGGTAGCCGCCTTACCAACCAGCCAATGGTCCTTAGGATCTATATAGATGGGCACTACTCCCGAGCCGTTGGAGAAGATGGGGAAATCGTCAGCGGACCACTGGCCGGAGATCATGTCCTGGGAATGGGCGGTAGCAGCGGGCAGCGCTATCAGCAGAAAAAGCAGCAAACGCTTCATGATATGTGTATTAAAAGCCGATAGAATTGCCGCCATCCACAGGCAGGATAACGCCTGTCAGGAAGCTGGCCTGATCGGAAGCCAGGAAAAGGGCGACATCACCGATCTCGCCAGGATCACCCAGCCGCCCGATGGGGGTACGGGAAAAGACCTTGCTTTTGCGTTCGGGATCACCGTTCAGGGCTTTGGCGGACATCTCGGTGGCGATGAATCCGGGGGCGATGCAATTGACCAGGATGCCTTCAGGGGATAGCTCGACGGCCATCGCACGGGTCATGCCTTCGATAGCCGCCTTGGAAGCGGTATAGGCGATGACTTTTGGGATACCGTATTGGGAGGCCATGGAGCTGATGTTAATAATATTTCCTTTACGCCGGGGCAGCATCGTCTTCACCACTTCCCGCGACAGGGCGAACACGGCTTTCACGTTCGTGTGGAGAATGTCCGAGAACTCTTCGTCCGTCACGTCCTGGAATTCCTTTTTCATATTGATCCCGGCGTTGTTCACAAGGATGTCGATCTGGCCGAAGCGGGAAATGATCTGGCGGACCAGCTCCGGCAGGCTTGAAAGGTCGTTGAGGTCATGGGTGACCGGATGGCAGTCATCGCCCAGCTGTTGCCGGGCAGTCGCCAGTTTATTTGAATCACGACCGATGATAATGGCCCGGATACCTGCTTTAACGAAGCGGCCGGCGATCGCGAGGCCGATCCCGGAGCCGCCGCCGGTGATGATAGCTGTTCTTTTCGATTCCGTTGAGTCCATGCTTATTTCAAATTTATACCCGTCGATTGAGTCCGGACGAGGAGTCGCGGATGACCAGCTCGGACCGCAGCAGAATGGTATTGGTAGTATGAATGTTGGATGTTCCGTTCAGGTGGTCGATGAGGCTGCGGGCGGCAAGCTGACCCATTTCGTAACCGGGATAATTAATAGTGGTGAGGTTCGGTTCCACAACGGTAGAGACCGGGTCATTGTTAAAGCCGACGAAGGCGATGTCTTTCGGGATCTGGATTCCCATCTGGCGGATTGCCACCATGCAACCCACGGCGCAGTTGTCGTTGGCGACAAATACCGCGTCAGGCAGCGGGGACATGGAGCGGATAATGGCGGCTGCGTCCGCGCCGGCTTCCTGGCTGAGGTTGCTTGCGATGACATAGTCCTCCCGGTAGGGGATCCGGTTGTCGGCGAGCGCTTCCTTGTATCCTTTCAACCGGTCGGTGTAGACGTTTCTTTTGGATGGGGCGGTGATATGCACGATCCGGCGGCGGCCGAGGCCGATGAGGTGGGTAGTGGCGTCATAGGCGGCTTTTTGGTTATCGATGAGAATACTGGTGCAATCCTTGTGCTCGGCCACGCGGTCAAAGAAGATGAGCGGGATCTTTTTATCAAAGAATGGTTCGAAGTGGCTGAGGGAAGTCGTATCGTAGGCGAGAGAGACAAGCAGGCCGTCCACGCGGTTGTTGAAAAAGGTGGTTGCATTGGCGCGCTCCTTATCCACCGACTCGGAGGATTGGCTGATGATGAGGTTATAACCTTCGTGGTTGGCGATATTCTCCATGCCGGCAATGACCGCCGACATGAAGTAACTGTTGATGCGGGGAATGATCACACCGATCGTCATGGTGCGCCGGGTACGCAGGTTGCGCGCAAAATGGTTGCTGCGATAGCCCAGTTGCTGGGCAAGGTCGGCGATCCGCTTCTTGGTCTTTTTACTGACCACAGGGTCATCCTTCAGGGCTCGGCTGACGGTGGCAATGGAGAGGTCGAGCTTTCGGGCTAGATCGTAAATCGTAACTTCTTTCTGGTCGCTCATAGCAATCGTTTACATCCCTTGGACAGGGATAAAAGTACTTTATTTTTTGAAAAAAAATGTAATCGGTTACAATTTTTAAAAAAAGTTCCTATATTAGTGGGTCGAATAGTGTTTCGACTATTTTAATATTTAACCGTTAACGCTAATAACGACTGCTTATGTGCCATTTTCTTCGGGTCCCGCCCGTCAATAGTTCCTAGGGTTCAGCGAGCAATACCCACACTTGCACTCTCATTCATTTTACCATCCGTTGAATTTTAAAACAATTGCTTATGCAACGCAGTACAAAACAGTTTTCACTATGGGTTTTTGTATCTCTGTTTACTTTTTGCTTCGGCTTCGGCGCCGCGGCGCAGCAGCAGGCGCAGCACATCACTGTCAGGGGTGTTATCAAGAATGACAGCGGCCAGGCCATTTCGCAGGCGACCGTCCTGATCAAAGGAGGCACCAGCGGGGTTCACAGCAACGACCAGGGGGAATTTGAGATAACGGCGGACCCGAATGCCGTGCTGGTCATCTCGTCGGTAAGCTATATTACGACGGAGATCCCGGTAAAGGGAAGATCGAGTCTGACGGTGGTTTTGTCGAAGAGCAATACTTCGCTGGATCAGGTAGTCGTTGTCGGCTATGGCACCCAGAGAAAGCGGGATGTGACGGGCTCCATCGTTTCCGTAAGCGCCAAGACGCTGAATGAAGTCCCTGCTGTCAATGTCGGCGTCGGCTTGCAAGGAAGGGCGGCCGGACTGGAAGTTCAAAAAGTCGGGACCACACCGGGGGCAACCCCGGTGATCCGGATCCGTGGAGAAAGGTCCATTTTGGGCTCGAACGATCCCTTGCTGGTCCTGGATGGAATACCATATGAAGGAGGGACGTTGAATGACATCAATCCGCAGGATATCGCTTCGATCGAAATATTGAAAGATGCTTCCGCCACGGCCATTTATGGGTCCAGGGGATCCAATGGGGTGCTTTTGATCTCTACGAAAAAAGGGAAGAGCGGTCCGGCGACGATCAACTTCAGCAATTATGTCGGCGTCAATTCGGTCACCAAAAAATACCCGGTATTCAATGCCCAGGAATATACTGCCATGCGGGCCGCGGCGAACGCTGCCACCAATGCCGGTTATTTGAACGACGCCTTCGAAACCGCCAACCTGGCCAAGGGTGTAAATACGGATTGGCAGGGTCTGATGTACGAGAAAGGCCTGTCTACCGACGATAACATCACGGTATCCGGCGGAAGCCCTGACGGTTCCAGTTATTCTTTGGGCGGCGGATATCATAAAGAGACCGCCGTCCTGCCCGGCCAGGATTTCGAGCGTTACTCGCTACGGGCGACCATCGACACTAAGATCGGAAAACATGCCAAGGTCGGAATAAACAGCATGAATACCTATTCCGACGCCAACGGCACACAGTTCCTGAATGGCGGTACAATGTTCTCTATTGTCGCCGCAAGCCCGCTCTATACACCCGACTCCGGCGGAATAGTGGTTCTTTCACCTTTTGGGAATACCACCGACAAGACAAGCAATTACAATCCCGTGCTTTTGAAACACAACAACAGCAACTGGGTGGACCTCGTCAAGCGATTCAGGTCCTTTAATACCTTGTATGCGGAGTATCAATTTCCGCTTGGCATCAAATACAGAGTGAATGTGGGTCTGAGCTATCAACGGGAAGAGGACGATCAGTTCAAAGGAGCCGATACAAAGGGCGATCCGAGCTTTTTCCGCCCAAGTCAGGGTAGTACCGCCAGCGTGAACAACAAGGAGGAATATGGGTATACGCTGGAGAATATCCTCACCTATGACAAGGAATTCCGCGGCGGGCATCACCTGAACTTCACCGGGCTGTACAGCATAGAGCAGGATATCTCCCATAACACGTCCGTGAGCAAGGATTCCATTAATGCGGATTTTATTGAATATTACGATCTCGGATTATCCAATCCCTCCAACAACGTCAAAGCCGTTCTGGGTGGAGCGGAAGCCACCTGGGGACTGGAATCCTATATGGGCAGGGTCAATTATTCCTTTTTGAACAAATACCTGTTGACCGCCACTTACAGAATCGACGGGTCATCGCGTTTGGCCGCGGGTCATAAATATCATGAATATCCGGCCTTGTCTGCCGGCTGGCATATCTCCGACGAAAAATTCATGGAGAGGGCCACTTTTCTCAATGATCTGAAATTGAGAGTAGGGTATGGCGAAACGTCCAACCAGGCCATCAACCCCTATGCTTCTTTGGGAAATGTGACGCCTTACAACGGCCTGACTACGGCTGGCGCCATAGGTTCCACGACCACTTATAACTATGGGCCGGCCACCGTGGTGACCGGTTACAACCTGCAGAGCCTGCCGAACTCCAACCTGGATTGGGAGTATACCAGGACCACCAATATAGGATTGGACTATGCCGTGCTGAAAAGCAGGATCATAGGTTCGGTCGACTATTATGATGCGCATACGCGAAATATCCTGTTCGGCATTACGTTGCCCATTACTTCGGGGGTCACCGGACAATATGTTTCCAATATCGGGGAAATGTCCAATAAGGGTTTTGAGTTTTCCCTGACGACCATCAACGTTATTGCCAGGAGCGGCTTTAGCTGGACAACCGATCTCAACGTCTTTTGGAACAGGAATAAATTGCTGAAACTTTATAATGGATTTACCGAGAATATTGCCGACCAGCTATTCATTGGTCAGCCGATCTCGGCGATCTATGATTATAAAAAAGTAGGTATCTGGCAAACGGCGGATGCGGCAAAGGCGGCCTCTTACGGTGCACAGCCGGGATATATCAAGTTTGCCGATCTGAACAACGATGGGAAAATAGACCCTACCGACAGAGAGGTGATTGGAAGCGCTCAGGCCAAATGGCAGGGAGGCATCACCAATCGATTCGCCTACAAAGGATTTGACTTGTCTTTTGTAATTTATACCAGGATGGGCGGGACGCTGGTCAGCCAGGTATATCAGCCCTATGGGGACTACCTGTCTATTTTGAATGGTATCAGAAACAATGTGAAGGTAGACTACTGGACGCCCACCAACCCGACAAACAAATTTCCTTCGCCGGCCGGGATGTTAAGCTCGAACGTCATCGGGTTGACCACCCTTGGATATTACGATGCCAGCTTTATAAAGATGCGGAGCATCAACCTCGGATATAGCTTCAGCAACCGGGTCATCGGCAGCATCAAGGCCCAATATATCAGGGTATATGTCACGGCTGAAAATCCTTTTGTCCTTTATTCTCCCTATATGAAAGAAGGCGGAGTAGATCCGGAAGCCACGGCTTTAGGGAATACGGGCGTTCAGAACCCGGGCAATATTTCTACGAGAGCGCTGACCATCGGGCTGGCCACGCCGCCGACCCGCGCTTTTCTTTTTGGGGTGAATGTCGGTTTCTAAACCCATTTATTTGATGGTAAGGAAAAATCATTCAAAAAAATTTCAAATAATTATAAAATGACAACCAAAAATTTTCTGAGGTGTATTTTCTTTTTGGTGGCGGTGTTTATAACCAACTCCTGTAAGAAGGTCTTGCAGGAGAACCCGCACGCGGTTTTTACCGTTTCCTACTTTCAAACACCCGCCGGTCTGCAAAGCGCCGTCAATGCGCTCTATTCCGATATGCGGTATTATTATGGCAACGAAGATGGAACCATTGCCTTCAACAGCGGTACGGATGAGGCCAACTTAGGCGACCAGGCATATAATTCCGCCACGGAATCCTCTTATGGCGACTATACCATCAATTCTACGGATGGCCATAATCAGGGTATTTTTTCCCACTGTTTCCCGGATCTTAACCTGGCGAATGCCGTGGTCCAATATGCTCCAGGGGTCGCTATGGACGCGGCCACGAAAATAAATATCGTTGCGCAGGCCCGATTTCTCAGGGGCATGTATTATTTCATCCTGGTGCAACAGTTCGGCGCGGTGCCCACGGATCTCGGTGCGGGTGATCTAACGTTCAATACGACGCCTTTTCAGGGTTTCAACAGGTTGCCGACCGCGCCCTTGTTCATAAAGGACTACCAGACCATCATTGCCGATTTTTCATACGCCGCTCAAAATCTGGCTGACAAAAGACCCGCTTCGGCATTTATCCTATCCAAATCCGCCGCCTTTCATATGTTGGCCAAGGCGTATCTGTTCAGAGGTTATTCTGCTGCAAAAGTCGCAACGGATTTCGATAGCGCTTATACGGTAGCGATGAATCTGATCAATAATCAAGCTCAATATGGGGTGAGCCTGCTGCCCGATTATGGCCAGGTGTATGCGGAAGGAAATGAATACAACAGCGAGATCATGTACTCGGTCGAAAGGATCGTCGGGGATCAGAATGATGACGAGGTGTTGAGTGCAACTTCCTTCGATCCCAAAACAAATATCGAAGGCAACCTATGGACTTGCAACTACCAGAACAGCTATGATATCCCAAGGGGCAGCAAGCATTATCCTGTCGACAGGGTGATACAATATATGCGGCCCTTGCGGCAGCTTTGTCCCACCCCATATGTCTATAATGTTGCGTTTATCGACAAGGTCAATGACAGCCGCTACGACAATACTTTCAGAACGGTCTGGCTGGCCACCAATAACAACTGTAGCGCTGCCGGGATCAATGCCGGGGATACCTGCTTTTTCCTGGCCCCTTACAAGGCTTATGCGGATTCGCTTTCAGCATTGGGCACCAAGAAGTACGCTATTTTACCGCCCGATTCGTTCTATAATCAAAAAAGCAGCGCGATCCAATTGTACCCCAGTTTAAAAAAATATGATGATAACAAAAGGACGGGTGTAAGTGATTATTCCGGCCGGCCCACTCCTGTGGCTCGGTTGGGTGAGACGTATTTGCTGGCTGCCGAAGCGGCTATCGAGGCGGGGCAACCTGCCAATGCCTTACCTTTGATCAGCACGCTAAGGACAAGGGCTGCCTACCGGCCAGGGCTGGCCCCGGGCGATCTCGCGGCCCGGCAGGCGATGATGCTGATGAAGAATACCGGCACGGAGGCGGCGCCGGTCTGGCAGCCCCTCACTACGGCGGACATGACGCTTGATTTCATTATGACGGAGAGGACCCGGGAGCTGTTTGGAGAGAACGTGCGTTGGGCGGATCTGGCCTGCAGGGGGTTATTGGTACCCCGGGTGCAGGCGTACAACGAACTGGGCGGTCCCAACGTCAAGGCCACGAATGCGCTGCGACCGATTCCCCAGTCGGAATTGGATGCCATCACAGATCCCAATAAGGCGCAATATCAGAATCCCGGCTATTAAAAACCTATCCACACCATGATCTTTTGCAGGTTGGCAATCTTTACTTTAATGGTAGCGATAATGTCGGGTGGCCGGTTGGCGACAGCGCAAACCAACCTGAAGGCCATCCGGCTGGAGAAGGCCGGGCATTTTGCCACGCTGATGATCGGCAACGAGCCTTTTTTGATCCTGGGCGGAGAGTTGGGAAATTCCAGCGCGTCGAGCATGGACTATCTGAAGCCTTCGTGGGAACATTTCCGGCAAATGAACCTGAATACGGTGATTGCGCCCGTCTATTGGGAGTTGTTGGAGCCGGAGGAGAACCGTTTTGACTTTACGCTGATCGACAGCCTGATCGGGGAGGCCTCCCGGCATGGATTGAAGCTGGTGCTATTGTGGTTCGGCACCTGGAAGAACAGCATGAGCTGCTATACCCCGCTTTGGATGAAGACCGATGCCAGACGTTTTCCCCGGACCGCGGACAGTGCGGGCAGGAGCCAGGAGATCTTTTCTGCGTTTGGGAAGGAAACGCTGGAGGCCGATGAAAAAGCCTTTGCCGCGTTAATGAGGCATATCCGGGTAACGGATGCGTCCAAACAGACCGTCGTGATGGTCCAGGTAGAAAACGAGATCGGGATGCTTCCGACGGCCAGAGAGATCTCCGGCGTAGCCAACGCGCTCTATCGGGCGCCTATACCGCGGGAACTGAGCGACTATTTGAGGAAAAATAAGGAGCATCTGATGCCAGAATTAAAAAAGAAATGGGAAGATAACGGCGGCCGGACGAACGACAGTTGGGAGAACGTATTCGGCCAGGGAATCGGGACCGAGGAAATATTTCAGGCCTGGTATTATGCCCGGTATGCGAACGCCGTAGCCGCGGCCGGTAAAAAGGAATACGATCTTCCGATGTATGTCAATGCCGCATTACCCCGTCCGGGCGTAGTGCCGGGTAAGTATCCGAGTGCGGGACCTTTGCCGCATCTCATGGATATCTGGAACGCGGCCGCTCCGGCGATCGATATATTGTCCCCCGATTTTTACAATCCGGATACGCGTTACTGGTGCGATCTCTACGTCCGTGGGCAAAATCCGCTGTTCATCCCCGAAATGCGCTTCGATAAATCCGTTGCGGCCAAGGTATTCTTCATTGTCGGCCATTATCGGGCCATCGGGTTCTCGCCTTTCTCCATTGAATCGGTATCCGACGCTTCGGGGCCGCTGGGCAGAAGCTATGACATTTTGCAACAGCTTTCGCCAATGATCACCGGCCGGAAATGGCTGGATATGGATGGGTTCCTTTTTGACGGGGCTAATAAGACCGTTACGATCAGGATGGGCAGTTACAAGATCGTTGTGTCCCATTATAATATTCTGCCCTGGGCAAATGGCGGCCGGGATTCACTGTGGAGTGTTACCGGCGGCTTGATCGTAGAAACCGGGCCGGATGAATTTATCGTAGCCGGCACCGGGCTGGTGGCAACCTTCAGCAATACCGATACCGGCAAGGTGACCAATATCGCCAGCTGCGATGAGGTAAAATATATCGATGGCCGGGAAGTATTGGGGCGGCGGATGAACGGGGACCAGGATCATCAGGGGAGACATGTCCGGTTTTCGACCGGTGAATGGGGCATCCAGAAGCTAAAACTGTACAATAGTCCGAAGGCAATCGAATAGGTTTATGCCCTAAATTGCGTTTCAAACAGGACTTATGCTTAGTAAAACCGGGGGATGGTTAGTTTTGGCCATGTTGTTTTCGGGGCGGGAGGTAGCAGCACAGATAAGGGTTCCAAGGCTGGTGAGTGACGGTATGGTATTGCAGCGGGAGACGCCCATCCGGATATGGGGTTTTGCGTCGCCGGGGGAGAGGGTGACGGTGAAATTCGATGGAGAGACGGCAGGCGGGGTTACCGATGATAACGGGAAATGGGTGGTGGTCTTAAACCCAAAAAAGGCGGGCGGACCGTATACGATGGACATCGATGGCATCAATCATATCTGGATCAAGAATATCATGGTGGGGGAAGTTTGGTTGTGTGCGGGCGGGAGCGGGATGCAGCTTACGATGGATAAAGTGAAAGAGCGGTATGCCGATCTGATCGCCCGCGCAGACCGTACGCCTATCCGCCATTTTCATATCGCCACGCGGTATGACTTCAAGGGGCCGCGGCAAAATCTTTCAGGAGGATGGGAGCCTGCTACTGAAAGCTCGGTCCTTTCTTTCTCCGCGCTCGCTTATCTTTTTGCCGTGCAGTTATATGACCACTATCATGTACCTATAGGATTGATCAATGCAAGTGTCGCCGATGCGCCGGCTGAAGCCTGGCTGAGCCCGGAAGCGCTCCCGTCGTTCCCGGCCTTTGCTGCTGAAGCCGGGCGTTACAGGGACAGCAGCTATGCGGAGGGGTCGGGTCCTGCCGACCGGATGGCAATGGGCGGGCTCTTCAATGGCATGATTGCGCCGGCTTCCACTTATGTCGTACGGGGCGTGCTGTGGTGTCAGGGGGAGGCCAATATCGGCAAACCGGCGGAATACCGGGAGATCTTTGCCACGCTGATCGGGGACTGGCGACGCCACTGGGGGCTGGCGAACCTGCCGTGGATCTATGTCCAGGCCGGGGCTCATGGGACTGCGGCGCAGCAGCCGGAGGAAAGCCGGTGGGCGGAGCTACGGGAAGCGCAGCGGCTGGTCCTGGCCGTTCCGGAGACGGGGATGGCGGTGTCGGCGGATCTGGGAGAGGAGAACGATGGCGAGTTCCCAAACGAAGAGGAGTTGGGGAAGCGGCTGGTCCTTGCCGCGGAGGGGGCGGCGTATCAAAAAGCCAATATCATCTATACGGGACCGCTATTCCATGCGGTGCGGATCCGGCACAATAAGGTCACGGTCCACTTCGATGCGGTCGAGAGCGGGCTGATCGTCAAGGGCGGCGGGGAGCCGCATGGTTTTGCGCTGGCAGGGGCGGACAATCATTTCTATTGGGCGAAGGCGGTCATTGAAGGGAAGGCGGTGGTTGTCACCTGCGACCAGGTGCCCAATCCGATGGCGGTGCGGTATAGTTGGGCGGACAATCCGGCGGGCGCCAATCTGATCAACCGGGACCATCTTTTCCAGGATGGGCTGCCTGCGGTGCCGTTTGAGGCGCGGAAAGTGCCGAAGTAGGTAATTAGAGTCTTCAAATGTTGCTCAATATGAAAAAATCTTTCCTCTTTTCCGCGATCGTCTTTTGCCTGTTTCTTACCCGGGCCGATGCACAGAATGACTCCTGGATGAATCCGGCGCTTCCGACCGATGTCCGGGTGCATGATCTGATATCGAAGCTCACGCCGGAAGAGAAAGTCTACCAGATGATGAACAGTACGCCGGCGATCCCCCGGTTACATATACCCGCTTATGACTGGTGGAACGAGGCGTTGCATGGCGTGGCGCGATCGGGTATCGCGACGATCTTTCCGCAACCGATCGGGATGGCGGCAACCTTCGATGACAGCCTGGTGCATCAGGTATCGGACGCCATATCGGATGAAGCGCGGGCCATGTACAATGCGGCGGTCAAAAAGGATTATCGCAACCGGTTCAGCGGGCTGACCTTCTGGACGCCGAATATCAATATCTTCCGCGATCCGCGGTGGGGGAGGGGGCAGGAGACCTATGGCGAAGACCCTTATCTGACTGCCCGGATGGGTGTGGCATTGGTCCGGGGTTTGCAGGGCGATGACCCGCGCTATCTGAAAACCGCAGCCTGTGCCAAACATTATGCGGTACACAGCGGACCGGAGCGGCTGCGTCACCGGTTCGATGCGGAAGTGTCGATGCATGATCTGTGGGATACGTATCTGCCGGCCTTCCATGCGCTGGTCGTCGATGCGAAGGTAGAGGCGGTCATGTGCGCCTACAACCGCACCAACGGAGAGGCCTGCTGCGGCAATACTTATTTGCTCGGGGACGTGCTGCGCAAGCAGTGGGGATTCAAGGGGCATATCGTTTCGGACTGCGATGCGATAGCGGACATCTATGACGGCCACAAGCTGGTGAGCAGCAAGACAGGGGCGGCGGCGCTGGCTCTGCAGCGCGGGGTCAATCTGAACTGCGGAGACACCTACCTGTCGCTGACGGATGCGGTCCGGCAAGGGCTGGTGACCGAGGCGCAGATCGACAGTTCCCTCGCCACGCTGTTGCGGACCCGATTCAAGCTCGGGTTGTTCGATCCTCCCGGCAGCAATCCATATGACCGCATCCCCGAGACCGTTATCAACAGCCCGGAACACCGGACGCTGGCCAGGAAAGTTGCGGACAAGTCGATCGTGCTGCTTAAAAATGACGGGGCTCTGCCTTTGTCGAACGGCTTAAAGCAATATTTTGTCACCGGTCCCAACGCCACCAGCGTGGATGTCATGATGGGTAATTACTATGGCGTCAACGAAAGGATCGTCACGGTCCTCGAAGGGTTGGCAGGCCAGGTGCAGCCGGGCAGCCAGCTGACCTACAACCAAGGCGTTTTGCTTGATCGTGCGAATGTCAATCCGATCGACTGGGCGTCAGGAAATGCGAAGGGGGCCGATGCCACTATTTGTGTCATGGGGATCACCGGATTGCTGGAGGGAGAAGAAGGCGAGTCGCTGGCGTCGCCTACTTTTGGCGACCGGCTGGATTATAATCTGCCTGCCGCTCAGATCGACTATCTGCGTAAGCTGAAGTCGGGTAACAAGCATCCCGTCATTGCGGTCGTTACCGGGGGCAGTCCTATGAACCTCGCCGAGGTGCAGGAGATAGCGGATGCGGTGCTGTTGGTGTGGTACCCGGGAGAGGAAGGCGGCAATGCGGTGGCCGATGTCCTGTTCGGGAAAGTATCGCCTTCGGGCAAGCTCCCTGTTACCTTTCCCCGCTCTTACGATCAGCTGCCGCCCTTTGACGATTATTCGATGAAGGGGAGAACTTACCGCTATATGACGGCGGAGCCCTTGTATCCGTTTGGTTTTGGATTGAGCTATACGACATTTGCCTATAGCGGGCTGACAGTGTCCAAGCAGAAGGTTCACCGCGGGGAAACGGTAATGGCTGAGGTAACCGTGACGAATACGGGGAAATATGCTTCCGATGAGGTGGCTGAATTATATTTGACCCATGAGAATGCCGGTGATTCGGCAGCGTTGTTTGCGTTGAAAGGGTTTCAGCGGGTATCTTTGGCGCCCGGCGACTCGGTTCGGGTGCATTTTGCGCTCACGACCGGGCAGTTGTCTGTCGTGGATGGGAAAGGTCAGCTGGTGGAACCGGCGGGAAAGATCAGGATCAGCATTGCGGGTGCTTTGCCAACGCACCGGAGTGAAGAATTGGGGGCTGCAAAACCTGTGGAGACGGAGATCGAGGTAATGGATGAAAAGGCGCGCCGGCGATAGGCTGCGCGGGCAGAGTTAAACGAAAAATTATGCAACGACCATTTTTGATGGAGGAGACGATGCGGTGGTACGGGCCGAATGATCCGGTCAGTCTTTGGGATATCCGTCAGGCTGGTTGTACGGGTGTGGTGACCGCATTACATCATATCCCGGTTGGAGAGGTATGGCCGCCTGAAGAGATCGCCAAAAGAAGAGCGGAGGTAGAAGCCGCGGGGATGCGCTGGAAGGTGATCGAAAGCCTGCCGGTGCATGAGGATATTAAAAAGCAACGCGGAAACTATCAGCAGTATATCCGCAACTATCAGCAGAGTTTGCGAAATGTCGCGAAGGGCGGATTGGAGGTGGTGACTTATAATTTCATGCCGATCCTGGACTGGATGCGGACGGATATCGCATATGAGATGCCTGACCGCAGCAGGGCGCTAAGGTTCGAGAAGACGGCTTTCGTCGCCTTTGATCTGTTCCTGCTCAAGCGGCCCGGTGCGGAGAAGGATTATACCGTGGCGGAGATTGCAGGCGCGGAAAAGCGGCTGGCTACGATGACCGCAGCGGAAAAAGAAACGCTTTATCGCAACGCCCTGCTGGGATTGCCCGGCAGCGAGGAGCGGTTCACGGAGACACAGATCCTGGAAGCTTTGAAGACTTATGAGGGGATCGATTCCGCGAAGCTGAAGCAACATCTTTTTTATTTCCTCCGGCAGGTGGTTCCGGTTGCGGAAGCGGAAGGCTTAAGGCTGGCTATTCATCCGGATGACCCGCCTTATCCGATCCTGGGTCTGCCGAGGATCGTCAGTACGGAAGCGGATGCGCATGAATTGCTGGAGTGCGCGTCGTCGCCGGCCAATGGTTTATGCTTCTGCACCGGCTCCTATGGGGTTCGCGCCGACAACGATCTCGTTGGAATGGTCCGGCGGCTGGGCGATCATATCCATTTCATTCATCTTCGCAGTACGAGGCGCGATCCCGAAGGCAATTTCTTCGAAGCCGGTCATCTTGGCGGAGATGTCGATATGGTAGCGGTAATCCGCGAACTGTTGGCCCTGCAGCAGCGAAGAAAGGTCTCTTTGCCGATGCGGCCGGATCATGGTCACCAGATGCTGGACGACCTCAAAAAAACAACCTATCCCGGTTATAGCGCCATCGGAAGGCTGCGCGGACTGGCGGAACTGCGGGGGGTACAAGCGGCGCTTGCCCGACTTCTTGTCTGCCTGGTCTTGTTGTGGGCTACCATCGCCGGGTATGCGCAGCGACCCGATTACGGCGGAAAGCTCAAGCCCGAACAAGCCAATATCGATGTCCGTCACTATACGATCGACGTGGCGTTGAACATCCCTGACCGAAGTATTGCGGGCTATACGATCATCCGGTGCGATCTCAAACAACCGGCGACCAGCCTGCTATTCGACCTGATGGATTCTTTCCGGGTGTCTGCGGTGTCGGTCGACGGGAAGCCGGCCCAATTTACGCATCAGCAGCATGAGCTCAGGATCACGGCTGCACGACCCTGGCCCGCGGGCCAGGTGGCGGTCAGAGTCGACTATTCCGGGCATCCGATGATTGCGGTCCGGCCGCCCTGGGACGATGGGTTCACGTTCACCAGGGATTCAACGGGGCATCCGTGGGTCGCGGTGACGGCGGAGGGGACGGGCGGAAAGATCTTTTTTCCGGCAAAGGATCATCCTTCGGACGAGCCGGATGAAGGGGTTGATCTGATCGTGAAGGTGCCAAAGGGCCTTGTGGTCGCGGGTCCCGGGTTGCTTGCGGAAGAAAAGACCCATGGAGAGCAGACCAGTTTTCACTGGAAAACAAATTACCCGATCAACAACTACAGCATTGTCTTTAATGTCGGGGATTATGCAGTCGTGTCACGTACCTACACGACCATCAGGGGCAACAAGGTGCCGATGCAATTTTATGTATTGAAGGAGCATGCGGCTATGGCGCCGCATCAGCTCGAGATGCTGGAGCGGTTTGCCCGGGTGAAGGAAAAATATTTCGGGGAATATCCCTGGGTGAAGGAAAAGATCGGGATCGTCGAGACGCCGCATCTGGGAATGGAGCATCAGACGATGAATGCCTATGGTAACCGATTCCGTTATACGCAGATCGGCGGCCAGGATTTCGACGGGCTGATGAACCATGAGTTCGGCCACGAGTGGTGGGGCAACAAGGTGACGGCCGGCGACTGGGCGGATTACTGGATACACGAAGGGATCGGAACCTTCGGAGACGCTCTTTATACGCGGGAGATGGAGGGTGAGGAAGCCTATGAAAAGATCTTCCAGCGGTCAGTGCCGCACATCCATAATGACAAGCCCATTGTGTTGGGCAAGGACATCACGGAAGATGCGGCTTATCATCCCGACATCTATTCCAAGGGGGCCTTTTTTATGCATACGCTGCGGTATGTGCTTGGAGATAGCGTTTTTTTTCCGGCTTTGTTGAAAGTGGCGACGGACAGCAATCACACATACACACATACGACGAATACCGCGGCGGTCCAACAGGTCTTCGAGCAGGCGTCGGGCAAGGACCTGGCATCCTTATTCCATTTATATCTATATACTACCGACAAACTGGAGATCGACGTTCGCCCGACGGATGCTACTCATTACCGGGTACAACTGCTGAATATGGACATGCCGCTGCCGCTGGATATCACTACCAATGCGGGAACGACCCGGATGGTGGTAGACAGGAAGGGAGTTATGGTGACAAGTTCGGTCATGCCGATGATCGATACCCGGGATTTCTACCTTAAGAAGGTTATTTATGATCTGTAATTTCGAATTATGTTTGATAAAAGCGTTTACCAATCCCGGAGGGAGAAATTAAAGCAGCAGTTGGGGAAGGGACTTATCGTGTTGCCTGGCAACGAAGAAAGCCCGATGAACTATAAGGATAATCTTTATCCTTTCCGGCAGGACAGCAGTTTCCTGTACTTCTTTGGCTTGGACCGGCCCGGGCTGGCGGCCCTGATCGATATCGACCATGATCATGAGATCATCTTCGGCAATGACCTCACGCTGGATGATATCGTATGGACGGGACCGCAACCTACGCTGGCGCAGCAGGTCGAACCGGCGGGCATTACGGAGGTCAGGCCTTCAGCGGCTCTGGCGGCTGAACTTGCCAGTGCGCGTGGCGCGGGCCGGACGATCCATTTCCTGCCGCCCTACCGGCCCGAGAATATCCTCAAGCTTAGCTCCTGGCTGGGGGTTGCGCCGGGCGCTGTCCGGGGGCATGCGTCGGTTCCCCTGATCAGGGCGGTGGTGGCGCAGCGTTCCATCAAGTCGGCGGAAGAAATCGTACAGATCGAGGAGGCGGTGAATATCACCGCAGCGATGCATCTTGCGGCGATCCGGGGCGCCCGGGACGGGATGACAGAGGCGGAACTGGCCGGGGTGCTTCATGGCATTGCGATCAGCTCGGGGGGCAATCTATCCTTCCCGACTATTTTGACGGTCAATGGTCAGGTATTGCATAACCATTACAGCAATACGGTGATGAAGAGTGGCCGGATCGCGATCTGTGACAGCGGGGCGGAGAACGGGATGCATTATGCCGGCGACATGACGCGGACATTCCCGATCGGGAAAAAATTCACTGCGCTGCAGCGTGAGATGTATGATATCGTACTATCAGCGCAAGAGGCTGCGGTGGCGGCGCTGAAGCCGGGAGTGTTGTTCAGGGACGTCCATGCTTTGGCCGCGGAGAAGCTGGTGGAGGGGCTGAAGGCGGCGGGTATTATGAAGGGTGATCCGGCCGAAGCTGTTAAGGCGGGGGCGCACACGATGGTCTTTCAGTGCGGGCTTGGGCACATGATGGGGCTGGATGTACATGACATGGAGGATCTGGGGGAGGAGTATGTAGGTTATACGGAAGAGTTGAAGAAGAGCAAGGAGTTTGGATGGAAGTCGCTTCGGCTGGCGCGAAGCCTGGAGCCGGGGTTTGTAGTGACGATCGAGCCGGGACTTTACTTTATCCCCGAGCTGATGGATCGGTGGGGGGCGGAGAAGAAATATGCGGATTTTATCAACTACGACAAGCTGGAGGCGATGCGGCATTTCGGGGGTATCCGCATCGAGGAAGATCTCCTGATAACGGCGGAGGGCAGCCGGTTACTGGGAAAGCCATTGGCAAAGACCGCGACGGCGGTGGAAGAATTGAGGGGATAGATCACCACGATAAAATAAAGGTGTGCTTGTTGCCGGAGAACTGATAGGTCGGCCGGAGGGCGGTCACCTCACAGATCTGCTTGATGATGGAGAGGCCGAGGCCATTATGGCCGGTATGTTGTTCGCCCTTGTAGAAGCGGGTGAACATCCTTCTGGGATCCAATGGCACGGCCAGACCGGTATTGCTGATACTGAGGCGGCGGGCTTCGAGTGAGATGTCGATGTTGCCCTGAGGGATATTGTGGTTGCTGGCGTTGCTGAACAGGTTGTTGAGCAGGATATCGATGAGCTCGGGACTTGCGCGGATGGTGGCGGGCAGCAGGCGGGATGATACCTGGATACCGCCGGTCTGCCAAAGCTCCCGGAATTGGCCAAGCTTGTTCTCTATTCGTTCGTCCAGCGGTATCTCTTCGAGGTTATTGAATTGCTGGTTGCCGATCTTGGTGAGGAGCAGGAGGGACTGGTTGAGGCGCGACAGTTTTCGGATGGCGGCGAAAGCACTGCGGACAATTTCGCTTTGACGTTCAGAGAGGTCCTTTTCCTGTATAAGCATTTCGAGCTTGGAGCGGATGATCGAGAGCGGCGTCTGGAGCTCGTGCGATGCATTCTCCGTAAATTCCTTTAGGAGCAGATAGTCTTCTTCGGCTTTCCGGGCGGCCATGCCAAGGCTCTCGTTCATGAATGTAAATTCTTCGGTGTTGGTGACCGGGAATCGCAGGTCGTTGGTATGTCCGAGCCGGAAGTTCTGCATGGCGTGAATGGCGTCATAGAAAGGTTGCCAAAGGCGGCGGAGCAGGATGCGGTTGGTAAGCAGGAAGGCAAGGATGGTGATCCCGATGGTGACCAGTGAGACCCAAAGGAAGGCGCGGAAAAGATGGTGGAGGCCTTCCATGGGTTTGGCGATAGTAACCTTATACACATGATCGCCGGCCGGCAAAGTGAAGACGATCTGCCGGAAATTGTGCATTTTTTTTTCCCGCTGGCTATAGCGGGTCACGAGCTTGTATTCGCTGTCTTTCATTTGGCCATCGGCGGGCTCGTAGGTAACCTGCTCTTCGTCGAGGACATAGCCGGTGGGGAGTTGATGGAATTGGGTGTAGTAGTCGATCAGCCGGTCACGTATCCCTCCAAGGTCGGCATCCATTTCACGGATCAGGACGTAGTTTGTCAGGAGGTAGGTGGAGGCTACGGAGAGAAGGAAGACGACAACCATGACCAGCAGGTTGATACGGGTATATTTGGTGAACAGCTTCATTGACGGCGGCCCTCCGCAGGTGAAAATTTATAGCCCATTCCATATACGGCATGGATATAGTCCGGGCAGCCGGCCTGGAGAAGCTTTTTACGGAGATTCTTGATATGGGTATAGATAAAATCATAGTTATCGGCCATATCGATGCTGTCGCCCCAAAGGTGCTCGACAATGGCCTCTTTGGTGACGACCTTATTCTTATTCGCAATGAAATAGACCAGCAGATCATATTCCTTCCTGGTCAGATCTGCACGTCCGTTGGCTCCTTTGACAATCTTCTCCTGCAGGTCGAGTGAAAGCTTGTCCAGTACGATCCTGTTTCGGCCTTCGAAGGATTTGCGGCGGATGATCGCCGCTACCCGGGCGGCCAATTCGGGCATATGGAAAGGTTTGGTGAGGTAGTCATCGGCGCCGAGGTTTAGCCCGAGGACCTTATCATCCAGGGAGTTGCGCGCAGAGATGATCAATACGCCATCTGCTTTATTGTTGGATTTCAGCTCTTTAAGAATATTGAGACCATTGCCGTGGGGAAGATTGATGTCGAGGATGATACAGGCGTAGTCGTAAAGATGGATCTTTTCCATTGCACCATGGTAGTCGTAGGCCATTTCGCAGGTAAAGTTCTCATGGCTGAGGTAATCCCGGACGCTATCCGACAGTTCGTGCTGGTCTTCTATGATCAGGATCTTCATGAAATGCGAATAACTTCAAAGGTCCAGGATAAAAATGTAGAAATTCTGAAATGCGGGGAGGCGGGTTGGCGGCGGTGGGAAGGGGATAAGGTAGAAAGCGGGGAGCTATGGAATTTAGGTTTTTACCTCGTAGATTTGGCAAAACGTTGTCATGAACAACAGCAGCTTAAAGCTAACCTTTTTTCTAAATTGCTGTCTGGCATTGCTGATGGGGATGTCATCCTTTGCCCAACAACCGCCTGCAACCGTACCATCAGCATCTGTACCCGTCGCACCTGCGCCGGTCAGACAACCGCCGCCATTCTGGAATGAGATCGCGGAATTCAAGCACCAGGATAGCATCCAGCGGCCGCCTGCCGGAGCCATTTTATTTGTGGGGAGCTCTACTTTCCGGAAGTGGGCGAATGTTCAAAGCTATTTTCCGGGATATACGATCATCAACAGGGGTTTTGGCGGATCGACGCTGCCCGATGTGATCCGGTATGCGGGTGACATCATCTTTCCCTATCATCCCAAACAGATCGTCATTTATTGTGGGGATAATGATCTGGCCAGTTCGGATTCCGTGACGGCAACGATAGTCTTCAATCGCTTCGTCCGGTTGTACAATTTGATCCGGGGCCGGATGAAAGATGTGGATATCGTCTATATCTCCATTAAGCCCAGTCCCAGCCGGCAGCGACTGATGCCGAAGATGGAGGAAGCCAATGATCTGATCCGGGATTTCATGGCCAAGTACAGTCATGCTGTTTTTGTGGATGTCTATCATCCGATGTTAACGCCGAAAGGGCAACCGAGCGATAGTCTGTTCCTGGCCGATAAGTTACACATGAACGAGAAAGGATATAAGACATGGCAACAGATCCTGCTGCCCTATCTGGATAAATAGTGTATAAGTCGGATCGTTGAATAAACATAACTAATATTAGCAGATCATTTTAGGTATATTAAGGAATTGTGATTTCTGCGAATGATTCGAAGGTGATCGCCGATAAAATTGAACTTTGACCTGTATGTTGCGAGAAACTACGTCCCGAAGAAAGAAGATCCTTTTCATTGTAGGATCTCCCAATCAGACTAGCCAGATGCACCAGGTAGCCGCTCAGCTGCCCGAATACGATTGTTACTTCAGCCAGCTCTATAGTAAGAATTTGCTTATCCGCCATGCGGTCCGGAAGGGGATACTTGATACGACCATTATGGGCGGGGAATTCAAGCGAAAGTCGGATGCTTATCTCACCCGTCATGGCCTGGCGAATGATTACGCGCGGAGGGTCTATGACAATCAATATGATATGGCGGTATTGTGCTCAGATCTCTATGTCCCGGGGGATTTGAGGCCGTTGAAAACAGTATGGATACAGGAAGGGATGACCGATCCGATCACCAATTGGGGCAAATGGACACGGCGGCTGCATTTACCGGCCTATTGGGCGATGAACACGGCATATAACGGATGCAGTAATATTTGTGATATCTATTGTTCGGCATCGGAAGGATACAAGCAGCAGTTCAGCCGGCTGGGTACGGATCCGGATCGCATCTTTGTTACAGGGATCCCGAATTTCGATCATGCGGCGGTTCACCTTAATAACTCTTTTCCGCATCGCGGATATGTGCTTATAGCTACTTCGGATATCCGGGAGACGTTCCGCAAGGATGATCGTCCGGCTTTTATCCGCCGTTGTGTAACGATTGCCGCCGGCCGGCCGATGATCTTCAAGCTTCATCCCAATGAGGACAAAGAGCGCGGGGTCCGGGAGATCCGCGAGATCGTGCCGCCGGATACCCTGATCTTTACGGAGGGAAATACGGAGCACATGATCGCTAACTGCGATGAGCTCATTACGCAATATTCAACCGTCGTTTATATTGGGATCGCGCTTGGGAAAAAAGTGTATTCTTATTTCGATGTTGAAAAATTAAGACAACTGGCGCCGGTGCAGAATGGTGGCCAGTCAGCCGGGTTCATTGCCGATCTGTGTCGCCGGTATGTGGAATTCAAGGGTACGAGGGAGGAGTTCCTGCGTACGGCGCGGCTCATTACCAATAGCTTACATGAACGTGAAAGAACAGCATATCCTCGCCATTATTCAAACCAGGAGGGGGTCTACCCGACTGCCGGATAAGGTGTTGATGCCTTTGCAGGGCAAGCCGCTATTCGTTCGTCAGGCGGAGCGGGTGAAGGCAGCCAGGCTTTGCGGGCGTGTTGTCATTGCCACTACAACTCAGCCGGAGGATGACGTCATCGTCGGGATCTGTCGTGATGAAGGCCTGGACTATTTCCGGGGGCATCCTCGGGATCTGCTGGACAGGCATTATCAGGCGGCATTGCAATATGGCGGAGAAACGGTGATCAAGATACCGAGCGATTGTCCGCTGATCGATCCTGCGGTCATCGATAAGGTGATCGGCTATTGGCTTGGACATCCGGGGGAATATGATTTCGTCAGTAATCTGCATCCTGCCACCTGGCCCGATGGCAATGATGTGGAGATCATGTCCGTGCAAGTGCTGGAGCAAGCCTGGCGTGAAGCCGGCCGGCCGATGGAGCGGGAGCATACCACTCCCTTTATCTGGGAGCGGCCGGAACGGTTCCGGATCGGTAATGTGACGATGGAAGGCGGCGTGGATCATTCAATGACGCATCGGTTCACGATCGACTATGAGGCTGATTACCGGCTGATCCGGGCTGTTTTCGATGAACTGTATCCGGTGGATCCGATGTTCGGGGTGGAAGCGATCCTTGAATTGCTGGAAGGCCGTCCTGAACTATATGCGATCAATGCCGACCTGGCTGGGGTCAACTGGTACAGGAATCATCTGGATGAATTGAGAACGGTAGGGGCCGGCCAGACGAAGCGGGAAGCGGAAGGCCGGAGCAAAATACATACGCTATGACAAATACTTTATCAGATACCCTAAAAGCTACGGCACTGCGAGTGAGGGAGCACATCATTCGGATGGCGGAAGGCGGCGGTTGCTTCATCGGCGCTTCGCTATCCTGTGTTGAGATCATGGTTTATCTCTATGCACAGGTGATCCGCCGGAACGGGGATGACCCGCAGGACCCGGACCGGGATTATCTTTTTCTCTCGAAGGGACATGATGTGCCGGCGCTATACGGCACGTTCGCCGAAATGGGTTTTCTGGAACCCGAGCGACTCTCGAACCATTTATCCACCCGCGATCATATCTATTGGCATCCTAACAGAAAAATACCGGGTGTGGAATTCCACTCCGGTTCCCTGGGGCATTTGCCTGCCGTTGCGGCTGGGGTGGCGCTGGATTGCAAACTCCGGGGCAGCCGCAACCGGGTCGTGGTGATCACGGGTGACGGCGAGCTGAATGAAGGGAGTGTCTGGGAAACGCTGCTGGTAGCCAATGCTTATGGGCTGGACAATCTTACCTTACTGGTGGACCGCAATCAATTCCAGGCTAATATCCGGACGGAAGAATTAGTGCCGCTGGAGCCGCTGGCGGACAAGTTCCGGGCTTTTGGCTGCGTCGTTCAGCGGATCGACGGCCATGATTTCGGTCAACTGGAGCAGGCTTTTGATGAAGTTGTAAGACCGCAAAAGATATCTGGCACCGGTACGATACATGGGTCAGGCGGGAAGGTAAGGATCGTCATTGCGGATACGGTGCGGGGGAAAGGTCTTCCGAGCATAGAGGCGAAGGCGGACCGGTGGTTCTGTTCCTTCACGGCGAACGAAGTGGCGCAATTGCTGGAAGAATTGCATGGGAATAAAGAAGCGGCTATTGAATCTGAAACATTGGTGGTGAGATAAACGTACTATATGACTTACGAGGAACTATTGATCCAGACAGCGTTAAAGGATGAGCGGATCATTGTGATGACGGCGGAGAACCGGGCGTTAGTGCGAAATGCGCCACGGCAGCTCGGCAACCGATTCATCGATACCGGCATTACTGAGCAGACGATGGTAGGTATGGCTGCGGGGCTGGCCTTACGTGGGCGTATTCCCATTGTACATGCGTTGGCGCCTTTTCTGACCATGCGGGCATTCGAATTCATCCGAACCGATGTCGGGATCGGGCATTTGCCGGTCAAGTTGAGCGGCTATATCCCGGGATTCCTGTCGGACGGGAACGGTCCCACGCATCAATCCATTGAAGACGTCGCGATCATGCGGGGTATTCCGGGGATGGAGGTGTATTGCCCGGCGGATGAAGACGACCTCGTGAGGATATTGCCAGCCGTCTGGGCTTCGACTGCACCGGCATACGTTCGGATCAACCACAAGAAAGGCAGCTATGAACATGCTCCATTCGTGCCGGGCAAGGCGGAAGTGATTGCCAGGGGGAAGGACGTGACGTTGCTGGTGTATGGGTTCCTCTTCGAAAATGCCTTGCAGGCGAAAGGGTTGCTGGAAAAGGAAGGATTGTCGGTCGGACTGGTCAATATGAGGTCGCTGAAGCCGGTCGATGAAGATGCGATCGCAGAAGCGGCAAGCGGGTCCGGGCTTCTGGTGACTATCGAAGATCATCTGCGGACAGGCGGGCTTTATTCGATCGTGGCGGAAGTGTTGCTGCGGCACCGGGAGTTGAGCGCGGAAGTGCTCCCGCTGGCATTGGAAGAGCGGTGGTTCCGCCCCGGGGTGCTTGGAGAAGTCCTGGAAACGGAAGGGTTCACAGCGGCTAAGATTGCTGAACGGATCAAAAATTCAAATTTACTATATGCCGAATAAGATTGCATTCAATGAAGACTATCCGGTCATCACGGAATCGGACAAGCTCTATCAACGGGCGTTGGCCATTATGAGACCGGTGACGCAGACCCTTGCCAAGGGCCCGGGGCAGTACGTCAATGGGGTCGCCCCCAAATACCTGAAACGTGGGAAAGGCGCTCACGTATGGGATGTCGATGGCAATGAATTCATCGATTATAATATGGCGATCGGGCCCCTGTCATTAGGTTATGCCTATCCGCGGATCGACGAGGCAATTATCGATCAACTGAAGGACGGGATCACTTTTTCGATGATGCACGAGCTGGAGGTAGAGCTGGCGGAGTTAGTCCATTCGGTGATTCCCAATGCGGAATCGATCCGGATCAGCAAAACGGGGGCGGATGTGACCAGTGCGGCAGTTCGGGTGGCGAGGGCGTTTACCAAACGGAACAAAGTATTGTGCTGCGGCTATCACGGGTGGCATGACTGGTATATTGCCGTTACAAGCCGGAATGCAGGTATCCCATCGGAGGTCAGGGACCTCAGCGCGACTTTCGAATACAATGATCTCAAGTCGGTCAGGGCTGCGATGGATGAGGATACGGCCTGTGTGATCCTGGAGCCATTCGTCTTCGAGGCGCCAAAAAATGATTTCCTTAAAGAGTTGAAGGATCTCTGTGCTGCGAACGGCACCCTGCTGATCTTTGATGAAATGTGGACGGGGTTTCGGATAGCGGTGGGCGGTGCGCAGGAATATTTCGGGGTTGTTCCGGACCTGGCTTGCTATTCCAAAGCCTTTGCGAACGGGATGCCGATCTCGCTCCTGACCGGCCGGAGGGACGTGATGGACCTGTTCCGGGAAGAGGTCTTTTTCTTCACAACGTTCGGCGGAGAGGCGCTTTCGCTGGCTGCCGCGGTTGCCACCATACATGAAATGATCGAAAAGAATGTGCCTGCCCATCTGGCGGAGAAAGGGAAACGGCTGAAAGACGGTTACAATACGCTTGCGGCGGAGCTGGGCATCGAGGGATATACGCGTTGTACGGGCTATGATTGCCGGACGCTGGTTAGCTTCGACGCTACGGCCGGGAATCCCCTGGAACTAAAATCTTACGTACAGCAGGAGCTGATCAAACGGGGTATTCTCTGGTCCGGGTTCCATAATGTGAGCTTTAGTCATACCGATCACGATGTGGAGTATACGCTTGCGGCGTACCGGGAGGTGCTGGGGTTGCTGAAGGACGCTGTTTCGGCGGGCGATGTGGCGGCAAGGCTAAAAGGAGCGCCGGTTGAGCCGGTGTTCCGGAAGGTTAGTCATTTCAATATGAAACCAGTCGTGAAGACATGAGTATGGAGCTATTCTCATTGGCGGAAAAGGTGGCGGTGGTGACCGGAGCCTGCGGACTGTTGGGAAGACAACACTGTGAGGCATTGGCGGCCGCGGGGGCAAAAGTCGTTATGGCGGACCTGGACGAGGCAGCGGCGGCGCAGGTGGCGACCGGGTTGGGTGCAGGGCATCTGTCGCTTGGAATGGATGTCACCGACAGGGATTCTTTGGAGACGGCCAAGCGGCGAATATTGGAGATGTATGGGAGACTGGATGTGCTGGTGAACAATGCAGCGATCAATGATATGTTCGAAAATCCCTTGCTGGCGGCAGAGCAGTCCATGTTCGAGCATTATCCGCTGGAGATGTGGGACCGGTCCTGGAAAGTGAATGTGAGCGGGGTTTTTCTTACATCCCAGATACTGGGAGGGGTGATGGCGGAGCGAGGTGCGGGCAGCATTATCAATATTGCGTCGACCTATGGGGTAGTAGCACCGGATCAGACGATCTATAAAAATGGAGACGGCAAGCAGACTTTTTACAAATCTCCGGCATATCCTGTGACGAAATCAGCCGTTATCGGGTTCACCAGATTCCTGGCGGCGTATTGGGGGAAGCGGAATGTGCGGGTCAACGCGCTTTCACCCGGTGGGGTGGAGAACAGCCAGGAGGAATGGTTCAGGAATAATTATTCCGCCAAGACTCTCATCGGACGCATGGCGCTGCCTTCGGATTACCGCGGGGCCATTGTCTATCTGGCCAGTGACGCCTCGGCATATATGACGGGCGCCAATCTGGTGGTCGACGGGGGTTGGACAGCTATATAATTATAATCGGTCACTTTAAAAAATCATAAGTTATGAACATCATCATCCACGAACATCTGCCTGAGAACGAAGGCCGCCGATCATTTCGTGTAAGCTCAAAGCGAGCTATCGGGCCGGAGCACCCTGTGTACATCATTGCGGAGATCGGCATCAATCACAACGGATCGCTTGCGCTGGCCAAACGGCTGATCGATGAGGCCGTGCTGGCGGGTTGTGATGCGGTCAAATTCCAGAAGCGGACGCCGGAGCTGTGTACGCCGAAGGATCAATGGCTCCTGGAAAGGGATACGCCCTGGGGCCGGATGACGTATATCAATTACCGCCATATGGTCGAACTGGGGTATGATGAGTATGCGACGATCGACGCCTATTGCAAAGAGAAAGGCATCGACTGGTTCGTTTCCTGCTGGGACGAAGTATCGGTGGAGTTCATGGAGCAGTTCCAGCCGGGAGTATACAAGCTCGCCAGCGCTTCGCTGACCGATCATGCGTTGATCGACAGGGTGAAAAAGACCGGCAAGCCTTATATCCTTTCCACAGGGATGTCAACGATGGAGGAGATCCGGGCGGCGGTAGATAAGTTTGGCACTGACAATCTAATGATCGCGCACTCCACCTCGGCTTACCCCTGTCCGCCGCACGAGCTTAATCTCCGGATGGTCCGGACGTTGGCGAACCTGTATCCGGATACGCCGATCGGCTATTCAGGTCACGAGACGGGGCTGGCGACGACGGTTGCGGCGGTCGTGACGGGCGCTACCTTTGTGGAGCGGCATTTTACGCTTGACCGGGCGATGTGGGGATCGGATCATGCCGCGAGTGTGGAGCCGCAGGGGATGCAGAAACTGGTTCGGGACATCAGAGACGTGGAGATGGCGATGGGAGATGGGGTGAAACGCGTTTACGAAAGTGAAATGGGGGCGATGAAACGATTGAGAAGGACACTCACCACAGAACAGAGCGTATAAGAAGGAGCACCAGAAGATGGATAAAGTTGTAGTCATTACCACCAGCCTGTTGATAGCAAGTGTATTTGTATTTGTTTGGCTGGAAAGGAAGTACCCGTATACGAAGGGAATACCGATATTCCGGGATGGATTCTGGGTAGACCTCATATGGTACACGTTCATTCAGAGCTACTTTTTGAAGATCGTGATCTTTCAGTGGATCATTCTTCCCATTGACCACCACTGGAATTTGTCGAGATTGCAATTGGTCACACACTGGCCGGTGGCATTGCAGGTATTGTTCTTCCTGGTGCTCCATGATTTCTATATCTACTGGTTCCACCGGGCGCAACATCATTCCAAATGGCTTTGGCGGACACATGAAGCGCATCATTCCAATAAGGAAGTGGATTGGCTGGCGGGTACCCGCTCCCATAGTCTCGAGATCCTGATCAACCAGACAGTCGAGTTCGCGCCGATCGTCCTACTGGGCGCCAATCCCATTGTGGTCCCCATAAAGGCCTTGATTGACGCCGTCTGGGGGATGTACATTCATGCGAATATCGATGTCCGGTCAGGCAAGCTGCAATATGTCATAAACGGGCCGGAAATGCATCAATGGCATCATTCCAATGACCGGGCGGTATTCTTTGCCAATTATTCCACTAAATTCGCCGTCTGGGACTGGCTATTTGGTACGGCCTATCTCCCCGGCCGAAGAAAGCCGGATGAGTTTGGGTTGCCATATGACTATCCCAGGGACTATTTCCTGCAGCATGCGTTTGCGCTGCGACGGTTCGAGGAGCGGAGACTGGTGGACAAGTATCCATGGTTCCGGGTCTATTATCATTCACGGCAAAGGCTGATGAAGGCTATCCGGGGGTGGCTCAACCGGTGGCGGAAGCAGAAGCCGGCCGATCCCGGGCCAGACGAGCGGCAGGCAGCAGGAAAGGGTATGATATCTGTGGTAGAAAACTAAATCAACCGTTATGGCATGGGTATACCTCTTCATTGCAGCCATATTTGAAATGGCCTGGACCTTCTCTTTACGATTCATGAGCGTAAAAAAGCTCAAGACGATCCATTGGAAAGGCTTGTTCGCTTCTTCCGGTGACTGGACGATTATCTGGCCCTTTGTGGGCTATGTGGTATTCGGGCTGGGCAATGTTTACTGCATTTCGGTCGCCATGAAGGAGATCCCCGCTTCGACGGCGCTTGCGGTATGGATGGGAACGGCGCTGGTATGCGTGAAGCTGGTGGAGATACTTTTCCTGAAAGGGACTTACGATATGTATCAGTTTCTTTATTTCGGCATGATCCTGGTTGGGATTGCGGGATTGAAACGAAATCCGTAGCGGTCAGAATGCCTCGCGTAATTGAACGGTGAACGCATTGGAATGTTTGGCGATGCCGTAGTCGACACGAAGGTTCAATTTCTCTGCCTTACTAAGCGCAAAACGACCTCCCGCACCATAAGAATAATGGAAGCCGTCCAATTCGAATTGCCCGGGTGTGGACGCAACTTCACCGAGGGCCGCAAAGGCTACTACACCTATCCGCCAGAAAAGGAAGCGCCTATATTCTACCTGATAGGCCTGAAGACATTTATCGGTATATCTTCCGCCATAGTACCCGCGCATCATGTCGGCGCCGCCCAGTTCCTCCAGTTTCCTGAACGGAGTATTGCCAAAGGTCAGACCGGCTATGCCTTGCAGCCCCAATACCTCTTTTGACGAGAGATAAATGAATTTCCTGACATCGGCGCTAAAGACCTCAAACTTGAAATCGCTGCCGAGGGCGCCCGGGAACCAGACGTATTGGAGCTCGGCAAAAAAGCCATGGTCGGGGCTATATGCATTGTTGCGGGTATCCCAGGAAATGATCGGGCCGATGCCCGACGTATTGCCGCCATAACGGCCGGTAATGTTTTCCCGATCGAACAAGCCGCCGGGGGTGTAGGAGACCGGCCCGGTATGTTGGAATTCGTAGGTCAGGCCAAAATAGAGATTGTCGTGTATCCGCTGAAGGAATTGCGGGTTGATGAAGTACTGTTTCTGACTAAAGCCTTCTTCGTTGGTATAGGGCACGTGGTTGCCAAGGCCCCAGAAGTCATCGGGATAGTAACTATAGGAGGCCTGGAAGCGGGCGATGCGGTCTTCCTTTGGAAAAAAGATGGTGGAGCTGAGCACCAGGATCAATTGTTTGCGCAGCGTATAAAGGCCAAGGATATTGACGTCGGAGGTACGTATGGCGGTATCGTACCTGTTCCCGGCTTTGAAGAAGCGTGCGGCGATCCCGCCGAAGCCCCAATTCGTCTCCAGCGAACGTACGGCGAAGGGGAACGCGAGGATGTTCTTAGCTTCCGGCTTAGGTTTGGCGGTGTCCTTATGGGGCAGAGGGAGTGGTGGTAATTTGATATTGAAAGGTACGATGGCCCCTTTACCGGGGACCGTATCGACATTAGGGGCGTGGATGTGTTGTGCGAAAACGGAAAAGGTGCTTAGCAACAGCAAAACGAAAAGCAGGCCAACTCTCATATATGTAATATGTTCCTGGGGGAAAGCTAAACGCAAAATTGAGTGCAAAGATCATCCGAAAAAAATATTCCCGGGTGGAATTTGGAAAAGTAGTCCCAGACTGGGACGTTTTAGGGGGATACCCTTATATAAATCTATTTGATAGTCAATAGGTTAATGAACTGGTATGCCAATTGTCTTACTCTACCTGTTCGCGCAAATTGATAAAAAGATAATCTGTACCCAAATACTAAAGCATGACAACAGTAACCGCACAGCAACAAGAGATGAATGTATTGAAGAGCAAGATCACTGAATTGCAGACCGCATTATTCTACACCGAATCCGTATCTCCCATCAAGCTGCCGACGCATGTGGTCACCGATGTGGAGGTCGATATGGAAGGCCGGATATGGTTTGCCATACCTAAGCCCACTATGCACATCGATGCGTATGAAAAGGAAGTGCTCGCCAAGCTGGATTTCTTCAAAAAAGGAAAGGACTTCTTTGTAAAAGTAAAAGGTGTGGCTGTGCTGCTGACCGATGCTGCAACGATCAATGGTTATGAGACGTTGTCGGCTGAAATGAAAGAAAAGATGACTGATGATAAATCGATTGGTATTATGGTGAAGATCGAGGACACGCAATTTGTGGATAATACCCCCAAGCCCTCCCAGAACTGGCTTCAGATGAGCAGGTCTCAACTGTCCAGCTGGTTCTTCTAGGCCGTTCCGTAAGGAATGAACCCTACCGTTTACTGCGCGTGTTACATATAGGAAGCTGAGTCCCCGAATTGTTCGGGGATTTCAGTTTTTAGGAGGTGGATGTGATTGAAGGCGGTTAGGCGGGAAAAGGCTGAAAAAGGCTGAAAATAAAAAAGGTCCACTGTAGAAACAGTCGACCTCTAACGATTGCTTGCCATATGAAAATCTTAATCTCTGAACTCTATATATTGAGCTTTCGATATTTTGTCTTTGACGATACAAATATAGGGCGCCTTTTTCGTGCCGCACGGACAACTTACCGTTAATTCTATTATCTCAAACCGGCGAAAAAAATCATAAGACCTTTATTCCCAGCGGATATGGAGTGGAAATTCACATGGTCTCCAATAGTCCGGTGAGTAAGGCGGCGGCCAGAGTATTAAAAAAATTGACCATATTGTTTGAAAGACGTCCTTTACGTTCGAATATGGCGCCCAGCACTGAATCCACCCAATTCCCAAACGTTCCTGCAAAAACGATGATCAGGAAGGTGCGCACATTCCATCCCTGGAAAATGACGTAGACCAGTGCGATAATGGCTGCGGCAGCGGTACCGATCAGCATTCCTTCTAAGCTGACGACGCCATCCAGCCCTTTCCGGTCTGGCCGGCCTGTCATGATATTAAAGAATCTCCAGCCATAGACCATGCCCAGCTCGGAGGAAAGGGTATCGGCGGCAGCGGAGGCGAAGCAGCCCGCCATCATGATCTGCAGGAGGGCCAGCTTGTCTTTCAACAGGAGATTTAGTCCGGCGGCGATGCCAGCCACACCGGCATTGGCGAGAACCTGAGCAGTTGTACGGGTTGTCTGGTGAGCGGCATGCGATCGGATTTCGAGCTTGCGATCTTTCTTCCAGGAAGTGGCTGCCGTTCCCAGGATAAAGAAAACGGTCATCATGGTCAAGCCGGTAAGACCTCCGCCGGCATAAACGACCCAACCCACCACGGCGCCGGTGAGGGCAGCCGGGACGGTCAATTTCCTCCGGCCAATGCTAAAGAGGAGGCCCGCCAGAAGGATGACGAGGACGATCCAATCGGAAAGAGTCATGGTAAGAACTTGAGCTTGCAAGGTCAGACTTTGGCTTATCTTTAGGCAATATGGATGCCGATGTTATCATCGTGGGCGGTGGGCTTTCCGGGCTCGTGGCGGCGCATGAGCTGGTTGCCGCAGGTCTGCGCGTTCTGCTGGTCGATCAGGAACCGGAACAAAGCCTGGGCGGTCAGGCTTTCTGGTCGTTGGGCGGATTGTTCCTGGTGGATACGCCGTTGCAGCGCCGGATGGGTATCAGGGACAGCTATGAGCTGGCGATGCAGGATTGGATGGGGACGGCGGGATTCGACCGAAAGGAAGATGAATGGCCGCGGAAGTGGGCGGAAGCATATCTTGGATTTGCAGCCGGTGAGAAATACACCTGGCTTCGGGGTCTCGGCATCCGGTTCTTCCCCATCGTGGGATGGGCGGAGCGGGGTGGAGGCTTGGCCGGGGGGAGAGGGAATTCAGTTCCGCGTTTCCATGTTAGCTGGGGCACGGGGCCGGGAGTGCTGGAGCCTTTTGTGGCGGGTATCCGTGGTGCGGTGAAAAAAGGAACGGCGAGATTGTGCTTCCGGCACCGGGTGGATGAGCTGATCGTCACGGGTGGGATTGTTACGGGTATCAGGGGGGCGGTCCTGGAGGCGTCCGCCGTGAGAAGAGGGGAAGGGAGCTCGAGGATGGCGGTAGGTGAGTTCTCTTTCAGCGCGCAGGCGGTGATCATTGCTTCCGGGGGGATCGGCGCCAACCTGGGACTGGTCAGAAGCAGTTGGCCGGAACGGCTTGGTACGGCGCCGGTGAGGCTTTTGTGCGGGGTGCCTGAACATGTCGACGGCCGGATGCTGGGGATTGCACAGCAGGTAGGCGGCAACGTTATCAACTCAGACCGGATGTGGCATTATACAGAAGGCGTGACGAACTGGGATCCGATCTGGAAGGGGCATGGAATACGGATACTGCCGGGGCCGTCGTCGTTATGGTTCGATGCAACGGGTAAGCGGCTGCCTGTGCCGTTGTTCCCCGGGTTCGATACGATGGGAACGCTGGAATTCCTCCGCCGAACCGGTTATGATCACTCCTGGTTCATTCTTAATCAAAAGATCATTGAAAAGGAGTTTGCATTATCTGGATCGGAGCAGAATCCGGATCTGACAGAAAAAAATTGGCGGCTCCTGTTGGGACGGGTGGTGAGGAAAGGTGCGCCAGGTCCTGTCGAAGCCTTCAAACGGCATGGAGCGGACTTCATCGTCAAAGATAATTTGCGGGAGCTGGTCGATGCAATGAATGCGCTTTCCGGCTCTTCGTTATTGAGGTATGATGTGTTGCTGGAGGAGATCACCGCCAGGGACCGGGAGGCGGAGAACAAATTTGGCAAAGACTTACAGGTCGAAGCGATCCGCGGGGCGCGGAAGTATTTTGGGGACCGGCTGACGCGGGTGGTGCGGGTACACAAGATACTTGATCCTGCAGCCGGGCCGCTGATCGCCGTACGGTTGCATATCCTCACCCGTAAAACGCTGGGTGGATTGGAGACCAACCTGGACGGTCAGGTAATGGGTGTGGATGGACGAGGGATACCCGGGCTTTATGCGGTAGGGGAGGCGGCGGGGTTTGGCGGCGGTGGGATGCACGGTTATAGCTCACTTGAAGGGACCTTCCTTGGCGGATGTCTGTTCACCGGCAGGACAGCGGGGAGGGCAGTGGCAAAGTTGCTCAGTTCGACTTACCGATAGCGTTAAAGAACGATTCGCGGTAGTTTTCGCCGATCGGTAGTTCAATCGCCTCTATGAAGACGCTGTTCTTGCGCACGGAGGTGATGGAAGGTAGAGATACCAGGTAGGATTTGTGGATCCGGATGAATGGGAATCCGGTCAACTGCTCTTCGATGGCCTTAATGCTCATCCGGGTGAGTACCGGCTTTTGGGTGCTCAGCAGATGGATCTTAATATAATCCCGGAACCCTTCGATCCACGCGATATCGGACTTTTGGACTTTTAGGAGGCTATATTCCACATTGACAAAAAAGTAGTCTACAGGCGGCGTGGCGGCCGTGTCCGATTTGGATCTGGTGCGAAGCTGATGTAAATCGAGCGCTTTGTTGCACGCCTTAAGAAAGCGGTCAAGCGCAACGGGTTTCACGAGGTAATCTACTACGTCGAGCGTATATCCTTCGAGGGCGTATTTCTCATAAGCGGTGATCAGGATGAACATGCAGGAGGCTGCAAGCCCGCTTTGGATGAATTGAAGACCGGTAAGCCCGGGCATCTGGATATCCAGGAAGATAAGGTCGACCGGTTGCTCCTGGATCACTTTTACTGCTTCAAGGGGATTGTTGCAGGCAGCCACGAGCTCCAGAAAGGGAACTTTGCGGATATTATCCTCCAGCAGTTCGAGGGCCAGCTCCTCATCGTCGATGGCGATACAACGTAGCATTAGTGTAAGTTAAGCTTCAGCAAAATGGAAAACCAACCATCTTCCTTTGTAATTTGCAGGGAATGGTTGTCAGGATACAATAAATTTAAGCGTCTTTTGACATTTGTGAGCCCGATCCCGGATGTCTTGTCTTTTTCCCAGGCTGCGGTCTCGTTGTACCGGTTGCGAACACAAAAATGCAGCTCGTTCTTCCGGAGTTGGAGGCTGATGCTGATCTGTGCATTGGGGACGAGGCCGGTGCCGTGCTTAAATGCGTTCTCTACGAAGGGGATGAGCAGCATGGGCTCGATTATGAAGCCATCGGTCACCGGTTCGAAAGTGGCATTTATGTCAACATTCTTTCCAAATCGCTGGCTTTGGAGCTCGATATAGCTGTTGAGGTATTCGATCTCTTTTTCCAGCAGCACTTTGTCTTCGTCTGTTTCATAGAGCATATAGCGGAGGAGGGAAGACAATTTGATGAGGGAGGGCTCGAGGAGATCCGACTTTTTCCTGGCTAGGGCGACCATATTGTTGAGGACGTTGAACATAAAGTGGGGGCTGACCTGGGAGCGAAGAAAGGACAGCTCGGTTTTCAAATTTTCTGTTTCTTTTTCCTTGGCCCGTTGTTGCTGTTTGATCTTGTCCGCGATGAGGCGGAACGCGGTGCTACCCATTATGATAAAGATAAAAGTGGGCATCTCGAAGAGGACATAGATCCAGATCTTGAAATGGAGGCCGGGGATCAGCAGGGCATAAATTAACTGGTCCCAGATGATCAGCAGGATCAAGGCGATAAGCAATGTGATCCAGTACTGCCTGAAACGGCGGAGATAGACCAATTTTGGAATGAACAGGTAGGCATTGAGATAAAAGAGCGCCAGCCGCATGAGATTGTTAAGGAACAGCGCTGCATAAAATTTTCCAAGCATATCTTCGGGATGGAAAGTCGAATCATGCTCGACAGAAGCCCTTATCAGGTATGGGGATACGAAAAAGAGGATCCAGAAAAGGACATGAAGGCTAATGGTCACCCATTTTTTGGTGTACCATTGCGGATTGGCGGTCATCATTTGTGCATGTTAAAGTTGGATGAGTAAACCTACAAATAAGGCGGATTCCCCGGGTGACTTATGCGACAAAAAGCGTTGATCGTGCGACAAAAGGGGGTAAATTGCACTTTGCGAACGATCTAATATAATGCACCGAGGCCGATTTTTAACTATTTTCTTAATCCTGATCGCGTTGAGCCTCCTGTTCGACGTATATGCTTATAACGGGCTCAGGACTATTGCATCCGGCTGGAAATCAGTATTGTTCAGAAAGTTTTTGCTTTATGGGTATCTGCTCGTTTCCGTGGGATTGATGGTCCTTACAGTCACGGGGATCGGGAGCTTCTCCACGCCGCAAGGGATGCTGCCCTTTCATGAGTGGGTGCTCAGCCTTTTCCTGGCCTTGCTGGTGACGAAACTCTTCTTTGTGCTGGTATTATTCCTGTGGGATAGCGGCCGGTTCTTCTATGCGCTTGGCAACCGGATGTTCAGTCCGCGGCCCAAGGCGGATCAGCCTTTCATGCCTGCACGGAGACAGTTCATGGTGGATACGGCGCTGCTTGTGGCGGCCGTGCCATTCGGCGCTTTTTTGTATGGGATGTTGAAGGGTAAATATGACTATCGGATCATCAGGGAAACGCTGTACTTTGATGATCTTCCGGAGGCGTTCGATGGCTTCACCATCACACAGATCTCGGATATCCATTCCGGAAGTTTCGACAACCGGGCGGCGGTGCAACGGGGCATCCGGCTGGCACAGGCGCAGGGGAGCGATCTGTTCGTCTTTACCGGTGATCTTGTCAACAATGTGGCCTGGGAAATCGAGCCGTATCTCGAGGATTTCAGCCAGCTGCGGGCGCCTTACGGACAATTCTCCATCTTAGGCAATCATGACTACGGCGATTATATCAAATGGGATAGCATCGAAAAGAAGGACGTTAACCTGGAAAAGTTAAAAGAGCATCACCGGACGCTGGGGTATCGGTTATTAATGGATGAGCATGTGATGCTGGAGAAAGGCGGGCAAAAGATCGCGCTGCTGGGCGTCCAGAACTGGGGGCGTGGGTTTATCCAGCTGGGGGATATCGACAAGGCGCTGGATGGCCTCGACGCCGACGCCTTCAAGATCCTGCTTTCGCATGATCCAACACATTGGGAGGAGAAGATCCGTTATTATTCCACCAGGATCCATCTTACGCTGGCGGGCCATACGCATGGCGCGCAATTCGGCGTGGAGACGGACAAGCTCAGGTGGAGCCCGGTGCAATATCGCTATCTGGATTGGGCGGGGTTGGCGGAAAATGACGGCCGGCAACTTTATGTCAACCGGGGTTTTGGCTTCCTTGCGTTCTCCGGGCGGTTGGGCATCTGGCCTGAGATCACGGTCATCACACTGAAAAAGAAAGGCAATCAGACATGAATAACGCTGTTAAAATATTGGAAAACAAGGTGCTGTCTGACCAGTATTACGTCCTTCGACGTTTAACCTTTGAACGTACGGAGCGGAACGGGGTACGGGTGAAGCAGGTACGGGAGGTATATGACCGTGGGAATGGGGCTGCGATCCTATTATACAACAGGGTGGCAAAGACGGTGATACTGACCCGGCAATTCCGGATGCCGACCTTTGTCAATGGAAATCCTACGGGGATGCTCATCGAATGTTGTGCGGGGCTGCTGGATCGGGACAATGCGGAGGAGGCGATCAGGCGGGAGACGGAGGAAGAGACAGGATATAAGGTTGGCTTAGTGGAGAAGGTGATGGAGACGTATATGTCGCCGGGATCGGTTACTGAGATCTTATATCTTTTTGTGGCGGAATATACGAAAGAGATGAAGGTCGGCGAGGGAGGAGGATTGCAGGATGAGAGTGAGGATATCGAGGTGCTGGAAGTATTGTATAGCAAGGCATGGGAAATGGTGAGGATCGGTGAGATCAGGGATGCGAAGACTATTCTGTTGCTACAATATGCGGAATTGAATAAGTTAATAGTTGGTTAACGATGGTGGATGGAACGCATAAAAAAAGCCCCGGCTTGGAAAAGCCGCGGCTTGTTAACCATTATACCTTTGTTCTAAACTAAGCGCTAAGATACGATTTTATTTTGAGCTGGAAAAGATTTGCATGAGGGCGGTTGATCTTCTTTTTTTGCTAGTGATCGTTCTGTCAGCCTGGAATGGGTGGCGGCAGCGGTGATCGCCTTACTTTTCATGGCCGTCCCGTTGTCCGACCGGCTGACGGAACAACTGCGGCGAAGTCAACTGGCGGATAGGCTCACCATGCCGGCGGAGTGGGTCGAAGAGCGGGCCGACCCGGAGGCGGAGATGCTGCAGCTGGTCAACAGGGAACGGGCCACGCGAGGGATCGGACCGCTTGGAGCGGATACGGCTTTGCGGATGGTAGGGCGGCGCATTCGACAGACATGTTCGAAAGAGGTTATTTTTCCCACTATACCCCGGAGGGAAAGGAACCTTTTGACCGGATGCGGGCGGGGCATCGTGCCAACATCCTGAACCTTGCTTTTCACCGCGTGGGTATCGGGATCGTCGAAGGAGGAGTGCATGGGTTGATGATCTCACAGGAATTCAGAAATTGAGAATTTTCGTTTGGAGGGGAGTGGGGATTTTTGTTACTTTGTATCTCAAAGTACTTTGAGATATGAAAAAATTAGATAATCCAGATCGGGGGGAGGAGGATGAGGTTCGAACGGAAGAGGAGGAGGAGAATGGGGCTCGAACGGAAGAGGAGGAGGAGAATGGGGCTCGAACGGAAGAGGAGGAGGAGAATGGGGCTCGAACGGAAGAGGAGGAGGAGAGTGGGGCTCGAACGGAAGAGGGGAAGGAGAATGGGGCTCGAACGGAAGG
>DASRRX010000021.1:0-252518 GCA_035695565.1 Puia sp. | reverse complement strand
GTTGGAGCAGATGGAAAAGAAAATGATCAAACAAGGCGGCAAGCTCCAAAAGCATGACCGGGACATACGGCTCATCTTTGAATACCTGAAGCAATTACTGAATCCGCCCCAGGAACCCCGGCCCCGCGTAGGCTTCCGAAGGAAAGACGAACAAGACTAACCCACCGCACAAGACCCGTGCTACAAGCAGGAAGATAGGTGGGCAGTCTCCGCGCTCACCAAATAAAACCCCGCCAGGTGCCGCCCACAACTCCCACGCTACCGTACCTGGCAGGGTTTTGCCCGCCCTTCGCTCCGCTGCCCTCCGCGGCGCCCTCTGCCGGGCGAGCCCGTCAGCGCCGCTCCACATTGATGTCCGCCACCTGCCCGTGGCCGGCCGCCTTCTCTAATCATTTTGCCTCCGCTTGCACTCCGGCAGCACACTAAGGCCGATCCGGCGGGTAGGGGCCCGGCGATCTCCTTCGTCGATCTTCCCCCGTGCCCCACGGCCGGCCACATGGCGGACGGTGGCGGCTACGGCACCAGCACAAGCAACCGCCGCCGATGAGCAGCGCAGCAGGACCCGGCAGTGGTAACGGCGTTGGTGCATCCAGCCGGGCAGATAGGGGGCAGCGGTAGTGTATTAACCGGGCATCAGTTGCCCTATCTACCCGCCCGGATGGGTTGTTCCCTTCCGCTCCCTGTCCCCAAAAAAACGCGTGCCACGCGGGCACGGCAAGATGTCTCAACGTGGCACATGAGTTGAAACGAGCGCGAGCAACAACACGCGGGCCGGAGGTATAAAAGCCTGTTCTACTGCTGATCATTGTTACCATAGCTGCCGTGCTTTTATACCGAAGGCCTGCGGCGGCAACGGCGTGCCAACGCTCAAAGGCGTTCCACCGCTGATCGCCGGCGGCAGTCTGGACAGTGGCCGGGCTGGGTTAAGCCCCATCCGGCGTTCAGGGCTGGGGGATGAAGCCGCCGGTCGTCCTGCCCGGCGGTGCAGCTCCGCTGCTTTACATAATGTGGTTATAGGACCGACGGTAGGAGGTGCGAAGCAAACCTATAACTACACGTTATGTAAAAGCCGGGCACGGAAATATATATAGCGCCAAAAAATATATTAAAAATCGCTCAAAAAAAAGTTTGTGTCAGTTATTAATCTAGAAAATAATTGCCATGCAAAACCGCGCACGTCTAAAGGTCATCATTGTCCTACTCCTTATCCTTGTCTTGCTGTTGCTTCCCATATTTAACGCTTGGTAACACATATTTTTTCTTCCCATTACAAAAGAAAATCCGCTATCTTCAGGGGTAAGCAGCTCTTTGAACGTTCCCGAATTTTTTACGGTAAGACCAGAGGAAAAAGGGTCTCCCGGAGAAAAAAGGGGCTAACTATTATCCATTCGGGCTGACGATGGCTGGGATCAGTGATAAGGCATTAAAGGCTAATTACGCGGAAAATAAATACAGATTCAACAAAGGATCGGAATTACAAAATAAAGAATTCTCCGATGGCTCAGGATTGGAGATATATGAGACTAATTTGCGAGAGCTTGATCCGCAACTGGGCAGATGGTGGCAGATTGACCCGAAACAAGACTATGCGCAAAGCCCATACGCAGCAGTGCAAAACGACCCTATACTTTACAGTGATCCTTTGGGCGATACTGCAAGAGGAGTGAATCTACAGTCTGCCCAGAGAGAACAGCAAATAATTACGGGGTCTTTTACTGGTAAAGGCACCGATGCAGTAAAAAAATTATTTCAACTTAACGGAAATACATTTAATAGTATTGATCAAAAGGCGTTGGACAAGGCTACGGCCGATCTATCAGCGGATCAAAAAGCCTTGGCTAAAGGATATGCAGAAGTTATTAATTCAACGGACGTACATAACATCGAAGTAGTGAAGCGTAGTGAAAACCTGAGCGATTTTTCCAAGGATGCCCTAGGTCTCTCCACCGGGCAGGAACTCAATGATAAGGCGGGCGGAGGAAGGAGTACCTTCTTAGCTGATAAAGGGGTATATGTCGAAGCTATAGTATTGGACGCGACCACTAATGTGGCTGTAAAGGATGCAAATGGAAATGTTTCTCAGCTACCTGGTTCGCCGGGGGAAATATCAGCTCATGAAATTCTGGGTCATCAGCTTGCGACCGCCCATAACAGTATTAACGCTTCAGGTCTTAATGCTGTTCAAGTATCCAATATTTATCTGCGAGCGCAAGGGATTACGAATTATCGATTCGATCATGCCGGGTTGCCTTTTTCGGAGTCCAAAGTCAACCAAATACCTAGTTACCTTCAATAACTCAAGTATGAGATTTAAAGATTTTCGTTTTGGAACATTGCTTTGGGTCTTCCAATTTTTAAATTTAAGTGTGATTGCCCAAGTGGATCACGCGACATCGAATACAGAAAATTTACAGATAAGATCAAATATTGATAGTCTTGCAAAAGTATTGGAAGGGCAAGAAGGTTCTTTTATATTTTTCATCTCCACAGATTTTCAGGAACAAAAAGCCTATGGCTGTATTCTTAAGAAAAATGACACTTCAATCACTTTGGAAAAACTGTTAATAAGTGGGAACAACATAAATCAGAAGGAGGTCAATCATCACCTTTTGCAGGAGGACAGGAAATTAATCCTCGACTTTTTCAACAACCCGGAGACATATTTGAATCCTGCTTTTGATGACAGTGACAGAAGGGAAATTAGCCATGACAATAGAATGTTCTTTCTTGCAAAGAACAATGGACAAACACTATTTAAGAAACATTTCTTTAGCTCCAACTACTTGGCGAGTAAGAATAAAAAATTAAAAACGCTTTTTTTAAAATTGGGCAGTTTAGCTGATTAATATACCTGGAAATAAATTTGTTCAATGCAACGGTTCCTGATAGGTATTAAAGACGCAAAGGATGATAACGGAGCCATCTTCTTCGATGGTAAAGTGGATGGTGAATGGGAAGGTATCGATGGGCTTGACGCGGACGTCATCGTAGCGGATGGCGGACGCCGTGGGCAGTCGACTGATCTTTAGGAAGTAGGCATCTAAGGTATCAGTGAACTCAAATCCCAGGCCGTAAGAGCGGCTGTTGTAGTGCATGAAGGGCCTGGGCAAGGAAGATTATGTGAAAGATGTTTTTAATCAAGCAGTATTGGCAGTCCTTAAGAAAATGCCCAATGATAAAGAAACAGATGCGAATAATAGAGCCGCAAAAAAGCTGGGTGGAACACACAAAATGCCGTATACAAATGGCAAGAAACCGATTCTTTTGTAAAAAGGTAAACATTATGAGAAGTAAATATGTGTTGACGTTGTTTATTGTTCTAACCTTCCTAAAATCAATTGGTCAAAGTAAAAATGCCAACGACAGTAATTCGAAGAAAGTGGTAGCAGATAGTTCGTTTTTAAAGCATATTTCTGAATCTCCTTTAGAACTTTTTGTAAGTATCTACGCTGATTCAATAGATAATATGAAAACCAAAGGCGTTCCTTTTTTTTTAAACAACACACAACTCGACTATCAATATTCTCAAATTGGGAGGGGAGCCGATAACCCCTTACCTCTTAGAAAAATGATATTCGACAAGGTTAAAAATTGTACAGCGCTTAGAAGGATTATGGAAGATTCTTCGGGTCTATATCGAAAAAAGCCTATTATGGAGGATAACATTCATGTAGATTATCTAAACTTTTCTGTCTTCGATCTGGCGGCAAATCGATATTCCGTATTGCACTGTGCTTTGAAATGAACGAGTAACATTAAGTCAAATCGGAAGATTCGAGTATGAATAGGCCTTTGCATATGTTCGTTATTGCTTTTGAATGCTGCAGTATGTTCATGTCGCAGTCAATTTTCGATGCCAATCAAGGGCTTTCTAAGGGGCCTTTTAAGTATTGGAGGAAGATCATTATTATCCGTTCGGGTTGACGATGGCGGGGATTAGCGATAAGGCACTGAAAGCAAAATACGCAGAAATAAATATCGTTATAACGGGAAGGAGCTGCAGGATCAGGAGTTTAGCGATGTATCAGGGTTGGAGGAATATGATTACGGGGCTAGAATGCAGGATCCGCAGCTAGGTGTATGGCATCAAATCGATCCGTTGGCAGCCACTTCAAGAAGATGGTCGCCTTACAGGAGCTACCCGCTGCAGAAGTAACCGCACCCGTGCACCATTTCAATCCAGGTCCTCCATCGGCTATTGTTAATCCCGCAGCCGCTTCAGACAAGACTGTTAATCGGATAGGCGACCCAACAACTATAGCGCCTGCCCGCTCATTTCGATTACAGACATTTAGCTACGGATAAGGCAAACCAGGGGAAGGACTTGGCGACCCCTACGATCCAAATAGACCTTTTCTCTTCATAGACCAGGATGCCATGTTAACATTGAAAGCCATAACGGAGGGTGCACCAGAACGACCAGAAACTCCGGACCCAGAGGTAGCTGGCGATCTTAATGAAAAGGCAAATGATAATCCTGATATTAACGAGTGGGGTAAAAGGTACGGTCCAAATGACAGTTATTGGCTAAAAGAATCTGATTGGTCGGTAGATACGGACGAGCACGGGCATGTGAAAGACACCGTAAAATGGAATGGCGCCAAGCAGACTTTTGATACATCTTGGACTGTTCGAAAAAAGAATAATTGAGAAGAACAAATGAAAAAAAAGCCTATGCATATACAAGAAAAACTTTGCATATTTTCTATTGAGGCGATATTGATGTTGTCCGGGATAGGCTGCACACATCAAGTTAAAAGAGTTGTGGCCAGATACGCCAATGGAAAAGCTGCTTCGGTTTTGGTCTATCCCGATAGTAATGACACTACTACTTATGAAATGACAAATTATTTTCCCGATGGTAATATATTCAAAGTTGCACAAATTAGGAATGGAAAATATGTCGGGAAGAAAGTTACTTATTTTGAAAGTGGAAAGGTGTCACAGGTCGATAGCCTTTTTCATCCATGTAACAGATTCACCAAAGAGTGGGATGGCATGCTTTTTCGATTTAATGAAAATGGAACTATTTCTCAGGAATATACCGTAAAAAAAGGGTTGTTTGATGGTTTATTTAGGCAATATAGCGATACTGGCGTGTTGATTAAGCAATACTTTCTGGTAGATGATAGTGTTAAGAATGGCTTTTATGAAGAGTTTTATAAGAATGGTCGGGTTTCTTTGAAACTGAATTATAACAACGATACGCTGGATGGGTTGGCTTATTTCTTTGATCCAAATGGAGATACAATCAGATATTATAATTTTAGGAATAATAAAATGACATTTCCATACAAACGTTGGCTACAAGACGGCCAAACTATGACGGGAGACATCGAAGATAGTGCGAAAAAGCTAGTAGTCTGGAAATGGTTTGATAAAAATGGAAATGAATTGAAAAAGGAAATAAGTATTGGTATAAAGGAAGACTACTTTATACACTAAAGTCTTTAGCGGACAGTACATTGAAATCATTATTATCCGTTTGGGCTGACGATGGAAGGGATAAGTGATAAGGCAGTGAAGGGGAATTATGCGGAGAATAAGTATCGCTGGAATAAAGGAAGTGAATTACAAAATAAGGAGTTCAGTGACGGCTCGGGATTGGAGATGTATGAGACGCCTTTAAGGAAGCTTGATCCACAGTTGGGGCGATGGTGGCAGATTGATCCAAAACCTAGTGAGTCGGAGAGCCCATATTCAGCAATGGGAAATATTCCGCTTTTGCATATTGATCCAGTGGGGGACACTTTTCGCTTTCCCATTAAAGATCAAACTTTTATTGATCAGTTTTATAATGCTTTTGCTTATCTGGAAGCGCATGGTAGAGGTGATCTGTTAGAATACTTGGCAAGGTCGCCGGTAAATATTGATGTTCTTCCAATTGTTACCACCGAACAGAGTTCCGAATTTACAGCCGGTGTTCAACCTATACTATGGTGGGGGGCCTTAAATGGGTTAACGGTTGATGGAGTTACAATTTCGCCTGCCACTGTATTGGATCATGAAGGAGCTCATGCGGTGGAATGGATTACAAATCCAGATAAATATCGGGCTGATCGTAATACCCACGACGCTGCGTACGATGACAAAGAAGAAAAGCGGGTTATCATCGGTAGAGAGCAGGAAACGGCTAGAGCACTGGGAGAGGTTAAAAAAGGACAAGTCACAAGAAAAAACCATAACAAAGGACATATAACACAGGTTTTAAGCCCAACTTCTACGAAATCTTTAGCCGAAAAGAATATGTTAAATCAATTATTGAAAGAACGACAGTTCAGAAAAGAGCATTCACAACAACTGCCCAGAAAAGTTACACCTTGTATTGGTTGTAACGGGCCAGCAAGACCTAATTTACAAAAGGATCCAAAAGAAGGTCAATGAAACTATTATTTTTGATAATCTTCGGAACGGGGCTATTTAAGCAATCTTTTGCCCAAAGTCAGACAAGCGATACTTTATATGTGGAAAGTGTCTCGTCTATGCAGAAACTTTCCTTAGGGTGCCTTGCGTAAATTTTGAGGATAATTTTAAAAATCAAATAAAATTGAATGTAATCACGAGCAAAGACACTCTCTCAATTCTTGATTCTTTTCTTCAAAAGGTCAGGTATACTAACAAGACTAATGATATTGATGTTCGCGCCAAATTTATTTATCACAAAGGTGATGGAACAACCTGCAAAATTTGCATGAGCAAGTTCTATATACAAGTTGATGACAGGCAAATAAAATATAATAAGGACTTGTTTGCTTTTTTGAAAGGATTAGCGACGCAATAATATCCGCGAAAATCCATTACAGTAGCTTCGGGGATCATGCATTAGCCTTTCCCAGGTTGCAGCTGGATAAAAGATAATTCCACTATATGTATGCTAGAAGCCTTTCAATCTTGAGACACGGAAATAGAATTCTGAGAATATTTTCATTAGTAATGTTCAACGCTGTTGTTCTTTCTTCTTGTCGCAGTCAATTGCTGATGCCGGTTAAGGGAGGTACTTTCATAAAACCCTCACCTTCTATAATAACCCATGGCGACAATTGCCATATTAAACCTGCGACAGACCTATATGTAAGGGCCATTGAAGGTTGTCTGATTTTAAAAGTATTTGTAAATCAGGATAGCACCAAATTTGTGTTAGCCCAGGGGCATTACAGTGCATCTTATACTAATTTGATGAAGATTTATGTCACGGAGGGGCAAAGCATTAGACGCGGCCAGGCAATAGGATCTCTTTATCCTTCAGACTCCATTTTCGATAACTCATTGGAAATATATCTACAGAAAAATAATAAAGCGGTTATCCCGAAATGGTAAAGGAGAAATGTTTAGGCATTAAATTGTCTTTTTTGTGCAAATGGCTTCTTAAAGCTTGGTTTGCTTGCGGCGGCAGGCGTCGGGTTTTGGGTTGAGAATGAGAGGGGCTAATGTGGGGGTGTTACGCATTTGGTTGAGGCGATCTTACACCACCATGCCTTTAGACTAGAGGACCCGGGCACTTTACCCGGTTCTAAGGGAAGCCCTAACATAACAGGTGCAACACCGATGGGACAAAATGTCGTAAATTTATATACTTCAATTTTGTCACGAGTTCCAGCATCCAGCGGCCAATATGCATGAACTGGTTTATCAGCCAGCGGGGACGCTACGTTAGAGAGAAGTGGAACACATGAATTTGGTCATTCCGCTGATTAATCAAAGCTGGCGGCCAGGTGCAAAAATTAAAATAAGCCCAGATCAACTCAAACAAATGAAAAATGATTTTGACAAGGGAAAATTAAATCATGCGCGGCAAAGTTAAAAAATCATGATTAAATCATTGTTGGTTTTAATGCTTATAAATGGGTATTCTAATACACCATTTACTGATACGGCGGAAATACAAACAATATTTCAGGTCGATTTCCAGGATTTTTTTCAGCACGATACAGTTACATTAGGAATAAATGGCTGTTCTATTTTCTCCAACCAGCTGTTAACCAGCGACAGATCAACCGGATTAACTTCCGCCATTATCAAGGGCCAATTGATCAATAATGCGCAGATCAAAGTCTATTTTAATGGTCGATCTTCAGTTTGTATGTACTCAAAAAATAAGATTTTCATATCGGTCATACTTAACCATTTTGAGAATAAGTACGAAGTCGATTTGAGTAAAGGAAAGTATATTGGATTGAGTAAACAAAATAACCATGAGCTATTTATAAGTCAATCTAAAAGGCAATTTATCTATGACTGAAGATGCTTGGAAGTCCAGTTCAGCCTAGCGTCAAAGACTTGTTGGCAAAACTGCAACCGGTGGTAAACCAGCAAACTGGCAAAATAATATCGGTTAAACCCACATCGACTAAAAAAAGGACCAGCATTAATCAAAAAGGCGGCTGAATAAATGAAAATCAATACCTTGCAATATGAATTTTTGGAACAAAATCTATCAATCGAGAGGGCTGCTCTCTTCTCATGCTTCATAATAAGGGAAACTTAGTGTTTGAAATGGACGCGGATACAGCGGAGAAAATAAAAGATTGGGTTGGAGTACAGCTTCAAAAAACAGCATGAAATAAGTTCAGGAATCAGGCACTCAGTTGGTATATTTTCTTGGTTGATAATTCTTCAGCAACTCCCTCATATTACGTCGGCGGGTATTATGACAGCGGTGGTTCATTAAAAAAATCATAAATTGGACCTTCGTTTAAAACCCCATAGAGGAAATTCTCAATTGTGTCGTGTCGGAAGACAATTGCTCCGTATCCTGCACTCAACACATTCCTTCGATCACTAATTCCCAAAAAGAATCGTCCAAATGGTTCACCAATTGATGCAAAAGCCGTGAATGATGAAGAATTGCGCTTTACCAGTCAGACCTATGTCAGAAAAGTCATCTTTAACCCCGTGATTAAACTGAAACAAAACTAGACAATTATGTTTGAAATATTTATTAACGATAATGAGCAGGCGAAAGCTGAAGAACCTGTATTCAACACGCCGCCGTTTGAATCTTCCCCGCCATCAGATTTTTTGGCGCTAATCGCGGAATGCGGAGGCCATAGTTATCGGAACGGGTTATACAAAGTCCATTCTTTAGGCTCCAGCATCCATTGGTCCATTTTAATCGCAAACAGCTTTGGCCAATACAAGCAAAAAATATTGCCATTTGGTTTTGATTGGCTTGGTCGTCAATACTGTCTCGATATCGGCAATGACGATTTGATATACATGTTTGACCCGGCTACCGCAGAAGATTTTCACCTAAATGAATCTTTGGAGGATTTCCATAATCACGATTTGGTCTTTGAGAGAGAAGACATTTTAGCTGAAACCCAGTTTCTCGATACATTAAAGCTGCTTAAATTGACAAGCGTACCTTTTCATGATTGCATTGGGTATAAGATACCATTGTTCCTAGGTGGAGCAGACAAGATTACCAACTATGAAATCGTAAATATGGAAGTATATTGGGAGTTCCAGCTCCAAATATATAAGCAAACAAAAGACTTGCCAGCAGGAACTAAAATTGGCGAAGTGAAATTCAACAAAAAATAACGCTTGTTTTGCTCGTTTTAATAGAGCACCATATTGTGACAAAAAAGCAAAGTTTAATTATAAGCTGCCCGACAAATCAAAAATGCCGCTCGATGTATCTTCAGCTAGATGGTTTTGATCAAAGCCTTATATCTATCAAAAAATGAAATTAACCAGAATTGAGAAATTATTCGAAAACAAAGCTATAATTCGTCATGGCACTTTCCTTCTTAAGCGGAACGACGCCATTGAATTTGTAAACGAATGCGAGAAATGTAAAGTTAAAATTTTAGGAGTTGATGGCTTCTTTTTGAATGGCGACTATATTCAGCCCTCTATTGAAAACTCAATCGACTTCACGAGTAATTCCTATGTCGAAAAAAATGCAAGTAACTATGACGCTGCTCGACAACTATTAAAGCGTATCGAGGAAATGTATTATGAGATTGCAATTGAAGACGATTGAAGGCTCCCGCTAGCTTGTAAAGGAATGTCTTCCAACCATCCCCCCTACCCCTCATACGCCCTCCTCAGCGGCTCGATCTCGATCTTCGTCATCTTCATCATCGCCTGCATGACCCGGGCCGCCTTCTGCGGATCTTTATCACCAAGCATCTTCCGCAGCACCGGCGGCGCGATCTGCCACGCTACCCCGTATTTGTCCGTCAGCCAGCCACACTGGATCTTCTGCCCGCCTGCAGACAACTTCTCCCAATATTCGTCGATCTCATCCTGGGTATCGCAATGGATCATGAGTGAGCTCGCCATCGAAAAGTCGAATTGCGGATTCCCATTCAGCGCCACGATCTCCTGATCGCCTATCGTAAAGCTTACCGTGACCACCGATCCCGCAGGCCCCGGTCCCGTACTGCCCGACCGCAGGACCTCCGTTATTTTCGCCCCCCTGACGATGCCCACATAAAAATTTGCGGCCTCTTCCGCCTTATTGTCCTTATACCAAAGGAATGGAACGATCTTTTGCATACAACGATATTTTTATTGTTAGTACAAACCTAATTCCAAAAATTCATCCCGAGCCGGTGCATATCCGACAATTTACAGGGCCATTCCCGAAATACCCCCCCCACCCCCCCAAAACAAAAAAACCCGGTCCATCATCTGAACCGGGCCTGAATCGATGGATAAATTAGGACTAGACCTTCGAGGAAAGGATCGCACCGGCCTTGAACTTCGCCACCTTCTTCGCTTTGATCTTGATGGCGGCGCCAGTCTGCGGATTACGACCCGTACGCGCAGCCCTCTTCGAAACCGAAAAAGTACCAAACCCCACAAGGGTAACTTTATCTCCCTTTTTCAGTGACTTTGCAATCGTGTCCGTAAAGGAGTCAAGCGCTGCCGTAGCCTGCTTCTTATTGATCCCGGCATCCTCAGCGATCTTGTCAATTAATTCGGCTTTGTTCATCGTTATCTGTATTTATGGGTTAGTGAATTGCTGATAAAAGTACATTTTTTTTAATACTTCAAAAAAAAACCCGCACCTTATTCGATCTCGATCCACACCGGCGCATGATCACTCGTCTTCTCCCACCCCCTCACCTCCCGGTTGACCCCCGCCGCCTTCAGCCTGCCCGCCACCGCCGGGCTCAGCAGGAAATGATCGATCCGCAACCCTGCATTCCGCCCATAAGCATTACGAAAAAAGTCCCAAAACGTATAGATCCGCTCATCCCCATGCATCTTCCTTATCGCATCCGTCCACCCCTGCGCCGCCAACGTATGGAAAGCCGCCCGCACCTCCGGCCGGAATAACGCGTCATCAACCCAGCTTTCCGGCTTATAAACGTCGATCTCCGTCGGCATGACATTATAATCCCCCGTCAGCACCACCGGCTTCCCCGATGCCATCAACCCGGCCGCATGCGCCGTCAGCCGCTTGAACCAGCTTAGCTTGTAGTCGAATTTTGGGCCCGGAGCAGGATTCCCGTTCGGCAGATACAGACACCCCACCACCAACCCGCCCACCATCGCCTCGATATAGCGGCTATGAATATCGTCAGGATCACCCGGCAACACCCGCCGCAACTCCTCCGGCCGCCCATGCCGCGAAAGGATCGCCACCCCATTCCAGCTTTTCTGCCCATGCCAGATCGCCTGATAACCCGCATTTCGGATAGCCTCCTCCGGGATCTTCTCCAGCGGAGCCTTCAACTCCTGCAAACAGACGATATCCGGCGTGGTCTCCGCCAGCCAGCGCAGCAACACCGGCAGCCGGGCATTGATACCATTGACATTATAGGTGGCGATCTTCATGCTATAAAGATATAGCAACCCCGGCGACCCGCCTCCTCAATTCTTCAACAATTCATTCGACGCCTGCAGCGACTGCGCGGACTCCGTCATCAGCCGGTCAAACTTCACATCGTCCGACTCGACCGGCGTCGCCACCCGCGCGGGAGCACTGACCCTTGCCATGCCTTCGAAATAATAAGCGGTAGCGATAAATTTCTTCACATGCCCCCGGGATTCCGCCGGCAGATATTTCTGCAGCACCCAGAAGGACCGGCTATGCGCCTTATGAATGGCCCGGTAGACAGGACGCGGACCGCCATTATATGCCGCCAGCACCAGCAACCAGTCGCCAAACTCGCGATGCAGATCACGCAGATATTTCGCCGCCGCAACCGTGCTTTTATAATAATTGGTGCGATCATCCGCCCGGCGGTTGACCTTCAGCCCAAGCTCACGGCCCGTCGTCGGCATCAGCTGCCACGGCCCCCGCGCCCCGACCCGGCTAAGGGCCGACGACTTCAGCTCGGATTCAATCACCGCCAGATACTTCAGCTCCAACGGCAACCCATATCGCCCAAGCACCGAATCGATGATAGAGAAAGGTCCTTCACTGCGCTGCTTGACGACATAAAGATCCTCGTCATTATGCCGGATATAACTATTGACGAATTTCATCCCCTGTTCATTCGACGACAGGGCGATGGCCATATCCTGCTTTTTCGCAATGGCGGAAGAATGGAGTGACTTGGCCGCGTATTTGATATTCTTACCGGGCACAGTCGCATTTTTGCCAAAATCGGCCGCCGTAGGAATCGTCGGCAAAGCCATGATCAGGGCAATACTACAGAATCGAAAGGGTACGCGTGTCAACATCGTTTTAACGTTTAAATAAAACAATGCCGGCCCCAGGTATGGATTTAATTTACTGCGATGTCATAGGGATATTGGTCAGATAGACGGCCTTCCGTGGGTACGGATATTTAGGGTTTTTCAATTTGCGGAAGGCGCATGGTCACCGCAAAGATAGTTCACAAATCCCGGTCGGCATAGGTAGTTCTACGAAGTAAAAGTACGATGCCACCCTGCCTTCACATTCATAACCCGTTGATCCACTGCAAATTTTTTACTTTGAATTGAATTGGATGAACTGAATCCCTCCCGGCACCGGCTCCTTGCCCGCATACAGGATGTATACCGAATGCATCGCCCCATCCGTCACCGCGGCTATCGGGATCGAAGCGTCTCCGGATTGCTGCCCTTTATTATTGCCCGGCGGGATGACGGCCCTGCCGACGACCTTGCCATCCCGGCCATCCAGCCTGACCTCAAAATCCAGGCTTCCTTTCGGCGGCGTCTGCCAGGCACAGGCCAGATCGATCCGCCTCACGCCCGTAAGATCGACGGAGTCCATCGCGATCCAGCCGCCTTTTGCCGGGAAGATCATCACCTGCCGGTCATTGTATTTGTATGGCGTAAACCCGCTCACCTTCTCCAGGCCGGTGAAATAGACGCTGTTGCTTCGCAGCGAGACCGCCGTCTTTCCCGTCAGGGCCTTTACGTTGTTGCCACCCTTGTCCGTATAACTGGCCGAGATCACCATCGCCGTATTCGGCGGCTGATTCACCGGTGGAACGACCGATCCCGACTGCGGCAAGGACTTCCTGACCGCACTCTTGTTGCCAAGCGACAGGATCCACGTTACGATCTGGTTGACGTCGTCGCCCGACAAATTGGGATGCGCGGACATGGCTACGTCTCCCCAGACGCCGCTGCCGCCTTTGATGATCTTCTGCGACAGATAATTCGCCGCTTTCGGCTGGTCGTGATATTTCTGCGCCACCAGCAAAAAAGCCGGTCCGATCGACTTGTCCGCCTCCTTATGACAGCTCTTGCAATCCAGGGTCTGCGTCAGCTGCCGGCCCACCACCGCCGCCTGCCCCTCCTGATGACCCGCCGGCACCGCTGTTTTGTCATAACCTTGCAGATAATCGACCGCAACATAGAGATTCCCCGGATCGATCGCCGCGGTATCGTTGTCCTTCACGCTGACCTGGTAGCCAATGGGCGTCCCCGGCAGATAAAACGACCTGTTACCGCTCTTCAACTCTATCGACACCACCGGCTCCGAATTGCCCGCATAGACCGAAACACCTTCGCGCTTCGACATCGCACCCTCATCGTCCTTCGCGACCACCGAGATCGTATAGTCCCCCGCGTTGGTATAGGTATAATCCAGCACCGGCTCCGTCGTCTCTTTCTTTACGCCATTTCCCAGGTCCCACTCATAGGACATCTTTCCCTTCTCCGGATCGCTGGCTTCCACGCCGGCCTTGACCGTAAATGGCAGCAGCCCCGACGTTCGGTCGACGCTGACCTTGCTGACGACCGGCGCCCGGTTACCGGCGATATAGTCGATCCGCGCCAGCCCCGCATCGGGATTCCTGGTGAACCACCCCGTACCGTATTCGAGGAGATAGATCTTCCCATCCGGCCCAACCTCCATATCGATAACCGAATTCATTTTGACGCCCGGTGCGAACGGCTCCATCTTATCGAAATCCCCGTTTGGAAGCATCGTCACCGCCTTCATCCAGCCTCGCATCCACTCGTAGATGATCAGCTTGCCGTTATAGTAGTCCGGCAATCGGGTCGAATCGGGATACATCTCCGGATAATACACCGGCCCTGCCATCGCATTCCGCCCGCCGGTGCCCACCTCCGGAAAGTCATGTGAAGGCCCATACGGATACCAGATGAATGCCGGCTGCGCGGGCGGTAGCTCCCGTAAGCCCGTATTGTTGCGCGAATCATTGACCGGCTTTTCCGGATCGAATGCCGGCCCGCTCTTCCCGGTAGCATAGTCATACTCGTGGTAAGCATAGTTGTCACCGACGAACAACGGCCAGCCAAAATATCCTGCCTTCCGTGCCTGGTTGACCTCATCATAACCCCGTGGCCCGCGGGTTGCGAAGCTATCGTCGTTTGCATCCGGCCCCACTTCGCCCCAATATAGATAGCCGGTCTTTTGGTCGATGGAAATGCGGTAGGGATTGCGGTCTCCCATCACATAGATCTCGGGTCTCGTCTTAGCCTCGCCCACGGGGAAGAGGTTGCCCGCCGGGATCTCATAGCTGCCGTCCGGCTTCACCCGGATGCGGATGATCTTACCCCGAAGGTCATTGCTATTACCCGCGGAGCGCCGGGCGTCGTATTGCTGATGGCCCGGAAGATCGTTTAATGGCGCAAATCCGTTGTTGACATACTTTGCGCCTCTCTCATCGAATGGCGTCGAATTATCCCCCGTCGAAAAATACAACAGGCTGTCCGGACCAAAGGCGATACTGCCGCCCGTATGACAACAGATCTCCCGCTGCGCCTTGACCTCCAGGATCGTCTTTTCCGTAGCCCGGTCGATCGTATCGTTTATGAAGGTGAATCGCGACAATCGGTTGACCGAACTATCCGCCGGGCTGTAATAGATATAGACATAATGGTTCTGCGCAAAATCCGGGTCTTTCGCGAGCCCCAGCATCCCTTCTTCCGCATTCACCCCCGGTACATGCGCTTTATAGTAGACGTCCAGAAAGCCCACCTGCTTTACCTGCTTCGTATCGTGTTTGTATCGCATGATCTCCCCCCGCCGCTGCAGGATCAGGATATCGAGATTGGGCAGGATCGTCATCTCGGTTGGCTCGAAGAATTCCCCGCGCGACAGTTGCGTCTTCACGAAACGGTCTTCATCCGGCGGTATCGGGCTTTTCGCCTTCGTATAATCCAGCTCGTTATTATCGCCGATCGCATACCGGATGCCGGCAAGCAGGTGTTTCAGATAATTCTCCTCGTGATAGCTTTCGCTCGTATGCCCCAGCTCCGTATAAAAGGCCCGCCCCCCGTCATATTCATGATACCAGGCCATCGGATGGTCCCCCATTTTATGGCCGCCATTATAGCTGGTCTCGTCGATCTTGAGCAGCACATGGACGTCCTTGTTGAGCTCCTTATAACTATAGTATTCATCCTTCCGCTTCCAGGGCCTCGGCAGGAACTTCGTCGCGTCATTGCCGGTGTCGGCGACTTCCAGCACTCCCTCCTGGATATTTGGGAAGCTGTCATGAATGCCGGGGTGATCGAGGAAATAACCGCCCACCATCCGGCCATACCAATGCCAGTCATATTCACAATCCGCCGCCGCATGGATGCCGACGTAACCGCCACCCGCCTGGATATACCGCTCAAGCGCCACCCGCTGCCGGTAGTCCAGCACATTTCCCGTAGTGCTCAGGAAGACCACGGCGGCATATTTCTTCAGGCTGTCCTCCACAAACCAACTCGCATCCGTGGTCGTATCGACGTCGAATTGACCCGCTTTTCCCAGTTGCTGAATGGCGATATTCCCATCGGCGATCGACGCGTGATGGTACCCGGTTGTTTTGCTGAAGACCAGGATCCGGGGATTCCCGGAACGATGATGAGTACAGGAAGCCAGACTCAACAATACAATTCCCATTACCAATCCAGTCCGTATCCCCTTTTTTGACCAAAGGCAGCAATCGATCATAGCAGATATCTTATTTTAATTAATCGTGATGATACAATATAATCCCTTTTTACGAAATTGATTTATATCATTTTTTCTATGCTCAATAGCGCCGTAGCTTGCATTTCCAAACCTATCCTCATGGCACACCAACGATCGTTCCGGCTCAACATCCGGCTCTCCCAAAAGGAATGGGAAAAGGTCCATCGGCTATGCGCCAATTCCACCTGCCGGAGCGTCAGTGAATATGCCCGTAAACTGCTGACCAACCAGCCCATTACCCAGATTTTTCGCAACCCGTCGCTCGAGCACGTCAACGCAAACGTGCAGCCCCTGCTGGAATACATCACCGGCGGCGCTTCGATTGCTGCGTCAGATCCGGGGTTCCTTGACGCCTATGGCCATGCCGTCGAAGTAGCCGAAGATATCAGAACCTACCTTGCTAAACTATCCGATCAATGCGACCCAAAATAACCTCTTGCCACCACATCTCCCATTCGATCATTTACAACGAACAAAAGATCGAGGTGAATAAGGCAGAACGCCTCGCCGCTGCCAACATGTTGAAACCGCTTGATCGCCTTTCCCAGGATGACATCATCCATCGCTTTGAACGCCGCATGGAGCTCAACGACCGCGTCCGCACCAGTCTCCACATCACCCTCAACTTCGACCCGCAGGACGAGCTCGCCAACGACCGGATGCAAGAGATCGCCCGCACCTATATGAAGGACATCGGCTTTGAACGCCAGCCCTGGATCGCCTGGCGCCACAACGACGCCGGCCATCCCCATTGCCATATCGTCACTACGCACGTCCAATGGAACGGCGATCCCATCGATCTCTACAAGATCGGCGAGAGGCAGTCCGAACAGGCACGACTAAAGATCGAAAAGGAATTCCACCTGGTAACGGCGGAAATGAAGATGGAACAGCGGCGGCAGCGACAACGGTTGAATGACCGGCAAGGACCGCCCCGCCTGATCTATGGTGAACAACCGCTTGCCCGGGCATTATCCGACATCGTGGGGTACGTGACTGAAAGATATTGCTATACCAGCCTCCGGGAGCTCAACGCGGTCCTCCGCCTATATAACGTTCAGGCATACACGGGACAACCGGGTACCAAGCTCCACCGGGACCACGGCCTGCTCTACCGGGCGCTGGACGACAATGGCCGCTACATCGGGCGCCCCCTTAAAGCCAGCTTCTTCGACTCCAAACCCACCCTTGAAAACCTGGAAATGAAATTCAGGCAAAACCACTCTCTCAAGCAGGCGCAAAAGGAGTCTGTCGAGGGGAGAGCCTGCTGGCACTTGTACGGCGAACCCGATAACTTCGAAAAAGTTCGCGAGGATCTCTGCCGGGACGGTGTTGAGCTTGTCCTGAGCCGGGACAGGTCCGGAACCGTCCAGCATGTCGCCTATGTCGACGTCGGCAACAAGGTCATCATCACCGACGAGGATCATGACCGCGTCTGGGCCTGCGACCCAACAGCCATTCAGACGATCATCGAACGCGACAAGATTCGCCAGGCCTACGAATTGACCTTGACCGAAACCGAACGTCAAGACCTCCGCCAGGGCCCTCGCCTTCGCCTGTAGCCGCTCGCCTCCACCTCTCCTTAATACCCCGCCGTAAATCTCCTCCTTATATGCTTCGCGTTCTCCACCTCATCGGCGATCACCACCGCCAGATCCTCCACCGAGAGTATACTCTTCCCCGCCTCGTCAAAGACCGGACTATCCAGCCCCAGCCGGTAATGCCCCCGCCGCACCCCTGAATGCTCATGATTCATCAGGATCGCTGGACTGAAGTAGGTCCATTCCAGTTCGGTCTCCTGGCTGATCTCCCGCAGATAATCCCTCGCCGCCGAAGCCCCCGCTTTAAATTCCGCCGGGAATTGCGGCGTATCGATCAGTTGAACCCCCGGCGCCACCTCCAGGCTCCCGGCTCCCCCGATCACGATCAGCCGTTTCACTCCCGACTTCCGCGCCGCCTCCGCGATCGCCCGCGCCCCGGTTATATAATGTTCATAGATCTTGAGATCATCCCATCCCGGATTATAGGCGCTTACCACCGCATCCTGCCCCTTCAGCACCCGCGCCACCTGCTCGACATTCAGGATATCCGCCGCCACCGGATGAACAAGCGCGCCCTTCACCACCAGCTTCTCCGGATGCCGCGCAATAGCCGTCACCTCATGCCCGCGATCCGTCAATTCCTTTAATAAAGCTGTTCCGACGAAACCCGTTGCTCCTATCAATGCGATTTTCATGATTTTCAGTGATTTGGTTATAAATCACCAACTCAGAAGACAATTATTGTGCCCCAATGGCGATCACCCCCACCGCCAACGGCTTCAACTCGACCCCCTGTCCCCCGATAACCCCCGTCGCCGGCGCATTATCCCCCGTCGAAGGGTCCACCACCGTTAGCCTCCCACCCTGATATTCCCGCGGCAACGCCAGCATGACCGGCTTGTCGCTCCGGTTGATCAGCAATACCCGCTTCCCCCGCGCCGTCACAAACCCCTGCGCCACCAACCCATCCCCCACGACGCCCGTAGTCACCAGCGCATCGCCCGGACCCAGATTATCATGGATGAGCTTTAGCACCCAATACCTTGAATTCGGCTTACCCGTCTTCCAGTTGATCATGCTCACGCTCGGATACTGCGTCGGATATCCCATCAACTGCGATTCGCCGATCACGTCGATCCCGATCCGGACAAGTCCCAGGTATACATAGGCATAAAGCGCACCCGACAAATTCCAATAGTTATCGGGAATGACCGCATTCGGCTCTCCATTGTCGCTGCTCAGAATGCTCCCGATCTCATCGACCGTCGTCCTGGTGGCCGGCGATAACCGTTTACGGATGCTTTCGATAAATTTCGCTTCCTTCAGAAAGCCGTCCGCCTGATCGAAGAATGTATACTGCATCACCGGCGCCCCCTGCTGTATCGAGCCTCCCGCATAGAAATGGTACGAGATCATATCCAATGGGATCCCCGGTTTATGATTCGCCGGATTCAGAAAATACTCGAACCACTCCGGCCTGTCCGGATACGCCAGCGCCATCCCTACAAATTTAGTTTCCGGCGACACCTTCCGGATCGACCCCGCGACCGCATCGTAAATTCGGGTATACGTCTCCGGGGTATTGTTGTGCTCGAAGTCGACCTCGTTCAGCACCTCCCAGTACGGGACGTTATAATGATAACCCGATGAATGTTCTTTCCCGAATTCATCCTTGAACCCTCCCTTCGTATACCAGCTATACAGCCGCTGATAATAATTGCCGATCTCCGCAAGCGTCGAATCCCGCGGCGCCGTCCCCTGCGTATAATCCCACACCGCCGAATCCGGGTCGGCGACTACCGCCGCCGGTTTATCCGTCTTATACATCCACGCCGGTATCGTGCTGAAATTGAGGATGACCGAATGACCCTTCGTCGCCTCCAGGAAATCGACGGTAAGCGGATCGATTAGACTGAAGTCCCAGAAGGTCTGCCGGTCCGCCGGCGGCCGCAACTCCGCCACCCCCAGCCTTGGATAAGGCAGCCACGGCACATACCGCACATAATCGCAGCCCAGCGCCGCAAGCGCCGCAAACGTAGGATCGTGAACGGACGAGCCCCGGCGTAGCGGCGGATTCACCACCACCTGCAACGTCGCAACCGATTTGGAGATCATCTCCGTCCGGCCCCAATCGACGACAAGCGAATCTCTTTGCGCCTGGCACAGGACGGGAATTATCAGGTAGAAAAGCAGCCATCGTTTCATTCCCCGAATTTAATTGAAATTGCTTAGCACCCCCCAAATTAGTACCCCCCAAATTGGCATCGCTCAAATTAGCACCGCTCAAATTAGCACCCCCAAAGTTTGCCGGCGGTTCCTTATTGCCCTCTCATTCAACCCATATATAAAAAAATATTTATACAATAATCATAACGTTCACCATATTAAACATTTTTACTAATTTTGTTCATTATATTAAACATTATGGCTACTAAAAGCACCTCCATCCTTCCCCGGCTGGAGAAACTATTGACGCAGGTAGGGGAGAACCTTAAGCTCGCCCGCTTAAGGAGAAGGTTATCGGCCCAACAGGTCGCAGAGCGTGCCGGAATAACCCGCACCACCCTATGGCAGGTGGAGAAAGGGGCACCCCATGTGAGCATGGGAACATACGCCCAGGTATTACTTGTTTTGGGCATGGAAAAGGATTTATTGGAACTGGCCACCGACGACGATCTCGGCAGGCGATTGCAGGACGCACAGTTAATTACACGCAAACGAGCTCCAAAGTCAAAATAAAATATGGACATCCTGGTATATGCGGATTGGAAAGGGTTGGCTGGACCTGTTTACATGGGTGTGTTATCGGCGACGCATACCCGTGGCAACACCATATTCGCCTTTTCATATGATCAACAATGGATCAAAGCTGGAATGGCCCAGGGAATCGACCCGGACCTTCGGTTTTATAATGGTCCGCAATATGCCCCCGCAGGCCGGCCAAATTTCGGCATCTTCCTTGATTCTTCACCCGACCGCTGGGGCAGAGTGCTTATGGACAGGCGCGAAGCATTACTGGCCAGGAAGGAAAGCCGAAAGCCAACTTTACTATTTGAGGAAGATTATCTGCTTGGAGTGTATGACGATCACAGAATGGGGGCATTAAGATTCCGGACAGAACCGGAAGGCCCTTTTTTAAATAACAATAAGGGATTTGCAACTCCCCCCTGGACCAGCTTGCGGGAGCTGGAATTTGCAAGCAATCAGTTGGAAAAGGATAAGCTGAAAGCAGAGGATGCCCTCAAATGGATCAACATGTTGATCGCCCCCGGCGCCTCACTGGGAGGCGCACGGCCTAAAGCTGGTGTAACCGACGAAAAGGGACAGCTATGGATCGCTAAATTCCCCAGTATTAAAGATCAGACCGATATTGGAGCCTGGGAAATGGTAGTAAACGAACTGGCTGCAAAGGCGGGAATTACGATTGCCAAGGGCATGGCCAGAATATATGGCGGTCCCCGGCATACATTTTTATCCCAACGCTTCGATCGCACGCCAACAGGAGAGCGATTGCACTTTGCTTCGGCAATGACGCTTCTAGGCCAGGCAGACGGGGCTATAGGAGCCTCTTATCTCCACATGGCTGAATTCATCCTCCGAGGCAGTGCTTCACCCAATGAAGATCTGGATCAACTTTGGCGAAGGATCGTGTTTTATATTGCAGTTCGAAATACGGATGACCATTTGCGTAATCACGGATTCCTGTTGACACCCCTTGGATGGAGACTATCTCCCGCTTATGACATAAATCCTGTTTATTCAGGAACTGGTCTGACTTTAAATATCTCGGAGACGGACAATGCGCTGGATTTTGACCTGGCCAGGTCGGTGGCCAGATATTTCAGGGTCGCCGATAAGACGGCCGCCTCTTTCATCAGTCATACCCGAAAGGTCGTCGGTGGCTGGCAGAAAATAGCATCCAGATATAAGATCAGCCGCTCCGAACAGGAAATTGTAGGCCAGGCATTTGAGTAGCTCTCCCATTATACCCCCCTTACTTCCCATCCAGGAACTCCCCGACCAAACCTGCCACTATCTCCGCATACCCCTTCCCCACTCCCGCCTCTATCGTTCCGATCACCGACCCATGCCTCCCCGGCAGGATCACCAGCTGCGCCCCGGGTATCATCCGTCCCATCCGCGCCGCATGCTCTACCGTTACCACATCCCGGTCCGAAGACACGATCATCGCCGGCGCCCTGATGCCCCGCAGCTCATCGTCACTCCAGTCCTCGAAGTCCATCATCCGCTGCTTATCCTTCTCGAACATCACCGCCAGCTTCGATTTATCCGGCGCCACCTTTAAATAGGCCTCATGTAAAACAGCCGGCATCACCTCCAGCGTCGCACCCGGAAAGCCGTCGAAGAAACCGGCTACGAAACCATCTCTTCTGTAAGCCCCCGATACCGCCACTATCCGGTTCACCAGCGCCGGATGCCGGATCGCCAGCTTCAGCGTCGTGGTGCCTCCGTTACTAAACCCCAGCACATCCGCTTTCCCGACCTTGAGATAGGACAGCAGCGCGGCCACGTCATCCGCATCCTGCTGAAAGGTTTCCGGCCCTTCCCGATCGCTCGTCCGGCCATGTGCCTGCAACTCCACCGCAATGATCCGGCGATGCCGCGACAACAAGGGCAGCAGATAACTAAATGTACTCTCGATGGTAGACCCGCCGCCATGGATCATCACAAGCGGCATCCCGCCATCCCCATGGATCTCGTAATACATTTGCAACCCGTTTACCGGCGCATACCCCGTTACCACCGTCTTTTTACCAACCCCCGTCAATTCCCCGTCACTCCACTTCTCCAGCACCGCCAACTCCAGCCGCACCTTCTGCGTCCCGAACCGATCCCCCGCATGGAACGGTTCCACCTCACCCGTCCGCCGGAACCCCTGCCGTTCATACCACGCGATCAGCTCATCCCGAACAGTGATCACCGTGATCCGGATCGCCTTACATCCCTGCTTGCGTGCATATTCCGCCGCAGCGCTCATCAACACCTTTCCAACCCCCATTCCCTGTTTTGCCGGCCAGACGCTCAGCATCCCCAGATAAAGCTTCTCCCCCACTTTTTTTAAATGGACACATCCCGCCAGTTCACCCCCTTCCCAGCCCGTCAGGACAACCCCATCCGGCTCCCGCAGCAATTCCTCCACATCTACCACCCGCGTCCGCGGTCCCCCGATCAGATGACCTTCGCCAGTCCACCCGCCCTCGCCGCGATAGGCGCTGTTCACCAGCTTGACCAGATCATCGGCATCTTCAAATTTAGCCGGTCGTATTTCCATAAACGCTTATTTATATTTATTGATCATCCCGCCAAAACAACGTGATTTCGATCGGCATTGGCCGCCAGGGACCTTTTTCCCGCCCTGTAGCTTCATACCTCTCATAAAGCGCTTTTGAGCAATGCACTTGTATCTTCACCCGGTCCCGATGTGAAATGTTGAAACTGTCGTTCTCTACTTCCTGGACTTGATAACTGCCCTTCGGCGCCAATGCTTCCAACTCCTTGTTGATATCACGCGCGACAAATAAAGGACTGGATGGATCGCTGGTCCGGCCGGATATGATCTCGAACCCGCCCTCATACCGCATGTCGGGCTCAAAGAAAAAAAGCAGCTTGGGATTATCAAGCTGACTATTGCCATAAGCCGCATACTCCGGAAAGGACTTGAACGCCATATGCTCGCTGTGATAATGGAATGGATGCTGCCGGTGTAAGGCAATCAGGCTGGCCGTGTCGAACCGGTACCAGGATCCGGACCCGGTTGTGGCCATACTCCATTGTGGGACGATAAGCCCTGTTTTGCCGGTCAGTCTTTTCCCCTGGATAACATACACATCAAAGGCAACAAATCCCAAACCTGGAAGCCCCACCCGGTCTTTGAAGACCCATTCCCGCTGAAGTTGCTTCATGTCTTTAGGGTTATCCAACAAAAACCAGAACCGTTCCATACTATCCACAGTCTTCCCATACCCCTGCGTCATTCCAATTACCGTATACGAGCTGTCCAACGAAATCCCATCGAAAAAAGCGGCCTTTTGCCCCAGCGCGCTAACCTGGGCAAATACAACCAGTGGCAGAAACAATTTCTTCATATGTCGAATATTGACCCGGCTTACCTCCTTCCCCGGGTTTAGAAGCATGGCACTAATGCCCGCCAGAAGGATTCTCATAATAGTAGCTTAGGTAAATTCGCGATTAATATACTACATTCCCGTCAACAATTCACCCATGATCAACGGAGAAAACTTTGCCAAAATGGCCCTTTCCTTTCCCGGCGCCGAACAGGTCCCCCATTTCGAAAGGATCGGCTTTAAAGTGAGCGGGAAACGCATGTTTTCGACCTACCTCGCCAGGGACAACACCGCAAATATTTTCCTAACCCCGCAGGAACAGGCCGTCTTCTGCAAAATGCACAAAGCCATTTACCCCGTGCCCAACAAATGGGGCGAAAAAGGCGCAACCACCTTCGAGCTCAACACCGTCCCCGGCAACATCGTTACGGAAGCCCTCCTGTCCGCCTATAATGAAGTCGTCCCGCCCCGCAAGTGAAACCTAAAGTAATTGCAAGAACAACCCGCCAGCCGGCGTCTCGCTCCATCATCCTGAACGAACGCGATAGTTAAAGGTAGTGTTTCCCTCTATCCGGCGCTCCCCGACTAATCCCAAAAATCATTTCTTATGAAATGGCCATTGGGTGCTGTACTTCCGCTCATTTTTCTGTTTTGCACGTCCTTATCTGCCTGTGGACCACGCGAGACTGTAATTACTATCCTGGGTGAGAATTCCGGCAACCTCCAGTCCATGCGGGCAATGGCCGATTCATGCGAAGCCAGACTGGGCATCAAACTGGAATTTAAGCCAAACACCTTTGAGGACGCATTCACAAAAGGCAGAAATGACCTGCAAAATAAGACGGGCCTGTACGACATCATTTTGCTCTACAATTTGTCGCTGTCCGATTTCGTCCGGCATAAATACGTCTATACCCTCGATGAGCTCAAACCTTTTGTGCCCGATCAGGATCTGACATTCGAAAGCGAATTATTTCCGGGCGCCTGGCAGGAAATAGGCTGGTACTACAAGCACCCGTCCCAGCTGCCTGAAATTACCGACTCCACGTGCGTAGGCTATCCGTTTGCCGCCAATACGATGATCCTGGTCTTTAATAAGGATCTTTTCACCGATCCGGCAAATCAAAAAAGGTATAAGGATATATATCATGAAAAGCTCGACACCCCGAAGACCTGGGAGCAATTCAAGCGTATCGCGGACTTCTTTACCGATCCCGCCAGGAATACCTATGGTCTCTGCATGACAGGCGCCGACAGCGGATGGCTCTACTACGAGTACTGCAATATCTTGTATGGCATGGGCGGCGCGGTCTACAGGAAAAAGTTCGGCTGGCAACTGGATTCCAACGAAGGCCTCCAATTGCAAAAGCCCGAGAGTGTAAAAGCCACTATATTTTTCGACAGCCTTAAATATGATACACCCCCTGATGCCTGGAATACCAATGCGGAAACCCAGGTATCGAAAATGCGACAAGGCAATATCGCAATGGCTATCATGTGGAGCGATTACCTGCATTCCTTCACCTACGGACAGTCGGATTCGCCCAACGCCCACTTCAGCTTTTCCCCGGTGCCCGGCGAGTACTCGCCGCTTGCGGGAGGGATCTTTTACATCAACCGCCAGTCCGAGCATGCCCCGGAAGCGGCAAGATATATCGCGACTATCCTTGCACGGGATAACCAGGTACGACTGGCCAGGGCGGGACTATGCTCTCCCCTGACTTCGGCTTATGACGATCCCGGGGTCAGGCAACTGCCATATGCAAATGCGTTGAGAGTGTCGTTAAAGCGGGGCGTCTATATGTTCGAAGCCGGCCCGGATGCCGAATTGACCCAGAACGTCCTGACCAAATACCTGAGAGGCCATATGTGGTTTCACAAATTTCCAACCGTGGAAGAAGCGCTCGATAGCGCCTGCCAGGAGATTATGAATGAGCGATCCAAATCATTTCAACCCCGGCCCTAAGACCATGACACAACCAACCTCATTTCTGATCACCGGAGCCAGCTCCTTTCTCGGCAAATGCCTGACCCGAACGTTATCGCAAAACCCGCAATACAAGGTTTTCCTTACGTCAAGGACAGCCTTTAACCCCGGCGACATCCTTAAGAACGGCAATTGCTTCCATCTCTCAGGTATCGACCTGCTGAAAGAAGAAGATCTCTCGGTCCTTTCAAAAGCCGTGGATAAATTCTTCCCCGAAAGATTTCACCTCATCAATTGCCTCGGATACTTTCCCGGATATAGGACAATGGCCGAGCTTCCCATAGACAAGACAAAAGAGGTTTTTGATTCAAACGTCATCTCCCTGTATAGCGTCGCCCATCAGTTGATCCCCCTTATGTGCAAACGGGGAGGCGGCCATTTCATGGCATTCAGCTCCCATACCAACTACCAGCACTACCCCCGGTTGGTAGCTTATTCAGCGGCCAAGGCGGCCGTTGAATCCCTGATCTCGGGCATCTCCAATGAATATCTCAACGAGGGGATCATCGCCAACACGATCGCCTTATCGACCTTGTATACGGAAACCGAGCGGAAATTGAAGCCAAACGGCGATTGCGAAAATTGGTTGCAACCCGAAGAGGTGAGTCGTTTTATCGAGGAGTTCGTTCTCCGGTCGGGCGGGACGGTGAATGGTAATGTGATCCACATGTACAAATACAGCCCTTCCTATTTTCATCAGTCATACTACCAACGCATCCGGCAATGAACGCGCCTGCAATAGCTCAGCCTCCAAAGTTCGTCCGCGAAGAGAACCCGCTGACAAGTATCGTCTGCTTCTTCAAATATTGGAAAATCCTGGGCCCGCTTTCCGGGCTGCATATCCAGACCCTCCTGTTCTGGCTCCTGCTGATCGGCGGTATCTGCTACGGACCGATCTACTTTATCGACCATCCACGCATCTTTGAAGAATATATCCGGTCACCAAGCCGTTTCAGACCGGCCTTTATCATCGTCTGCCTGTCATATTTCGTGATCGTCATTGGCAATTTTCTCTACCTCTTCGAGATCTACCGGCAGGCGGTACATGCCGGCTCTACAAATAAGACGCTCCAGAACCTTCATTTCTTCAGCCTCCTCATTTGCGTCTTTTGTATCATCTTCTGCGCTGTCATTCTCTTCGATCTGCCCCCTGAAAAAGATATGCACGCAATTGTTGAAAAGACGGAGCGCGGGACCTTTTGGATCTTCTCCTTGCTATTTGTAGTCGATCTGCTAATGCTGATAGCGAAAGTAAAAGAGATCGGCAACCGGAAAGAAGCGCATGCCTTGCCATCGGAACTTCGCGAGATTCGCGCGGATAAGCGATTTATCTTGAATCAGATGATCCTTATCGACGTCCCGGTCCTCCTCGGCGTTTGGTTTATCGGCTTCTTCTCCGAACGCGTCGACCATATTGGGTTTTTCTTTACAACCGCCGACAACATCGAATCGTTCAAGGATTTCTTTACCGTCGGTGGGATCGGCATGCATATCATCTTTTCCCAATTCATCTTTATAATCCTTAATACCCGGTCCCTCTATCGAAAGATCCAGGACAAGATGATGACCCTCAAAGTTTAGATCCGCACCCTGCCCTGAACCCCCGCGTTATTTATTTTAACGCTTTATAAGTAAATTTTTGCCCCCCAAGAGAAGCCTCCAGCATCAATCCACTTTTTTCCTGTGAGAATACAGCCACGCCATCCCGGTAATCCGCATTGGCGGACGCACCCGACTTGACCGCAACGGCTGAAGCCTGTCCGCTGAATTCAACTTTATTATTCATGAAGCGATCCAGGGCGTCTTTGTTTTCAAAAAAGATAATTTCCCGGTATGCTTGCCCGCCCGCCTGTGCGCCGACTGTTACCTGTACCATCTGCGCGGTACCGACCGGTATTCCATGCTCATATACTGTTCCTTTGCCTGCCGCCCCGCCTACGCCCGCGGCGCCCTTGCCGACATTGGGAAATATTACATAGCCCGCTGAATTTTTAAACAGATTTTCCATGGAAGGATCCGCTTTTTTAAAGGATGCTTTAGCCTCTTTACTGTCATTGATCACTCTTTCCTGAGAATTATCCTGCGCCATCGATACTCTCGGTAAAACCAGGGCTGCCAATATCATTAGAAATAATACCGGTCTGAAGGTGTTTGTCTTTTTCATAAATTATAAATTTTAAGTTAGTGAGTGCGATGACAGCAATGCAAAAGATTTGCCACGGGATGAAGTAGAATTCAAATAAATACGAAATCGGCTGAAAACCATTACCTTAACGCGCCATTTGCGACACCGTCCAATATAGCCGCCGTCACCCGATATTTTTCAATAGATTTAAATGTCCAAATCATCATGCTACATGAGAAAATCTATTCTGCTATGCACATGCGGCGCCTTGCTTTGCTTGTTTGCAACCGCACAAAAAGTCAGCCTCGAACAGTTTAAAGATCTGCATCCACGCAATATCGGCCCCGCCGGCATGAGTGGCCGGATCACCACCATCGATGTTGTCCTGGATGACCCCAACATCATTTACCTCGGTTCCGCATCAGGTGGAGTGTGGAAGACCGGGAACGGCGGCAATACCTGGACGCCCGTTTTTGACGATCAACCGACCCAGAACATAGGTACGGTTGCCATTCAGCAATCCAATCCAAATATTGTTTGGGTGGGTACCGGAGAAGGTAACCCGAGGAACTCTGTGAATATCGGCGAAGGGATCTTCAAAAGCCTGGATGCGGGTAAGACATGGAAGCGCATGGGGCTCGAGAATACAAGGAACATCCACCGTATCCTCATCGACCCGGCCAATCCCAATACCGTTTACGTCGCCGCCATTGGGAACCCCTATGGCATCCATCCGGAAAGAGGCGTTTTCAAAACAACCGATGGCGGCAATACCTGGACAAAGGTCTTATACACCAATGATACCTCCGGCTGCTCCGATCTGGTAATGGACCCGTCCAATCCCAATCGTCTCCTTGCGAGCATGTGGCAACACCGCCGCACCCCATGGGATTTTAAAAGCGGCGGCCCCGGAAGCGGGCTCTATTTGACCATTGACGGCGGTACGACATGGAAAAAGCTCGGCAAGCCCGATGGTCTGCCCGACGGCGATTATGGCAAGATCGGACTGGCGTTCGCGACCAACCAGCCCAGCCGTGTTTACGCATTGGTGGAAGCGACAAAAAATGGTTTATATAAAAGCGATGATGGCGGCGCCAAATGGGAGCTTGTCACCAACGATCCAAGAGTGGTAACGAATCGCCCTTTCTATTTTCAGGATATCCGCGTCGATCCGCAAAACGAGAACCGTATCTACAATATCCACGATCAGGTAGAGGTAAGCGAAGACGGCGGTAAAACATTCACTACGCTGATCCCTTATTCGGGGATTCATCCGGATCATCACGCCTGGTGGATCCATCCGAAGAATGGGAGCTTTATGATAGAAGGCAATGACGGCGGCATCGGCATCACGCATGACCGGGGTAAGAACTGGGCCTTTGATGACAAGATCCCTGTCGGGCAGTTTTATCATATCAATACCGACAATGAAATGCCCTACAATGTAATGGGCGGCATGCAGGACAACGGAAGCTGGCACGGCCCCGCCTATACCTGGATAAGCGGCGGCATCCGTAATGATTATTGGGATAACATTGGCGGCGGCGATGGCTTCGACGTAATGCCCGACGCTGAAGATGCAAGCTGGGTATATAGCGAAAGCCAGGGCGGTTTCGTTGAACGCCGGAACTGGAGAACGGGCGAGAGCTGGTTTGTAAAACCGCCACCCCTGGATCCACACCTCATGCTGCGATTCAACTGGAATACGGCTATGGCCCAGGACCCGTTTGACAAAAAGACGATTTACCTCGGCAGCCAGTTTATCCATAAGAGCGTCGACAAAGGCGCCAGCTGGGAGATCGTCTCGCCCGACCTTTCGACCAACGATTCGACGGAGATCAAGGCGTTTCAGACGACAGGCGGCCTGACACTGGACATTACCGGGGCGGAAACGCATTGCACGATCATTACCATTTCTCCCTCGGCAAAACAACAAGGAACCATTTGGGCAGGGACGGATGACGGCAATGTGCAACTGACAAGAGACGGCGGCAAGACATGGGAGAATTTCCGCGGCAAAATTCCGGGCTTGCCTGTAGGTTGCTGGATACCCCAGATAACGGCGTCCCGTTACAATGCGGGCGAGGCGTTTGTCGTGGCTAACGATTATCGCCGCGGCGATTTCAGGCCATACGTTTTCCGTACGACCGATTACGGTAAAACATGGAAAAGAATGGTGGATGAGAATAAGGTAAGAGGCTATGCTCTTTGTATGATCGAGGATCCCGTTGAGCCCAATCTGATCTTTGTCGGAACTGAGAACGGCCTATGGATAAGTTTTGACAACGGATCGACATTTCAGCAATGGAAAAATAGCTACCCTTCTGTTTCTACTTACGATATGGCCATCCAGGAAAGAGAGGCCGACTTGGTGGTCGCAACATTCGGAAGATCGCTATGGTTGTTCGACGATATTCGCCCGTTCAGAAAAATAGCCGCGGACAAAGGGCTCGCCCTTACGAATACAATTACTGTTTTTCCCGCGCCCGAAGCATATCAGGCGCAGTTCAGACCCGCTACCGGGTATGAATGGAGTGTGGATGGCTTATATCAGGCTGACAACAGGAAACGGGGAGCCGAAGTATCGTTTTTTATAAATAAACCGAAGGGACAACCATCGAAGACGGATAGCCTGCAAACCCAGCCAACCCCGGCCCCCGAAGAACAACAAAGCGGCGGCCGTCGCAGAGGCGGTGGCGGGCAGGGAGCGCCGGGCGCAGGCCGAAGAGGCGACAGCGCCAGGGTAAGGATCTATAATGATAAGAATGAGTTGATAAGAACATTGCGGTGGAATGTCGACAGCGGATTCAATCGCCAGTATTGGGGAATGGAAGAAAAAGGCTTCCGTCAGCCGGGATCGCCTAAACCGCTACCCGACGCCCAGGAGCCGGGAGGTTTCCCGGTTCTGCCCGGTACTTATAAATTAGTGATCACTTATGCCAAAGCGTCCGATTCGACATTTGTAACGGTACGCGACGATCCGAGGTTCGGTAATCGAAATGAAATTAAGCTGGCGCAACGAGCCCTGTATGACAGCCTGCGGAAATCCGCTGACCAGTTAACTGAAGGAATGGACAGGCTGACCGAGTCGGACGAAGTTTGCGCAAAGATCCTGAATGAATTGAAAGGGTTGGAAGGAAAAGACGTTGATTCCCTGCGGAAGATGACTACTAAAATGCAGGATGAAATAAAGTCGATCCGTGAATTCATAGAAGGTAAGACCTCCGATCGCCAGGGGCTGGCAAGAAATCCATTTGATGTGACCGTGATGTCGCAACTTCGGGAGGCCCAGCAATCCATCGGCAGTAAAATGGTAGTTCCCGGCCGGCAGGAAGCGACGCTGGTCTCGAATGCCGGGAAAGCGGTGGCCGAAGCCGTCCAAAAGATCAACTCATTTATCGACGGCAAATGGAAGGATTATCGCAGCCTGGCAGATGGAACAAAAGTGAACTTATTTAAAGATTATAAGCCGATTTAGTAAACAAGTCAAAACAAAAAGGCCCTGCAAAATTGATTGCAGGGCCCCTAAATATTTAATCGCACAATTGAGGCGGACTTTATTCCGACCTCAACCCCTTGACCGGGTTTGCTACCGCCGCTTTGATAGCCTGAAAACCGACGGTTAACAAGGCGATGGCCATGGCCGAAATACCCGCCACGGCAAACATCCACCACTGTATGTCCACCTTATAGATAAACGACTGTAGCCACAGGTGCATGGCCCACCACGCCAGGGGTGTGGCGATCACAAAGGCAATAACCACCAGCTTTACAAAATCCTCGGACAGAAGCCCGACGATACCTTTGTTGCTGGCGCCAAGCACTTTCCGGATACTGATCTCCTTCGTCCTTTTTTCGGCGCTGAACGCCGCCAGCCCGAACAGCCCGAGACAGGAAATGACGATGGCCATCACGGTAAAGGCATTGATGATATTGGACATCGTGATTTCGGCCTGATATTGATGCTGGACCTTGTCATCCAGGAAAATGTAATCAAACGGCGTCGAAGGCAGATCCTTCCGCCACATCGCCTCCATCTTACCCAGCATCGCTTTATAGTCGCCCGACCGCGTACTGACGATCAGTTGATTGATATCGTCCCGCTTCGGCTGATACAAAACCATAAACGGGCTCAGCTCGTCCCGAAGCGATTTATAGTTAAAATCCTTCATGACACCGACTATCAAATAGCTGCTGCCCGGATCGCCATTGTACAATCTTGTTCCCGGCGCGGAGCCCGCCGTCAGTCCCAGCCGTTTGGCCAGCGTTTCATTGATGATAACCGAGCCCGAATCCTGCGCCCGGAAGTCCCTGCCGCCCACCAGCCGGATACCCATGACCCTGATAAAATGCTCGTCGGAAGAAAGGTTCTGCGGATCGATGGCGTCAGCATCGTTTTGCCCTGCCAGCTTCACCGTCCAGTCATGATAGAGACCTGCGCCCGGGTAATTGTTGGCCATACTCACATCCGCTACCTCCGCAAGCTTCCGCAGGTCCATGGCAAATGCCGGCATCTTTGCTTTCGTATCGTCGGTATGAAACGTAAAAATAAGCCGCTGATCCTTGTCAAACCCCAGATCCTTATGTTTTATATAATTCAATTGCGAGAAGATAACGACGATGGAGGCGATGAGTATAATGGACAAGGTGAACTGGAAGACCACCAGCGACCGGCGAATACCCGCCGCCGAAATATGATTGGTGAAATTCCCCTTCATCACCTTGACGGCCTTGAAGGCGGACAGATAGAACGCCGGATAACTGCCGGCCAGAAGACCCGTAACGATTACAATTCCGGCAAGGATCAACCATACGCTATGATCCGCCAGCATGGATAGTTGTATGTCCGCTTGCGTGATCCGGTTCAGATAGGGAAGGGCGATGGCCAGGATCGGCAATGCGATCAGCACCCCGGCCAGCGCAAGCAGTAACGACTCTGCCAGGAATTGAAAGACAAGGCTGTTCTTCCCCGCCCCCACTACTTTCCGGATCCCGACTTCCTTGGCCCGCCTGGAGGCCCTGGCGGTAGAAAGGTTCATGAAATTGATACACGCGATCACCTGGATGAACGCTGCTATCAGGATCAGGATATTCAGGAAGGACCGGCTAACCGTATTGGCAAGCTCCGTGTCATATCCGGTCGACGTGTGGATGGAGGTGATGGGCTGGAGATGCAGGATCTTCGTCATGCCCGCGCTTTTGAACTGATCTTCACCGTATTTTCTCAGCAGAGCCGGCAATTTTTTCTCCAGGGCTGCCGGAGAAGCGCCAGGCGCGAGTTTCACATACGAATAGGTAAAATTATTCCCTGTCCAGACATTGTTTTGCAGGAACCCTCCGCCAAATCCGCCGGGATTCATTTTGATAAACAGGTTGGCATGCAGACTCGATTTGAACCGGCTCTCATCCACTACGCCCGTAACCGTAAAACTATTTACTCCCCAGGTATCGCTCATCCTGATCGACTTCCCGATGGGGCTTTCCTCGCCAAAAAGCCTTTCCGCCACCGGCGCCGACAATACGATCGAATTGGGCGCCGACAGGGCCCGGTTCGCATTGCCCGCCGAAAAATGGAAATTGAAAACGTCAAAAAAGCTGGAGTCGACAACAAAAGCATCCTTGACATAGAACGATTTTTCGCCGTACGTGAGCAGATGCTCCTCCGCCCCCATCGTGGGTATCGCCCGGGTGAATTGCAATACTTCCGGGAAATCGCTTTTCATCGCAGGCGCGATGGGCGGTGAGGCGGTCGCATGCGTATGACGATCTCCCGATACGGCCATCTCGGTCGTCACCCGATAAATATCGGCTGCGTGATCGAATTGCCGGTCATAACTGTACTGATCCTTTACGTAAAATACGATATACAGACAGCACAAGGTGCCGATGGCCAGTCCGACGACATTGATCACGCTGAATGCCCGGTTCTTGCGCAGGAACCGGATCGCGGTTTTAATATAGCTTTGGAGCATAGCGGATTATATTTTATTAAAATTCGTGTAGGTTTACCTTACAAATCCAAAGTTAAAATCATTCGGTGCGGAGACTTCTAACGGGATTTATCAGGGCCGCTTTCAGGGCCTGGAAGCTAACGGTACATAAAGTTATGAAAAGCATGCCGGCGCCGGCCAGAACGAAGATCCAGGGCGAGAGATCCGTGTGGATCGGGTAATTCTGCAACCATTTGTTCATGGCCAGCCCGATCAGCGGCATGGCGATCGCCATCGAGAGGGCGATGAGTTTCAGAAAGTCGCCCGATAGCAGCGCCCAGAGGCTCACGACGCCGGCGCCGAGGACCTTGCGGACGCCAATCTCTTTTGTGCGTTGTTCCGCGACGAAGGAGGCGAGACCGAAGAGGCCGAGGCACGAGATGAGGATCGCCAGACCGGAAAAGACGGTGGCAAGGTTGCCGATATGGGTCTCTGTGGCGAATTTCTGCGCATAATCGTCATCGTTAAAATGATAGATAAAGGGACTGGATGGGTTGTATTGTTTGTACACGGCTTCGATCGCGGTAAGCGCGGTACGGATGGGAGTGCCGGGTTTAATGCGGACGATGTCGACTGAGTGTCCGCCGTGACCCAGGAAGACGGCGGGTTGGACCTTGCCATAAGGGCTGTTGGAGATCATGTCCTTTGTTACCCCGATGATCGTATACTCCTTGTTCTCGAATCGGAAGGTTTTGCCGATCGGATTGCTAAATCCAAGGGCGCGGGCGCCTTCCTCGTTGACGATGGCGGCTGTACTATCTGTTCGGTAGGCCCTGGAGAAGTCCCGGCCCTGAAGCACCGTCCAGCCGATAGTGGGACCGAAATCGACGTTGACCTCTATATCGCGGAAGGATATGGTCCTCTGCTCCTCGGTCATGCCCGGCCACTCCATAAAGTTATTCTGGTAAAACGCTGTCAGTAAAGTGGAAGAGTTCGCCACACCCGCCACCACCCCGGTGTTGAGAAGGCTGGTGCGGAGGGCCTCATAATGCCGGTCCAGCGAATCTGTGTTGATAGGTATATTGATGAGCCCGGCGCGATCATAGCCGACGGGCCGGTCCCTGGCAAACTGGATCTGCCGGAAGACGACGACAGTGCCGATGATCAGGCTCAGCGAAATGGAGAACTGGGCTACCACCAGGACCTTACGCGGAAGGCTTGCCCCTTTGCCCGCCTTCGAAGTGCCTTTCAGCACCTTAACAGGTCGGAATCCACTCAGATAGAACGCCGGGTAACTGCCGGCCAGCAGGCCCGTGATCGCTGTAACGGCGAGGGAAAAGGCCCAGAAGATCGGGCTGGCCCAGGGAAGGGTCATGGGTTTGCCGGAGAGTTGGCTAAACGCCGGTAGACTTAGCTCGGTCAGGCCGATGGCGATGACAAAGGCAATGAAGGCGACAAGAAGGGATTCGCCCAGGAATTGCGAGATGAGTTGGGTTCTCAGTGAGCCCAGCGTTTTACGGATACCGACTTCCCTTGCCCGTTTTTCGCTTCGGGCCGTCGAGAGGTTCATGAAATTGATGCAGGCCAGGAGCAAGACGAAGACGCCAATGATCCCGATGAGCCGGACAAAGCCGATGCGCCCGCTTCCGGCGACGTCGGAATCTTCGTAATGCAGGTACAGCTGATCAAAAGGAAGCGCGGTATAGGTCTCGATGTTGTGTTTGACAAAGGGTGTACAGAGGTCCTTTATCCGGGCTGTGGCCCCTTCGGCGGTGGTATTGCCGGCGAGGCGGGCGAAGATGCGGCAGCTATGGCTATTGAAATCCGTGTTGTGGGTGAGAAAATCCATCAATTTGTTCGTGATCGGCGTGAAAAGGTCGATGTCATGAAACGAAGAGGTCTGGGGCAGATCGGCATAGACACCTCCGACAGTGAACAGTAACTGGTTGTTGTATTTAAAGGTTTTGCCCACCGCCTTTTCAGTTCCGTAGAGGGCGATGGCGGTGGACCGGGAGATCAGCGCCGTGGAAGGGTCGCGCAGCGACTCAGCGTTCCCGCTAAGAAAGTGATAGCCGAAAATATTAGGGAAAGTATGTTCCACAAAGGAACCCTGGCGGATGATGCTTTTGTCACCGTTGGTCAGCAGGCAATCCCCCGGCCATTCGAACATCGCCGTTTCAGCGAAGATGTCTTTATAGCTCTTTTGCAGAAAGGGCTCGAGGGCGGAGGAGACGGTCATTCCTCTATAGGTGATGGGCGAGCCCGGCGGAGTGCCGTTCGGGCGTTGGTCCTGCATGATCTCCACGATGCGGGAGCGGTCGGGATAAGATTTATCGACCGCGACTTCTCCGGTGATCCAGATGCCGATAACAAGGGCGGCGGCCATGCCCATAGCGAGGCCGGCAACATTGATCAAGGTATAGCCGCGGTTCTTGCGAAGTTGGCGGAGGGGGAGGAGAAGATAGTTTTTGAACATGCTCTTGGTTTAAGAATACAGGCAGAACGGTAGCCAGAAAGGTACCCCATTTTTTACATCTTAATAATCAATTAGTTGCAACTTGTTTGATTTTAATAATTGTCCGTTTCCGCACACCCTATGTTCAGTTTTATACATTTTGGATATCCCGCTAGATCAAACGAACAGGATTAGCTGAGGGAATTGGTATAAAGAGCGCGAAATAGGAAAGATAGCTCATAAAAAAACGTGACACATTAACCCAATGTTAACGTGCCACGTTCTGTGGAGGTGACGAGGCTCCAATCGAACACCTTGTGGCACTCTTTGCGCTCATCCAAAAACTAAAAAACGTCCTGACTTTCAATGCCTTCAATCGTCGACAGCATCCATCAAGCGGCGCACTGCTGAAAGAATGTGCCACATAATACAAGCTTGATCACCACAGCTCCTTTTTCGCCAAAACTAAATTTGATCAGGCGCATTAGAATTACCGCCCTCATTGTTCTTTCCCTTTTAAATTCGCACTAGCGGAATACTGGCAGCTAGTCCGTATAGATAATTTTATATTCGACAATCGTTTCCAGCACTTCGGCCAATGCGGCGGAATTGATTAACGCCTGCACCGTATCCTCGTATTCCACATTCTCTCCATGAGCCAATGTGTTCCGCCGATCTTTAAACTCGCGCCGTAAAAATCCTAGTCGGTCCGGGTAAGTGATGATATGAGAATCCGCAGGTGTAAAATCACCAGTGATTTGAATATATTCCCCTTTTGACACGGGAAGGTCTGCAACCCACGTATTGTTCCTAAAAAAGCCATCCAACGAATGGCTTTTCCTTGCCGGTTGGTTCGACCCATGCAGCCGCTGCTTGTCGAGCAAGTATTCACCAAAAGACCTGGCAATTCCCTCTATACTAGTTATCATCACTAGGTTAAACGCCGTATAGAGCTTGTTCTTCAAGCAAATAAACGCCTCCGGCAACTTATCTAAAGGAACCTCGCGATCGGCATATAGTTGGCTATGGGTTGTCAGCAGTTTGCTTATCTTCTTTACTTGTCCATCGACATATTTACCCAAATCGGAAAGCGGAAGCTGCCGTTTGGAAATAGCCACCACGTCGGCGACGCTGATATCTCCAATCCAAAAAAGATCGGTAACTACGGTCCCGTAATAAGAGCTTAACGTCAACACAAGCGGACTGGGCTCGAAGGCTAATCTTCGGGTTTCCCATCGCTGTTGGTCTGAAACGTATTGTTCTATCTTCTCTTTGTTCAAGGCAAGCACCAACTCGTCGAGGTACCTCAAAAGATTTTTCAAGTTGCTGTCAATTTTGGCCTTCCGCCAATCCGCTAATTCAGACCGGGAAAGCGTCGGCGTCTCCACATGATTTTGTATCTCCGCCCAGCACACGTTTAGAAAGCATTTTAATTGGTTTTCTCGGTCAGCGCATTCCTTTAAAATAGGATTGTCTCCGGGGGTGTGGAATAGATCTGTTTCCATTGCATCCAAAAGTTGCTGAATTGTAACCACGTGCTTATTGTTTACAAAGGCTGAAATTACGGTAGGCATCGGTTTTATCAACTTTTTTAGATAATTCTGATAATCCAATTTACTGCCAATCAATTGACTATCATAATTTAAAGGTAGCGGCACGCGGGCATTGCTTCCAATCAAATGGTTATATTAAAGCAAAGCGCATTTTCTTACCTACTTCGTAAAAAAAATGACGTGGCCATCTAGCAAAATTCACCTTTATCTACTTTTTTCTAATATGCAGGTCTGAGACCCAGGCCATAACGCTCATTTAAACCCTGGATGACGATATCGATTCTGTTGGCACTAAAACCTGGTATTTATCTCGCTTAACCATATACATTATTCCAACCAGTGAATAATCCATTATCAATTCCCCTTTGCTTAGGTAAGGACGTAAATGCCACAGGCCACATCCGCTAATTCAATAGGGATCATCAATTTTTCGAATTCTTTCCCCTGTCTCCAGATCAGTACCTCCGCCCTCAAAATTCAAAAGCAAATTCTCTTTCGGGTGAAGTCTGTAATATTTATAACGCTTCTCATCGGATATCGTCAAAAGGAAATGTGAACTCCCCGTAATAATTGAATGCGTGGCCGCATCAATGCGAATATTCCTTTCCGGGTATCCCGATGCCATGTACCTCTCCTTTTTACTAGGGATATGCCCATATTCAATTTTTTCAATAGGAAGAAATTCATATGATTTTGCCAATAATTCACCAAGGCCCTTGTCAAGCTCTATAAATGCCAAATCAATATTTTTATTCTTCGACAAGTCGCTTTCAGTAAAGTCCCCTGTGATTTCGACTATTTTACCTTTCGAATTAGCAAACAAATCAATATCCTTGCTCAATTCCGTCACATGAGATGCTGTGAAAACAAAGTAGCGTCCATTAACCTGTACAAGAACCCCTGATCCCCCAGGCCTATATTTATAGGGGCTTTCGTCGTGATTAAGAATCTGAATGGTATGGCGATGAAGTTTTTCCTTGGCCAATCCCCAAGCCGCTTTGTCAAACTGTTCAATCATCCGCTGAGAGCCAAAATGGTCGGGTTGATATTCCATCGAAATTTATCTATTTAAGGTTGCGGCTCATGCCAATGCGAGATTTCTTCCAATACCGCTCACTGACGGTGATGTTTTTCAATCCAAAAATTTTTTTCCCGCAGATAACTTTTTAAATAATTCTTGGCGGAACTGCTATCATAAAAATGATGAAATCCCATCCCAATATTATATAAGTGATTGCAATTGTTAAAAACTTGGATGGCCTTCAGGAGGATTCCCTTAAATTCATCAGTTTCACCTTTACTAAAAAACTTAAAAGTCAAAGGCTTGTTCAGAGGATGATTGTCGGAATGTCCATAAGATTTGTTCCTGAGATCAGATATCAATGCAAATATTTTGCTTTTTCTGATCTCTTTAAGAAGTCTTACATTCTCGGGATACCCCGTAAAACTATCGCTGTATTTTTTCCGTAAAAAATTATTCAATTTATAAAGAGAGGATTCCCCCTCGTCCCCTGAATATTGGTTTTCCAGCAGTTTGCAAAACTGAACCACGATAAAAAACTGTGAAGCTATTCTCTGAAATGTAAATATCTCGTTCTTTAGCCATTTCAAGTCTTCCTTACTAAATTCACCGAACGAGTAAGCATAGAAATGCGAATAGGCTTGACTTATAAAACTTAGTGTTGTTCCGGTAGTCTCGAAAATATTTTTTATTCGGCTATCCTCATTTTCGAAATCATTTAACGAAAGCATTGGTCATTTGAATTACTTAAGATTTTAATGCTCCAAGATTTCCGGCAAAAACGGGTTAATTTCAACCCCTTGGTTATCCACAATACAGTAAACTCCTTGCCGATATTTGATACCTGAAATGTCCTGGTAAGCCAGTCCGAACACAACAAAATTTATAGTCTTTGGATTTATCAGAAAATGTAATAAGATCGGTTGATCCGACTTATTAAGATGCCGCCGTGTTGAATCAAAATTTATCGGAATAAAAATTTGTTTAACACTCCCATCGTCAGGGCATTCCGGCGTTATTTCCAATGCCATGCCATCCGTTTCATTAGTTACCATGATGGTAAGAATTTGCTCATTTTCACGTGAGGGCTTAAACATTTCAGTGGATACCTCGTATTTCAACTTTGGCCTAATGCTTTCCCTAAAGCGAATTCTTTCCATCTCAAACAATTTCGTTTGAGTCGATTGTACATCCTTTTGAGATTGTAATGTCTTATACAGGAATATCGCTGTTATTGTCGTCACAACAACGAGGCTCCAATCAGCAAGCGATCCCCATTCAACTGAGCATATTGTTACTATCAAATAGTCAGACATATCCGCCCAATGTAAGTATATTGTAAATAATAAAACACCGTCTTTTGACCCTATTTTATTGGAGCGATCCACATCAGGTTTAGGGCTTTTTCAATGCATTTTTTTATTTGTTTACCAGCTCTTCCACTCCCTGATAAAAGGCCAAGGAAACGGGCGCAAAAGCCGCAATAAGTGACGTACCGCCGAAGGATGGCAAGATGTGTCAACGTGACACGCGAATGTGACACACACAATCGGCAGCGATTACCCTAAACCGTATTTGCAAGAGAAATATGCCTCCGACAATGATCCAGAAACACCAGAAAGGAGAAGTATGGCACCTCGCCTCCATGGTTGGTTTCAGATAAGGATGCCACTAATTCAAATTTATTTTCGACCGCAACATTCTAACCATTCAATTATGATCGATCAATGAACACCCCTAACAAGCCCTGCCAAACACCTTGTAGACAAAAAGAAAAATGTGTCACAAGTCAATGTGGAATTCATCAACACCAGGGGTTGTTTTACAGTAAAAACGGCTTCGTCTCAGAATAAAACCCCATTCGTTCCCGATCAACCTGACAGCCGTTCACAGATCAAACTGTTGCACGCCTCCGTCAATTTTTCAGCTATTATTGTCATCTAATTGGGTCCACTTTTTGTCACCAATTTTTGAATTTTAGTGACACTTTTTTTATATAGCCGAGGTTCGAAATATTTCGGTCAGCTGTTCCAATTCGTGTATGATTGTACCGAAATCCGAAGATTCCCCATAGATCATCTGAGCTCGCATGAGGTCATAGTCCTTTCGAAATTGGTCTCTGATTTCAGGTGGTGGAACGAACTGCATGGTTCTTAGTAATACTTTCCCATAGTCGACGCCCTTTAATCGTATATAGTGTTGCCGATGCTTAGCGATCGCCTGAAATAAACCGGGATTACCGAGTATCTGGTGATGTATTTCCCGGTGTTTCAACCGGACAATATCGGCGAGATGCCGTGATTGCCGTTCGGCAATAAGCAAATCTCCGACCCCTTCCCGGCTGAATCTCTCATGCAACAGGAAGAGTTTTTCAATCATCGTCTTCTCCGGCAATACCGCCCGGACCACAAAGGGCTGCTCATTGTAAGAAGCCACCTTTATATGCGTTCCAATCGTAGAAAGGATATTCACTTCATCAAACGGTTCCTTCAAGGATCGCACTCCAAACTCGACCTTGACCTCATCCGCCACATAAGTATTTGCCTCGTAAAGGGAATGATAATGCACATAAATAGTCTGGGGATCCTTGTCCGGCAGATTCGCCTGTATCATCCCCACCGAGATTGAAACAAGATCTTCCGGCACGCCCATCTGCCTAAGCTGTAAGTATAGGTCGCTCGCAATGACCGCACTTGTGAAGAGCGCCCCGTCTTTTTTTAATTGTTTCACATAACTATGGCTCGGCTCTGCTTTATAGACCTTGCCGAACGCCTCCGGGGCGAGGGCTATGTCGATATCCTCCGACAGTCGCTCAACCAGCTTCCATCCTTTGCTAAGGGAAGTTCCTCCTTTGAACACAAAATGCTGGGACATTGGCAATGCAAATACGGCCCTGAGTACGAGAGTTACCCACCAGTCCTTTTCCACCGCCTTTTCACTCATGCCGGTTTCAATATTCACTTGCCTGATATATTGCCGTCTCCTTTCTTCCGGAAGACTTAAAAATTCAATCATGACTTTTGTTTTCAATGTTATCGGCTATCCGGTACAGGATTCGGGCCGCCCGTTGAGGAGACAGCTTAGCCGCCTTGCGGATGTCAGCCAGTTTTTCCTGGGCCAGAATTTCCGTCAACCGACGGATTACTTTCGGATCCTCCCCCTGATCTTTCAATGCGATCAATGCCTGGATCGTCAGAAAAATGTTCTCCTGTTCCACCGCCAGTTGTTTAGGCGTTGTTTTTTGGAATACTAAAGTAGATTTTCCTACTTTAATACTTTTAGGATTTCCATTGGTGAGAAAAACAACCCGTGTAGGCACCTGTGTAGACAAGCCTAATCGATTTAATGCATACGCTCCGGTAGGTCGGATAACCACCTTGTCTCGGTCTGAAATCATTTTGGCTAAGTCCTCCAGTGAAGGTTTGAGAGGGCCAAGCTCGGTATCTATAGCCGGCTTAAGGTAGATACCTTTGGCGAGACGGATCAACTGTTTGGTTGCGGCCAGGCGCGAAAAGGCAGTATGAATGGCTTCAGGACTTCCATACTCCAAGAGATCACCGGGAAAGAAGATAGTCCCTGGTTTTGCCTCTTTTACCCGATTGGCTATAGATTTTGCTATATTATTTTCGACCATTCTGCAAGGTTTTTTGCAATTTTCCTTACAAAAATAAGAAAATGTAAGGTTTTTTACAAATTTCCTTACAATTCTTCGGCCTCCAAATCGTCCCGCCCATCTTAAATGTTTGGCCGACATTACATTTCCAGTAATCAAAATTGCATACTAATTGAATTACAATATCTTACTAGCCAATATTCAACCTTCATTCCTGTCCAATATAAAAAGCCCGTGACCAAGCAAGAATTCTGGAATGCTTTTGAAATACTCAAACCAGGACTGGAGCAACTCCTTTCGGGCGAAACAAAAGATTATACTGATTATAATACGCTTTCAGACATGCTTGTATTTTTCAACGAGCACCTGGTTCCTGAGATAACCGGGGATAAAAAAGATGGTTACACCCTTATCATCAGCCGTGACGGTTTCGCTGAAGGCATCCCTGTCGCGGAGGAGTCAACCGAAGGTGTCAGCAAATATGCAAATTGGAAAATTGTGAAATACACAACCGTCACCGCAATGCGATCCCATACCAACGTACGTTCGTAAATGGCTAAGGCTTGCAAAATCGTATCTTCACACCATAATGTCGAAAAACATGAAGGACCTTAACCTGGGAAAGACTATCACGGAAATGGGTCCAAGCAATCTGGAATTTATCAAGGATATACAAATATTGCAAAACAAATTCCAATCCTTTCAAGATCAAAATCCAGGTCTTTTTGAAACGATCAACAAATTTCACAAGATTGCCGAGTCTTTGGCTCCGCTTATGAAGGCAATAAGACCCGTGATGGAAGCCCAACAAGCAATTCGGGGCTATCTTGATGAGCGGCTAAAATTGGCCAAAAGAATCAAAGTCGTATCCGAGAGCGGCTGGTACCTGCCTATCTGGTTCATCGATTCACTTAAAGTCAAGGACTTAGACAGCCTTTTCGTTAATAATCCCATTGAATTCGAAAAATTGGTAGCTGAACTTTTTGAAGAAAACTTGGTGGAAACGATTCAAGTGAGGTTATTGGAACAATTTCCAAAGCGTTCACCAGCTATTGTCAGCGTCGTTTCTTCTCACCTGCGCAAGGATTACTTTGCCGCAATTCCGCTCGCTTTAACCTTAGCGGATGGATTTTGCAAAGATTCCTTTTTCGTGATCCGAGGCGAAAAAAAAGTCCCCATAGGTTTTTTTGATTTGGACAAGCCCAAAAATTCCGCAAGCACGCAAAAGCTAAAAAGCGCCTTCGCGGTGGAAGAAACTTCAATCTTTTCCTTATTAACAAATCAATTGGCTGATGACGACAGAAATCGTCATTTGGTGCATGAACAAAATACTAAAAGGCCGTCCCAGCTAAACCGCCACGCGATCATTCACGGCGAATCATTTGACTATGGAACTTATATAAATTCCGTTAAGGCCATATTACTACTGAATTTTATTTCGGATCTAACGATGATGAATGATGTGAGCCAGCAAACGTCCTGAACATCTGGCCCGTCCCAGTATGTTATTTTGAATTCAATACTTGCATTAATTTTACTTTTAAAACTCTGTCTCCGATAATGGCTCCCAAGATATTTATTTCATACAGTTGGTCAAGCCCTGAACACGAAGACTGGGTTTTGTCGCTTGCAAGCAGGTTAACCAATGATGGCATCGATGTAGTCCTTGACAAATGGAGCCTAAAAGAAGGTAATGATAAGTATTCCTTTATGGAATCAATGGTGACTTCCTCAGAAATTCACCGGGTTCTAATAATTTTGGATCGGCGATATGCAAAAAAAGCTGATGAAAGGGCCAGCGGGGTAGGTACGGAGACAATTATCATCAGCCCGAAAATATACTCCAATACAGCACAAGAAAAATTTATTCCAATAGTGGCAGAGCTGGATGAAGCGGGGCAGCCATTTCTTCCTGCATACTTAGAGGGTCGCATTTATATAGATCTATCGAATCCTGATAGCTTTGAAACCAACTATGAAAGACTGCTAAGAAATATTCATAATAAGCCCTCGCATAGCAAACCGCCAATAGGTAAAATTCCGGAATACTTAGAAGATGAGCCGACGGCAATTTTCGCCACTTCGGCTATAGTGCGAGGTATGCAATCTCAAATTGACAAACATCCTCAGCGGGTTAATTCGCTTAGCAGAGATTTTTTGAATGCCTATTTTGCAGCACTAATGGAGTTTAGGCTACCAAAGAATAGTAATGATTGGGGAGCAGCTATACTCAGTAATTTAGACAAATATATAGTGCTTAGAGACGACTATCTCAGGTTTATTTCAATAGCGTCTAATGACTACCTAAAACTAGACAGCAACATAGTGATTGGGATTTTTGAAAAGATACCTTCACTTTTTAGCCCAGGAGATGGAGGTGGGTCCTGGACCGTCGCCCAATTTGACAATTTCAGGTTCATATGTCATGAGCTCTTTCTTTACACAATTGAAGCCGTGCTTAGAAGTCAAAACTTCGAAATGTTAGCAGACTTGTTTCATCAACCATATCTTGTCCAAGATCGGTTCAGGGGATCCAATGACCCTCAGACCTATGAAGCTTTTTGCTTTTCAATTAACTCGATAAACACTTCCTACAACAGGGCCAGCAATCAACAATATCTTAACCCGCAAGCAGATCTTTTGATACAGAGACTCCCCGTATCAATTAAAAAGGATTGGTTTGTCGAAGCGGATTTACTGTGCTATTACGTAGGCCTGCTGAACGAACGCCGTTGGTTTCCAATAACTTATATCTATCGGGAAGGCTTTCGTACCGATTTTCAGTTTTTCAACAAATTGGTTTCAAAAAAATACTGCGAGCTTGTCCTACCGGTCTTGGGTTTTCAATCGACTAACGAACTAAGACAAAAAATAATTGAAGCGAACGACAGACAGAGACAACAACCATTTGGGTACAGTTCGAGGCACTCAGTTGCAGAAATCGCAAGAATCATTAACCCCGAAAATATCGCCTCTTCCAGGTAGCCATTAGAGATCGATCTCATATAGCATACCCGTTCCTTCCAAACCCTACTGAGGCATCGCTAGGAACTAATCGAATCTGAGAATAGACGATATTGGACATCGGTAACAGCTAAAAAGCAGTGTTTTCACGGTTGCCTGATCATCGAGCCTTACTTACATTTGCCAACTATGTCCTTTCATTCGCCAAAAATCAAAATGAGATTCGCGCTCTTACTGATTGCATTCCTATCATTTGTCGTTGTTTCAAAGGCCGGTGATACCTTAAAAATCACCAAGCCTATTGCCTTGTCCCTCCTCGACGCGTCAAAATCCCCAGATTACCACCTCATTAAAAACCAAGGCCTCATTTTCCCATTCACACCTTATAATGGCCCTCTGCAATACCTCAAACCCGACGACAACAAGAGGATTGAATTTAGCAATACATACTTCTACATTTACGCCCCAGCGCTTACACACCTAAAGGGGGAAGTCCGATCTAATCCCCTTGTTTTCGGCGACTGCTATGTCAAGTACCTCAATCTCGGATTCATGTCCGGCGACATTTCCTTCGTCAGCGACAAAATAGGCGTAGTCAGTTATGATTCGGCATTCGGAGGAGTGCTCTCCTTCAATGCATCATCTTTGAAAAACGTCGTCATTGTCACAAACGCCAAAGAATTAAGCCTAAGTTGTCAATTTACTTCCTTTACAGATACCGCTATTATGAGAATCGTCAACTCCCACATATCTGGATTTCAGTTCGCCTGTAATCCATCTACCGGCTCAAATTTTCAATTTTTTAGCGACACTCTTACAAAAGGCATTACGTTTTTCGGAACTCAACCGCCAGATAAATTGAGGGATACCCTCTCTAGTCCCAATGAATTCCATTTTGATGGATGCTTTATAGACGCCCCGTTCAATCTCATGACGGAACTGCCCAGAACTACCTTTGATTTTTATAACTGTACGTTCGGGCCCCATGCCGATCTATCATTTTTACCAGCTCACAAAGTCATGTTCCGAAGCTGCCGATTTATTTCTACCAATTTCCCCATCGGCATCTTTAGTGCATACGATACAACCTATGTTTCATTTATCAATACTGACGTGGAGCAGACTCGCATGAATTATACACCTCAAATGCACCTTTGGTTCGACACTTCCGATAGTCACGACCTTATGGAAAATAGCTACATTCGACTTATCGAAAAATACAAAAAAGAAGGCAAGTCCGGCAGCCTCCAAGCAATAGATATTCAGTATAAGCAGTTTAAGGAAGATAAGATCATTAATTGGCTCGATAAATGGTGGTGGAATTATGGCTATGACAAGTGGAAAGTTCTCCGATTAACAAGCCTGATCATTCTATGCTTTTTTGCCCTGAACTTGTGCTTTTGGAAGCCAATGCAGGATGCATATCCTATTATCGAGTTTCAAAGCAACGATTACTATTACCAAAGCCGCGGCCAACAATTGACCGATCGAATTTCACGTCCACTCCTTTTTACCTTTTTCGTTTTCTTCTCCCTTCGTGTTGAATTCAATAAACTCAATCTCGACAAACTTCCCTTCGTCACGATTTTTCTATTCCAATATACCGTCGGCGTCGGATGCCTCCTATTCATAGCGAAAGCCGTATTCAATATTTAGGCCACCCTCAAAAACATAAAATGAAGAAAGAAAGGTCAAAGACGAAAGACCATAGCATTAGAAGATACACCAAAAGAACAGGCTGGCCGACGTCATTCGCCTAATTTCGGTTTTATCCCAAAACGATTACGCGTTTCAATCCGAAGACGGAATCACCAGGGCCCTACGTGGGGTTCCTCTTTCTGCGGACACATGGGAAGATATAGTCCGCGATCACCCCGAGTTTTTCCGGCCACAAGGTGCGGGCACCATGTTTGCCCTCCTTATTCGGTCCTATTTTCAGAAAGATGACAATGAAATTAGGCCAACGCTTACTATTGAACAAACTCAACAGCTTATTGATGTAGCTATCGCGTTACATGACAAAGAAATTCAACGACGACAAATGAATAGCTACCAATACCCTCTGATAATCGCCCTCATTGCACTATCCGGAACTATATTCACTCCTTTCGCGACGGCATGGTTGAACAGGGACAATAACCGGACAGTCGACCATATCGACCAGGCCGTCCAGCGTATCGAATCCCAATTAAAGACATCAACACCGTCTACCATCAAGAACTCTGATGCCACCAAGCCTCCTACTTCAAAAGCCAGCAAATAACAACCATGTTCCATTTTGGCGTCTCTTAACGATAGCATCAATGCTATATTTAGAAACAGTCATATTGTCCATTGTTTAATTGGCAACACTTTTTATCATCTAAGAAGTGGCACAAGCGATTTCCCACATCTGTTTTATCATTCGTTTTACTTTTGGTTCATAAATAACTGATTATCAGCTAACATTGGCGCGCCCGGGTTTAGTTCGAGCCAATCCCAAAGGCTCACCCCTGTATCCCTTACCAGTCTTCGGGCAATAAAAGCTGAACCGAACCACCTAAGCCTTCAGCCCATAGGCTTAATCTCTTCATGACCTCTAAAATTCTGATTGAGGCATTATTGCCTCCATTGAAAAATTGTATCCCTTTTAATATGTTTGCGCACAGGCAATCTTGGAAGGCAATTGCTCGTCGGTGCGGAGGGTATGATGGAGAGGCGGAAAAGCAAATATGAGGGGACCAAAAAAATTATGGAGGACGAAGCCGCCTATCCAGATCACAATACTATACTGCTGATCGACCTTCTCGCAGAACTGGCAGTCGAAACAGTCCTCGCAAGTGCAAAAGCGTTGTATGATATTTCTCCCCCGCCCCCGACTCATGATTTAGATACCAACCCATAGGCATATTGTCCTCTATTCTCCTTAATTCACTCCACAGTTTCGCCCGTTCATCAAATCGATAATCGCTAATTTTGATAAGTCAATTACCATTAAACTTAATCGTCCCATGAATAGAAAATCAGTCAGCTACTTACGTTTCAGCAACGAAGAGCAAAGCAGCCACAGCATTGAGCGGCAGCAAATGATCACTAAGAGTTGGATGGAAAATTTCAACATAGAATTAGTCGATACATTCCTTGACCAGGGATTTTCCGCCACCAATTTCGACCGCCCCGATTTCAAAAAGCTCTACGCATTTATCGGCAAGAACTTTAGAAATATCGACTACCGGGTTGTGGCCGATCTTACTCGTTTCAGCCGGGAGTTGGGGGACGCCGTCAATATCGTCAAAAAGATTCAAAAAGAATACGGCATCAAAATTGTCAGCGCCAGCCGCGGAGCCATCTATGACGTCACAGAGCCCAATAGTTTCTTTATGATGGCCCTCGAATTTCTACTGGGCAATACCGAAAATATCAAACGTGCCAACGACATTAATAGCAGTATCTATGCCGCCAAAGCCGTCAAAGGTCGTTATATCGGCGCCCGTGCTCCATTCGGCTACAAGAAGGAATATTGGTATGAAGGGAAGAAAAAGTTGTTCCGGCTGGTGATTGTCGACGAGGAAGGCGCGATCATTCGTTGGATATACGATGCCTACCTCCGCAATGCCCCCCCTTTACCTCATTAAAGACGATGCCAAAGCGATGGGCCTCCGTGGTACTCGCCACAGCCTTATAGAGCTTATCCTTGCCTGCCCGGTATATGCCGGCATGCAGCACGTAAAGCCATACAAGGACCAGCCAGGCGGCCTATATCCCCTTGCCGATCACGTCCCGATCATCGATCTAGTCACCTGGAACCAAGTACAGGAAAAAATGAATAAAAAAATCAAGCACCACACGCTTATATCTGAAGATCTTCCACTTCGGGGAGTAGTCTCCTGCCACTGTGGAGTTCCCCTTACAGGTGCCGCTAGCCGCGGCAAAAGCGGCAAGTATTTTCACTATTATAAGTGTAACAAGACCAGCAAGCACAACAACATTTCTGCAGTCAAAGCTCATGAACAGCTTAAACAGGTCTTTGATTACATGAGCCTAACCCCCCAAATGGTTAAGAGTTTAACCCTCAAAAGCGAATTCCTCCTTGAAACCCGGATGAAAGACCGGACCCGGCTAATCACCAAGAAAACTGCCGAACTCGACCAAGTCGAAACCGATCTCCGGTCACTCGAAAAGAAATGGATAGCAGACCAAATCAGTTTCGAAACCTATAACCGCTGGAACGGGGACTACTCCCGGCAGCGAAACTACATACGCACCCAACTCGACCAGCTAAATAAAGAGGATAACAGCACCCATACCCTTCTCCTTCATACCATTGACTGGCTGACTGATATGCGCCATGTTTTCGACATCTGCAAAGCCACCCAAAAACAAGAACTAGTCCGCACTGTGTTCGATAATTCCCTCTACTATGAAAACAAGGTCTATCGAACACCCTACCTCATTCCTGAACTTGGCCATAACGAGTTGACAATGAGAGAAAAAAACCTTCTGATATGGGAAAAAAAAAGAGGAAATCTTGCGATTTCCTCGTCAGGTGGAGCTGAGGGGATTCGAACCCCTGTCCAAACATAACCGCCAAAAGCTTTCTACATGCTTATTCCGGCATTATTTGTCGGGAGATCGCCGGAACCGGACAAACCAACTTTCTCCTTAGCTGCATAGTCTTAAGCAACGGTCACAGCCTTCCGTTGCAGCATCCCGTATTTGTTTTGAGTCGGCGGCGCAGCTTGGTAACAGGCGAACCTGCCAGCGCAGCCCAAATGACTATCTAATCACTGATTAGGCAGCCATGGCATACTGAGTATTGCCATTTGAAGTTTGAATATTCAGATTAACGTGCTAATTATCCAACGCACGACATGCTTCCACTTTCAAAGATCTATGCTGTCAAAACCAGGCAGCCCCAGTCTGCAAATATACGAAATTTTTCTTCCCCCCAACGGCCAGTGCCCCTCTCCCCTCATTTCAAAACTTAAAAAGCCTGAATATATCCAACCCCATCGCATACGCCATCAGCGCGAACAACAATATCATCCCCACCATCTGCGAATACTCCATGAACTTATCACTCGGCTTCCGCCCGCTGATCATCTCATACAACGTAAACAACGCATGCCCCCCATCCAACGCCGGGATCGGCAACACATTCATGAACGCCAGCAGGATACTGAAGATCGCCGTCAACGACCAAAAGCTCTCCCAATCCCATATCGACGGAAAGACGCTCGCAATGCTCACCACACTCCCCAGATTATCCTGCATCTTCACCTCCTTCGACGTAAACAAAAGCTTCAGATTCCGAATATAGTTGACCAGCGTCGTAATACTCTTATGGATACCCGCAGGGATCGCCTGGAGCAAGGTATAATTGATCTGGACATAACCCAGGACCTGCTCCGGGTCCTTGAACTTGACGCCCGTTCCCTCCTTCTCATCCCTCGCCAGCACCACCGTTACCGTGTCGCTCCCACGCTTGAACGTCTCCGTTTCCTTATCCGCCCTTAGCACATAATTGAAGGACGTATCCCTGTAAAGGTCCGACGCATACCGGATAGGTCGCCCGTCTACCGCAATCAGCGTATCCCCCTTCTGCACCGTCCCCCCCGAAAGCACCTTGGCGACCGGCTTCACCGAATCGACGATCTGCGGATACCGCAGCCCGAAGAAGCCCTCCAGCCGGTTCTTGCTCAGCTGTGAAATGAAGCCCGTCGGAACCGGCAGCTCCATCCGCTTCCCATCCCGCAGGATCGTCACCGACTTCGCCTCATTCATAATGATCTCCGACCCGATCACATTCGTCCGGATGATCGGCTTTCCGCCAACGGCAATGATATTGTCCCCGTCCCTGAGACCCATCTTGCGGCCAAGCGTATCCGCGTATAATCCATATTTCAGCTTGCTCACCGGAATATACCGGTCCCCCCATATCCACATGATCATAATAAAGATGACAAAGGCCAGCAACACATTCACCGTCACGCCGCCCAGCATGATGATCAGCCGCTGCCAGGCCGGCTTGCTCCGGAATTCCCAGGGTTGCGGCGGCTGCGACATCTGCTCCTTATCCATACTCTCATCGATCATCCCCGATATCTTTACATACCCTCCAAACGGAACCCAACCTATTCCATATTCAGTCTCGCCGATCTTCTTTTTAAAAAGCGAAAACCAGGGGTTAAAGAACAAATAGAACTTCTCGACCCGGCATTTGAACCACCGGGCAGTCAGAAAATGCCCTAGCTCATGGAGAATAACCAGAATGCCAAAAGATAAAATGAACTGAACCACCTTTATTCCAACCGAAGCCCAATTAATTGCTAATAGTGTCATAAATTTTTTTTCTCGGATTGCCAACCCAGGCTATAGCTTAATCAGCGAAGCAGCAAAATTACGGGCCTCCCCATCGCTGTCAAAATATTCTTCCAGCGTCGGCCGCTCGATAAACGGCATCTCCTGCATCGTACGCTCAACAAGATCGGTCATATCCAGAAAACCTATCCGGTTCCGTAGGAATGCAAACACCGCTATCTCATTCGCCGCATTCAGGACACAGGGCAGATTGCCCCCCTTATGCAACGCCTCCGTCGCCAGCGTCAGATTGCGGAAAGTCTTTGTATCCGGCTCCTCGAACGTCAGCGTGGCCGGCTTCCGGAAGTCATAACGCGGGAAGTCGCTGGCAAGCCGCTGCGGAAAGCTCATCGCATACTGGATCGGCAACTTCATGTCCGGCAGCCCCATCTGCGCCTTGATACTCCCATCCTCGAACTGTATAAGGGAATGGATGATACTTTGCGGATGGATCACCACCTTGACCTGGTCCGGCTTCAACCCAAAAAGCCATCGGGCTTCGATCATCTCCAGGCCCTTATTCATCAGCGTCGCGGAATCGATCGTCACCTTGGCGCCCATATTCCAGTTGGGATGCTGCAACGCATGATCCCGCTTTACGTTCACCAGATAATTGGGCTTCTTCCCGAGGAAAGGACCGCCCGAAGCCGTCAGAATGACCTTCTCGATCCGGTTCCGCCCCTCCCCCACCAGACATTGGAAGATCGCAGAATGCTCCGAATCCACCGGAATGATCGGCACCCGCCGGTCCAACGCCTTCTTCATCACGATATCCCCCGCCACGACCAACGTTTCCTTATTGGCCAGCGCCACCGCCTTGCCATGCTCGATGGCGCACAGCGTCGGCCGAAGACCCGCGAACCCCACGATAGCCGCAAGCATCATATCATAGATGTCCATGCACGCCACCTCCTCCAATGCCTTATCCCCCGCAAAGACCTTGATCGGCTTCGCCGCCAAAGCCTCCTTTACCCGCGCATGCTTCTTTTCATCACCGATAACCACGATATTAGGATTGAATTGCAGCGCTTGCCTGATCAGCAACTCGTCATTGGTCAGGGCCGTTAGCACCTCTACACTGAACACGGCAGGATTGGCACTGATGACCTCCAGGGCCTGACACCCGATGGAACCCGTGGAGCCAAATACCGCGATCCTCTTTTTCGGTCCGTTTGACATATTATTCTACATATTTTTCCAGCTCGGCCGCCAGATTCCGGTCATTACTCAGTCGCGGTACCTTGTTCTGCCCGCCCAGCTTGCCAACCGACTTCATATAATCTATAAACCCATGCTTTTTTACGGTTCGGATGCGTAATGGTTGCAGGATATTACCCGTGATCAGATCGTCGTAGTAGATGTTCTTCTCGCGGAGATTGTTATCCACCCGGATCGCAAAATCCGCCAGATCCGCCGGCTTGTCCCCAAACTCCACAAACCACTCATGATAGGACTTCCCCGTCTCCTGCTGGATCATCGGCGCAACCGTGAATTCCGTGATATGCAGTCCCGCTTCCATGGCCGCCTTCATCAGACTGTACTCCACCTCCTCCCCGATGACATGCTCGCCAAAGGCGGAGATAAAATGCTTCGTCCTCCCCGTTACCACCAAGCGGTATGGGTTGACCGAGATGAACCGGACCATATCCCCGATACTATACCCCCAGAGCCCGGCATTATTGCTCACAACCAGCGCATAGTTCTCCCCGGTGGTCACCTCTTTCAGCGAAAGCCGCACCGGCCGCTCCTTCCCGACCTCCGCCGCCGGGATGAACTCGAAGAAGATCCCGCTGTTCGTATTCAGCAAAAGCCCCTCATGCTCCCGCGAGTCCTGGAAGGCGAAGAAGCCTTCAGAGGCCGGATAGGTCTCGATCGTATCGACCGGCTTCCCGATGCTGTCGATCAACCGGTGCTTGTATGGCTCGAAATTGACCCCGCCATGCACCAGCACGCTGAAATCCGGAAAGATATCCTTCACCGGCATTCCCTTCAACTCCGTCAGCCGGTCGAAATACATTTGAACCCACGGCGGGATCCCACTGATCAACGTCATGTTCTGGCCGATCGTCTCTTCCACGATCTTATCCAGCTTCGTCTCCCAGTCCTCGATACAATTGGTCTCATAGGACGGCAATTGGTTGGTCCGCAGATAACCGGGGATGTGATGGTTCACAATGCCGCTCAACCGCCCCGTCGGTATACCCCCGATCCGCTCCAGCTCCGGCGAGCCCGACAGAAAGATCATCTTGCCATCGGAGAACGCCGTATTCCCCGTCACAGCCATATAGCACAACAACGCATTCCTGGCCGTGAGGATATGATTGGAAATAGAGTCCTTGGAAATGGGAATATACTTGATTCCGCTGGTGGTGCCGGAAGTCTTGGCAAGATAGATCGGAAGCCCTTTCCATAATACATTATGCCTGCCTTCCTTGATCCGGTTGATATAAGGGGAGAACTGCTCATAGTCCCTCACCGGAACCGCCTCCCGGAACTCCGCATGGCTCTTCACCTCACCCAACTTATGCTCCGCCCCGAATTCCGTTTTGCTGCCGACCTGCACCAAACCCTTCAATATCGTCTCCTGATCCGCTACAGCCGAAGTCATTCCCTTCTGAATGGCCTTATAGACATAGGACGCAAAAGGTCTGGCCAAAAAGGATTTGATCTTCATATTCATGCGGGCAAACCTACAAGAAAAAGCTCAATAGACAATAAGTCCATGCACCGCTTTCAACCGCCGGCCATACATCCTCCCACCATCCCCCGCCACCCCCCAAAACCACGCCCGAAGCTTCGGCCCGCACCACCGGCACGGCCCTCGCATCCCCCAAATACCCCGATTTCAGGGATTTCCCCTATTTTTGCCGCCACCCGCCATTTTTTGCGATTTCCCTTCTTTTTTTCCCCAATTCCCCTTACCTTTGCAGCCCTAATATTTACGTCTATGTTAGCAGTGGTAAGAATAGCCGGTCAGCAATTTAAGGTCCAGAAAGACCAGACCCTGTACGTCCCCCGGATCGCCGGCAACGCCGGTGATAAAGTGGAGTTTGCCGATGTCCTTCTGGCACACGGTGACGAGAAATTATCCGTTGGCCAGGATGTGAAGGCTATTATCAAAGCCGAGATCATCGGTCACGTTCAAGGTGACAAAGTGATCGCCTTTAAGATGAAAAGGAGAAAAGGCTTTCGCAAGAAGCACGGTCATCGCACCCACTACACAAAGATCCGTATCAGCGATATTGCATAAACATCGAGCCGCCTTCGATGGCTTTGGCTTAATTAATAACCTGCTTTAATACTCTAGTATATGGCTCACAAGAAAGGTGAAGGTAGTGTAAAGAACGGCCGCGACTCGCAGAGCAAGCGCCTCGGCGTTAAGATCTATGGCGGCCAGCCCGCCATTGCCGGCAACATCATCGTCCGTCAACGCGGCACGCAATACCATCCCGGAACGAATGTTGGCGTCGGAAAAGATTTTACCCTTTTCGCTCTCACCGATGGATTGGTTGAATTCAGAAAAGGAAAAGGCGATAAAACATTCGTTTCCGTCAACGCAGTCGAAGTAGTTGCTTAGAAAAAAAATTGGAATTTTTCAAAAAATTTTTTGGTCTTTCCAAAGAAGTTTCTATTTTTATGTTTGTAATTGATTTACTAACCAATTAAATTCAAAAAAAATGGCAACTGCAAAGAAAGCCGCTAAGAAAAAAGCCGCTCCCAAAAAGAAAGCTGCTCCGAAAAAGAAAGCCGCTAAGAAAGCTGCAAAAAAGAAATAGTTTCTATTTCTTCGATAAAGCAGAAAATATCAAAGTCCCGAAGAGATTCGGGACTTTTGCTTTCCGTAACTTGCCTCTATGGCAATCGACAACGACTATATCGCTGAACAATTCAGCCTCCTGGCCAAGCTCATGGATATCCACGGCGAAAACTCCTTCAAGACAAGATCCTACTCCGTAGCCGCCTTCACCCTCGAAAAACTCCCCACCCCCATCCAGGATATCCCCGCCGACAAACTCACCTCCATCAAAGGGATCGGCGACGCCATCGGCAAAAAGATCCGCGAGATCATCGAAACCGGCGAGCTCCGCCTCCTCCAACAATATATCGCAGGTACCCCGCCCGGCGTCATCGAAATGCTCCGGATCAAAGGCCTCGGCCCAAAAAAGATCGCCACCATCTGGAAAGAAATGGAGATCGAATCCGTCGGCGAGCTCCTCTACGCCTGCCAGGAGAACCGGCTGCTTCTCTATAAAGGATTTGGCGAAAAGACCCAGGCCGGGGTCCGCGAAGCCATCGAATTCCGCCTTCGCCACATCGGCAGCCACCTCTTCGCCGACATCGAACCCTACGCCGAATCGCTCGAAGCCGCCCTCAAAAAAACCTTCCCCGCCGCACAACTTGCCGCCACCGGTGAATTCCGCCGCCAACTGGAGACCATCACAAAACTTGAATTCGTCACCACCGCAACCGTCGAACAAACCGAAGCCTGGTTAACCGCCAATCCCTCCGAAGAAGGCGTCACCATCGAATTCATCAATACCACTCCGGAAAATTTCGCCAAAATTCTCTTCGAGACCAGTTGCAGCGGCGAATTCCTCGAAGCCTTCCGCGAAAAGACCTCACCAATCACTGCTACCTCCGAAGAAGAATTATTCTCGCAAGCCGGCCTTCCCTATATCCCGCCCTACCGCCGCGAACAACGCATCGTACTTGACCGATTGGCCGGCTTCTTCGCCGGCCCCGGACCTTCCGTATCCTCGTTATCCTCCGCACCCTCCGTAGCCTCCGTCGCCCCCGCCCCCTCTGCCCCCTCGCTCCAACCTTCCGATATCCGCGCCATCATCCACAGCCACAGCAAATGGTCCGATGGCTCCAACACCCTCCCCGAAATGGCCGCAGCCTGCATCGAAAGAGGCCTCCAATACCTCGTCATCAGCGACCATAGCAAAAGCGCCGGCTACGCCAACGGCCTCCAGCCGGAGCGCGTACAAGCTCAACACGCCGAGATCGACGAGCTCAACCGTAAACTCGCCCCCTTCGTTATCTTCAAAAGTATCGAGAGCGACATCCTCGGCGACGGCAACCTCGACTACTCCGGCGACATCCTCTCGACCTTCGACCTCGTCATCGCATCCGTCCACTCCAACCTCAAAATGACCGAAGAGAAAGCCATGTCCCGCCTTATCCGCGCCATCGAGAACCCCTACACGACCATCCTCGGCCACCTCACCGGCCGCCTCCTGCTCAGCCGCCCCGGTTATCCCGTCGATCATAAGAAGATCATCGACGCCTGCGTCGCCAACCACGTCGTCATCGAGCTCAACGCCCACCCCCGCCGCCTCGATATGGACTGGCGCTGGATCGGCTACGCCCTCGATAAAGGCGCCCTCATCTCCATCGACCCCGACGCCCACTCCATCAATGGCTATAACGACATCCGCTACGGCGTCCTCGCCGCCCGCAAAGCCGGCGTCACCCCGGATAAGAACCTCAGCAGCTTTACCCTGGACGAGTTCAATACATTCCTGGAAAAAAGAAAAAAGTCCCGAGGGATCTAAACCGCTTCCAGCGGTTTGGTCGCTCTCAATATCGGCAGTTCCACATAAAAAGTCGTCCCCTCCCCCTCCACCGTCTCGAACCATATCTTCCCCTTTGCCTGCTCCACGATCGTCTTGCTCATCGCCAACCCCAGCCCCGTTCCCGATGACTTTGTCGTGAAATTCGGAATAAAGATCTTCGACCGCATCTCCACCGGTATCCCCTCCCCATTATCCGCCACCTTCACGATGACCGATTCATCCCCCATCTCCTCACTCACGCTGATCACCCGCCGGCTATTGCTGTCACAGGCCTCCAGCGCGTTTTGCAGCAGATTCGTGAACAGCCGGTTCAATTGCGTCTTATCCGCATATACCATGATCCGGTGATGCACCGGCACCCACTTGAATAACAGGTTCTCCGTCGTTTCATACAAAGAGGTCAGCGAATACAGCATCTCATGCAGATCGAATACCTCCTTCTTCGGATTCCCGATATTCGCAAACTGCGAAAAGTCCGACGCGATCTTCGACAGGTGATCGATCTGCTCCACCAGCGTCTTCGCCACACTGCCGGCCATTTCCTTCACATTCGCCGAATTATTGTCGATCGCCTTCTGAAGATACTGTATGCTCAATTTCATCGGCGTGAGCGGGTTCTTGATCTCATGCGCCACCTGCCGCGCCATCTCCCGCCACGCCCCCTCCCGCTCGCTCTTCGCCAGCGCCACCGCACTTTCTTCCAGCTTCTTCACCATCTTATTGTACTCCTTCACCAACCCGCCGATCTCATCATTCCGCTTCCACTCGATCTCCTCATTCGTCTTCCCAAGGTTGACCTCCTGCATCTTCTGCGAGATAAGAAGGAAAGAGGACGTGATCCGGTTGGTCAGGAAAAGCGCGATCGTTCCCGCGATCAGAAAAATAAAGGCGTTCAGATTGATGATCGTCACCAGGAAGTTCGAGATCTCCTCGTTCAGCTCATCCTGCGTCGTAAAAGACGGGATATTCAGATACGCAAAGGCATTCCCCTGGTCATCCCGCAACGGCCGGTAAATGCTCACATACGACACCCCCCCGATCTGCTCATCATTGGAATACTGGATCGTGTTTAGCTGGTGCAGGTTGTAATACGCCAGCGGATGCATCTTCTTCGAAAGGATCCCTTTATTATATACGAACAGGTTCGACGACACCTCCAGATTCCCATCCAGGTCATAGATATTGATGTCCGTCCCATGCACCTGCGCGATCTCCTCGATCAACCCCTGCAGCTCACTCCGGAATCCCTGATAATACAGCCGCCTTTCCAGACTATACCCCCCCGGCGCCGACAGCTTGCTCTGCACCTCGCTCACCATGACTTGCATCGCCTTGCTTAGCTTGGCCTGGTTATTCCGGCCATACCGGTTGATAAAGAAGACGATCGTCGCCACCCCGATCACCACAAAAGAAAAAAGACTGATGAAAATGATCGTCGTATGGATCTGCGACCGGATATTCATCTGCCAGTAGGTCTTCAGCTGACTCCAGTGCAACCGCGACCAGATCAGCAGCGCCGTTCCCCGGAATAACGCCACCAGGAACAAAAAAGCGCTGAACAGATAGGCAAACAGCGTGATATCCTCGATCGACGAATTGTCCCGCTTTACCACCACCACGATATTGTCATCCGACACCCGATGCCACAACTCATCATACCCGGCTTTTTTGACATGCACAAAGTCCGACTTTGGGATCTGGTCCGGCGTCAGATGCGTGGAGAAGGGATAATCCCCCCCCGGCGTCACCAGTTCCTGCTTAATGTAGATGGCATAATATTCAGGCAAGTCCCCGCTCCGCTCATGGAAAAGCTCCGGCACCAGCGCATCCCCGCTCTTCTGACTTTTCGGTTCCGACAGAATAAAGAGATACCCCGCCACCTTCCCGCTCGAATCATTACGGACCGTCTTCTTATAGATATACGCAAATTTGTCAAAGGACCGCACCACATACCGCAGATCGAGAATATCGGTACTCTTCCCCTGGACTGTGAACGTTGTGTTCAGCGTATCATACGACACCGGCGGCTCATTGAAAAGCGGCTTCTCATCCCCGTCGAAAGTATACAGCCGCGTATCGAAATTGTCCTGATAGGCCGGAAAGTACTTATTGGTGATACTATCCTTGATCAGCTGATTGGCATAAGCGTCATGGAATCGGTTGAAGTTCGCCGTTAGAAAGTCGTTGTCGATATAGCTGAAATAGATGCTCAGCATCGTCTCGCTGGACGGATCCGACTGCTTCCCCAACCGCTCCGCCATATCCCGCCGCTGCGCTTCCACCATCTTCCGGTTCTCGAAGAGGATCACCGCCGAGATCGAGATGGAAAAAATAAAGAGCCAGAACAGCACCTCCGACACATTCAACCGGAACCGCAGATCGAAGAAGATCCGGCGCTGCATCAGCCAGACATAGCTCAAAAGCCAGACCAGCACGTAGATATCCAGCTCCACCGTCTCCCTCCCCGGGATAAAGGTCAGGACAAACAGCCCTATCGTCGCCGTAATGATATACAGCACGATCGACAACGACCGGATCAGATAACCGATCAGCTGGAACAGGATCTGCGACAGAAAGAAATAGCCAAGCGCCAGCGCCGCCAACGCAATAAAGCCGACGAAACTATAATTCTTCAGCAGGCTAAAGAAGTTCGTCACATTAAAGGAGATCTTCGCATCCGTCACCAACGACTGCACGATATTGGCGAACAGAAAGGTCGTTATCACCAGCAGGGTCAGCCCGATCCCCATCAGTAGCCAGTTCTTCCACCGGTGCACCGACTGCGGGATCGTATAGTCGCTAAGCTCCCGGCGGACGAACATAATGATCCAGCAGAAAAGAAAGGAATTGATGACCAGGTCGCCAAGCGAGTTGAGGATGATACTGGAACTATAGATGGTCGGATCGAAGAGGTCGAACTGCCGCAGATTCAGCAACCCCGGCGCCATATAGACGATCGCCCGCAACACCACGATCGTCGTTGCCAGGAAAGCGATCCCCCACCACGTCCCCCACCGCTCCGAGACCGTATGCGCGATATTGTGGATGATGATCAGCACCAGCAACACTCCTAGCAGGATCGTCACCGGGATCGGCCAGACATGCGCCGGCGCATGATAACCGGCCTTCTTCACAAGATAGAAGAGGATATTACCGCGATAACCCTTCACCGGGAGATCGGTCGGCGTCATCACGATCTCTACCCGTTTTTCCGCCGAAGGAAAATCGACAAACTCCGGCGCGAGATTCGACAGCGTAATATAGTACTGCCAACGTACCGGGATCAGCGCAATTACCAGGTGCGGTTTCCCGTTCGCGCCCACAACCGTCCGTTTGATATAACCGTATTGGCCGTTCGCCAGCCGGATGAACCCCGCCGTATCCGGTCCGTTGATCAGCGCCATGGTCGGCAGGGACCGCTGGTCGTTCCAGAATTGTAGGTATAACCCTGCTCCCACCGAATCCGATCCATAAAGGAAGATCCCATACTTCTTGCCGATGACGCTGTCCAGATCTTTTTCCGTGTACCGCCTGTCCGCCAGCCGGGCTAGTAACGCCGTATCTCTTGACACCTCATCGAAATCCCGCTCCCGCTCCTGCAAAAAGGACTGGATCGAATTGCGCAGCCGCCGGACCGAAGTATCCCCGCTGAAATATAGGTTGAGAAAATATCCGGCAAGGAATAGCCCAAACGCCGTCAGCAGGATATAGATGTTCCTGCGAAAAATATCAATGAAAAAGGACTTCAATCCGATTGTTTTTGCTGTTTCATGCCCGCTTCCGCCGGTTGCATCGCCCCGACCTGTGCCGTCGGCCCCGCAGTTCCCGCAGCGTCCTGCGCCTTGATGCCGTTCCAGAGATCATCCATTTCCTGAAGGGACATGTCCGCCAGCGACCGGCCCTGTATCCGGGCCTCCTCCTCCATCCGGGTGAACCGGTGGATGAATTTCCGGTTCGTTCTTTCTAAGGCATTCTCCGCGTCAATATGCAAAAATCGTGCGTAATTCACCAGCGAGAACGCCAGATCCCCGAACTCGTCCTCGATCTTCCCCGTATCCCCAAGTGCCACAGCCTCTTGCAACTCCTCCATCTCCTCCCTGACCTTATCCCAGACCTGCGCCGTCTCATCCCACTCGAACCCGACCTTTCCGGCCTTCTCCTGCAACCGGGTCGCCTTGATGGTCGCCGGCAAAGACACCGGCACCCCGCCCAGGACCGACTTTTTGCCCTCCCTGAGCTTTAGCTGCTCCCAATTCCGTTTGACATCCTCCTCATTCTTAACCTCTACCAACCCTTCCTGAGCCGTCGTCCCATAAATATGCGGATGCCTGGAGATAAGTTTATCGCAGATCCCATTGATCACCTCATCCAACGTAAACTGCCCCTGCTCCCGCCCGATCCGGCTATAGAAGACGATGTGCAGCAGCAGATCCCCCAGCTCCTCCCGGATCCCCTTCCAATCCCCCTCCGTAATGGCGTCCGCCAGCTCATAGGTCTCCTCGATCGTCAACGTCCGCAACGTCCCGATCGTCTGCTTTCGGTCCCAGGGACATTGCACCCTTAACTCATCCATTATTCTTACCAGGCGGGAAAATGCTTCGTTCGTATCACTCATATGTTTATCGCGGAAAGTATCGTAAAGATCAGAAACAGGATCAAATTTATGATAAATGCCAGCCCACAGACGATAAAATATTTCAAAAAGGTTTTCGCCCGCCTCTGCCGGTAGAAGCCCCGCATCGCCTTATACAGGTAAATGAAATTGTAGATACAGACGAGCGTGATCAGGATATCCGTAACGATCTGAAGCCAGTGCACTCCTACCCAGTCCGTCAGGATCGACAGCAGCATACAGATCAGCAACAGCAAAAAGGTCGCGATATACAGATGGATAGCGAAGATGCCATGGTCGACATAATAGAATTGCTTCTTATGCCGGAAATATAGGATATTGAGGATCAAGGCAAAGAATGGTAGGGACCAGAAGAGGATCTTCGGGAACGAATGCAGCCAGTTCTCCCAGAACTTTTCCTTATAGCGCTGCGGGTCCCGCTGGTACTCCTCGCCTGCCGCGATCAATTTCCGCATAAGGGTCCGCTTGAGCCACCCGTCCCGTAGACTATCCGGCAAAGCCCGCTCCGTCGAATCATACTCCTCGACGGTATTGTACTGCCCCTGATTCATCCCGAACAGGTTACTGCCGGACATCGGATGGTTCGCCAGGACCAGCAGTTGCTTCACCCGCGATTTCGTCGCCGGCGGAACCCCTTCCTCCTGCAGGCTATCGGTAAGCGCCGTGATCATCAGTCCGGTCAGCTCCTTATCGGTGAACTTCCGGGTTGTACTGTCGCCAAATTCTTTCTTGATCTCCCGGATCTCCATCCCCAGTTGATCGACGCCGCTTTGAATGTCATCCCGGTCATCCGCATCACCGGTCACCTTCAGTTCCTTCTGCCGCTCGCTCAACCGCTTTTCCAGCTCCGGAAGCCCCCGCATCCGCTCCGCCTGCTGCTTCCTGAAGATCTCCTCCGGCTTGCTGATCGAATACAGGATAATAAAGAAGATAGCCGAAGTGAATACATACATCCTTATCGGGTTCAGATAGCTCGCCCGCCGTCCCGCCACATACTCGGCGGATAAGAATCCGGGCTTTCGCAACAGAAATTTGACCGTCGAAAAGAATTTTCCGTCGAAATGGGTGATATCGTTAAAGAAATGCTGAACCAGATGCCAGACCGTTTCCTTCGGCTCCAGGTTCTCCTGCCCGCATACATGACAATAACGGCCAACGACAGTCGTCTGACAGTTCAGACAATCCTTTTCCTTCCGTTCTTTTAGATGCGACACCGGTTTAAATTTTCACTAAAATAGGGCAATTAGCCCGCTCCCTATATATTAATTCAGCGTTTTTTTCGTTCACACTTGCCATCCCATCCACCGCCAACCGGTTTTGTGGGATTTCTTAAATTTGTCTAATGAAATTTCTGATCGGACCGCTCTTACTGATCCTGCTAACCGGTGTAGCCAATGCCCAGTATTATTATAAAGACATCGTCGCCACCCGGCAGAATATCGCCAAATGGCAGGCATATAAGACGGCGCGGGTCCAATCGGTCCGGCTGAGCAGCTTCGAAGCAGACGGCGAGCCCACCAAAGGGTTTGAGATTGAAGAGACCGTCAGCCCTTCTTTTTCGGGCTTGACCACCCACTCGAAAGCAAACGGCGCCACCGAGACCTGGACCTTCGCTACCTATTCCCCCCAGGGCCTCCTCACCAGCATCATCGACACCAGCGATACCTATCAAAGCCTGTCCACCTATCGATACGACGACCGCGGCCGCCTTCTTTCCATCACCAATACCTCCACTGAAACCGACAACCAGGTCAAAGCCGTCGAGACCCATATCTGGCAATACGCTTCCTCAGGCGACCAACCCACCGGCATGCTAAGGATCATGAATGGCGCCGATACCACCTATGTGCGGTTCACCCCCGATGACAAAGGCAACATCGGCGAGGAACATGCCACCCGCAACAAGGAAGCCCTACCCGTGATCTACTATTACTACGACGATAACAACCGGCTGACCGACGTCGTCCGTTACAATTTGAAAGCACAGCGGCTGCTTCCCGATAATATCTTTGAATATGACGCTGATGGCCGTACGACTTCGCTGCTTGCCGTCCAGGAAGGAGCCAGCAGCTACCAGAAATGGGTCTACGAATACAACGATAAAGGACTTCGGACAAAAGAATCCTGCTTCAGCAAACAGCGCGAGCTGCTGGGACGGATCGAATATCAATATTCTTACAAATAATTCTTATGCGTACCATTCCCATCCTCCATATATCTTCACCCCTGCGTTTCCTTCCCACCCTTCTCCTCCTTTTATCCGCCACCGCCTGCTTCGCACAAGACCTCGACTTCCCCGACTTCCGCAGTAAAAAAGACAATTACAGCAAGATCCGTGAACAGGACATCCGAAGCGACGTCGCCTCCTTCTCCCTCTCCGCCCTCGATGAAAGCATCGGAAAACCTCAGCTCACGACCGTCCCCATAAAAGACTATGGCCTCAACTTCATGTCCTTCGAGAACGACAACATCCAGGTTATCATTCGAACCGGTATCTTCTCGCCCGCAAAGCACAAGTTGATGAAACAGGAAGACCACATCCTCCGTATCGACGGCAAACCCTTCTACGACGGCACCCCCGGCCAGCTTCCCCATACAACCATCGAATCCATCACCGTCGTCGTTGGAAAAGACACCGTACCCATCCCCTCCACAGCCTACTTCGACCTCTATGATCCGAAATTCAGTTATTCGGAAAATGGCGCCACCCGTACCCGGAACGGCGTGTTCCTTTCCAACGACAAACACACATTTTATATCTATATGTTCAACAACGACAACGGCGGCGTTGAATACACCTGGGTCATCCGCGACAAGCAATACCTTCGCCGCGTAGTCGACTGGGGCTTTCTGACGAAATAAAACCTCTCACTCTCACCCCACAGTTCTTACCCCCCTCACTCTTTCACCGCAGGCTTCGAATACGGCGGATGCGTCACCGTTGGCGCCGGCTCCTTCTCAAGCAACTTCAGACACTCCTCCACCGCCCGCTCCAACTGCACATCCCTCCCCTTCGACACCGAAGCCGCATCGAGCTTGACCTCGACATCCGGCGGCACACCCTGATTTTCCGCGATCCATTTATTTGCGATGGGATCGAACACCGCATTGTCCGGCGCCGTCATCGCACCTCCATCGATAAACGAATAATGGACCGACGACTTCACCAATCCACCCCAGGTCCTCGCCCCGATCAACGGCCCCACCTGCTGATGCCGGAATACCCATGGGAAAAAGTCCCCGCCCGAGCCCGCCATCTCATTTATCAATAATACTTTCGGCCCGAGAATGCCTGCCGGCAGCCTGAAAGCCTTCCCATCCGGCACTTCATTCGTCACCGCCGCCCGCACCCGCCGGATCATCAGATCCACCATATAGTCATCCAGCAAGCCCCCACCGTTGAAACGTTCATCGATCACCGCCCCTTCCTTATCCTGCTGCGCGAAATAGTATCTGTTAAACGACACGAAACCCGGCCCCCCCGTATTGGGCACCCACACATATCCCAGCTTCCCATGCGACAGCTCCTCCACTCTCCGCCGGTTGTCCTCCACCCATGCCCGCTGCCGCAACGCCCCTTCACCAACGACCGGCGTAACCTTGATCGTCCACGCTCCATCCGTCGATGGCTTATCATTCACGAGAAGCAACGTCTGCTGTCCCGAATGGCCTTCCAGCAACTCGTATGGGTCCTGCTCCGTCCCCACTGGCTGTCCGTCGATCGCCAGAATATAATCCCCTTCCGCCACCTTCAGCTCCGGCTGCGACAAGGGCGCCACCAGTTCCGGATTCCAACTCTCCGCCGTATAGATCCGTTTGATCCGCCACCGCCCGTTCTCCGCGGCAAGGTCAGCCCCTAACCCTGCCGCCCGGTTCGTATCCACCGCCGGAAAATCCCCCCCGAATACGAAGCTATGTCCCACGCTAAGTTCCCCACCCAGCTGATCCAACAGATAGTTCAGATCGGCCCGGTGCCGCACCCAGGCAATCTGCGGTGAGTAGTAGTCCCATACCGCCTTCCAGTCACGCCCATGATGCGCCGGATCATAAAAATAATCCCGCTCATACCGATACGCCTCGGTAAATATCTGCTTCCATTCTGCAAGCCGGTCCAGGTCCATGCGTAGATTCACCACGACCGCGCCTTCCCCTGGCGCCGGCGGCTTCGAAGTCGCCACTACCCGCCAACTGTTCCCCGATTGGAACAACAGCTTCTCACCATTTTCCGATACGCGCACATTACCCGCATGCTCCGCAAAATCCTCGGTCTTCTTGGTATCCAGTATGAACTTAGTGATTTTCCCATCCCCGACCAGAAAGACCGAGCCCTTCGGCCCGCTCAGCAATTCCCGGTAACTCCCGGCGGGTATGGGCAACGGTATCGTTCGTTTGTCCACGTTATCCCAGTCGATCCGGACCACGCTATCTTTATTTTTCCCCGCATTCTTTGTCGTATCCGCCTCTTCATCACTCTTCAATGGGAAGGGCGGCGGATCCTCTTTCCGCAGGTTGACCACATAGCCGGCGTAGCTCGGCCTTGCCAGGATCGAGCTCGTATTCGCCCAGCCCGAGCCAAGCGCCGCATCCGTACTTGCCAGAAAATACAAATGCCGGTCATCCCTGTCCCATGCCGGCGAAGTGGCGTCCGCCATCGGATCACTTACCGTCCGCGCCTGCCCCGAGACCACCGACCACACCGTGATGCGGGTGAAATTGTTGGGGGCCGTCTTCGAATAAGCCAGCCATTTGGAATCGGGTGACCAGACCAGCCCCATCGAGCCCCGCTCCAGGTTAACACCCGCGACATCGGCCGTCACCATCTTACCCGTAGCTATATCCACCACCTGTATCCGGACTTTATTGTCCTCGAAGGCGATGTATTTCCCATCCGGCGACCAGCACGGCTCCCAGCCCAGCTTCGATTCCCCGATCGGGATCTTTCGCGGCTCCCCCTTACCCTCTTGATCCGAGATATATAACGCATACCCTTCGCCGCCTTTATCGGAGAACCAGGCGACCTGCTTGCCATCCGGCGACCAGACCGGCCGGCGATCCGCTGCATCTGAGCTGTGTGTAAGGTTCCGCACGCTGCCGTTCTCCACCGGGACCGTATAGATGTCTCCGCGTGCTTCGATCAGGATCCGCTTTCCCGTCGGCGACAACGACGCATCGGCGATCATCTTGGTGACATTCTCCCAATGCGGCTCCGCCCAGGGGAAATCCCCATGCACCACGATGGTCAGCGCCGTACCCTTCCCACTGGCCGGGTCCAGCGAATACAGATATCCCCCACGCTCATATACAAGCGCACCGCCAAACCCTGTCAGCCATTTGATATCTCCCTCCGTCCCATGCGTAATCTGCCGCAGCCCCTTGCCGGCGCTCCAGGCCCAGACATTCATATAAAAATCCCGATCCGAAAGAAAGTATACTTCGTCTCCCATCCAAACAGGCCGGATATCTTCCGACCGGTCCGCACTCGGTATCTCCTGCTCCTCCAGCGTAGCCAGGTCCAGGACGCGCAAAGGGGTGTTCTGCCCGCCGCGATAATGCCGCCACTCCACGTCCCACCGGCTGACCCGGTCGACCACGATCTTTTTCCCGTCCGGTGAGTACGACCCGTCCCATCCCATCGGCTCCGGCAACATCGTGGAAGGCCCACCGGTAGCTGCCACGCTCCACAACCGGCCATACCCAACCGGGGCCGTCTCCCGCGGGCTGCTGTACAATACCCGTTTGCCATCCGGCGTCCAGCCCCGCGCGCTGGCCGCAGCCGGGAACCACGTCAGCCGCTTCGGATTCCCTCCTTCTGCCGGCACGACATATACCTGCGGCGTCCCCGTCCGGTCCGATGTGAACGTGATCCATTTGCCATCCGGGGAAAAATGCGGATCGCTTTCCACCGCCGGGGTACTCGTGATCCGACTGGCCTCACCCCCTCCCTTGGCCACCACCCAGATATCACCCCCATATTCAAAAGCGATCTGCGTTGCGCTCAGGCTGGGCTGCCGCAGAAGCCGCGTCCCCTGCGCACCGGCGGACAACGCACAGCCGACAGCCAACGATCCGATAAGTAAGATTCGGGAAAATAAAGACGTGAAGGGCATAGGTTAATTTTGATTGTCACTAAATATAGCAATTTTACGACACCCCGCGCCATTTCACCTCCCTGTCCCCCGTCGCCGCCCTCCCCGGTGGCCCCCTATCCCCCCTCGTCCCCTCCCCCCGGTCGCCCCCCCGCCCCCCCAATCAAGAAAAATTCGTCATATCTTGTGCTGGCTTATGAAAAGAAGGACCTTCATCAAAGACACTATCACTGCGGGAGCCGCTATTGCCATAACTCCCGGCCTCCCCCTTTCACCCGGCCTTTCCACCTCGTCCCCCACAAGAAAGATCATCGTCGCCGGCGCAGGCGTCACCGGTTTATGCTGCGCATACGAGCTCATGAAAAGCGGCCATGACGTCACCGTCCTCGAAGCATCCGGCCGCTATGGCGGTCACGTATTCACCGGCCGCGACGGACTATCCGACGGCCTCTATGCCGATTTTGGCGCCGACCATGTCACCAAACCCGGCTACGAAAAGTTTTTTGAATATGTCGACGAATTCAAGCTAACGGCCATACCTTACCCAAATGCCGAAGGCTCCGACGCCGCATATGATAAAGACAAACTTCGGATGATCGGCGGTGTGACCTATTCTTCCGCGCAACTACGCGACCCCTCGATCCTCAAAACCCTCGGCTTTAACGACCGCGAAGTCCAATACCTGTCGGCCGGATCTTTCGACGGACTTCACGACCTCTATCTCCGGCGCTATATCGATAAGTTCACCGACCCCTACCAGCCCTACGGCGTCGGCTATGACGACTTCGATCACATTCCCATCGCCGATCTCTACAAGAAGGAAGGCGCTTCCGCTACCGCGCTGCGCTTCATGGGCGGCCGCAACACCAATGCCTTGTACTCCCTCTGGCGGCTCTCGCTTATGTATTCCCGTGGTATCCCGATCGATGAAGGCGAGACCTTCCACCTCAAAGATGGCAACGAGCAGCTTCCCATAGCGTTCGCCAAACGCCTTGGCCGCCGGGTGCGGTTGAACCATCCGGTGATCGCCATCCGGCACAGCCCGCAAGGCGTTACCGTCACCTGCCACCCATACAATACGCACGAGGAGCAACTAAGCGCCGACGTCCTCGTTGTCTGCATCACCTTACCGATATTCCGGAATATTCCCGTCACCCCGGCCTTATCGGCACAAAAACAATACGTCGTAGACAATCTCCCCTACTCCTCTCATCCCTTCTATGTCTTTGAAGCCGCATCCAAATTCTGGCTGGACGACGGCATTCCCAGCATCAACATGGAATTCGAGCATCCGGATATCTCCTCCATCTGGCTGGAGACAAATCACGTCGACACCGGCCGCATCATTCTCAAAGCCTTCGGCCCCGGCGGCATCTCTCCGCAGCGGGTGCTGGCTGCCTTCCGCCAGGTCTATCCCGGAAAAAAGGATACCATCGAGCAGGCCCTGACCCTCGACTGGACAAAGGATAAATATGCTCCTGCCTGCGAAATGGAACCCTTCCCGATCGGTGAGATGCACAAGTTCTGGCCTCAGATCATGCAGCCGGAAGGCAGACTATATTTCGCCGGCACCTATGCCGATAACATGAGCAGAGGTATGGAATCCTGCCTCCGTTCCGCCCAGCGCGTCGCCCGCGAGATCGATAAATTATAGCCAATGAAGATCCGAGATCATTTTGCAGCCACCCTCGCCACGTTCGCCGTCCCCGCAGCTCTTGCCGCTGCCGCCCTTACCGCTCCCACCACCCTCACCTCGACCGCCCTCTCCGCCACTCCGCCGCAAACCAATCATGCCCCTACGGTCAGGATCGAATCGCCGGCCAACAACTCCGTTCTGAATATCAACACCCCCATCACCTACCAGGTACACGTAACCGATCCCGAAGACGGCGATTCCCGGTATGATGAGATCAATCCAAAGGAAGTCATCGTCGAGTTAGCCACTTCCCATTCGCCCGCCGCCCCCGCCGACTCCGCCCTCACCATCATGGCCACCAACAACTGCTTCAACTGTCACCAGTTCAACTCCCAGTCCCTGGGCCCCTCTTTCTTCGATATCGCCAAACGTTATCCCCTAACCGCCGACAATACCGACACCCTCATCAACCGCATCCGCAGCGGCTCTTCCGGCGTCTGGGGCCGCACCGAAAAAATGCCCTCCCATCCCGAGCTCTCCACCGCCGCCATCCGCTCAACCGTCCGCTGGATCCTCCGATCCGCCGCCCGCCCCGACCGTGCATGGTACTCCGGCGCCTCCGGCATTCTCCATTTTCCCTCCAACCGCCCGGGCACTTATACCCTCACCGCCACCTACACCGACCACGGCACAAAGGACCAACCAACCGTTCGACTCAAAGGCTCTGACCGGATTCTCATCAACGTACGATGATCCGCCCCACATGAACTCCACCACCCCGCCGGCAGTTATTGGCAATCAGCTTCAAGGCTATTATTTAACCAATTACTTACTGATTTTGTGGTGTTTAGCAATTTGCCAGGATAATGTTTACTGGCGATAACTACCAGTGGATATTTTTTGAAGGGATAAATTCGCAGATAATCAATTCATCGTCTGATTCAAGAAAAACGACAGTGTATTTCCTCTTATAGGGGATACATTTGTATCCAATAATTGCCCGTTCAGGGTCTTTACATGCGGGGTGTCTCCTACGGGAGTCGGCAAGCTTTATAAAAAAATCATAAATATCGGCAACAGACTCTTTAATGATTACTTTCCGCTGGCCCACTTTCTAATTAATTTTTTACTGTGAGCTCTGGCCTCTTTAATCGTTAGCGTTTTCTCCGGCCTGGTTTTTAAAGCCGCTTTCTTTTGCAAAGCCTGGTAACTTTCTGCTGGCACAACGACATATGATTTATTATCGATAACTAGCGTATTCATATCCATGAAATTTACCCTAATTTACAAATTTTGCCCGAAGATAGGATGCCGAAAACCTGTAGTCTCGCTTAGGATGAAATTGATGGTAATCTTTTTGACAGAACGAATGCTTTCAAAATGACAAAACCCGTTACAGGAGCGGGTTTTAAATGTGCCCGGGACGGGAATCGAACCCGTACTTCCGTTGCGGGAAACAGGATTTTAAGTCCTGCGCGTCTACCAGTTCCGCCACCCGGGCAACTTCGCTATCTATCGACCGCCATCCATTCGATCCACCCCCACCGTTCCAACCGCCCAATCTATGCCGCCACTCCGGCCGCATAATCCAAAGATAGCCAAAATGCAAAATTCCACCGGCAACCACCGATGGAATTCTCCTGAGCGGAAGACGAGGCTCGAACCCGCGACCTCAACCTTGGCAAGGTTGCGCTCTACCAACTGAGCTACTTCCGCATAACACTCCCCAACATACTCTCATTCAATGGGGTTGCAAAAATAAGGTAATGTTTGAATCGGGACAAAAAATTGTGCGACAATTTATCTGGGCTCACCCCGCTTCCCCTTGAAAATCTTTTTTAATTACTCCTATTTGTACTGCGGAGTATACAGCGTATTACCGGGAACTTCGACATCCGGTTTACCCTTATAGCGGTGAACATACAATCCATAAGAGGCCCCAAAAAGAAAAGCGACGATACAAAACACCTCCAGATAGAACAGGAATACGGACGAATCGACCCAGCTATTCGCAAAATCTTTCAATTTCGGGTCTTTCAATTCTATTGGTTGGTCTGCAGAATGTTGATCCATAGCTATTTAATTGCCTTGCAAAAATAGGGCTTTGTCCGAAAAAATCACCGTTTGATCTTCACTATTTCCCTAAAAGTTTTCTTCCCCAGAATAAAGTATTGCCACACAACACTTCCCGGATACCACCCCAGCAGCTTTCCCCCCTTTTTCTGCGGAAATATACTTTGTTTCCGCTTGACAACCACCCACTTCAGAAAAGCCAGATGCGCCTCCAGGATAGCCATGAAGTAGACCCCTTGACCCGCCAGGAGTGATTTCCATGCCGAGACCGAATCCAGAAGGAACCGGTATGGGATCTTCCATAGCCGCTGTCCCGCCGGCAGGTTCTTCGCCATCATGATCAGGTTATTGCGGAAATTGAGAAAGACCTTTCGTTCATTGCCCTTGGGCAGCGTTCCCCCGCCAACGTGATACACCACCGAAGCCGGGCAGGAATATACCTTATATCCCGCCAGCTGAAGCCGCCAGCACAGATCGATCTCTTCCTGGTGCGCGAAGAAATAGGTATCCAATCCCCCCAATTCATGGAAAAGGCGCGCCCGGATGAACATCGCCGCCCCGCTCGCCCAAAAGATCGGCTCCGCCTGATCGTATTGCCCGTTGTCCTTCTCACAGTCATCGAACACCCTCCCTTTCGCAAAAGGATAGCCCAGATAGTCCAGCCAGCCGCCTGCCGCTCCCGCGTATTCGAAGGAGCCCTTGTCAGAATACATCCTGATCTTTGGCTGGCATGCCCCGATAGCGGGGTCACTCTCCATCAGTTCGATCACCGGTTCCAGCCATCCCGGCGAGACCTCCACATCCGAGTTCAACAGCACATAATAGTCGCTGTCCACCTGCCGAAACGCCTCATTATATCCACCGGCAAATCCCCGGTTCTTATCCATTTCGATTATCCGCAACTGAGGGTACCGCTCCCGTACAAATGCCACCGAGTCATCGTTGGAAGCATTATCCGCGATGATCAGCTCAGCGCCGGGACAGATGCTTGCCGTTACAAAAGGAAGGAATTTCTCCAGAAAACTACGTCCGTTCCAATTCAATATAACTATAGCGGCAGTCGGCATGAGGCCGCAAAAATAAGTCAATCGCCTATTAGTCCTCCGCTTTTTATAAATTCGTCTATGATTCGATCACTCCTGAATTGGAGATCGCTCCTCGCCCTTGTAGCCATCGTCATTGTGAGCGCAACGATCTTCTATTCTCAATACCTTGCCCGCAAGATCGCCGTGGACGAACGCCAGAAAGTGGCCCTATGGGTAGCCGCCTCCAAGGCCATTCTCAATAACCCCGGCATGGACCTCACACTCCCCAACCTGATCCGCAACGGTCAGCAATCCATTCCCATCATCGAGACCAACGAGCAGGACAGCATCATGGAATACATCAACCTCGACTCTGCCCAGGCCAACCGTGATCCCACCTATTTGTATAAGCAGTTGAAGAAGTTCAGGGCCGAGAACCCGCCGCTCGAGGTTGTATTCAATCAGAAGCCCTATATCGCCAACCGATACTACTATGGCCACACCAGTCTGCTCGATGAAGTGAAATATTATCCCCTCATACAATTGTTCATCGTCGCACTGTTTATCTTCTTTATTCTTTATTCTATTACGGTCCGGAACAAAGCGACCCAAAACCAACTTTGGGCCGGCATGGCCAAAGAGACCGCCCACCAACTCGGTACCCCCGTCTCCTCCCTCGAAGGCTGGGTCGAGATGCTAAAGGAATCGTCGATCGATCCCCGGACCGTCCAGGAGATCCGGAAAGACGTCGACCGCCTCAAACTCGTTTCCGACCGTTTTGGCAAAATAGGCAGCCAACCTCATTTGGAAGAGCGTGACCTCGTCGCCCAGATCCGCAGCATGATGGAATATATCCGCAAACGCGCCACCGGAAAGGTAAATTTTACCCTCCAAACTCCACAGTCGCCGTCGCCATCCAACCCCGGCACATCACGTCCGACCGACCCCTCTACCACTTCCACCGACCGACCGATCCCCGCCCGCATCTCCGGCCCCCTCTTCGACTGGGTGATCGAAAACCTGCTGAAGAACGCCCTCGACGCCATGGAAGGTAAAGGCTCCATCACCATCAATATCCAGGACCAGGAAAAAGAGATCCTCATCGACGTCACCGACACCGGCAAAGGCATCTCCTCCCGCAACCTCCAACAAGTCTTCAAACCCGGTTTCACCACCAAAAAAAGAGGCTGGGGACTCGGCCTCAGTCTGTCCCGCCGGATCATCGAGCAATACCATAAAGGCCAGCTCTTCGTCCGCCAATCCGATATCGGAAAAGGCACCACCTTCCGTATCGTTCTAAAGAAATAAGCCCTCGTTTGAAATCCCAACCCAAAGTCTTGAATCCCTCCTCTCCTGAAACCCCATCCCGAAGTTTGAAATCCCACCCAAAAATCATACTTTTGCCCCCACCTCAAAAAATTTCCTCATCCTTCCTAATGCGCGGGTGGCGAAATTGGTAGACGCACTACTTTGAGGTGGTAGCGCCGCGAGGCGTGTGAGTTCGAATCTCATCCCGCGCACCTTAAGAGACAACTCGGAGTTACCTTCCTGTTGTCTCTCTTTTTTTTTACGCAAATCCTTGTCCAGACTGCACATCAGCCGGACAGCCTCATTCAGTCTCGTAGTTCGAAAACCCAATCCGTCAAAAACGAGATTTTCAGGGAAAATCGAACTAATCAGCTTTCTTTTCTCTTCGATTTCCGCAATAATATATAGATTGTCAAGATGTTGAATCTTATAGGCCGCTCTTTCCAGTATCCCGTCGATTTCTTTTTGCGGTGCCACAAACGATAAGGACTCTAGCTTTGCTTCCAAGGCGGCAATCTTCTGCTCCAACTCCGCCTTCATCCCCTTATAATCCGTCGCATCGATTTCCTCCGTGAGTAAGAGGTTCCTTGCCTTCGTCAACTGCACCCCCAGCCCTTCCAGTTTATTTTTGACCGCTCTTACTTCCTCCTTTTGCGTCTTCGTCTGCATATGATACAAACTTCCCATCTCTCGCTGAAAGACCTCCACCGCCGCTGGATGAGGGACATATTTGCGTAGCTCCTTTTCAAAAAGTCCATTCGTAACCACCGCATTCTTCCGAAACCCGCATTTCGAGGTACAGTGATAATAGTGATATTTCTGACGACAGCCCGTCGAAGCGCTACCGTAAAGTTTATTCCCACATATCGGACAAAGCAGAAACCCCTTCAAGGGCAACAATCGATCCACCTCAAACCGAGGTTTGATCTTTTTCTTACGTCCATTCAACACGTTTTGAACCTCATAAAAAAGCGGCTCTGAAACAATACCGTCATGCTGCCCCATTACAAGAAAAGGCTCCTCATCCTTCAACCTCGGCACTATCACCTTACCGCAATATACCGGGTTTTTTATAAGCTTCCAGAAATGAGGTTTGCTCACGTCAAGCCCTTTCGCCTTTGCCCTCCGCCAGATCTCTTCCGTATTAAATCGTCCTTCCGCCAATTGCTCGAAGGCCCACTTAATCAGCCCCGCCTCCGGCTCCTTGGGTGTAATATATTTTCGCCCATCTTCCCTAGCCTTATTGCAATAGCCCAGCGGCGCCTGACCCATGTACCTTCCCTCTTTCCTCGCCCTTCGCATCCCATAGAGTACATTCAAAGCCCGGCGATCATTTTCCACTTCGGGCGCAGCCAAGTAGAAGGCCAGCATCATCTTGTTTTCCGGCACCGACAAGTCCAACGGTTGTTCAACTCCCTGCGGTTCCACACCAAGTTTTCGCAGCGTATTTATCATACTGTACGCATCTCCCGCATTCCTGCTAAACCGATCCCATTTCGTAAACAATATCAGATCCGTTTGACCCTTATGCTTCCGAAGATCCAATAATAGCTTATTCCATTCCGGCCGAATAAACGTCTTCGCCGAATGGTCTTCAAAAATCACTTTTCTGATATGAATGGAATTTATTGAGCAGTACTTCCGTAACACCTCTTCCTGGTTACGTTGAGAATAGCCTTTATCCGCCTGTTCATCTGTACTTACCCTTACATAAAGGTCTGCGATTTGCTTTTTCATCGGTAAGAATTTGTGGTAAAGTAATCTCAGCTAATTTACGCAAAAACGATAGTATAACTGCGGATTCTTCAAGCGTGACGTCCATACCGCCATCACGCAAAATCTTCCACGCTTTTTCAGAATCAATAGGCTGGTCATCAAATTCCTCCTGCTCCTCTAATATATCCCACGGGCTCCTCATTATCTTGAATTTGAAAAGTATACAGATGATAAACCGCATGTAATGGTGTCAGTTTTTTTGTTACAAGCCTTAGTTCGCCCATCGAAATCGTTGCGTCGCACTCTTCTGAGTCCAGTTCACTACTCAGCCATAGGTTGCCACGCCTGATCTCCATCCCTATCCATCTAGGATACAACAGATAAACAACCATTCCTTAGAATTCACGACCACGTAGCAGTAAAACCGTGCAGGAGTTATTATAAAAATATCCTATACATTTACGGAAATACCTGCTTATGGATAAGATTCCCCTAACCAACTACCAATTCATAGCGTACTTTCTGCCCGGCTTTGTTTTCATGGTCTGCGGTTATATTTCCTATGAACCCATTTCCGACATTTCCTCACTACTCGATTGCACTAAAGACCTAGGCATCCCTTTTCTCATTCTTTGTCTCCTATTGTCCTTTATCGCCGGCCTGGTCTTCGATGCCGTCAGAAACGGTATCGTTGACAATGTCCTCGACGGTCTCATTAAATGGAAGATATTGCCCAAACTATTCGAAGTCAACTGGTCCTTTTTCTTCAAGGAAAATGCAGAAAAAGTCGGCTATTTTTACGCCAGGTACTTTACCTACTATTGTTTCGATTACAATTTGGTCCTTTCTCTCATTGCCTCCCTCGTTGTGATAGACATACACAGCCAACTTCCACATAAGATGCTTGTCACCTGGATCGGTATCATCGCTATTGCCGTATTAAAAATCGACGCCTTATCCCTTCGGATTGAAATGCGAAAAGCCACCAACCTCAACAACCCCAATCCATAGGTACCAATGCTTTGATCAACTGCGCTTTGCAATTCCCAGCAGCACAGCAGGCTTAAGCGGTCTCTCTCCGGCGCCCCTCGGCAAGCCCAACGCCAGGCCTGCGCGTCCAAGGCAAGTTCATTTTTATTTTTATTTTAGTCTTGCCTTCAACGCTTGCCCGGTCGGTCGCTCCCGCTCCCTACGGGTCGCTATCGCGAGCCTGTCATAGTTCTTGCAGCTCGGGGACGCCTCCGTTCGGGCGGCTGCCGTGTCCGGTTCGATTCTGCGCTGCTCCTCCTTCATCCGCTGCGCTCGTCCGGTCGCTTCGCTCCCTTTCACTCGCTTGCTCCTTCCTCGTCGCAGTCCGCTTCGCCGCAGCATCTCCCGTCCACCCGCCGCCCCATTTTGTCCGCCACCTGCCGACGGCTGGCCGCTTTCCCTTATGATCTAGCCTCCGCTGCGCTCCGGCTGAACACTAAGGCCGACCGCGGGTAGCTGCCCCCCGGCGCCTTCGCCGGGCCAGCCCGCCAAAAATACCCCCCCCAATCCGGCGAAGACGCCTCCCGGTGCAGCACGGCCAGCCGTGTGGCGACGGTGGCGACGCCCCGTCCCGTCCGTTCGCAGTCCCCCTCTCTCTCCCGGTCCGGGGCGGGCCACTCCAAGCGGCTTCTATCCTAGCGGCCTTCCTCCTTTCAGCCTTCTATCTGAAAGGCTTCATCTTTAAGGCATTTTATCCTTAAAGCTTTCTCATTAAAGCGCTCTATCCGAAAGCCTTCTATCCCAAAGGCTTCCATCCGTAAGGCACTTTTCTTTAACGCTTCCAACTTCCAGCCTTCCACCCTCAAAGCCTTCCTCCCGACAGTCCTCTTCTAAGCTGGCCGAATTCTGCCAGCCCCCCATCGGTGCATTCTGCCGCGGGCGAGGAGCTTCACTCCATTTCCAAGCCCCCGTCCGCCCTTGGCGCCCCCTCGAGCCGCAATGAAAGCCGGCAATTTCCGTGAAGTCAGTAGCCCACAATGGCTTTCATCACGTCTCTCGGTGGATTGTTTACTCGCGGTAAAATATCCCTTCCAGCTTTTTCAACCTCCGGGTAGCAATCGCGACGTATTTCTCACTCAAATCAAAACCGATATATTTCCGCCCCAATATCGACGCCTCCAATAGTGTAGTCCCCGTACCCGCAAACGGATCCAGCACCACATCCCCCTCCTTCGTCGCCGCCTTAATACATAGCCGCGGGATCGCTGCTGGAAAACTCGCATAATGCTCTTCCTTCGTCATGGCCGTAGCTATAGGCCAAACACTTTTCCGGTTCGCAACCATCAGTGGTACCAACAACCCAGCGCGACGCTCATTGTAACCGTCATGCCGCCGCCCATGCCCCTCCTGTTTTCCCACCGTAAATGAGGCTTTCATTGGCCCGTTTGCCTTACCCCAGACCCGGTTTGATCCTTTCTGCATCGCAATATCCTGACACATTCGCAGCTTAGTAGACTCCAAGATCGGCGTGGCAATCGCCAGATGATCATAGTAATATCGCTCGTTCTTAGAAAACATGAAAATGTATTCATGACACCGGGTACACCGGTCTTTCACGCTCTCCGGCATCGGATTACTTTTGAACCAGATGACATCCTGACGTAAATACCACCCCTGCTGCCGGAGTGCAAACGCAACCATCCACGGCACTCCCATCATATCCTTTTTCTTAATGCCAGGATACAACCCAGGCGCCAGTCCGTAGTCCTGGCCGTATTGCCGCCTACCCGATTGGCCTCCTCGAACGGTCGACGCATACGAATCACCCAATACTAACCACGCGGTACCATCGTCCTTCAAGACCCGGCGAAGTTCTACGAACAGCCCAACCAGGTGCCACACATATTCGTCCGGAGTGGCCTCCTGTCCCCACTGACCCTGGTACCCATAGTCCCTCTGCCGAAAATATGGCGGACTGGTCACCACCGTTCCCACTGAATCGTCCGGAAGACCCCTCACTCCCGCCATCGCGTCAATTCGGTATACCTTATTCCACTGCATGCTGCCCTCCTACTCTTTGGACCGATATTTCATTGTCGCCAATAAAGTCAAATACACCCTGCTTTTTTGATACTGATTATGTGACGGCCAATATTCAACATACCCGTAATCATGCAGCTCCCGAAGGCACTTATACATCGGTGTAAGCCCTCCGATCTTTGCAAGTGGCATCAGTTCCCTTCCCGTCACACTTACATACTCTTCCCTGCCTTGCCGAATCCAACTGTATAAGATTGCCAGGTACAAGCTGATGTGCATCGGCCCCAGCCTGCCGTCTTTTTCCGCCCGCTCCATGAAACCCATTATCTCCGCCAAGTTCTCCATCTTGTTACTTTTCGTACCTCCCCATACGTTCAATTGTCTTGAATAGCTGCAGGACCACTCCAGGCACTACGGCGTTCCCTGCTCCCCGAAGGGATTGATAGCGCCAGGCAGAAAAGGTAAGGCCGTCCAATCTGCCGGGAAACCCATCATCTCCAGGACAAACAGGGGATTGAGTTGGGAAGTTTTGCCAGGTATGCCAACTGCACCGTGAATAACGTTCGCCAACCCGCTCGCCTGTCTCTTCAATTCCTTCCTGGTGCATCCCCCTTTTGCATCCATCGCCACCGGTGTCGGCAGAAATCCGAGCACCAGGTAGTTCGTCAATGTCATGCTGGCCTTCCATCCTTTTTTCATCCCCTCTACCGCCGATGTCCGCAGTTGCTGGATACCCTCCCCGTCCATCGCCACCGGCGTAGGCAACAATCCAGATCCGGTCCCTCCGATGCGGCGCGCCGATACCCGCAGCTGGCAAAATATACGTCCATACCTCGTACCCTGCAGCTTCCAGGTCAACCTGCACCTGCTCGAAGACCATTCCCCTTCGCCAATTAAGCAGGCCGAGAACATTCTCGCCCACCACCCAACGCGGTCGAACCTCGTTAATAATTCGATACATCTCAGGCCACAGGTAGCGGTCATCCGCTGTACCTTTCCGTTTTCCGGCGACGCTGAACGGCTGACAAGGAAAGCCCCCGGAAAGCACCCCGATAGTTCCTCGAAAGATAGTTGCGTCGAATTCCCTGACGTCTCCATATAATCGCGCTTTAGGCCAATAAAACCTCAACACCCGCTGACAGTATTCCTCCTTCTCGCACTGAAATACATTCTCCCAGCCCATCCACTCCGCAGCCAGATCAAAACCCCCGATCCCGCTAAACAAACTCCCGTGCCTCATCACCCCTCCCTCACTTTCATAATATCCATCATTCCCCAAAATTTCGGTTATACCTGTAGTCCCTCCATGTGCATGAGCGAAAAATAGCCCTATTATTGACCCACAGCGCAAATGCCCGCTGATAAGGATCATTTCGATTATAAGGCATCACAAAAGGCAGGCACCCCAACGAATTCAGCATCATCACCCGCTCATAGTCCTGATCTTTGGTAGTATCAAAGCCTATTAGGACAAAGAATTGCATATGCTTTGTAGGAATTCCCGCGTTGACGCATGTCCTGATGCCATTTTTCACAAGTCCTTCATCATGATACCGGTCCCAGGCAAACGTCAAATATTTTTGATTGAACTGACTATTAGTATAGTTCGATTTTGCCAACAAGACAGCTTGCTCATCAGTTATTATCCGGATATTTATGCCTTGGACAAAGCAGACCTTTAGCCGTAACTCAATGATCCGTCTTAAGTTTGATTGCCATTCCGGGCCACCAAAAAAATCGTTATCCAACAGCATAAGCCTGTTGCCACCATTGGCATTTAGCAGCAGATTATCAATTGTACTGTTTGCCGTAGGTCTTCCCTCTTTTTTGGGCACACAGCAGAACTTACAACCAAAACGACATCCTTTCATCGAAAACCCTAAATGATAACTACATTTTGGATAAAGCAAATAGGACGGTGTGCAGCGCTCCATCTCTTCTGGCAATCTGTTAAAAAAGTCAATCCCCGTACCCCCAATAACAGCATGCTCCGGAAGAACCGGCATTTTTGAAAATCCGAAAATCTTGCTGGCGTACACTCTGTCATAGCTATTGCCCCAGAGTGGCCCTTCGTACCAGCAAACCGAATCCCCTCGCTTCTCATGAAAAGAGGAAATCTGCATGAGAGCCAGATTGGGCAACTTACCATCCACTTGTATTACCGCTACTCTCATCAATCTGCATTACAGAAACACTCAATATCCTCATCCTCATAATCGAACATCGCCGGCGTCGTTCGTACAATCTCCAAAAATCGGCTCACCGACAGCCCTTTTCGGAAGGTGCCACCGGTCTTTGCTTCCTGTTCCATCCACCATTCGCCCAAAGCCGGGTCATCCGTTAACTGCCGTCGAATCTTATTCCTGCCTTTAAGGAAACATAGATCGCAGTTACCCTGATGGTGCTCCAACCGCAAGTCAAACGGCATCGTACGCCAAAAGTCGAGTACCATCGGCTTCGTGATCCGCCAATCAACTAACGGCAACCAATTCTCCCACCGCTCACGTTCTGCGATACCCCTTGTCTTCGACCACCGCCTTGGCTCATCATATCGGATACCGATAGCACTGATCCAATGTTTACGACCAAGGCTCATCATAAACCGCTTGATCACCCTTACTTTCAGTTCCTGTGTGCAAAATCGATGCACCACGTTCGGCAGATATTTCCGTTTCTCGATCAGCGCCGCGAAAGGCTCACCTTTTCTGCTTGCCGTTTCAAAGCTCACTCTCCGGAACTTTGATTCCACATCATATTCCAACCAATGTATCGTCCGGTTCCAATGTAATTCGCAAGCATGCACGAAATCCAACGTCTCAACCGCTTCTTTTCCCGTATTTGCGAAGCAGATCACTATCTCACCTTTCCAGCCCTCCTTTAACAACCGGTCCGTCATGTACGCCGACGTCCGGCCACCGCTAAAGCTGATCATCAACGCTTCCTCTTCTTCCATACCCCTCAATTTTTACTCAGCCCCAACTCCTCCTCACTCCCCAAGAAAATCACACCCTCCACCACTATACTCCGGAAACCGCTCCCGCCAGTATCCTCCGAACAAGTCCAACTCCCGCAATCCCTGGCCAAACGCAATATCCACCGCCATGGATAACAGCGTCCGAAACCCTTCCGGCTTAAAACCCCGGCCAATATCCGGCCCTTCATACAGCGTGTGCCGCAGCAAATAGCAGTTCTTTACCGTACCCCGTTTCCCTACGAGCAAGTATTCACATTGACTACGATACCAGCATACGTCCACCTCGCTCGTCGGTTTTCGATAGGCCAGCAACCCGGCGTACTCAAAACCCCAAGCTTCTAATAGCAGCAAACCATCCGGCAACGACCGCATCGGCGTCCACATCAGCAGGAATGCTTCATCCGCTACGGCCGGTCCCACCGGCAAGGCTAAAATCCGCTCGAACGGCCACGCCTCATCTTCCCAGGGTATATCCGCATATATCCCTGCATACTTTTTATTCAACACCTTTTCCTCCCTCTTCATCTCTATCGTCTCCATATTTCATTTTATTTAAATCAGATTTCAACTCAATCGATCCTGCCACTTCGTTTCCAAAGACGTCCCACCCCTGATATTCATCGTTCGGAAAAAAGCCCTGCCTGCTCCGAGCAAACAGCTCTACCCTCGCCCGATCCCCAAACAGCTCAACGATCTTCGTCCGGATCTCTGCCGGCTTCTGAGAATGCCTTCCCACCCTCGCGACTACGACCTGTCCCAGGTCATTCCTCACCCTTGGCAACGGCCGGCCTTTCGTAAACAGTAGCACCCATTCAGCATTCGCGCGAGTGTAATAGCCTAGCCCCATAAAAAACCGGTCATCGTGTCGATTCTTCTTTACCCACACAAAAGCAACCGTCTTATATACAAATCCCCATGCGACACCCAATTCAATCGCCGCCGATAACCCCGGTCCGGTCGCCCAAAGCAACAGGACACAATCTTTGGCACACATTCCCGGCACCTGCATAGCTTTCAAATCCTCCAACCTCATTGTGTCGTAATGGCTTTCCGCACTTCGCCCCCTACCCTTTCGACTCCAGACCTTATATTCCCATGGCGGATCGGCATAGATCAACTCATACTTCTTAGCCATCATACACATCGTTCACATCCTTCGGTTTGCCAATTCCAAACTTTATTTTCATTTGAGCCGGGCTCTTATCTATCCTCGGTCGAGCAGGTACATTCCAGCTTATCCCCCCGGCTTTGCCAAGACAGACCCATCCGGCGGCCTTCAAAGAGATACCCTTCTCCGTGTCTAAAATATAAGTGATCAGTTCCCGGTATCCCATCTCCCGTGCGATCCGCCAACAAGCCGAATACAATTTGCTGCAAGCATTGGGTGTGCCGTCCGTACAAAGCCTGACGACTTCCAGGGTCCAACCATTGTCCAACCGCCTTGCCACAGGCCGTCCAACAATTGCCACCCCTACGATTCTATCATTAACCGCAACTCCGATAGAAAACTTATGCCCTTGAGGCGGCCGGTGATGGCGATGATATGTGCGGACAAATGTGCAAGCCTCGCTAAACCCGATCGGTACTATTGTCAACATGGTGTTACTCCCGCGTTGCCCTCAACAAAACCTTCCCCTTCACCTTCAGCACCACCTGCCGCCCCCCGCTCTCATCGCTAACCTCAATCACCAACCGCTTCCCCCGACCAACCATAAAAGGATGCAATGCCACCGCCGTCGCCTTCCGCTCAAATCCACCCACCCTGCCCACCGGCTCCGAGTAAACCGGATCAAGATCCACTTCCTGCGTCGCCGTTCGCTTGATCTTCTTCCTGTCCTCCGTATAGATCCGCAGGGAACCGGGAGCAAACCCCATAGCCGTCCGGTCCTTCATATCGACCGCCAGCCACAACAAGCTATCAAGAATGTACACACCCTTCAACCGCAGGCACAATCCATCAGTCACAGCCTTCCGATGTATGACACACTCCCGTCCTGCCAATTGCCGCCCGTCCAATCGCAGCCGCTCCAGGCTCACCGGCCACCCGCTTAACCGCACATCTGCCTTTCCAGAATCACCGTCCCGCACTACCCGGTAATCCAACACCGACGTGTCTTCCACGTAATGCAGTACAAAAGAATATAACCGGCCATCCTTTCCATACACCGCCAGGTTAGTGGTGGCAAAGTCCCGCTTTAGCGCTTTCAGCTCCAGGACATTCTCCACGCCTTTAACTTTCTGCACCAGCACATCCCGGCTCACCCGCACCCCAGCCGCGATCTCCACCGGGAAAATTACGTTCGTCATTTTTCGTCCCGTCACCGGAAGATGCCGGCTTTCCATTCCTTCCAGATGAAAGCCCGGCTCCTGGGCATGTACCCGCACAGCCCAACAAATCCCGATCAACCCAAGTATTAACCCAATTGCGGCAGCCCAAAGCCGTTTACGTCCACAACAAGCCATACGCCACCGGTTAACCCGGCCAAAAGCGCCATTTTTTGCTTCACACATCTCACCCTCCTCTTAATGTTTGATTCTCGTATTTCTCAATAATACCCGGTACCCCGCCGGCAGCCCCACGCGAACAAGCCTGATCTTTCGGCTCAACAGGCTTTTTGCCGCCTGAATACCTGCCGCCGTTGCCTGACCCTCCACGCCGGAACTCACCGGCATAACTCCCAGCGAACTCACCGCCTCATCGGCGGATTCTTTCGACACGTCCCGGTTGATCGAGCCTTTCACCCGAATACCCGTCATCCCGTCCATATCCACCACGTCCAGCGACACAGGTATCACCTGGCTCCCGATCCGCACCGAGTTGACCGCGATCAACAACCTTTCTCCCGATAACGTGGCCTTACCTGCCAGCGGACTGCCCTTCGGTACTCTTATCGTTCCAATAACCGCATCTTCCGTCGTCCGCATTGCCACTCCCTCCCCCGATACCAGCGTCTGAGCACCGTCAACAACCGCGGCAATCATATTCTCCGCCAGCGTATCACCTCGAGGTCTCTCGTCCAGGTCGATGAACCCCGTCCGCATGTCTTCCCCTTCGTCCGCAGCTAAAGTACTTACAACCTCTTCCCGTCCCGGCAAGGACGATGCCTGCACAACCCGGTCAGCCGGCGCTTCCGGCGACGTATCCCGCAATGGCGCATCCCCGGGATAACGTACTTTCAGCACTTTATCCATGAGCGTATTCAGTTTGTCCAGTTCCACGTCCTGCCCGCGTTCCCTCGGCGGCAAACCGGCAACAGGCACCGCTGCCGGACCCTGCAATAACTCTGGACGCCGCAACCGTCCTGCAGCATCCCTCACTCTATCCGGGAATAAAGCATCACCCAGCGAATCTCTCGCCGTACCCCGCTCCTGCCTCCCGATCACCCCTTTCAGTTGATCCAATCTTTGTAGCAGTTCCTTTGCCTGCGCATCGACATCGGCATGCGCCGGATCCATTCTGCCGCCAACAACTACATCCGCCGGCTGATCACCACTCCTCCTGCCGTCAGCCGTCGCCGTGTCTTTCCACCCAAAATAGGGGTCCATCTTTCTGCTTTCCCGCATCCGTATCGAATCCTGATCCGATTGCCGGTACAATCCCAGTTTGTTCAGCCCTTTTCCTTTCGATTTTATCTTTGCTTCCGGCAAACTCATATTCAGCCCCTTCGTAAAGCCGAAGCCCTTACCTCCCTTGCGTCCAGTGCCCCCGCCCATGGCGTAAAACGCCAACGTCAGCATCGGGATCAACACCACCGGCAGGAACAGCATCACCTTCCGCTTCCGGCGCAGTAATTCACTATTCTTTCTCTGCATGCTCTCCATCACCTTAATTTTTAAGACCAGTAAAAAAATATCCTATTTCACTCCATGAGCTACATCCAATCGCAACAACTGTTTAATCGAATCCGCCAATCCCTGCCGCTGCCGCAGGAGACTATCCCAATGTTTCCTGACCCCAGGATTAGCCAAAACACTGTCCCATTCCCGGAATGACAGTACCGGCGTATTCCCTCCCTTCTCCGTCACCATCGGCCGGATAGATTCATAATGTGGGATTTTACCGATCGGCCCGAACAAGGTGGTACAAAACCACGTTTCCCCCGCCCACAACGCCAGCAGCGCCCCAAGACAATACCATCTCAACCGGCCCGGTTTTATTTTGGCTGTCCTCTCGCGGATATTCAACGCCAGGTTTGTCATTAGCGTGCTGTCCCTGACTGCGCGGCTCAAGAGCTGCATCGTCGATTCTCCTCGCTCAACTTTCTTTTTCATATCGTTCATTTTAATTTCAGACCCCCCTATCGCTGCTCCACTTTCAGGTCCCGGTTTTCTACGATGACCCATCGCTCGATCAGGAATCCATGCGGGTTATTATCCGACCGCAGCACATCCCGCAAGTATCCCTCCGTGACCAGGTTGCGCGTCACAATGCTGGTAGTCCGCGTAATCGTTTCCTGGCCATAATATCGAAAATGGTACGGATAGCCCGACAAGTCCAGCACCATACTGTCCGGCATCACCCGCTGACTGATATTCGCGCTGATCACGCCCGCATAGTATCCCGACTCCTTCAGGTTCGCATACACCCGCTTAGCTGATCCGTCTGCCAGGTACAATGCCTTATTCAGATTGTCTTCGATGACCTTTTCATCCGGGTCGAGCGTGAAAAAGAGCAAATGAAAATTCCGGATATGATCGCGCGCCTCCACCGGGATGTTCTCCTTCCGGTCACCCGCCACCGCTTCCAGCGCCTTACCGTTCGCCAGGATATATACCCGCGCCTGGGCACGACTGACCGCCTGATTCGCGATAACGAACACATACCCGCACAAGCCAAAGGCTCCAATCACCACCACCACACATGTCCCTCGGATCAGCCGAAAGGACGACTCCAGGTTTCGCGTTTTCGGAAACATCTCACTCATTTATTCGGTTTTCACTTTACACTCCGCCCATAGTTCCTTTGCCCATTGCGCCCATGGCACCCGATGCGACCTGCGCAGGCGCCGCGACGGCCGACTGCGCCTTTCCAGAAACCTTGCTCAACAACGCCCCGCCTCCCGACGGGAAGACATTAATGATGTGGTTGGTAATGGAGGGAACGCAGAAGTACCCGATGATGGCAATGATGAGGAAGATGATATACGCCACGTCCGTCGAACTGAATGCCGTACTGCCCGACGCTTGGATCTGTTGAATATCCACCTTGATCATCTCCGCCTGGATCTGCCCACAAAGTGAACCGAAAATATTCGCCACCGGTAACCACAAAAAGACATTCACGTACCTGCCCAACCAAGCACCGAAGACCTGCCGGAACGGATCAAATACCGACAGCCCGATCACCAGCGGCCCAAGGATGGCCATCAGGATCAATTCAAACGTCCGCAGCGTATTAATACAAAGCGCCGCCGCTTCATACACTATCTGCAACACTTCCGACAACACTACTTTAACCCCATTCCGGAAATTATAGCTGATCTTAGCCAATTGGAACTTGACCGCATTCGTCAATCCCGAAAAGACACCCGTTTCTGCGTCACCGCTGTATTGCTCCCACTTCTCTTCGCTGCCGCTTCCCTCCGGGCCTACATACATTTGCCAATCGGTAGACTGTTCAAGCGCCGCCTCCTTCTGTTGCAGCAATGTTGTGATCGCCGCATTCGCATCATCCACCAGCGCGGCCGTCCCCGATACCGTCGGCTGAAGCAACCCATTGGTCAACCCGATAAAGGCCGGATAGAGGGATATCAACAGCCCCAAAGCAAACGGCCTCAACAATGGGTACACGTCGATTGCTTCCGCCCGCGCCAGGTGGCCAAAGACACGAAACGAAATATACAGCAACGCCCCTAGACCCGCTAACCCCTGCCCCACCCCCATCAACTCCCCGCAATGCACCATCATCGCGCTATACACATTCTCAAGCGTGGCCTGCAGCCCGGCAATCCCCGTCGACAACCCCGTTGCCGGCACATCCTGCGCCCATGCACCAAATGGCACTATCAACCCCAGCCCGGCCAACACCGGTACGATCACTCTCCACTGTCCCATATTGTATTAATTTTTCCTACGCCTCCGTTCCTCCGCCACTATATCAACACAATTATGGCCCGATGCCATACAAGTCGCGAACAGCCCCAATATCCCCGGCCGCCCGCGCCCGCTGCGCCGCCTGTAACGCCGCACTGTTATTATAGCCGTGCAATAAGCTCAACTGTCCGGTCACATTGCCGTCAATCCGGTCTATTGCCGAAAGCCGTTCTCCGTCACTCATCCGTAACGTACCGCCCGTGATGATCATCGTCAATTCCGCGATATCCCTTTCTGCCCGCTCTACAACCGTCGAATAAAATACCGAAAGCCCTTCCAGTTCCTGGGAACTAAACAGCCCCGACCCGCGGAAGTAACTACTTGCCGCTTGATAACTCTTGATCAGGTTAGCTTCTTTGGCAATGATATCCGCCACTTTATAATAGTTGCTTACCGCCGGACCGACCAGCAAAAGCCCGTCCAAATAGCCCTTATGTAGTGAATACGTCCCCTGGCTCAACCCCTTGATCTTTTCGTATCCGTTATACAGCATCGTATATTCCTGGTACATTTCTGTCATGATCTGTTTCAACTGAGACAGTTTCTCCACGTCCAGCAACAATTGCTGGATGTCATCCGATACCGACTGGCCCACCGCGCCCGATACCGACAACAATAGGAACACCGCCGTCACCCACCCCTTCAAATACGTTCTTCGCTTCATAAGACATATTTAATCTTTTATTCTCCTGTTCGATCAACTTCCCGGCGACGATCTACGGAATCCCGTATATGCCGCGGACCGCTCCTATATCCGCCTGCTGAGAAGCAACCTGCGTTCCAAGCAAATCCGCCCGATCCGTAAAAGCCAGCGTGAATCTATACCGTTCCCTCATTCCAGCGTCCACCTCCATTATTCGTTTCATTCGCTCGTCATCCGTCAACTGCATGTTCCCCGAAGTCACCAGGTCCGTTAGTACGGCCACATCCGCGACCCCCGCCTGCAATACATTATCATAGACGGTCTCTATATACCCCAGCCCAGCCGCCCCAAAATGCCCGCTAACCCGACACCGCGATAAGGCGTCCGAGAACCGCTTTATGATCGCCGCCTGCAATTCGATAATCTCCGATACTTCCCCAAGTTGTCCTACGGCCGGGTTAACCGCTTCCAGGGATGAATAGTAAGCACGATGTAAGCCATATTCTCCCTGCTTACTTTCATTGATCGCGCCAAGTCCGTTATTAGCTATCCCGTAACCCTTATTTAATTGGGAAAGCCAAACCTGCAGCTCGGCAATCTGCTGCCCGTAATATTTCAACCGCGTCGAATTCTGCTGGAACCACTCCGCGAATGTTTGCCCTCGGCCAGTTGCCATCATCAGCAACCCCAAGCATCCTACCAAGATCTTTTTCATAGTATCCTCAATTATTGTATCCCATACAACGCCCGCGTCGCCGCGATATCATTCGCATCCTTCGCCCGCTGCAAGCTCAACAAAAAGTTCTGTTGGCTGAACTGCGTCAGGTCCATATAGTTCCGATCGATATCCCCACTTGTTTCGTCAATCAACCGCAACCGGGCCGCGTCACCCATCTGCGTTAGTAACGACGTCACCACCACCGTCAGCCGGCTGATATTTTGCGTACTGGCAGCCGCAATCCCCGACAGCACCGCATAAGCATGACTGATCTCTGCCGCACTGAAATGCTGGTCCTGCCGCAACACGGTATATACCTGCTGATAACCCGCAATGATCTTCCCCTGCTTCTCGATCATTGCCTTGACTTCTTCATAAGTAGCGATCACATTCTTTACTTCCCGCAGTTCCTGGTAATATTCCGCAAACAATTCTCTTTGCTGCTCTATCCAACCGGCGATCCCCGACAGTTCCGATTGCTCCATATCGTTTTCCGCTGACTTTTCCGTATTCTGCGCGTCAATCGTCTCCGACTGCATCCGTTCAACCTCAAGGTCAGTCGCAACGATCACCTTCTTCACCGCCGCATTGATGATCGAAATAATGTCCAATACCTGCGCGTCCGACCGCCCAGGCATCAGGCAGGCCAGGAGGAGCGCCGGCCCAACGACCCAACCCCGACGCCCCCGCCTGTTCGCCTTCTCGGTATACCTGCCTTTCGTCAACCAATCAACCTTCACGTTCATCTCAAATGTTCTTTAATCTTCCAATACACATCCCGAAATGGCACCCGCCCCAACTTCAGGACGATTTCAACTTTGCCCGCATCCGCTCCGCCATTACTTCGATCCCCTTCTGTAAACTGCCCGCCTCCTTCGCCGCCACCTCCAACTGCACCTTATCCCCCTCTTCCGACGTATATGCCCAATATTCTTCCTGTGAGCTTTCCAACCGAAAGACCCGCGACCAATCCGGACCCAACCCGATCCAACAGTCCTTGAACATCGGCCCCGGATCATGCCCTTTGTTGATCGATAAGATTTCCCCCTTCTGCTTATCAGTGATACCCAGTAACTTTTGGATCTCCCCAAAGCGGTTCGCAAACTTGCTTTGGTCCAGCAGGATCTTAGTATCTGAGCTATTGATCACCGCCTGCTTAATGATGGGAGAGTCGATAATATCCTCCACGTCTTGCGACACCAGCGCCAACTTACCCATATACTTCCGCAAGGTCTTCACCCAACCCCTGATCTCATCCGCCATCCCTGAATTCGCAATGGCTTTCCAAGCCTCTTCGATTACGATCATCTTCCATACGCCCCGCAGACCTCGGACCTTATTCATAAAGACCTCTACGATCACCATCGTGACCACTGTCAGCAGGATCGGATGCCCGGAGATATTCGACAGCTCAAAAACAATAAAATTCGACGCCAACAGATCGAGGTTTTCCCGCGCATTCAAAAGGAAGTCAAATTCCCCTCCCGCCCGGTATGGCCGCAGCACATAGAGGAAGTTTTCAAGATTGAATTCCTTTGCCGACACCCCCCGTTCGCGCAAAGTCTTCGCATACTCCCCCGCCATATAATCATAAAAGCTATCAAAACACGGGAAAACGTCCCACCGCTCCGCCAACATCCGGTAATAACCCCGCAGCGCGCTGGTAAGCGTCACGTACTCCGAACGGTACTGTTCCTCATCCGACCGTTTCCACAACGCCATCAGCAGCGATTTGATCGATTCCTTTTTCTCCAGGTCCGGTTCTTCGCCATTTCGAACGTAGAAGGGATTAAACCGGATTGGATTCGACTCCTCATATTTCATATGCACCCCGCCCTTCAGCCGGCAAAGCGTCTCGTAAGACCGCCCCACATCAACCACCATCACATGCACATTCCTTTCAACATAAGTCCGGCAGATATGCGCCATCAGATACGATTTGCCACCCCCGCTACCGGATAGCACGAACATATTGTTGTTTCCGGTGAGGCCCAACCGGCGAGGCTCCACATCGATGTCCACATTAACCGGGTAACCCGTCAGCCGGTCACCGAACCGAAGCCCGAACTCGCTTCGCGAACTGCGTAAATTCGTTTCCATTCCCAGGAAGCAACAGGCTTGTTCGAGAAAGATATCGCAACACTCATTTTCCGGTATATCGCCTCCATTTCCCGGAATCCCCGCATTCCAAAGCTGCGGCGCCCCTACTGTTTCCTGGTGTGCAACCACATCCATCGCCGCCATTGCCGATCCGATCCGGTTCCGGACCTCCTGCAGCTCGGCCGCTTGGTTCGACCAGGCCATCACAAACGCTTCAAAACGTACCGGACGCAGCTCCTTCCCTATCGCCTCATTCAAAAACGCATTCACCGCCTCATGCGCCAGCATATTCTCCCGCGAATATTTCGCCAGCGATTGCAGTCGCAGCCGCTTTGACTCCAGGCGTTTCAGCGCAGCCGCCGGATCGTCCAGTACGATGTATTGATTATAAATATGGTCGCAGGGAAGAAGTAAGCCCAAACCAGCCGCAAAACCAATAGGGTATTTCGTCTTTTCAGTACTATACGGTTCATACGTCACCCATGGCGAACATCGCCCCGGCAACCGCTCCGCGTCCCCCAGGCTATATACGACCACTTCCCTGTCGCCGACCCGCAGCCCACCCTTCAATTGGATATCCCGGATAACCGGCGTCTCATCCTCATCCAACAAGTAACAATACTGTTCGATCACCCCCGCCTTCTTGCCCGTGCTCACCAATTCGCCCGTTCGCAGGCGCCGGGTACGGATCAACCGCGAATCCTCCAGGATGCGACTAAACTGCCTCACCGCATCCTCGAATTCCCTTACCCGCCCTTCATCCAGCGTGTCCGCAGGCACCAGCACGCTCCTTAAGATCCCCGAGGTACCCGACGTTACCTTATGCCTTCCGTTCGGCCGGCGACTAATATAGATCCGGCATCGGTGTTTTAGATAGGACCGGCCATCAAAGAACCGCTCACTTGCCTGCTCCAAAAACCCCGCTTCTTTCATCTGACCTTTCGCCCGATACCTGGCCTTCCGGTATATATCCTGAACATGCACGACCGATCCCGCCGGCAATACCTTTATCGCTTTGACGAACGCCAGATGAAGCGACTCATAATCGTTCTCGCCCAGCGTGAACACTTCCGGCTTCTCCACCTCCAGGCCGATACATATATCGCCGAGTTTATTCACCAGCCAGTCATCCGCCACTTCCAGGATCGGCAGCCGTTCATCTAGTTGTTGGTACATGATCGCGATATAATTGGATAAATACCTTTCTTGACTTCGTCAGCAATGCATCCGGCATTCTCTGTGCAGCCATCTTTTTCATCAGCCCGTATTGCCCATGGCGCTTACTCATCCTGAACAACCAGGCCATCACCCACCCACCGAGGCCCAGGGCCAAAGGCGTACATACATACAGACTAACCCCGCAAGCATACAACACACCAAACCCCACCATCGTCCCTACCGCGCATGCCGCGAGATAGCCAATGTACTGCGCCTTCAGACCCCGGAACTCGATCGGCCGGTTGATCCCCTTGTTAATATGATAGACTTTCTCCGGCATAACCCCCATTACAACCCGAAGAAGGATTTAATTACCGTCGCCACGACGACAAGGAATATACAGGCCCCGAACCACATCGCCGCCACCCGCCCCATATGCGGCTCCCCGTTGATCCACATACTGAACACCCGCACCGCTCCAACGATTCCCAGGATAGCCCCGATCCCAAACATCAGATTGGTTGCTGACGTATAGTACCCCCGTACCAGCGTATTCGCCTCGTCCAATCCCTGATTTCCGTCCGCCGTTTGCGCCATCGCCCAAACCTGTATGACCAGCCCGCCGACCAGCAGGCCGTTCCTTCTGCACATTACCCCGCCCCTCATAATCACACTATGTTTAAGTTAGAAATTCGCTTACTTCCACAGCTCCGCCAACTCCACTTCTCCCAGGTGAAGCGAAAACTCCGACGAACATACCCGCATCAAATAGTTGTTGATCGTGCCCGCATAATCCGTCCCCTTCAATTGCCGGTAATTACTCAGCACTTCGCGTAGATGATCCAAAAGATTTTCCCGGTCAAGCTTATGCTCCGTTCCCTGCGTGACAACCTGCCGCACCACCGCGATAGCCTGTTGCATCGCCATAAACAATTCATTCCCCTCGGCAACCTTATCCGACCGCTCAAATAACTCCGCCTGATCTGATTCAGCCGCCGCAGTATCTTCGCCCGATTTCTCACTGCTCATCCCAACCTGCCTTCCGCTCGACCCTCCCGAGTCAAGCTTTCGTCGCCGAGCCTTCCCGACGATCTCCGACCCATAAAACCGAACCCCGACATACAAGTAGTAAACTGCCGTAGCCAACAAAATGAAAACTGTAAACTGTCCCCACGTAATCCCGTTCAACATACCCTTTCGTTTTAATCGCAGGACAAAAATGGGCAACATTCAAGGGCAAAAAAATAGAGGCACTAATGCCTCTATAAAAAAAGAGCTTATCTATTTAATCTTATTCTAGCTCTTGGCTCCCTTCCAACGCCACGCACGACGAAATCCCAGTTTTTCCGCCTCCTGCACCATACTAACCCAACGTTCTTCTGAATTTGGCGCAATTACCGCTTTATAATATTGTTGATCGAAAGGCAGGTGATAAATTCGTTCTCCGGTTTGATTATTAATGTTGCATTTAATACAAGGATAAGTTCTGTCTACTGGAATTTTGTCGACTCGAATGCCTAAAATCGCCGCGAATTCCCGAGCTGACTTGGACAAGTCAGTCGTCGTGACTAATACAGGCTTAATGCCTCTTTCGCGGATAAATTCCGGGAACAAATTCGTCTGACTGTGTGATCGGCAACCCAGAGCATCCAGGAAATACTTAATGGTCGTTCCATATAACTGCGTGATATGATTCTCCCTCACCAGAGATTCTTTCTGTTGTGCCCAATATTTACACTGAACAATTTCGACTTCTACACCTTTCGTGCAGACCAAGTCTCGGCCGAGGTCTTCCTTCCCTTTTTCAATCCCATGATATTGAACTTTAAAGCCTCTCCTTCCATAGATATCCAATATATCGTTCATAGGCCCTTCCAATTTGCCAAGGTTCCTTATCTCGGTTCCAGTACCTGTTAAGAGCGTTTTGATTTCTTTCCGAGACGGGCAGGTTTTTGAATTCTGCCTCAGGAATATAAAAGGAATACTGGGTCCTCCTCCCCGGCCGGCGAAGTCACGTGAATAGACCGAAGCAACTCCTCGGAGTTAAACCCAACAAATTCCCAGAGCCAAGGAAAAAGAGCCTCATAGTAGGCGATAATATATTTTGCGGTCAGGAACTCCTTCTTAAACAGTTTCCTTTTCTGTGCGATCATCTTGATTTTCTCTGCCTGGACGTAGGCCGATCTTGGTTTTGTTTCCAAATACGCCGCAAAGATCTTGTCGTAGTTCTCGTGATAATCCGCAATAGCGGTTGAAAGCCATGGAAAGCCAACCGCTTTTTCTTCCAAAAGCAATTGCAACGATTTCTCCACCTCCGCTTTGTACTTGATGAACAGTTCCCGCTGCTCGAATTCTACCTGCCGAACCGCTAAAATCGCCTGCGCTCGTTCCGCTCTTGATTTTTGCACATTCCTCCAATGCCCCAAGATGAAGGCAATTAAAAACCAAATAATCACACCCGTCAAAACAACTTGCCATGTTTCCATACCGGTCAGGCTTTGTTTATTTGATTCTCGCCTCCAATTCGCAGCTCATGAATTCTTTCGAAGAGACCCACCAGTTCCATATCAGTAGCCATTTCTCCTCGTGCTGCCTCTTTTCCCACTGGAACCGATACACGACCAAAAGCCTTCACCAACCGGCCATATATTGCTGCTGTATCTACAAACCTACTCATATAGGTATAATCCTCCTCCGAAAATACCGCTTTGTAAGCACCTTCCTTACCTGCAACAAATATGGTCGGCGTAAAAATCTTTATCAGTCGGAGTGTAAATGTCGGATCGTGCCGGACTTCGAAGTCAAGAACTTCCGAGATGTCCGACACCCTATTTACCGCATCATAAATCCCAACTATGGTAATTAAATCGACATCGGTGAGCGTGTCAAAAAGGTGAATTTTTCGATTATATTCCAGAAACCGTTCAATGACCGCATTGCCCAATCGAACCGCTTTTTCAGGTGCCAGAAACATTTCATCCGGAATGGCATATCTTTTATCTGCAAATCGCTGGTAGAGCGCCAGGGTAAAATTAAGCGGGTTGGAAAGATCCAGCGAATCCAAGCAATAGTCAACCCGACGCTCTGGGTCCAACTTTCCAATCAACTGGCGGATTATTTTTGCCATGTCATCCTTCGGTGTATATAACTGAATTCCGGTTTGGTCAGGCAGCAACTTTCCGATCATGGAGAGACTCCGGTACAATGTTTGCGCGGCCGAAAGAGAAAAGCCGTCCACGCGCATGCTCAATTTGAAGATGAACTCCGGTACGCCGATTCGTTCTATGTCAATACTCAATTGCCGGAAAAAATCTGCCGGATCCATTTTATCTGCGTCCGCAAACAACTGATCAAAATAGACATCCGAAATATCACCCGATTTAACCGCGTAAGAAAAATAGCGGAGATAATAATACGGCGAACAAATCCTCCTTTCTCGATACCAACTGTCAAGAATGATCTGGCCAGAAAGAAAGTTGTTATAGAGTCCGTTTAACTGCGGAAACAGACTACATAGCATTTCTCGGAGGGACTTTCTGAGGGCATCTTCATAGCAGTCCAAATGATTCTCTATCGAGGCTTTGGCTTTTCCCTTTTCTTCATTTCCAAAAACATTGTGGTCTTGGTATCGGCTCAAGAAAATGCCAGCGTTATCCCGGATGAAATAATAGGTTTCTGGATAAAAGACTTTGATCCCTTCCATTATCATAAGGTCATCCAAGCTCACTTCTCCCAGCAGCAAAGGTATGGCGAAAGCAATGGCATTGGCCAAGCGGACCGCAAGGCGCGGGCTTTTCAAATATGGAACAAATGCCGAATCATACTTTCCCAAAAACTTCTGCAGCTCTTCTCTCTTTAGTTCGACACCCAACTGCGACAAAGTCGCATTGACCAGATCCAGCGAATATTTTCGTAAGGCAAAGGGGTCAGCCTTTGGCAGTGTCAATGGTAGTTGAATGATTTTTTCCAAGAAACCATATCCGTCCTCTCTATCTTTACCCCCATACTGATGTCCGAGTGACGCCGCCACGAGTTCATCGTCGAAAGCAAGCACATAAGTAAATCGTGGAAAATCACCCAGCAATTTTACGAGTCTAAAAATCGACTGGATCTCGGTAATGTTCAACCGATCAATATCGTCGATGAAGATGACAAAATTACAATTCGCTTCATCAATAAGTTCCTGCACACGATTTTTGTAATAATCGAGGCTATCCTTTTTGAACGTTAACGCGAGTTTTTTTCCAGCCCCGAGTAATGCTGACAGACCATTTGGCATGAATTTGCCAGCAATGGCCCCCACTGATTCACTGTAATCGGCAAATACCTGTAGGATTTGATCCTTCTTTGACGCGAGTTTTTTGCCCAATGCACTGGCAATATTTTCGAAAAAGGACTTTACCAGCTGTTTGTCATCCTGAAAATACCACGGGTTGAATTTTATCTGAATCGAATTGGTGCTAATTTCCAAGGAAACGAAGTTTAAGACGGAAGATTTACCTTCCCCCCATTTTCCATAAATCCCGATAACGAGCGACCTTGAAAAATTAGCCCCATTGATCAGCGTGGCGATCCGTCTAGAAAATTCATACCGTTGAAAGTGATCTTCGGATTTGATGTTTACCGGCGCATCGAGTTGTATGTTCTCCATCAGGAAGATGTAGAAGTGTTTTTTATTGTTTTATTCAAACTCGACTTTCAGCAGGCTTTGACGTACTGGTTGACCATTAAGGTCATATGTGCCGTAAAAGACCTGATTTCTTAAGTCCTCTATGTTATAATAGCTGTAAATATTCACGACAGCTTTAAAGCCCTCTTTCGCCTTTTCCGGTAAATCGTAAATATCCTGAATATCAGACAAATCCGGTGAAAAGCAAATAACCGATGGGTATACAAGCCTTCTTTTGTAAACCTGTAATTTTTCCAGGTCGAAGGTATGGAACATAGTATCCGATCGGGTGTTAGAGTTTGGAAACTGATCGCGCACAGCACTCAATATCATTCGGTCGATGTGGTCAACCGGATAGTTTTCCTGCTTCGGCCATCCCAACATATGCTTTTCAAGAGCATTTTTGTTTTCTCCGTCAGCGTCAGCTTGTTTTTGTAAGTTGTAGTCGCTGCTAAATCGCCGCTTGTAAAATATTCTTCCCAATTCGACATCAGACCCATTTCGATTTCCTACAATTTGAATTTGCTTTAATATTCTGTACTGCTCAGGGGGCAGCCATTCCATTGTTATTTGCTCCATTCGCCGAAATTACTATATGTCATCGTAAATATCCACCGCTAAAACACCCACTTTTAAGAAGGTAATTTCGAAACGTCAGAATCAGACGTGTAGGCAGTTAACGCTTCCGTTAGGGCTTCGTATTTGAAAATACTCGCAATCAATAAAGCCAAATGTATGCCTAAAGGTTTATAATTTCGGGCCTATGGCATTTCTGTTTTCTTGTCATTCAGGTGGCTAGTGCAGCCGAGTCCTTCCTTGAGCAATAACTCAAGATTATTGAATACTAACTTCACTTTGAACCTTACAAGCTATTCATTGTCAGGGCATTTGTCTCGCCAAATTTTGTCAATTATCTTCGCCCCCCTCCCGTCCCCCCGCCGGGGGGATGAGGTTTTTATAGGATATTATCTTTTATTAATTGAAGGGGGCGAATGGATCCAAGACCGCAGCTACCGGCATCACTCAAATTTCCCCTCCGCCTCATTCCATTTCTTTTCCAACGCAGCCTCCGTCTTCTTATGAAATGCCAGCCGCTCCTTTTTGCGGTTCCGCAACACCCGGCCCCGGTCATAGATATTTGCGACCTCCCTGCCCAGCGCCAGCCGGGCCCATTTCTGTAACCGGCTGATATCCGCCGGCTGTCCTTGGTACTGGACCGCTCCCACCGCCTGGATTCCGAATAACCATTCCGCCAGATCCGCATCCGACCCCCCCCAACTATAGCCCAGATCTGTAGCGGAAACCCGACCCACCGCTAAGCTGGCTCGTTCCTCCCTCAAATATTCGACATACTCGTACATTGCCAGACAACATGCCGCCCGGTAGCTGGCCAGCGTCGTGTCTGCGTCGATCACCAAAGCCAGCGGCTCCAGGATCCTGTTCCGGCTGTAAGCCCTGGTGAATTGTCCGTCGATTGACCCGCCGCCGCCGCGGTAGTAGCACCAAAACTCCCGGTTACTCCGAAAAAAGGCCACGGCCTTGTCTTCCTCTTTGCTGATCAAAGCCGGCCAACCATCTGCCGGCACCATACCCCGACTCAACTCCAGCCCATATAGACGGATATACAAAAACAACTTGCTGTAAAATGCCGGCCATATATCCCGGAAAAATTCGATCTCTTTCGCCTCGTCCTTCATAAACTTGGTGCCGAGGGACCGAAGTTTCCCAATGCTCTCCCGGATCATGCTGATTCCTTCCCGGTAGCGATCTGGGCCCCCGTCCCGGCGGTCTGCCGCCTTCAGACCCTTTTGCAGATCCGAATAGATAATATCGAAGGGCTTTGTCATGGTTGGTCGCTTAGGTTTAATTACTCTAATCTAGGCCCCAACCGCCGATCTTTCCCGATGACTAACCGTCTGTCCGCCAATTATCCGGAATTTCCCACTTGCGCCCCCGATATCTGCGCACTCCTGCCCTTTAGATATACGCAATTTGCGTATCCGATCAGGCTGTAATACAAAAGCCGTCAGGGCAATCCTGACGGCAATTAAAAAGGTAAATCAATAGCTAAGTTATTTTGCCTTCAGCTCCTCTTTTATTTTCTCCACAAGCGCAACCGGGATATCCACCAATTCCGCAATTTTTTCGGCCGAGAATTCGGTATTGGCCAATAATATTCGTACGGAATTTCCTTTCCCTTCTTCAAGGGCTTCCTGCCGCTTAATTTCCACCAACTGCTCAAAAATGCCCATGGTGTTCTTTTCACCGAGAATTTGATCTCTCTGATCCATAAATTTACGATTTGTTTCTGATTTTTTAAATACGACGTAGTTGGTCAAAAAGGCTAGAACAGCCGCCGTCTTTCTTTCCCCAAAAACAGCCACCTTTTCTTTCAATAGCCTGACCATCAGCAACTTTTCCTTCAATAGTACCTCATCACATTCCTCATCGGTTCCCTTAACTCTTAACAAGACCTCTTTTGCCACCAACAACACCGCTGCGAAAGGGTTGGAACTCGCTTTCAATGTCTCATCGGGGTAATCTTCGATATTCAGCAGCTTATATTCATACAGTGCCCGCATCCACAGACATCGATCCTCATACGTTGCCGGCACTTTCCCGCCTCGACCCGTAAAAATGGCAATGGCAGCCACCGGCCGGCCGTGCTTGCTGAATAGTCGAATATAGTATTCGAACATCCGCCGCGCAAACTCTTTGTCGGTACTTCCCTGTACTTCCAGATGTAGCAGCATCCATCGTTCTTCCCCATCCCGCAAAAATATTTTTACCAGCTTGTCGACCACCCTGGTGTTCGCTGCCTTTTCCCCATCCGGGAACACTTCCGCCAACTCCTTATCGAGAAATTCAAACCCCCTGCTCAGGTCTAACTCTTTCCCAATCTCCGGATCCACGAAAAGGAGCAGATCCTCGATAACCTCCTCAATCATCCCCTTCCAAAGGATGTCCTTATTATGTCGCATAATCTCAGCATTAAATAAAATGAATGACCACCAAAAAGGCGGCTAACAAAATCAAAACAACTCGCAGAAGTAGGGTTGAAAGAAACAGCGAAGTAGTACTATAAAGATAGGCAATTTACGAGCAGAAACAAAATAATTCTAACGCTAATGAGTATTGGCAGTCCTAAAATTTGAAATCCTTTGACGGTGAATTTTTATTTGGTACAAGTAAACTCCTAACATCCACTTTTAAGTAATCCGCAATCGCGTACAATTTTTCCCACGATGGCTGTTTGGCATTCGTGCACCAGGTGGAAACCGTATTAGGCAATACACCAATCCCTTCAGCCAGTTCCTTATTGGTTTTGCCTAAATCGCCGAGAACTCCCTTCAGTCGATTGTAGTGTATGGGTCTCATAGATGACAAATATAAGCTACACGAAATATGCTATTCAACATAATTAACACTCCATTAACATACTTATAATGTCTATTAGATAGTTTTATAGTTCTAATAGACTATCTTTACATAAGAAAACAATAGGGTTGAAACTCCGATATCCTCATCCGTACCTTATGAAAACTTTTTAATCAACCTCCCCCTCAAATATAATCACCTTTAATCTATACACAATGGAAAGAAAACCGCGGTCTCTGACCGTCACCGAGTCCGCCGATCATCACCCTCGAATCCTTCTTAAAGGCAAATGGCTTCGCAACTGGGGTTTTACAAAAGGAGATCAAGTGCTTGTTACCAGAACGGAAGCCGGCGATATCCTTATCAAATTCAGTTCCCCAGCCAATATCTGGTCCGCCATGAGACGGCAATACCGCCTTGAGTATGACGCCTCTCAATCAAGTAAACCCTCCCGGTCCAGGTTGCGGGCGCTCTATAAGCAAATCGATATCGCGCAGGAAGCGTGCAAGCGGCGGGTACGGACACGTGCCGCAAAAACTCCCAATCAATTGTAATCATCTTCATAATCTCGTAAAAATGATTACACCCTCCAAAGAACCGAGAATCCAAAACCGGCCAAAGGATGACAGTCTTCGAGAATGTCTTCCCGAAAGAATGCCACGGGAGATGTCAAATGCCGAACTGCTTGCATTACTCATAGGCCCCGGCAAGGCGCGGTCCAGTTGTCTTGAACTGGCCTGCAAGGTATTGGCCTCCGTCAAAGGCCGGCTTTCTGACTTGAGCAAAAAATCGATATGGGACCTGATGCAAATCCCCGGCATCGGCAGGGCCAAGGCCAGCGCCATCTATGCCTTTGCCGAATTAAGCCGCCGCCGAGAAACGGAAGCAGCTCTCGAAAGAATTGAACTCAAAGATGCATCGAAAGTCGCTGCCTTTCTCCGCCCTATATTTCGCGACCTTGACCACGAAGAATTCGGCGTGCTATTCCTCGATCAGGCCAATGATCTCATCGATTTTGAAATAGTTTCACAGGGTGGGATCACCAGCGCATCTGTCGATCCGAGACTGATCTTTAAAAAGGCTTTGGCGCGTAACGCCGTTGGCATAATTGTAGCTCACAACCATCCCTCCGGCAACACTATGCCAAGCCCGGGAGATAAAGACCTTACCCAAAAACTAATGACAGGTTCGAAATACGTCTATATAAAACTTCTTGATCATATTATCATCACCGAAAAAACCTATTATAGTTTTGCCGATGAAGGGCTGCTATAATCCTACCGCTTTGCCATTTTCTTCACCAGTTCATAAAACTCCTCCGCTTCAGACTTTTGCAAAATCTCCGCTGCCAATTCCTGCAGCCGCGTACGATCTTCCTCCGAGATGATCCGTTTCACCAGGTTGCCCGGATCCGCCCAAGCCAGGCTTTGCTCCACCGCCATCGCGAGTAGCAAACCCATCTTACAATTAATACGCAAATCGAGCTTTACATTACGCTTCAAATCCCGCAGCTTCAAAAAAGCGTCCATCAAATCCTCCAGTTCCTGCACCGATGCCATACTTCACATTTTAAAAGTTAAGAATAATTAAACAGCTCAAAAATAAACCCCATCCGAACACGCAGGTTATACAGATTGCGGCTAACTGTTGGAGAAGCCGCCACCTCATCCTACCTTCACTCCGTGAAAAAGAAACCGTGAAGTATGGAACAGCTCTCATTAGACCGGATCAATCAGATCGATTTGGTTGACTACCTTGCCACTCTTGGCATTCAGCCTATAAAAAGAAAGGCGCATAGCTATTATTACTGCTCACCACTGCCCAATCACCCAACGAGCCGGCCAACTTTTATCGTCAACCGGCGTCTCAATCGCTGGCGGGAAACAACCACCAGGCAGACCGGCCGGCTTGCTGACCTGGTCGTAACCCTTTACGATTGCACCATCGGTGAACTGACCGCCAGACTCCAGGCCGCTCTCCCGCTCGTGTCACATCCCCACTCAGGAAAATGCTCAAATCACCGGCCAGCAATCTCGATCGAACAAACCAATCCGATCCGATCCGCCTACCTGGAGCGCTTTCTTTGGGAGCGGCGCATTCCGCAAAATGTGTCACACCGCTTCTGCTTTGAAGCCTGGTATACCCGGGAAAAAAGCTTATATCATGCCCTTGCTTTTCGCAATGACGCCGGAGGGTTTGAACTGTTCGACAGGTACCGACAGTACCGTGTACCCGCCTCCGGACCGACCCTGATCGTTCATCATTCCAAAAAAATAGCTGTATTCCGGCACGTCCTGGATATGATGACTTTTGCCGCTATATTTCCAGGTCCTGAAGAAGAATACCCCAACTTTCTTGTTTTAAACGCGCCGGTTCCCTTCCAGGCAATTCGCCAGATCATCGAACCTTATCATACTGCGCATCTATTCCTTCCGAATGACCCGGCCGCCATCGTCTTTAGTAATCAGGCATCGTCGATCCTGCCCCGTTGTACAGATCACCGGCCACTTTATGCAGGCTATCCCTCGCTCAATGCCTGGATCTGCCGCATTGGTACGGCTCAAGGCTCTCCATACTCCCCTTAGGCGATCATTCCATCAGATGGGCTCAATATGCCCGGCAAAGGCTAAAAATGGGCCTACCCCCGAAGGATGGCAAGATGTGCCAACGTGACACGGCAAATGTGACACGGTCAATGCCTACGTCTCGAAAACCAGCGAATCCACAAAAACAAATCATTACATGACAATGGAACAGCAACCACAGAGAAGGGAAAAATGGCTTACGCTCCGCATAACGGAGGACGAATATGAGGCCGTCGAAAAACTACGGCAACAGACCACCTGCCGCACCATCAGCGAATACGCTCGAAAGGCTCTTATGGGAAAGCCCGTCATTATGCGGTATCGCAACCAATCCATTGATGACTTGCGTAGGGATATGATCAAGCTGCGAAAAGATCTCAATGCTATCGGTGCCAACTTCAACCAGTCGGTCCGGCGCCTCCATACTCTCCGGCACCTGCCCGATATCCAGCAATGGATCCTTCTAAACGAACAAGACAAGACCCGGCTTTTCCGCCAAATCGAGATCATATCGGACACTCTAAAACAAGCCCATAAAACATGGTTGCGCGAATAGCCATCACCAGAAGTCCCACCGATACGCTTACTTATAATGAAGAAAAAGTGTCACAGCGCAAGGCAGAATTCATCCACGCCGGAAATTTTTTAGAGGACAAAACCGACCTCACCTATTCCAGCAAGCTCCGCCGTTTCCAGCACTTGAACGAGCTCAATGCCCGATCCCAGGCTAAAATGTTGCACGCAACGCTTAATTTTCAGCCCGGCGAACACCTATCCAATGACCAGCTCTCCGCCATTGCCGACCGTTATATGCACGGACTTGGAATGAGTGACCAACCATACCTCGTCTACAAGCACAAGGACGCGAATCACCCGCACATCCACATTGTCAGTACCCTCATCCGGCCGGACGGCAGCCGTATTCGGGATAGCTATATGGCAACACGCCTATCCGAACCCACCCGCAAAGCAATCGAAAAGGAATTCCATCTGCAAGTCGTCAAACGCAGATCCCAATCTCCTATTCCCACTCCCGACCAGGTTCGCAAGATCACCCCCGACTCTAAAACTCCCGTTACCCAATCCATGGATCAGGTACTTAGCATGGTTACCCACCACTACAATTTCACGGACCTGCACGAATTCAATGCCATCCTCCGCGGCTATAATCTCACCGCCGAGACAGGAAGACCCGGCAGCAAAACCCACCGCCATCAGGGCATTTATTACACCGCTCTGGATGATCAAGGAAACAAAATGAGCCCGCCAGTAATGGCTTCCCAACTCTCCAGCCGTCCCACTTCCGCCAAGCTCAACGAAAAATTCCGGCAGTCCCGATCTGCTCGCGCCGACGGCTTGTCTTCGGTTCGCCAACGATTGGACTGGATCCTTGACCAGCAGCCTTCGACACTCAGAGCAATGGTGTCCGAGCTGCAACGAGACAGCATCGAGGTTGTCACGTCACCCGCCAACGGCCGAAACCCGCATGAACAGATCTATGTCGATCACCGTACCCGAATAGCCGTCTCCGGCGAAGTCCTCGGAGCTGCCTACACCTCAGCCGGATTAGCCAAATCCTTCCGTCCGCAGAAGCAGCAAGCTAGCCGACAGCAGCCACAAAAACAGACCCCGGACTCCAGTCATTTCAATAAAAATGTCCCCCAGTTGCTATCCAGCTTATTGCATAGCACCCCGGACGACGAAGGCCCAAATCAACTGAGCAAGTACAAAAGCTTGAGCAACCGACCTAAAATGTAATCACCCATTCAAAAAAGATATATGCAACCGACAAAAGACAATGAATTTCGTGAACTTCGCAACCTGGCAGCGGGTTGCTGCGCAGCCCTCCTGGTCCTTCATTATTACTATTTCTGCCACCGGGGACTTGCCACCTGGTCCCTGACCCATCCGATCGCCGACCGCTTCGCGACTGGCATAGCCACATCGGGTCTATTCCGGCACCCTAGTATAACCCTTGCCTTGTCTCTTTTAGCCCTTGCCGGCACTATGCTTGGTTCTAAGACATCCCCCCAATTCAAACCGCGCAAGCTTATCAGCACGCTTTTAACAGGCCTTATCCTCTATTTTGGAAGCTTTGTTCTCCTCCACCTTGAGGCCGACCCCCAGGCCCTTACCATCGCCTATATGGCCTTAACGATTGCCGGCCTCGGCCTTCTATATTCCACCATCAAGGCCCTTGCCGGCCTGCTCACCTGGCCTTCAAAAAGAAGCGTATTCAACCAATATAATGAAAGCTTTCCGCAGGAAGAACGATTTATGCGCCATCCCAACTTCTTCCATCTTCGCGGCCGGTACCGGTTCCGTAACCAATGGCGGAATAACGTCATCAACCTCGACATTTACCGCGGAACCTTGCTGATGGGCAGTCCGGGATCGGGCAAGACCAGGTTCATTATCAAGCAACTTATGCGGCAGTCCATCGAACGAAATATGGGCATGTTTGCATTTGATCTCAAGTATGACGGCCTCACGCGATTTATCTATAATGAACTCCAAAGAGTACGGCCCCACCTGAATAATCCGCCTCAATTTTACTCCTTCAACTTCGACAACCTGGACACCCGATGCAACGTCCTCGATCCCGCCAGCATGACCGAAATGTCCGATGCCATTGAGACCGCCCGAACCCTTTTTTATGGCATCAACCGCCGTGCATCCAAGCTTCAAGGAGAGTTCTTTGTTGAATCAGCCGTCAACTTCTTCGCTGCTTGCATCTGGTTTCTCCGGCGATATGAAGACGGCCGATATTGCACCCTCCCTCACCTGATCGAACTCATGGCCACCGGCTATGCCCGGCTATTCTCAATATTACGCTCCTACTCCGATGTCGCCACGCTCGTCCAACCCTTCACGGACGCCCTCCAATATAATGTTATGGATCAGCTCCAAGGGCAGCTTGACAGCGCCCGCATTCCCCTTTTCTCCCTTGTTTCACCCAAATTATACTATCTTCTTTCCGCCAGCGATTTTACCCTCGACATCAACAATACAAAGGCCCCCAAGATCATTTGTCTCGGTTCCGATCCGCAAAAACAGCATATCTATGGTGCCGTTGTCAGCCTGTTTGTAAGCCGCCTACTGAAAACCATTAACCGTAAGGGCGGCTCTCCCTGCCAGGTCTATCTTGATGAATTTCCAACCTTTCATGCGCTCGGTATGGATACCACCCTGGCAACCTGCCGGGAAAATAAAGTCGGCATTATCCTCGGAATCCAAACCATTGATCAGCTCCGCAAAGAATACGGTCGTGAGCATGCCGATGCCCTTGTCAACCTGCCCGCCAATCTCCTTACCGGCCAGGTCACTGGCGACTCCGCCCGGTTCACGAGCGAACTCATCGGCAAGATCCTTCAGGAAAGATCTTCCATCAGTACCAATCGTCGAGATACGTCCACCAGCCAAAGTCTCCAACTCGATTCCGCGCTTCCTGCAAGCAAGATCGCCACCCTTTCCTCCGGCGAATTTGTCGGCATCACAGCCGATAGCCCCGACCAACCGTTACCTCTAAAAGCCTTCCATTGCCAGATCCTCCTTGATCCTGAATCCGACGTGCAGGAAAGCCCCATGCCCTCAAAAAAAGTCACGAAAGAAATCGTCGACAAAACCTTCCGCCAAATCCAGCATGAGGTCAAGCGCTTGGTGGAAGATCGCCTTGACCAAATGCGTAACACCCCAACCTTGGCTCCTCTCATTCTCAACCCAAAAGTCGGCGCCCGCCGCCGCAAGCAAACCAAGCTTTAGGAAACCCCTTTAGCCACAATTGCATTTATCTACGGATCTATTGGTTAAAAAGTGGTGCCGACGAGGATAGTATTGAATCGATCTTCCCGCCGGCCTGGTTTGCATATACCATTTAGGATAGGAATCTTTCCATAGAAAAATAGAATTCAGTTTAAGGGTATCCTTCTCCTTTTTTTATATTTAAATCCAAAGCTGATCAAGCAGTATTTCTCTCCTCATCCCCCTATATCCGAGCCCCAATACGGTTCAGGCTTACTAACATCTTCGCATGAATGTCAATGACGTCACTAAATAGCGCCCCTTTACCGTAGCCAGATATTTTTTGCTATTTTATAAAGGGTCGCGTACTTTAATAACACCGGGCGTTCGCAGTCGTTCGGTTCCAGGACATCTTATGCAAATATCTCCTTTAGCTCATCAATAAAACTAAATCGGATAGTGCCGAGGTCTTTACATTTGGTTCGAATTTCTGCCTTCAATTCAGCGTAATTCTTATGATAAGCTTCGGATATTTTAATCACTTTTCGCGCCCCCTTTACTAAGTATAAATATTCTAAGACGCCGCGTGCACCATAAAATTGGCCAGAAGTTACAAATCCGTCAAATTCAGAAAATAGATATTGCCTCTTTTTAGATAATCCGCCAAATTTTCGGACACATATTGAATCTCCATCAATATATATTGTAACCATTTTCGTTCTAAATTCCCCCCAAAATAGCCAAGTTATCACAAATGCAATAAGGGTAAGTAGTAAATACCCCCTAAAATCTGGCGATGGAACTACATCATTAATCTCGAGTGTAAGAAATACACCAATCCCGAACAAAAGGAAAAAAAGTACTATTACTGGGAAAAAACTTCCTAAGCCAAATTTGGATTTCATGTTTACGAAATTAATCAAAATAATCGGAGCACAGAACTTCGACTATTTGAATGTAATTGACACTACTTTTGAGCTAAGTCATTCCTGTTATGCTGAAACGAAATCTGGCTTCAGACTATAATGCAGGCCAATAATTAATGCCCCGATCTTTGCTTATTCGTTAGCAGGTTTGCTCCATTCCCCGAAACCCACAGTCGCATCAACTAAAAAATAAATCCCAGATATGGCCCAACCTACAGGTCCACCAAACGTCCCAACGGCTGCCATCGCAATGTCAAGACCAGCTTTTCCCGCCACCCCCCATTTGTGTGGGTCATTCCTCACAAAGGCGTTTCCAGCTTGATATGCGCTAATGCCCACTTGAGCAACAAACAATCCCTTACTCACACCTTTCACCATCTTAAAATATCCAAGATCCTTTATGGATTCGTCAGCTTTGACTGCAAGATCCAAGAGTTGCTCTTTTCCTCCCCATCCCACACCCAAAGACCCGTCAACTTTTCCCGCACGGTCCATCGCATCCGCCCCTGGCAACCCAACGTCAGTAGTTGTACCTTTCAAAGTACTCAAGTCTTGACCATCGGCCGTCGTTATGACAGCTTTACCCACAAAATAATAAAGATCCTTGTTCGCTCCATTGTCATAGGTGGTTTCACCATGATACTCGTCTGTTTGAAATGATCCACTTCCATCATATTTTGTGTAATTGTAAACCGTTTTGGTTGTTATATTTGTTTGTCCCGACATTATTTCAAATATCAGTCCTGCTTGCCAACCAGTATAGATAGTTGATGTACCTCCATATACATTCATTGCATAATTAATGGCTGTAGTTTGATCAACGACATCCCCGTTTGGTAACTGATAGGCTCCTCCCCCAAGATACATTCCGCTTCCACCACCCCCACCGGCGTTTCCACTATTATCCATCCCATCACTAAAGCCTATTTCCTGGTTTATCTGATTAATGGTAGGTAGTCCAAAATTATTTGAGTTATTATAGTAGGATGTCGGTTGCATAGTTGGAGATGCCTGATACTGAGCAAATAATCCGGTAGGATCGTTAGCAGATATAGGATTGTTACCAGCATATTGATAAACGCTAAGAAAATTACTCATATCCGCTAACGGATCACCTTGCGTAAATCTCCCCAATTGAGGGTCGAGCCTTCTGAAGCTAGCGTCATAATACTCTAGGCCTGATCCATCGCTAAACTCTTTGTTTTGCAATTCGGTTCCGGCATTGTACCGGTATTTATTTTCAGCGTAGTTAGTTTTGATCGCTTTGTCAGACACACCAGCCATGGTCAGCCCGTATGGATAGTAATGGTTTTCTTCCAACAGCGGTCCCTGCTTATATTGTACAGAGAAATTGTCAAAGTATACATCCCAGCCAGTCGTCTCATTGCTAACCCAAATGTATAAATATCCTGATTTGTTCATGGTAATCGGACCTCCTGGCGCAACACAATTCATTGTTCCGGCCGGGTACGTTGAACTAGCAGCCAGAACCGAGCCGCTTAATGCGCTAATATAGTTGAATTGGTCGTCGAGAAAGATCCAATTCAGGTAAGCTTTTGGATACCCGGTATGGGCTGAGTCGTCGTTATTCAAAAAGCTGGTCAGCCCGGTATATACCGTACTGCCACTCGATGTAAGGTTAGACAACGTGCCATGCGCCCCACCTGTCAGATTCACCAGCCCATTACTCAGCGAATTCAAGACGTCACTAAAGGAACTGTTGTTGGTACTACCGCCGCCAGGGCTGACGTAATAGCACTGCACGCTAAGACGCACCGTATCACCGCTCATCACCTTAAGTAGAAGGTTAGGGCCAACCTTTTGCCCACCCGCGCTGGTGGAATCCACTTTCGAAACGCTGTCGTTCGGATTGGTAAAGGCATAGCGTATGGTATTTGAAATATTAGCGTAATTCGGCATTGAAGTCCACGCAACGCTTGTAGCCGCAATATTCCCAAAGAGCTGCGATTCCGTTGACCTATACGCGGCTTCCATCGTTGCCATATAGTTGGAAGTATCCCGCTCCTGGGTAAGCACGGCCCGCGTATTGCCCAAATAATCTCGCTCGAAGAAGTCATATTCGAATTTATAAGCTACCGTATCATTGGTATATTTGTGATAAGCCCAGCGGACACGGCCCTCCTCATGCCCAATGAATTGCAGCGTATCGGTGGAAGTGCCCGGGCTTGACAAAGGAGATCTTTGTTGATAAACAAAGCCCGCCACGTAGATGACCGTAGTGGCCACCCCGGCGACACTGTCCGAAATGACCTTCGCCAGTTTATTACCCGCCGCATCATAGGTATAGCTCACATTTCCTTCCCCCTTGATATGCACTAACTGCGGCAGGTTGAGATAGTTGTAGGTCATGTTGTCAATGGCCTTGTTGTTGTCCCTTGTCAAATTACCATTGCCATCATAGCTGTAATCCGCTGATTGCTTACCCGAAATCTTGTAATGGAAGTCTTCTAGCAAAGAACTTGAGTCATTAGCTGCATCGGTAACACCACTCAATCGATTAGTGGAATCGGAATTGAAATAGTTATATGTTAGGGAATCGATTGGCGACGACCCTCCAACCTTAAAGCCGTATTGAGTCATAGAAAGCAGGTTGCCGTTTGCATCATAGGTGATGCCATTAACTGAAAAATCCACTTCAGTTTTGTCCCAGGACGAACCCGAAGAATTTTGCAGGAACGCCGCTGTCGTCAGTCTGTTCGCGGCATCATAACTAAAATCATATTTTCGATTGATTCCGCTACCCGCTCCTTTCCAAACAATACCTTCGATGTTCCCATTCAGTTCAGGGTTCAAGTAAGTATTACCCCCAGCCACCGAACTGGTATTGTTATACCCGATCTCCATGCCAAAATAGTGGTTTGCGGTACCGGCAACATAATTCTTATTGATTCCGTTGAGCCATCCGCGGATATTATAGGTATATATCAGGCTATCGACCTGATTACCAAGATATTTAGCCGATAACTGCCCAAGTTCATTATACTGAATGCTATCAATCAACTGGTCGCTGCCCGCATTATCAACGTTTTTATAGACATGCCGTAGCCTCATCCCGTGGTCATAATCCATCTTGGTAAGCACAGTATGAATTTGAACCGTATTGTTATTCTTTTTATGGTTGGTCAGACGCCGTAACGCCATCCCAGAAAAATTATACTGAACGGTCATCGTGTCGACCGCCCCAGTATAGTTGACACTTTGTGTTTGGATCAGCCGGCCGCGGTCGTCATAAAAGAAAGAGGTGTACAGATAAGTATTAGCCGTCCCGAGCACTTTCTCCATCATGCCTGTGCTAACACTGCGTGTAACCGTAAATGGCGTAACTGCTACAGCATACGTAGGCGAAGTATTATAGCTAGTAATGAAGTCGCTACCCGTTGTATAGTTCGTTGCCATGGAGGCGCTTACCGCAGCGCTATTGGTCGAGACCCAGGAATAGTCATCGTAGAAGCTTTCTGTGAGCAGCTCGTTCGTGTAGGAACTGACAGCCGGGTAAGTGATACTATAATACGCCAGACTATCATGGTAGGCCAGGCTATTGTAATGCGAAAGATCAGTAATTGTCCCGCTAGAATCCGGCCTATTCTCTAAATCATATTTTATAAACATCCATTTTTGGTTGCCACGCATAGCGGAATCTTGCATCATAACTACTCGACTACGAGCGTCATAGACTTGCCATACCTGTCCAGCGCCAGGTGCTTTTTTTATCACTAAATTACCCCTTCCATCATATTCATAGCGGAAACACAATTCGTTGGCAATAGTCTGGTTCACCGTCCATCTGCCATTCATGAGTGCGACAGCTTGCGGTTGTATGATCACCCGGAGATTTTGAAGCGTGTCGTATACATAGTAAGTGCAAAGCCAGCCATAGTGCCCCGAAGAGGGAGACGCTGTAACCTGCTGCTTTTTAAGCACCATCCGCCCAAACTTGTCTGTATATGATACTGTCTCGTTGCCCTGTTCATCGATTCCCACATTTTTACGCAACTGGCCGGTACCGTAAGCGCCGTTATTCACAGGCAAACTTAGTTGTATCGAACTGATCGTCCACAATTGCACACTGTCAGCAGACGTGTTTACTAAATACAGACCGGAGCGTCCGTGGCCGCTGCCGATCCAGCTAGCTCCGGGTGCATAGCCAACTAAAGGCCGATTAAGCGGAGACGCTTCATAACTAATTTCTCCATAATAGACCTCCTCCCCCGGGAACTGGCTGGAGTTAAATGTCTCCTGATCCTGCAAAGCCGTCGGCTTAAAATTGCCGTCATTCGTTGACGCCGTATAGGGCAGGTAGTCCGTAGCTTGCCGCCCGAAATTGTCATATACTACCGGCTTAACGACATCGTTCTGCAGCGGACTGGCTTGCTTCGCCACCGTTTGCACCAGCCTCCCCAATCCATCAAAATATTGAGTCGTCTGGGCCACATCATACGCACTCGTCAGTCCGTCCGCCGTAACGGTATCCGTCACCCCTGCCTTTTGAATATTGCGCACCCGAATAAAATTATAGCTCGTATTTGGCGTTCCGACTACAATATCAGCCGTATTGCTATATTCCGTGTCCGTGCCGCAGATGACCTGTCGCCGGTACCACGTTGTACTGGTCAGCGTTCCGGGCGTACAGTCAAGCGAATCCTCCCCCGACATATTCGTCCAGGTCGTCCCATTCGGTGAGCTTTGCCATTGATAGCCATAGCTTCCGTTGCATGCCCCGCCGGTGGCAGCATTCCCCGTAATTGTTCCGGGGCTGGTGCCCGAACTAATCACCAAATAGGATGGCGAAATAGTACCCGGAAAGACCTCCGGTCTGACGATCAGCTCGACCGGCGAGGAGGTTACCGAATCCCCAAAGCTGTATTGTACTACTTCGTACCAGGTGTTGGCGGTTTGTGCCGTAGGCGTGTAGCTGGAGCTGGTCGCACCCGCAATCCGGGTGTACGGCCCGCCACTCGCCAGCGCGGACTGCCAGGCGTATGTATAGGTCCCATTGCCACCCGATGTTCCCGAGACCGTGAACCCGGAAGTCGGCGCTTTATCGAAGTTCACGGTAATACTGGACGGACTGATCGTTCCCGATACTAATGCGGGATATACCGTCACCGTGTCGACGTTGGTCGTATAGACGGTTTGCCCGCCGCAAAACGCCTCCCGCTTGTAATAGGTAGTGGTCGTAAGCGTAAGAGGCTGATAATTTTGTCCGGTGCCTCCTGAAACCGCGGCGTACGTGGTCCCGTTCGTGGAGGAATCCCATTGATACGTGTAGGAACCACAATCTCCTCCGGTTGGAACCGAGGCGTTTATCTGGGCGGGTGCGGTATTGGTATAGATATATTGGTGCGTAGGCGCGCTGATCGTTCCACCGGTGAGCGTCGGAAAATTTATGGTAACGTTGAATTGAGGCGCCGTGGTCCCTGGAGCATTGATCGCTGACGTGGAACAGCCATATTCGTTAAAGTTTATAGTTATACTGGTTGTAGTCGAGCTTACGACTGACCCGCAGGTTACGGTCCAGCCACCGGTGGCTGTACAGGGCGAGATCGTATACGTTTCAGTCGAATTGAATGCCACACTGGCGCTACCGCTGATGCGGCATCCCACCGGTGGTGGCGGCTGAGATTTTGACGGAATCGCAACCGTCAGAATCAATATCAGCAGCAAGGTATTTGGCAACCAGCCAATATGACGCTTTCTCATAACCGATTATTTATATTTCCTGATCTTATTCCACCGTCTCACCGATGGTATGGTATTGAATGGTTTTAATGATATTATGATCCTGATCGAGTACAACCTTCAGCCGGCCAAAGGCGTCATACAGATAGTACGTTGCCCGATTGTCCACATCACATTTTGTGGACATGCCGATCAGGGGCGTATAAGTGTAGGTCGTCATCTGCGCATTAGCGGGATAAAGCCTTAGCTCGTCGATATAGCCCGTGCCGCTCAAGGAGACGGAGGTCTGACCGGTAATCTTGTGCTCGAAATAGGTCCAGCCGTTGATCGTCTTGCCCTGGATCGGATAGCCCGATTGCGTGCCGGTGATCGAATAGGCCGAGCCATTTTTTGTCCAATAGGAGATGATGTAAGAGGTAGCGCTGGTCAGACCGGATTTGGAAATATTCCCATTGTGAAGGTTATAGTAATGATCGCCTGTCGGCGCCGCCGGATCGAGCGTATCGCTGCCGGTGAAGGTCCAATTCCCTTTTCCATCCGCCTCAAAAGAGGTATAGGCAATATCCGCCTGAACGGCATTACTGACCGCAGCGATCGGACTAGAATGCCGGTAATCCCAAATATAACTGACCGGGATATCTGAAGCCTTGGTGGCCACGCTCAAATTGGTATTCCCATCATATTGAAGCTGCCCCTTTCTGACATAATGCGCGTCGCTGAGCAAGCTGCTGTATAGCCCTCCCGATGTCGTCTCGTTGGACAAGCTCCCGATCGGTGCAACGGTCTCGACCGAATAAGTCGTGTCCGGCTTGAAGATAGACTGGTCGTATTGGGTGATAGACCCCGATATTAGCAGCGAGTCAGCCGAATTTTGTTTCAACCAGGTTTGATTTTCTATGACCGGACTTATGACATGGTGAGATACCATACTGCCAGTAATGCCGGATGTATAATCTTCAGGATACTTGAATTTCTTGACCAGCGTTTGCCCGTCAGACCCCTGCGTCTCCGTGTAAGTCAGATTTCGGGTACTGCTGTTGAAGTGATAATTGGTCGTCGTCGTGAGACTGTTGCCGTTCACATCGTATTGGGTCGTTTGCTGGGAAGTCGGATAGACCCAATAGGTGTTCCAATTATCGTAGTAGGAGCCGAAAGCATACCAGACCTTCGGAGCATGGTGAATGTTGACATTTTCCGAATCGATGAAGGCATCCACAAAGTTGACCGACGTATCCGTCAAATAGCTGTAATTGCTGATCGTCTGGGATACCGGGGTGAAAATATTGGTGTTAATGGTGTTGATATAGTCGATCCGCTTTGTCTCCCGCACATCAGGAAAGATCTCGGGGAATGCAGTGAAATAATGATCCGTTTTATGGGTCTCGCCATCCGACGTAACCGACTCGGTGACCTTCGAATAATAGAACCCGGAATTGATCCCGCCAATCCCGCCGCTCGCGTTCGGAGCCGCGTACTGACTATAGATCGTAGTTACCGTATCGACGAGGTAGTTGTAGGTGGTCTCGACGATCAGCGGGCCATTGTAGCTGGGCTCGTTCGGCAGCACGCCGGAACCGAGAGATCCATTGTCCTGCAGATACGTATAATTCTTCTGAAGAACCGGATTGGGATTGATCCCATCGAACATCTTGCTGCTTTGAAGACATAGCCCCGGGCCATTGATCGTTGCGAGGGTGTCGTTTACATAAGTGTTCTGCTGGTACTGGAAGGCGGAGTAACCGCTCGTCGGATAGACAATGGTGTCGAGAATCCCATACGTTGAGTAAGTGGAGTTGGGATCCCGGACAACCCCGCTGCTGAAGCTGGCCCCCGGTGGTGGCGGGGTGGTATAATAAATGCAGTTCGGCGATGGGACATACGTCGAGTTTGATTGAGCGCCATTGTAATAACCCCAATAATCGGTTCCGAAGGTGTTCTTTGCAGGAAATCCAACACCCGATCCATTAATGGCCGTATCCGATTCATTGATGTACTTGAAAGTATAGGTAAGCGAATCCGCGCTGATCAGCGGATTGACAGAACTGAACGTCTTTAAGGCAAGCCGTTCATATAGCGTAGGATTTACCGTCGATAGCCCAAAGTATTTATAAGAAAACAAATTCTTTTTGACCGTATCGCCGGTCAGGCTGTCGATCACCACAATTTCCCGAAGCCGTGGCAATGTCCCGCTGATATCCGTTCGGCCTGCCGGATCGGGTATGAACGAGACGCGGCCATTCCGGCAGACGATCGATTGCAGGATCTGCGTAGTAATAGAGGGATGAACCAGGTATTCATTGGGATCATAGCCCAGATCAGGCTGCCCGGAGGTCTCCGATAACGTATAGCAAGCCTGATAAGGGATCGTGGTCTGTTGCCAATTGTATGAGGTGTAATTAAATGCGACCGTATCCCCCTGAACGGAGACGATCTGCGTGAGGAACCACGCGGACGTGAAAGATTGCGCTATCGAATCGGAGCCGCCGTAATAATTATCCGTTGTCGTCTCCTTCGATCCGAACGTATACTGCGTGCCATCTTCTGTCGTAATAACGATATTGCTGGAGTAGCCCGGCCAGGAAATGCTGAATTGCTTGTCGTAAGAGAGCATATACGCTTTCCCGCTGATCCAAAAGAACTGGTCCCCCATTCCATTGAATTCCGCGTCGAAAATATCCGGGGCCAGATCGTACGTATTATTGCCGTACGCCAGGTTCATATTGTACGCCTTTTGAAGGAAGCTATCGACATTAGGGTTGGAAAAAACACTGTCCCCCAAATTGTATTGGCCATAATTGTGGCCGGAATTCAGCGTGCCGTCCGCATCACCTTCCACTATCCGGCTGACCGTGCCCCCCGCATTGAGGGTCCAGCCCAAGCCTACCCAACCCGCATCTTGTAAGGGGAAGAACCCATTGCTATTATAACTCAGGCTAATGGGGACGGATAAGGTCCCACACTTGAGGGTGTAAATCGGGATGGCCACCGATGGAAGCCCGGTATAAAGCGCCACCGGATCGTTGTCATAGCTTTGAAATCCCTGGGCATTTGGTGAAGGGGGGGTGAAACTCTGGTTGACCGCCAGCCCGGGGTAAGTGGATTGCGCCCAACAGGCAAGCGTCCCTGCCAATAAAAAGGCAGTAGCAAAGCATCGAAATACCAAATAATTTCTCATATTTTCAATGATTCAATAGTGGATGTGATCAAAATCCATAACCGACCCTAAAGATTACCGGCGGCTGCTGCGGAATTTGCGAATAGCTGAGAAAATCCCACAGCAATTGTACCTGGGTCTTTTTCAGAATGGTGCTTTTCAGGCTGATCGTTTTTGCGATCCCTATTAAACCGCTCTGGGTCCAGGTGTTAAGTTGCCGGATATCCTTGAAGGAAGAAAAGGGCTGCAGATAGTTCAACTCATATCCGCCCACGGCGCTCCAACTCTTCTTCACATGGATGTCAACCCAGGATCGCAACCCGACCCCCTGACTGGAAAAGGCAATATGCTGCCAGCCGGTCCCAAGCCCGATCTTATAACTTAATCCTATCCCAACGCTATTGGAATGGCCCAGGTTATACCCCAGCGAAAGCCCGATGTCGCTATAGTTTGGAAAATAATAGGTACCTCGGGTGGTTTGGAGGTTGAAGCCATACTGCAAGCGGTTGAGGAAAGTTCTACTGTGCTGATCCGAGGGCTTAAAATCCGGCACGTCCATGCCGCTGCCGCCGCCGCCACCCAGCTTGCTGAGCTTGTTTTGAAGCTTCGTGATGTCGGCCTTGGCGGTGTTGATACTGTTTTGCAGCGAGGCGGCTCCGCCGCCTGATGACCCGATCTTTGACTGGATCAACGCCGTGATCTGGCTTCTGGTTTGCAAGCCCTCCACCGCTTTGTCCGATCCATAACCGGGAGGCACGCCCAGCAGACCCGCGAGAAAGCTATTCTTTTTCATAAAACCTCTAAATGCGGGCACCTTCGACACCAGCGCCAGAGCAGTTTGAGCGGTCTTACCCGGATCGTTGAGCATCGCCCGGTAAGTTCGCACCTGATCGGCATAATAGTAGGCCTGCTTCTTATACCCGGTCACGGCATTCGTTATCCCGGAGGGGAGATGCGCGTAATTGCTTAGCGTCTGCTGGATCTGCGCCTTTCGGGATTGAATAAATTGCTTGACGGCGTCAGCTGCCTGCAATTTGGCCTGTAGTTGTTGCAGGCTGGCCAAAGAAGCTTGCATCTTTGCCTGTAAGGCGGGGCTGGCGTTCACGAGGTCGGGATTCTTATTAAGAAAGGCAAGCGCCACATGTAGACTATCTACCCGGGCCAGGTATTCCGGTCCCATGGATGTGAAGACCTTTGAGCTATCTTGTTTGAATTTCTGGATTAACGCGGCATATTGCTGCTTCGGATCCTGGGGATATAGCGCCTTTGCTTTGGCGGAATCCGTCTTGTATAATTCCGACCTAAGCTTTTCTTCCTTTCGGGCCATTCGTTGCAAATATCGTTCGGTCTGCCGGGTAAGCTGACGATTAAAGCTGGACGTCTCGCGATTAACCCGGCTAAAGAATTTTGCCGGGAAGTTGGTCAGCTTGGTAATGGCGGAATCGACGGACTGCGCCTGGGCGACCATTACGGCAAGGCATAGCGCTGCCATGAGGCATATAGCCTGTTTATAAGCCATAGGAATAGTTGTTCAGCAGTTACCTACTGCGGTGACAATGCAATAAATCTTTTAGAGGGAAAGAAGACGGGATGATCGTCGAAAATGGGCATGCAGCCTATCGTGCACGGCAAGACAAAGATGTCTCATGGTAGCCTGGAGGTTAAAGGGTGAAAGGTTGAATGATTATTAATATGGGGCAGGGATAGCTAACCGTAGGGAAGGACAGAAGAGTCGGATGTTAACGAGAAAGATATTTTGCAGGGAGCGGAGTAGCGTTTGCGTCGACTAAGTAAGGAATTCTATTTGTTAATTCCTAGAAAAAGTAAAGTTTTTTTTGAGCGAATTAGTAACTGTGTTGATCTGACATATAACTGTGCTATTACTGCCAATAACTGTGTGCAGCCTGCGGGCAAATAACGCCACTACACTCCATGTACACGACAATACATTTTTAATTACTACATACGCTGTCTCAGAAACGGCAACGGGGCCGGCCTTCACAACCGCACCCCGCGCCGACTTCAACTGCCCATTAAACCTGAATCCACTACTGTCAGAAACCATCAACCTATCCTATTTATGAAACGAACTTTTTTCATCCCATCCTTTTACAAGCCCCATACGCAAGCCGGCCTGTACCAATTCCAGAGGGGATCGGGTCCCGAGCTTGTGATTGATGTGCTGCAGATGTTTGTCAACTGTTCTTTTGGCAATCCCCAACTTCGACCCAATCTCTCTCCCGGCGATACCTTCCATAACGAAACCAAAAATTTGTCTCTCCCGCACCGTCAACCTTTCCATACCATTTGGCGGAATCCCTTTCATCCGCTCCATCAACCGTACGGCCAATTCACTACTGTAAAAGATCTGCCCTGACATTACCGTACGAATAGCAAATGCCAGCATGTCCGCCTCAACATTATTCAGGATGATACCCCTTGCACCGGCATTTACCATCCGCTCAACGACCAGGCAATCCTCGTCATGAGAAATGCCTAATATGGCCGTTCGTGGCCACCTGCTAAGAATGAGCGACGTTGCCTTAATGCCACCTATTCCCGGTAACCCACATTCCAGCAGAACGATATCGAATGCAGTTTCCGACAGCAAAGCAATGGCCTGCTCTGTTGACCGAGCTTCTGTAACCTGAAAGCACTGCCAAGACCTCGTTTCCATCAGCAGTACTTTAATTCCGGTTCTCACGATGCAATTCTGATCGGCGATTAGAACGTGCACCGGTTTTATACCCTTCGGTCCCATCAGTTCCCGTTTTAGTCCCTGTGACGATCAACCGGAATAAAATTAGAATGGAATGCAATAAAAAAAAATGATAAATATCAATTAATCGCGTTTGCCGCGCTTTCGGCTAAGCGTTTCCGGCTCCATGCCGAGCCAGGTAGCCAGCGGTCCGACCGGCACCCGCTGAACAATTTCCGGATATTTCTGAAGAACCATCTGATAGCGGTCTTTGGACTTGACCTTTCGGAGGAAGCGTGCATGACCATGAAATTCTTTCAGGTATTTTTCCAACAAGACGCGGGCAATGAAGTTGAATTCAAGGAAGGTTAGACAAGCATAGTCATACTGCTCCTTAGTGATAAAAAATACCTCCGTCTCTTCCATGGTGACGATGCAATCCTCACTCGGCAACTGGTCATAAAAGCTCCCGATGGATACAACCGTCTCATTTTCCCAAAAAAACCAATCGGAAACGGGTTTATCGTTTACAAAATAGTAGCAATGCAACGCTCCCGTTTTTATAAAATAAAGTTGGCTATTCACTTCGCCAATCCGGAGAACGACTTCGTTCTTCGCAAGCCGGCGCGATCTGACAACTTTCCGCAGATATTCTAGGCACTCAGGAGACAGCGGATAAATTAAACTCAGGAACTCAAATATCTCTTCCATGGATAAGGCTATAGGTTCAGCGTAAAATAAAGTTTATTACAGCTACCAACCTAGATGCCCTCCTACTTTTTACACCGGTATTCAAAATTCCTATTATTGCAGGATAAATGTAACCATCTACCGCCTGACGCAACCATCGGCAATAACGGTAACGCTATCCCATAACCTCCTGCCCTTCCTGACCTTCAGGCTGAGTTTCGTTTTCCGTTATTCCATCTCCACTGCGTTCCTTCACCTGCTTGATCATTTCACCGACTCCAGGAATTCTATGCAGAAATAGATAAATTGGGCGATTCAGCTTTCTCATTTTGTCATAGCACTTTAATCTAAGTGTAGAACGATCATGGTCCCGGCTTCTCACTTCCAATAACCTTCTATACTCAAAACGCTCAAATATGACAAGGTCCATTGCTTCGATCGCCGCCAATAAATCTTCTGTAGTTCGGATCGTGAACAGGTCCTCTATCGGCCCCGCGTCTAAATGGCTATGCGACTCACTTAGCAAAAAGTAAGTTTCGCCAGGCACAATAACTCCATTTAATAAATTGACATTAACCGGCTTCTTCTTTCTCATGGTTGGAAAAATTAAGGATTAACAAACTCGATCCGAATAAAGCTAAGCCCTAAAAAGAACCAAGAAAATGATATATATCAGAAATTATGATCCTGAAAACTTTTTTCTTTGCCCTGAACCAAACTTATCAACCATGGAATTACAATATTGTCTTCCCCCCGGCTTCATAAGCGGAATTACTAGCCACTCTTGCCAGATCGCCAGGCTTGGAGCTTCGCTCCGTGGGGTAGACAGCAGACTGGGTGCAAGAGTTCCCGGCACTCCGCTAAATATACGCCTTCTCCTTATGCTCAACGGCGCCAGCATTGAGTTCGATTACGACAATGAATTAGCCTATGTCAACTTTTGCTGTTTCCAAGCGAAACACGCTGACGACGTCTTTGATGTAGTGGAGCACTTCTATCGGCAATATAAAATTGGCAAGCCCCGGCGGCCGATCCTCGACAAATGGATCCATTTAGTCCCCGTCGCCGGACCGATGCCCGACCTAAGATATTCTATACTCAGCCAGCAACTGGCAGTCTCATTCTTTTGGGCCGCTTATTGGCAACAATTCAACAGCGCCCTCCGGAATTGAGTACCGGACCTGAAAGTCACATAAATTGCAAAGAGCGCAATTCGCTGCTATAAAATTGCCACCGAACCGTCTCCATCTAAGTGTTTTATTTAGTCGTCAGCCGATTTTCTGATTTTTATCATTTTTTGGTTTCGTGCTGTCGCCTAAATTTAGGCCAACCAGCTTAAACCATCCGACATGAATCGTTTCAATTACCTTCTCCGTCTCTTACTTCCAGGTATTGTCCTGTTGCTTATTACCTGTAACAAGCACATTACCCAGTCGACCACCGACAAGCCAAATCTTACCGCTGCCGCCCGAAAGTACATCGACTCCGTTTCAACCACAGCTTACTCCGTTAATTACCGCGCCTCTCAGCCAAAGACAATCCGCTGGGATCTGGCCCAGGTCGTCCAGGTTGGCAAAAGCACCGGCATCCTGATGCCTATCGTATTCGATAACGCCCTCCTAATGAAAGCCAACTTTGCCAGGGTCCAGCTTTTCCACCTGGATTACCTAACGCAACTCCTATTTTACAACGACAGTACCGGCAGAAACACCGCCCGGGTCATTACCGCCTTTCCCGACTCCAGTTATTTTAAGGACCCTACCCGCCCCTTTACCGGCATAAAGTTCATTGAAGACTGGCTGGGAAACCCGGTCGAGAAATTATTGTACACCAGTGACGGCAAAATCAGGCGGTATATCCCGAATACCAAGCAACCCGACGTGCTTGAAATCATTCAGACCTGCTACACCATTTCCGGCTATAACTACTCCCCCGAACTCGATGAGACCTATGAATGGACCGAAGACGCCGGCTGCACCGTAAATTACATCGAAAGCAGCGCCAGCGACGCCGTGGGCACTGTCGGCGGGACCAGTCCCGGGGGAGGCGGTGGTGGTTCAGGCGCCGCTCCGACTGTGACTCTGATGCCTGGTAACAATGTCATCAAATCGATCAAAACGTACCTCCAATGCTTCACCAATGTCGGAGGAACCGATCATACCTACACCGTAACCGTATGTGTTAGTCAACCTGATCCCGGTACAAGGACCCCCTGGGCCTTTACTTCCGGCGGATCTTCTGGATCTACTCAGGCAAATAATGTAGTTAATACGGGGCATACCTTCCTGATTTTGACGGAGACTTATGGATCTACTACCATTACGCGGAATGTGGGTTTCTACCCGTCAGGGTTTATTGTACCGCGCACCCCTTCTTCGCCCGGTCAGTTGAATGACGATGAGAACCACTATTATAACGTAAGCGGGACATTCACCGTCGATAATGCACAATTCTTCAACATCCTGAATTTTGTAACTTCAACAAGTACGGCTACCTATAACCTTAATACAAATAATTGCACCACCTTTGCCATAAACGCAATGACGGAAGGAGGTATTACATTACCGGCAACTATCGGTACCTGGCCCGGCGGAGCGGGTGATGATCCAGGGGACCTCGGTCAGGATATGAAAAATACAAGTGTACCAGGCATGACGCTTAACATAACGCCAGGATATAGTCAGCCCAATGCCGGCCAATGCAATTAGAATAACGCGAATGAAATGGCTTTTTCTCATATCCAGCTTTGCATTTCATACTATCACGGCGCTGTTATTCCTAAGGTTGTCCATGAACGGAAGCGGTGTGCCCGGCATCTTCGGGTGGTTTTGGGTTTATTGGTTGGCAATACTATTACTGTCTGGTATCGCTTTCATCTTAAGGCTTTTTAATGTCATCAAGCGAATTAGCGTACTCTATATCTGCCTCGGTCTGGGAAGTTTACTCACGGGTGTCATTGGACTGTTTATAGGCGTTGGCGATATTCAACGCGACCTGCTCTGGCTGGTCCTTTATCTCGTTACTATAATCATCGGTCTGATAATGTTGTCAGATACTTTTGTAATAAAATTGCTGAACCAAAGAGACTAAACAAATAATGAAACCCTTCCTTGTCTTCCTATTACTTTGCGGAACACTAAATACTTTGGCGCAGATCAACTGGAGCAAAACCTCAAATTGGAAAATTTATAAAGTTCCAGAGCCAGTAATTTTTAAGATACCAATCGACTCTCTCAACCAGCTCTATAGCCGGCCTCTCCGACAAGACTCCACAATGATGTATATTGGTACCTCTACAATCTTACCCGATTCAATCAAACCTGTCTGGATGGGCGGCTGGGTTGCCACATATGAGTTGAGCGGCCAGATGCATAAGATCCAAATTAGTGCTTATGGCGCGTTTTTCTATGACCAATCCTCAGACAGATTTTATCAAATCCCGATTGCCTTAAAAGATGATTGGATGACCTACATTAATCAGTTGTTATCCTCAATTTAGAAAATCTGGCACAGCAAAAGACCCGGAAACCGGCACTTCCTATGGAAGAAGGAGTGACTATCCCTCAATGCGCCGCAAGGTAACCGCCAGCAAAACGGCATCACATTTTTGAATCTCAAGAATATTTACGGTACTTTCTCCCAAACATTTGCACCAGGCACAACGTTGACATCGCCGCCGCCAGGTGCTTCAAAGTATGCCCGCTAACCCCAATCGCCTCATAGATCTGTCTGTCCAGTGCCTCCGCCCCTTTCGCCATCAGGTACCAGAGCACCACCCACACCAGAGACACAATCGCCCTATTGTATGCCGGGACATAATACAACCACAAAAGTAGAGGGATGAACAGAACCGGATAGAACTGCACCAACCCGTACCATCTCAGATCCCCATGCCCATGCAACTCCGTCCAATGCCAATACAACACACTCCACACCCCCAACAGCAGCAACGGCACAAACAACCACAATCCCAGTCGCCGGCTTACCAATTCCGCCACCGTCGCCGCCAGCAACGACATGAATACAAGGGTCATCGGAATCCGATCCCATACAAGTGTATTATTGTCCGGGCGCCAGTGATAGTAAGCCGAGCCAAACCCAGTAAGCAATACTCCAATAAATAACGTCCCATACATCCAGGCCACCGGCACCGCAACCCTCGCCCTCTGCACCGCAACCAGGCCGATGAAACCCACCACAACGAAAGGGAAATTACTCAATACATTCAAGCAATTCGGAATGCCCCACAGCATCCGCTGATCCGCAAAATTGTGGTATTCCAGCGCTTGCGGTACCGGGTGTAGCGCCAAAACGAGGCCGACCGCCAACGCCGTCAGCCCTAGTAGCAACCATAATTTGAACTTATTCTGCAACCGTACGAAGGTATTCAAAGAATAACAGTATGCAATGCACTATGACCACTTTTTCTATCCCGCTTGTAATCGATGCGGCCCGTAACGGAAAGCCTGATAAGGAATATTCGAGGTTAACAGTACGAAACTGAATATTTGTCGGGGACAGTATGACTGTTTCCGGTTATACACAAATTTTCGTGCTATACTATAGCCTGTAATACCGGACCATTCCGCCAATCATTAGCCAAAGAGCGATGTACCGATCATCCACTTGCTATTAAGTGGGATCAAAATGCAGCCCCCTCATGATGCTCTACACATAGGACAGCAAAGGAACCAGGTGCAGGACTACTAAAGCCGGCAATCTGATTCGGTCTTCAAAGATTTAATAAAATGCCTTTTGATAATAAAAGATACTAAAGTACCTTTAATAAACAGCAGAGGATAACTGTGATTACACCTAACATAACAAGAAAGCCCGCAATACTAAGAATGAAACATTGTTGACATGGCCAACCCCGAGCACGTGGCGATTCTTAAGCAAGGTGTGGAAACCTGGAATCAATGGATGAAATATGAATACAATGGTTGGCCCGGCGGTCGGAGAGAACCGGATTTGAGTCAATTAGATTTCTCCTTTCTTAGAGAATTTGATTACCATAGATTTATTGCTGAATATATCCCTCATCCTAGTGAAATTAATGAGCTCCATTCGGAATTTCACGCAGGTCGGCTTAGCTATGACGAGATGAAGCTTGGTTGGAAAAATTTGAACCAGATCAATCTTACTTCTGCAGATCTATCAGGCGCTGATTTAAGTGGAATTGGTTTAAACAATGCTATGCTATTTAGCACAAATCTTAAAGGTGCGAACCTGGAGTCAGCAAGCTTATATAACGCAAGACTAGACTACGCCAATCTAACATATGCAAATCTCAGATTCGCCGACCTTAGAGGAGTACGTTTCAACCATGCCCAATTGTCAAATGCGAAGTTAAATGGAGCAAATCTTGAGAGGGCAATAATGGCAGATACGATATTGCAGGCAGCGGATCTTACAGATTGCCGTATTTATGGAATATCAGCATGGAATCTCGACACGACCGATGCCATCCAGGACAATCTTATCATTACTTTGCCGACCGAATCATTAATTACAGTTGACAATATGGAAGTTGCGCAATTTATTTACCTACTTCTTAATAACCAGAACATAAGGAATGCAATTGATTCAATAACTTCGAAGGTTGTATTAATTTTAGGCAGTTTTACTCATGAACTTAAAGAAATCCTTGATGCTATCCGAAAGGAATTGAGATCAAGAAACTACTTACCCGTCCTATTTGATTTCGAAAAGCCAAAAAGCAGAGATCTGACGGAAACAATTTCTACTCTCGCGCACTTATCCAAGTTTATAATTGCTGATCTTACCAACGCCAGGAGTATACCGCAAGAATTGGAGAGAATTATTCCTAGTCTTCCACACGTGCCAGTTCAACCAATTATCTTAAATTCAGAAGCCGAATACTCTCTATTCGAACATTACAGACATTATCCATGGGTGCTCGAGCCCTTTTTGTATAGGGACTCAGAAGAGCTCGTAAAATCGATATCCACAAAAATTATCGAACCTGCAGAAGCGAAATTGATAATTCATTCATGAACTCACAGTCGCACAACAGCCCGGCTTGAAAGAGATTCAGAATTCTATCTTGCTTAAGTGCAATCCGCTGATCTTACTCTTCAGAGAACATATGTCTCGCTGGCTTAAGGCTTTGTGATGCGGCAAATCAATATCAAGCGTAAACTCAACTGCTGCAACAAGTGAGCAGCTCAGCCAAGACAAATACATATTCGTTATAAATTGTCAGGAACAGTAGTAGACGATAAGGCCAACGCTAGCATTGTTGATGCCGAGATCTCAGTAGTGGTCAACCAAAGGAATACTACTCGGAGCAAAACGGAAATTTCTATCTAGAGGTTGACACGAATCTTATTCGCATCCAAGTGAAAAAGGAGGGTATGCTTCCCGGAGCGAATCGTATTCGCTGCCGAATGAGTCGGTCATTATTCCAATGACGAAAAACAACCAGTAAACTCAACAGACTTTCACGGAAAGCTTTATAGGAAATATTTCGAGGGTTAACTGCACTAAACCCGATATTCGTCGGACAGAGTATGACCGGTCGCTGTTATATTTAAAATATTCGTTAATCACCAAATTGGGCCTACCCAGGCATACCGGGCCGCCGAGCAGCCCCGCAGCCTATTGGCACCGCAATCAGATTTTTGAAAGTACTTTAAAATTAGCTGCGGCGACCTTCTTGTCCAAAACACCCGCAAATACGTCACCTTTCTTTTTGAGGCGGGCTAATGTGGTATCGATCGTAAAAGCCTGGGGGTTCAGGCGCCGGTTGATCTCCTTCCATTCCAGAGGCGTCGATACGGTCGGAATGTGGAATGGCCGGACGGAATAAGGCGCGGCCAGTGTATCCGCATAGTCATTTTGGGATGGATCAATATAGACCAGGTCGCCGCGCTGGGAAATGCCATTTTCAGTCGTCGAGGATTCCGGTACCAGATCATGAATGGCAGCGCAAATCCTTTCTGCAATCTCCCTCGCTTGGGGATAATCGATGCCGGCGCAAGGAATATAGAAGTGCATTCCCGTCTTACCGGAAGTCTTCGCGAAAGCTTTGACCTTATGCTTGTCGCACCATGCCTTTGCCGCGAGGGCCGTATCCAGAAGTTTGTCCATGTAGCCGGCTTTCTCGTCCTTGACCGTCGGGTCCAGATCGATGACCACGTAATCAGGATTATCCGGAGCACCAGTCCGCGAATTCCAGGGATTGATATCGATGCAGCCGAGATTGATCATCCAAAGAAGCGTCGATTCGTTATTGCAAACGAGATAGTCAATCTGGTTTCGCTTGCCTTTCGCCGGGTGACGTCGAGTGTCGGTAAACACCTCCGCACATTCGGGTTGACGGCCTTCCATATCCTTTATATAGAGACCGGGACCACCGGCGCTTGTCATCTTTACGTGCAGGCTTTCGGGCCGGTCTTTGAGATAAGGGAGGATGAATGGAGCGATGTTGTGGTAGTATTCGATCAGCCGGGCCTTGGGAATGCCTTTCCAGATCTCCCGATCGACATTATATAGGTCCACCGAGCAACCGCCTATATCGATCGTGTCATGTTCCTCCTGTGGCTGCGCTTCAACCGCCGGCCAGTTGCTGGCTGCCATGGTTTCTGGCGAATTGCGGGATTGCTTTTTGCGCACGGATGCTTTGGCGGAACTAATCTTGCGGATTGAGGTGTTTCCTGCAGGCGGTTTCGCCGGGGACGAGGTCTCGTCGTGGACTTCCTCTTCAACCTCGGTGATGGGCTTAGGGACCTCGCGAACAACCTGGCCGGGCTTTTTATCCTGCCGGAAACCCAAAAAAGTAGCCGGCTTCCGAATCCGGCCGGATTTCGTCCAGGTTGCAAACTCGAAATTGGCGACCAATTTGGGTTTGATCCAGTGAATTTTGGCGCCTTTCGTGTCGAGAACTTTATTAACGAATGGGGAGCGATCTGTTTCCAATCCTTCGAGGGTCTTGAGAATGCCCGGCATCTCCTTTTCCTTGTAACCGCCCCCGGAACGGCCGATCCATTCGAGATTTTTTCCGTTGTATGCTCCGAATAGCAGCGACCGGAAGGCTCGGGATTTATCGCTTTCGGCCCAGCCGCCAATGACAAATTCCTGGCGCTTGCGAGTGGGCGTTTTCAACCATTCATTCGCGCGTTGACCGGGGACGTAGGGACTGGACCGATGTTTGGCGACAACACCTTCCAGGTTACGGTTCAGCATTTCTTCATACAGGGCCGCTCCGTCGTCGAACGAATCGCTGACCCGAAATACCGAATTACCGCTCACCAGGTCTGTCAGCAACGCCTTGCGGGACTCCAGAGGCAAGTCCTTCAGGTCATATCCGTCAAGCCATAGGAGGTCAAAAACGCAATACACGATATCAGTGCTGTGACCATTGTACAGTTGCAGCGCATCGAAATCCGGCATGCCTTCCTCGTTGAATACGACAACCTCACCGTCGAGGACAGCATCATGGCCCAGGTCCTTCATGGCTTGCACAATACGGGGATAGCGGGAAGTATAGTCCAGGGCGCTCCGGGAATCGAGACGGACCTTTTTCTTTTGGACGTACCCGATGATCCGGTAACCGTCCCACTTGATTTCGTATAGGTATTCAGGGTCGTTGATCACCGTTTTCGTCAGCGTACACAGCATGGGAGCAATGGCCGTTGGCATAAGCGATTTCCTACCCTCTTCAATGCCGGCATCAAGGTGATTATCCACCGCGCCGCGTTTAGCTGTTTTGGCAGATTTCCCAGCGGTCTTCCTAGCAGGAGTTTTTTCCGCCTTCACCGGACCTACCGCTCCGTGCCCGACATTCCAATCAACGTCGCGGTTGCTTTGCCACTGGCGGGCATTCTTATCCTGGCTCATCACTTCTATAGTCTTTCGGGACATTACGGATTTATCTTTTAAGGTGATATCTTCCGTGCTGGCGAACTCATCCTTTTGTTTGACCAGCAGCCAGGCATTTTCGCCCCGCGCAGGAGTTTTGACAAGGGCAAATATCCCTTTTAGCTTATGACCGTGCAGCCGAAAGGTCAATGTGCCTTTGAAAAAGTCCCGCATTAGAATATATTCCTGCTCCTTTTTACTCTTAGCGCCTTCGACGGGCTCGTAAGTCCCCCGGTCCCAGACAATGACCGTACCCCCGCCGTACTGGCCTTTCGGAATAATACCCTCGAAGTCCTTATAGTCAAACGGATGGTCTTCGACCAGCATGGCCAGATGCTTGACCGCAGGATCCATGGAAGGGCCTTTGGGTACAGCCCAGCTTTTTAGGACGCCTTTGATTTCCAGCCGGAAGTCGTAATGGAGATGGGAAGCCGCATGCTTCTGCACCACGAATTGGAGCTTTTCGCCCGCAGGTTTCCCGCCGGTTGGTTCTGGAGTGTCCTTAAAGGAGCGCTTACGCTGATATTCCTGGAGGGCCATGCTAAATCCGTCTATAAAAGGTGTGCCAGCATCCATACCCAGTCCAAACAACATTGAGCTTTTCTGCTTGCTGAAAAAAGGTCGAAGATCGACTAGCGCTACACACGCGCCTTTCATCCCGTCACCGGGGAGGCTTTCGCGCCTGATCCTTAAGATAAGGATGAACTCCATCGCTTGGCGCAATCCTTTTTCTCATGCCCTTTTCTTTAAGAATTAGTGCCACAACTGCCGGATCGTCCGACGGGACCTCTTTTACGGTAACGTCTTCGATCTCGCCATGTCCAAGCACCTCCGCCGATAATTGCCAGGCATGCTTCCGGATTTCGACCAAGTTCATCGGTTCGCTGAATGCGCGAACACCGGACCGCTTTGCGCCGTTGCACAGGTGAATGATGATACGGACGTAACCCATAATAACGCCAAAGTTAAAAAGAGAAATGTCAAAATACTAATATTTTTAGTTTTCTCGCAGCCGATAATCGGTCCGCCAGCTAACTAATTCCGAAAAATACCGTGTTTTTCACGTGCCCCTCATCAGCCATGTTAATTACTTTCATCGAAGGCTACTAATCCATGTGAAAAAAACCTGTTTCTTCTAGCACGAAAATATTAACTAAAACCAAAACTATGAACCTCTTCACCTTTTCTCCGTTGCCGATAAAGTTATCGAGACTACTCTTTTCGGCCCTGATTTGGATTGTCTCTTCTACCGCTATTAGTCAGTAAGCTATCTCCGTATTTACGTAGTTGCTCGATTCTTTTTATCAAGTAAAGTACTCATTTCAACAAAGGGGTCGTTTTCACGTTGTTACCTGCGACGGGCTGAACCTGAACAAAGTAATTATAGATAACGACGGCAACTGATTCACCAGTAAACTGTTCGTAAACAGAAGTAAATTGCTCAATACTGGAAGCGAAATTTATAACTGATTCTGTAATTTTGCTTTCATTCTCGTACTTGGCCAATGTAATTTTGAACCAGATCGCGGATCATCCCATGCTTCATTCGCCCAACCTACGTACAGGCCAGAGTTCTTTTCTGCCTAAAATCAAGTAATTTGTTTGCCCTAACTACAATAGCAATATTAATCGGGAATTGAGGTTTACAGTTATTGTTATCAAACCAAGATGGGTCTTCGTGGCTAACCTTTCCATTATTCCCGGCAAACCTGACTTTTCTCAAGCCAGTAAATTAACACGTACAAATAGATTGTTCTAACTTAGAGGAGCTTACATCACCTAATTATATTGGTTGTTTTCTTCAATTAAAGTCCCAAACATTTCCTTACCGTCCGAGCCAAATACCTTACCCGTTTCAACTGCTACGTGCCTGTTAAATCGTAGATCGGTGGCTTTGATGGTCGCGGTGCTTCCGGGAGAAACTTGCACACCCGTCTCATTATTGTTAATCACAGAACTTTTTACCTCAATAGTGGTTCCAGTCTCTATGACAATTCCGCTTTTCCATTGCAATATTTTACACGTGCTAACTGCAGCTGATCCTGATCTCAAAAAAATTGCAAAGCCTCCCTTGGGAGACCCGTCCAAAATAGAATTGGAAATGTCAAGATACCCGTCAAACATGTCAATGCCGCTGCTTAAGATATCACAATTATTAATCGTGACATTACTTTTAGCGAAAATGACTAAACCACTAAGAGTCAATCCTTGAACTGAAAGATTCATTTTTGCTCGCACATTCAAAAGGTCAAACCTAATTTTATTTATTTCTCCCTTTCCAATAATAGTAAGGCCTTTTGAAATTGTACCGCCATCATAAACCCCATCTTCAGCAAAAATGGTATCTCCATCTTGCACAAGATCCATTGCATCCTTGAGGGTCTTACAATCAGAATTAGCCCCAGGCCCTAACAAAAAATGATGAATTTTTTGGTTTAATATTTTCGTAGGAATTGGCAAAGCGTTTCCATCTTGCTTAGAAGTGTCCTCTTTTAGATGTTGAACATTTGATTCGTTTTTGGTGTGATTTGTATATATAAGAAAGACCAATAAAATGCATAAAGAGATAAGCGTAATGGCAGCTATCAAATATTTTCTAATCTTGCTGTTTAGAAGCCTTACAAGAAGATCATATTTCTGTTCGGCCGTTAAATCACTTGTATCAACAGTCACCCCTAATTCGTTTAACCTCATCTCAATTACCCGTATCCGGTTACTCTGTTCTACGGAATTAATTTCGTCAAGTTGCGCCTTTTTCTTAGTAGTATAGGAGTTATACAAATACCAAAATAACAGGGCTATCAAACCTAACACAGTCGACGGTATAAAGGTTGGAAACGGTATCTCGGCAATCAAAAACATAATGTTTACGTTTTAAGTATAGATAACGAAATTCGGCCAAATAAAAAAAGGTGAAATCACCCCTTTTTCAAAAAATCTGAACTATTGTTGAGCCAACCAGGCGATTAAAACAAGGCTATTGACATTACAACAGGTCCCGGGCCTCAAAAAGAGCAATCAAATCATAAACCGCCTCGATTGGGAACTTCGCATCCTCCACACTAACGTCAGCAGCCTAATGGACGATGCCATTTCTGATTTTTCGCACCTTATCGACCTTAGCAAAAACTTCTAACTCTTCCGGAGTTAAATTTTCCAATACTAATCTCAGCTCAATATTCAATTTGTACGAAATCGGGACTTCGGTTTTATTATGTCTGACAATTCTACTACGCCGATGACTTCCGAAATATATTTTTCCTTTATCACCCGCTGATATTTCGACCCAAACTGAATCAGCGTGCCCAAAGGCTTCGTAAAAGCGTCGTTTATTCCATTTCCCTGGATCATTAAATCATCCCCATCCCTACTTCTTATCTCCAAAGGATTGTACTTCGGGGAAATATTCTTCAAAGCACCCGCCTTCGTTTCCTTATCCAGGTAGTTAAATAAATCATGGATCAGAAGTGAGGTATCGATTTTGTTGATGAGCACACTGCTTCTTTTACCCTCAAAAGTAAAATCATACCAGCGGTTATTCTTTAGGGCAAAATGCCCATGCAAATGAATATGAAAAAGTATTATGCCACTCACCAGGTATGTTTTAAATAATTATCACGTCAACATTTCTTTATCGTTCCGAAGCAAGGCGATCCGCCATAAAGCGTTTAATTTGCCGGAAAATGAAAAAAAGTTTTCAAAAGAGAAAAAACTATCGCTACCAATCCTGAGACAGCACCAATCCATGCCAATATCCGGGTAGTTCGATAACTACGATAGACCCGTTCCGCGTTCGCGAGATCTATCCTCAACTTCCGTTTGATGACCTCATCTATTTCCCTGGCTTCTGCTTTTTGTAATTCCAGGCCGGCATAGCCGCCCCTATCCCAAAATTCCCGACCTTCTACCGATGCAGCATATCTTTTTATGCCTTGATCATTCAAATGGGTGTCTACGAATTTATCTCTTTCCAGTTTGTTCAGAAGCGAAATTAAACCTTCCGGGTTAATGCCTCTTTTTTCAAGAATTTTGGCCAGCTCTCCGTCGCTAACGTGACCCCTCGCCAGTGGGTCTTTGGCTACGATCCTTAGGACGATATCGATGTCAATGAGAGACAGATTATCCATTTTCAATGGTTCGTTTCTGATGAGAAAATAGTTCGCTTATTTATACTACACTTAATCCCTTTCATTTAGCATTACCCACGGCACCCGTTCACGTCTGAATTCCTGAATGGGATGGTCACTGAAGCGACTGTGAAATTGACCGGTGTAACGAAATAACCTAAGTAAAATCAATTCCACGTATTGCAGCGCCAGATCCAATGCCTGCTTCTTTAGCCCAAGCTCCATTTTCCTATGTTTGACCCGATTCCTTAAATCCGGATGAACAATGGCATTACGGATCTGCGTGATAACCTCTGGCCCGGTATTTAAGGTCTTGCCTTTGGCGAACTCCACCAATTCCAAGGCATGGGCAGGAATTCCGTTAGGGATACCTGCCCAAGTCAGAAGAATATTGATTTTTGAGCTGGCTGTTACTCTGTCCCCCTTTTCCGCATGGCTAAGAATGAATTCCTTCTCATACAGGATTCTTGAAGAAAGCAGCTCCAGGGCATTTTGCACCAAAGAAATGGAAGCGTCCACACCGCTCCTCATCGAAAGCGACTCAAGGTACCAATGAATAGCAAGTTCCAGAAAGTTTTTTTCTTCTTCCTCCTTGCACAACTCATACATTTTCTGCCAGCTCTCATTCAATCGCTCTTCTTCGACGGTCGCCGGCATCCAACCAATTTTTGGAGAAAATGGCGAGATATTGACCTCCGTTAAAAAGCTGGTATACTTCTTTTCCCCACCCAATATCCCGACAGCCAGGATCGGCTTTACGCGCAAGCCATTGCAAAAGGATAAGAACTCAAAAAAGACGTTCATTAGGTCCTTCGCTTCCTCTATCCCGATCAAAGACCCTGCTTTTCTGACCTCAACCACGCCATTTAGGATATTCCCATGCCTACCAGTAATCGACTTCAACTGGCTTTCCTGAAAAACATTCTTCAAGACGATGAAAAAATCGCCAAAGCAGAAAGATAACTCATTTGCCGGTTCAGGTATTTGGCTGCCCGGTTCCAGTTTTTTCACGAAAAGAGCCAGATTGACAAACTGAAAAAGAATGCTGTCAAAGGTCAATTCTTTACCCGGGCTCTCATATAACTCGACAAAGCCCTTAACATGGCCACGATGATCCTCAGTTAATTTGTAAAAACTGGTTGGTCCAGCCAACCCTTCATGAGCAATCGTGAATCCGTCGCCGACAACCAAACCGTTATAGTCATCGAATGTCAGATCATACTGAACCCTCGGGAAGGGGTACCAGGTGTATACAACCTTACCTTTACTATCCGGTTTTTGAAAGGCGTCCATCGTTGAATGTAACTTCATTGGTCCTTCGTAGATTGAGATTTCGTCATTATCCTCATTTTGCTTAAATAGAAATTGGCTGGCGGAAGCATTATAGGCGTCCTTCATAGGCGTTATTTACATCAAAAATACCAACAATATCCAATACCCCTCGATTATTGCCCCTTTTCGCACCGTCTCAATAACCATTAAAGTTTATTCATCGACTCATAGTTAAGCAAATTGAAAATAAGCATACGTTCTAACATCGACTGGCATATTATTTCTATAATCCCGAAGGCTGCTGGTTTATTGCTTCCTTTTATTGACCTTTGACGAATAGATTAAGCCAGATGAAGTTATTGGAAAACCCCTCCGAATGTATTACCCTTGCAAAATTAGCCGTTGAAAGACTGCCGCATCTAAAGCAAGTGATCAATGCCGCAGACTATCGAAACTGGGAAGAAAGGCTCGCGAACGAGAGCACTGAAAAATATGTGCTAAAGCATACTCCTTATAATCTATTAACGGCCTGCGTTGTCAGCGGGTTGGGGATACAATACGATTTCCAGGACCCAGGCACCAAGAAAGCCACGTCTCTTATCAACAAGCTCAATTATTATTTACATTGTTTTCCCGGCCTAATAGTCGATAAATCCTTCAAAGGGAAGATAGGCAACCTTGACCAGTCCAATCTTTGGTCAACCCTAAGCGAATTGTCGATTGCCCATTACTTCCAGCAGCAGGGAGTGGCGGTCAGTTTTGAAGAGCGCTTCAATAACCTATCCACTAAGACCACAAAGGATGTTGATATCACTTTAACCGATGCTAACGGTTGTAAGGTCCATCTGGAAGTTTATACGCCATCTAGTGACAGTACCATAGACGGCTTTTTCGCCCCAGACGAGGAAAACCACCATTATGCCTACAAAGTCGGTAAAAAAGTACTTGCCAAATTCGGCGATCAGGGTTTTAGTGGGTTGTCCGGGAAGGTAATCGCCGCCGTAAATACTGTCTTGCTGGACCAAATCCAGGTGCAAAAATTGATAGGCAGGTTATCTATTGAGAAAGTATATGAGGAGATCACGGCACATCTACCTCAAGGGGTAGACGGCTTGTTACAGTTCTCCGACGACTTTGGCCCCGCCATCTCCCTAATTATCGAAGGTTTATATTTGTCCAAAAGTTAACTACCCTAAAATATCTAAGCCCCGTTCCGAGTTCCGGAGCTCGATAATGCCCTCTCATTATTGTAAACTATAACCTCATGATAACTTTTCCATATATGAATTAAATAAATAGCTGCCAAAAAGGAGTTTTCTCAAGAATTACATCTGAACATCAATCACATATATTCGCCAGCCGAATTAAATCCCCCATAAAATAGTTCGTAATTTGTATCGGAAGGCGCACAACAAATGGCCCCTCAGCTTTGCTGAGGGGTTTTTGCATTTGGGAGCGGTGTGAGCTTGCTCACAAGAGCGGACAAGTGCAAAAACCGAGCGCCGACAGGCGCGGCGGGCCATTTGCTGTAGCCGCCCCGCCGGGAGGCGGGAGATCGCCGGAGGCAATCTCATCCTGCGCACTTTACGAGCCTTGTAAATACCTGATTTACATGGCTTTTTTTGGCCTGCTGTCAAATTTACTGGATTATAAACTCCGCGCCATACCGCTGTCCATCCTGCAGCACCAGTAAATAATAGCTCCCCGGCGACAACGACCGCAATTCGAGCGTGACGTCACTGCCCCTGCCCTCTGCTTCCCGCACCGGTATCCAGCCGCGATTAAATATGATCAGTCTGGACCGTCCTGGTTCGGGCAATTGCACATGAAGGACGTCGCGGGCCGGGTTGGGATAGATACAAATATCTTTTTTGATCTCGACCTTGCGGACGACGCTCCACGAGCGCTGACCATTGTCAGCCGTGATCCCCAGCCGGTAATAATTGGCGCCGGCAGGCGGATTTTCCTGCGTAAATTGATAATGATCGATTGCCTGTACCTCGTCCTCGTGCCTTTCGCCCTTATGTTTCCTTCTTTCCGCATTTACGCTTCCGATACTGTCCCATTGGATCGAGTCAACGCTGTGCTGAACCAAAAAGTAGGCTATGCCGGAATCTCCTTTTATATCCCAGCGGAGCCGGGCGTCTTCACCACCAAAGGATCGAACCGCCTCCGCTTCGAACCGGAGTAAGGTCGGCGGTGCCGGCGCCTGGCCGAAAGTGACGGTATAATAAGATCCATCTCCCCCGACGATATAGAAGGTGTCCGCTGCCGATACGATCGAGCGGGCGTTTCCCGTACCGATCAGGGAGTCCGCCGACCAGTTCATCCCGTCCGTTGAATAGATCAGGTAGGTATGGCCGTTGGCGGTGCTGACCGCGGTACCGACCATTTCGCCGTTGTGATAATAAAAATCATCGGACTGGGGAGTGTATTCCCCGGCCGGTGTACCCGAGCCTGAAGAAGTAACCCCACCCATCGCGCCATAAGAGGACGTATTTGTCGGATCGGTCGTGGATACCGAAAAAAAGGTGGAAAAGTTCCTGGCGCCCGTGAAATAGTATTTTGTCCCATCGTAAAACACGTCTGTATAATAGGAGGTCCCGGAATCCAATTGCGGCGTAATATTTTGCCAGTGAAGGCCATCGGTCGACCGCAAGATCGTGCCCATTGCGTTCAGTTGATTCTCCCCTAATGCATAAAATGTGTTGTTGAGATACCGAATCTTGTAGTAAAAGGTGTTACTCGAGTCGACCACGCTCCAGTTGATGGCATCGGTGGAAGAAATGAGATTGTAGTAGGGACTGCTGGCGCGTTGGCCGGCGACGTATCGGCCGGCGCCATACCCCATCGCGTTTAGCGGGGCAGGGTTCGGGTTGGCTGTCCAGGTCGTACCATTAGGCGAGAGATAGAAAGAGTCAATTCCCGCTGCCGCATAATTGGAGCCGGTATACAAAACGGTAGAGGTGTAGGAAACCGGTCTCTGATAGTTCCAGTCGACAAAATCCGGGGAGGTGAAAATGCTGCCACCCTCCGTGGGATCCGAAGACGCCGCTACAAACGCCGACCCATTGCTTCCCAAAGCGGTGAAGAGGGCGCTGGCGCTCAGCGTGAAATTGACGCTGCCGGTAGCCCGGGTCAGTCCGCCAAGCGCCCCGATAAGGGTAAGTCCATTGGAGGCCGACGCATCTGACACTATCCTATTCGGCCCCGACAAGCGGGTGAAATTCGTCCCATCGGTGGAGACCGCCAATATAGAACCGTTGACCCAATAGACGCTATCGCCTTCCGTAAAGAATGACCCAGTTGTCATCGCCCCGGTAACGCCGTTCAGCGTCCCGGTGAAGGGCCCCCAATTGGAGCCGTCCGTCGACGTGATAATGCCACCACCGGTAACTATGTAGAACGCGTATCGCTCCCACGCGATGTTGTACAGGCCGGGCGGAGCGAAGCTGCCAATAGAGGACCACGTGCCGGGCGCGCCGGTCGGGGAAATCAGCAAATCTGCCTCGCCACCCGGAGCGCCCCGGCTGGCCATTGTGGCAATCGTCATCACATATGTACTTCCATTATAAGCCACACTGTACGTATTAAACTGCTGCGGGTATTCGGATCCCCAATTGATTGCCCCCATGTCCAGACCGTTCCAGTTAATCCCGTCACTCGAGGTGATCGTCGTCGAGGGACCCGAGGCCGGATACCAATTGCTGACCGCCCAGAATGCTCCGCCCATGAAATTCAGCTCATTGGCGCTGCCCCCCATGCTTGTCCGCTGGGTCCAATGGATCCCGTCGGTGCTGCTATAGACATAGGAATAGAGCCCACCAGTCACCTGGATACCTACAAAGATCCCGTTGCCAAAAGCCAGGAAGGCAAACGTGGGGACGGTGTCACTCAATTGCGTCCAGGTCTTCGCATCGGTCGATCGGTATGTCCGGCTGGTGGTGGCGAGGTATACGCCGTTACCATAGGCGAACGCATTCACGGTTCCCGTAAGGAATTGATGAGTGATGATCGTCGGCGTTTGGGAATAACAAAAAAAGGGGATGAGAAGCAATCCGGCAGTGTAAAAACGTCTCATGATGCAGCAATTCGCGATGTAATGGAATAGGTGTCGACGTGACTGAAAATGCAAAAATTGCGCCACGCGATTACTGGCAATGCTGAAAGACCGGTGCCCTCCTACCCGTTCACTACCTCACCGCCATTGACATGAATGACTTGCCCGGTAATAAAAGAAGCATCGTTCGACGCGAGAAAGACATAGGCAGGTCCTAGCTCCGAGGGCTGACCGGCACGTTTCAGGGCCGTTTCTTTTCCAAAGGCTTTTATTTTGTCTTCCTGGAACGTCGAGACAATGAGCGGTGTCCAGACCGGCCCGGGCGCAACGGCGTTCACCCTTATCTTCTTTTCGGCGAGGTTCGTGGCCAGGGAACGGGTAAAGGTGGTAATTGCACCCTTCGTAGACGAATAATCGATCAGGGAGGGTGAAGAACGGTAGGCGGTGACGGATGTGGTGTTGATAATGCTGTCTCCCTCCTGCAGATAATCGAGCGCTGCAGTGGCGAAATAAAAGTAAGCAAAGATATTCGTGCGGAACGTTTCTTCCACCTGCTCCGGGCTGATCTGCCTGGCGTCTTTTTGCGGTATCTGCATCCCTGCGTTGTTTACAAGAATGTTCAGGCGGCCCAGGTTTTTGACCGTCTTCTCCACGGCGGCTTTACAGAAATCAGGATCTTTTACATCACCGCGGATAAGGAGACATTTACGCTCGCTCTCCATTACCAGCCTTTCGGTTTCTTTTGCATCCTGATCTTCGTCTAAATAGACTATTGCTATATCAGCGCCTTCTTTGGCAAAATGAATGGCAACGGCCCGGCCGATGCCGCTGTCCCCACCCGTGATCAGGGCAACCTTGTTTTCAAGTTTTCCTGCTGGTTTGTAATCAGGCTTGATGTATTCCGGACGAGGGTCCATCTCAGCCTCGATCCCCGGCTGGCGTTCTTGCTTTTGACTCATTTTTTTTGTGTTTGTTAGTTGCATAAATGAAGATTTTGTTTTACCTCCGGTCGTCCACGCACTTGCATTTGATACATTTACTCCCCGGTAGATTCTTCTTCCGGGCTGCCACCTTTCCGGATGCCCTCAGTTTTCCCTGTTTTCTTTTTCATAAACAAAATTTACTGGATACATGCCATAATCATTCCGCGATGCTCAGCAGCCCCGTTGAGACATCATTTCCTTTTTTCGGCCTGGAACGCGACGACTTCGGGCAATTATAAGCACCGGCACCAGTCGAAATGGCGCGGATAATGTTCCCATTAATAGTAATTAATCGCAATGTCGGCACGCAGGCATCTCACTGATGCATTTTTCTACAAATCTTGCGCAGGATGTACCGAGTGTTTTGGAAACGACGCTGGAAGAAGAAAAGAAAACAGACAGTCTGCAACCGAGCTGGCAGAAAATCATATGTGCTGGAGAATGTTTCAACCAAACAACTACTCTTCGAATAACAACAACCCAATACCCGACTCAAAACAAATTCAACAACCCAACCTACAAGCCAACCCTATCAACGAACCAGCTGATCAGCCAGCCAATCAGCAAAAGCTATAAACGCCGGCATATGGAATTTGTCCTGACCACGCACCATTCCGACAAACGGGAAGAGTTCAAGAAAACCTTCCTACGTTCCTGGCCGCGGCCGCGATTTAGCCTCCTTAATATTAAGCGGACTTGCAGCCAATACTTTACCCTGCAATGCCGCCATCGCCTGCTTCGCCTGATCATCTCTCATCTCGACAATCCCTCTTCCCCGGCTTAAGCCGCTAACGGGATCAATAATGATTTTTGTATACTCAACCCAGCCAAAGGCATTAAAAAGACGCTGAAGATCAAACTTATCGTAATCCCGCGGCAATCCGGATATAGTCATTCTCATAAAACAAACATAGGCTTTTTTCGCCCTATTTCTTCAATTAAGCCATCCCATTCGGAGTGGCCTTTTCTTTAACAATAAGGTATCCTAGCCATTCAAGGCTTAAATATATCATGAAAGCATCAACAATTTCTCTCCCGCTATTCACCTGGCGGCTACAAATTACACTTTATTATTTTCAAAGGCAAAGGCATCCCAATACTTTTTGAAGCAGGCGGCGCCGAAGACCTACGACATGGAATAAGATCATCCGGCCTGTTGCAGGGCGAACAGCACATTCGACAATTCGTACCCCCCTTCCACATCTATCACCGCCTTTTAAAAGGATTCCTCGGGTTATTAGGGTTCAGCCTGGAATTGGGATTCGCCGGATTGTTGGGATTTAAGGGCGAGGCAGGGTTATTGGGATTCATCGGATTCAACGGGTTATTAGGGTTCAGCCTGGAGTTCGGATTCGCTGGATTGTTGGGGTCTGTGAAAGGATTGTAGGGCTTCTTGTAGACTGGCGGGGGGCCGGCAGGTGGGGTATTCACCCGGCGGGAGTGCGCACCGGAAGAGGCGTTGCCGGAGAAACGGCTACCGACGGAGGAACGCCCGCCAACGGAGGACCTGCCGCGGGCGACCCCGCCCGCATCCACCGACCCGGTCGAGCCACTTCCTTTGCGTGCGGCTACGACTATAATAACTACAAGAAGGACAATGCCTGCGATGATAAATATCGGTGCCATATAGTGAAGTTTTATGAGCTGGGCGGATAAGAAGAAGGTTTTCTAAAGATACGACCCGTCCAAGCCGGAAAAAAGAGGGAAAACACCTTTTTTCCCGCATCCTTCATTTCCCATCCCCGCCTCCCGGCATGATTTGTGAAATATTTTAGCCATGAAAACGGAAGCTGCACTTACCCTCACCCACAAAGAATTCTTAAAGGTCGAAAGAGACCTTAAAATGGCTGCCTCTACGGTTCACCTCTTATACGTCAGCGACCGCCAGCCTGGCATTTCTCGGAATAAGAAAGGCAAGGGGTTCTCTTATCGTTTAAACAATAGGGTGGTCAGGGACCGCGACCAACTGACCCGCATCCGAAAACTGGTTATTCCGCCCGCCTGGACAAATGTCTGGATCTGCCCCGACGAGCGAGGGCACATCCAGGCCACAGGGCTGGACCTTCGCAAGCGCAAACAGTACCGTTATCATCCGCTGTGGAATTCTTTGCGCAATGAGACAAAATTTCATCTGCTTTATGAATTTGGAAAAGCCCTTCCTTTATTACGCAGCCGGGTTGAGCAAGACCTGCAGATCAGGGACCTTACGCAGGAGAAAGTGCTGGCCACAGTAATCAGTCTCATGGAAAAGACGCTCATCCGGGTGGGTAACCAGGAATATGAAAGGGCTAATGGTTCGTATGGTCTCACGACGTTAAAGAACAAACACGTTTCCATTTCGGGTGATAGAGTGAAATTCTCATTCAAGGGAAAAAAAGGCATCCATCATGACATCACCATACAAAACAGGCGTCTTGCCCGCATCATCGCGCAATGTCATGATATTCCCGGCAAAGAGTTGTTCGAATATTATGAAGAGGACGGAAGCCGTCATTCGGTGGATTCGGGAATGGTCAACTCGTATATCCGGGCAGCGACCGGAGGAGACTTTTCCGCCAAAATTTTCCGAACCTGGGCAGGTTCGCTCCACGCCCTTACGGAGTTCCATAATGCCAGTGAAGCCCTAACGGCTACTGAAATAAAGAAGACGGTCAATAGCGTACTGGACTGCGTCAGCAGCAAACTGGGCAATACCAGAACGGTTTGTCGAAAATATTATGTGCATCCCGGCCTGATCAGGTTATATGAAGAGAACAAACTGGCCAAATATCTCCACGAACTGAACAAAATGGATAACGATGAAGGGGATCATCCGGGGCTTACCGCCGGGGAAAAAGTGCTGATGAAGATATTAAGGCAATATATTACAACATAGTCCATCCCATTGGGCTTACACAAATGTTTCGTAATTTGGCCCTGAGGGCAGCCAGCCCAACACTCGCCATGGACATCAGCCCGGAATTCAGGATAACAAAAATGAGCCCCCTTTTTATCGTAAAGGATATCGAAAGATCGGTGGCTTTTTTTACCGGGCAACTGGGCTTTCATGTAGAATTTCGCTATGAAGGCTTCTACGTTGGTGTCCGTAATGATGTCGCATCAATTCATTTAAAAAAGAGCTATTTCCCCTCCGCCGGCCAAAAGACGGATAGCGACGACCTCGACATTGTCTTTTCAGTCACCGGTATTGAAGCGCTATATCAGCGTCTCTCGGCCAATTCGGTTCAGATTACCCAGCCGCTGCGGCAAATGCCATACGGAAAAGAATTCTATATTTCCGATCCGGACGGTCATATCCTTGCCTTTGTAGAATCAGCATAACCAATGCGCCGCTCACCCCTTATAGGCAATGGATACCGACTCGCCCGAACTGCCTCTCTTAACAAAATACCGTATAAACACCTGCGTTTTCGATTAAAAATACCCATCCCCTCACCACCCATTCGTCGTACCTTAGGTCATCCCCATCCTCCACCGTAAAATACTTACCATGAAAAAGTCTTCCCTTGCAGCTGTCTGCGGTCTCGCGTTGCTCCTTTCCTCCTGCGCCAAGCATGGGCTCATTTCTCCCGGCAACACCATCGACTACTGCCGGATCACGACCATGAGCGGCACGAATCCGGGGGATCTTATCGACACCCTGACTTTCTATTATAATGCCGACGGCACACCCTCGCATCTCGACCGGTTATATGTCAGCGACGGCAGCCCAAAATACCTTTTCCGCTATGACAGGCAAGGCCGGTTACTCGACTATATCGCCGCCTTCGACAATGGTGCAGCGGAGGCATGGACCCGCTACTATTATAACGAGGCTTCCCGCATGGTCATCGACACCCAGTATACGGAAGTCTTCCAGTACCAAACCTGGCCTCCGGCTTTTTTTGCCTATGCCTTTTCGGAAGTCAAGCATTATGACAACCTCGGTCGCATCATCAGCTATAAGCACTACGTCCTCTACCAGGTGCCGGGGACCGACTCCGCCGAATTGATGTATTCGCAGGCCTTCACCTACAACCGCGAAGGCAACCTCGTCGGACTCGGGTATGACAACAAGATCAATATTCACCGCACCAACCCCGTTTGGCAGTTCATCGATAATGACTATGCCACCAACAATCTGCTTCCCCTCCAGCAATACAACGCCTACGGCCTCCCCAGTGAGATGACCTTCTCACCCGGCGCGCCCTTTCTTTTCGACCTTGAGGCTCAAACCATGACCATCCGCTATAGCTGCGATATGCCGGTTAGAAAAGGAGAGTACTAGCTATGACCTCCAACCATACGGCCCGGAATTTGACATAAGTTCCCAAAGCCCTTTCACATGACCAACATAAAAATTCAGCTCTCTAAAAAACTGGAGTCGATCACCTCCGCCATCATCCGCGCAAGCGGTGGAAATTTAGCGCTAATCCTCGCATTTGCGACCATATGTCTCTGGTTTGCCGCCGGCTTTATATTCCATTTCTCCGAAGAATGGAAATCAGACATCGGTGTCATTTCCAGCGTGATCACCATCCTCATGGTCTTCCTGATCCAAAAATCGCAGAATAAAGACTCGCTGGCCATTCAACTTAAATTAAATGAACTCGTGGCCGCGACCGAATCGGCAAGCAACCGCCTGGTCGATGTCGAGGGTATGACACAAGACGAACTAAAGATCATTCAGAAATATTATTCCAAGTTGAGCCAGTTTGCCCAATCCCAATCCAGTTTGACCCAATCTCACTCCATCGACGAGATCCACCGCGAACACCAGATCAAGGCGGAACTGGATGACGAATTAAACAAATTGCGTTCGGAATAAATGTCCTCGCCCGATTATCAACTTTTCGATCCCTTTCATTATATTCGATGCATGAATAACCAGGAACTATTTATAAAGATGGTGATCGACAGCTGGCAAAACCAGCTCAACTCGACAAATTCCATGCTAAGCAAAATCTCCGACGAACAATTGATGCACGAAGTATCCCCATCGAGAAATCGGGGTATTTACCTGCTCGGACACTTAGCCGCCGTGCACGATCTGATGCTGCCGCTATTGCGGCTCGGCGAACCCATGTTTCCCGAATTGCGGCCCATTTTTATCGATGCGCCGGACAAAACGGTCGATCCCTTACCACCGGCAAGCCAGTTAAGAGAACAATGGCAAAAAGTCAACGAAGCCCTCCTGACGCAAATGAAAAATTTGCCGCCGGACGAATGGTTTACCCGCCATTCCAACATTTCCGAAGAAGACTTCCCGAAAGAACCCAACAGGAACAGGCTGAACGTTTTGCTCGGCCGGACCAACCATCTCAGCTACCACCGCGGCCAGTTAGCCTTCCTGGTCCCAAAAAGCTGATCCCGGGAATTGCGAAGTGCGCGGTTCACTTATCGATGAAGAAGCACGGTTCACTCATCGATGAAGGTTGCGCGGTTCACTTATTGATAAAGTCGCCGCCCGTATGACTTTTTTTATGCCCGTGCTCTTCCTTTTCTTTCTCATCATTCTTTTCCGCACCTTCTTTTATCTTCTGGATAACCGATGAAACCGGGCCCTGCATGCTCTCCTGCGGGTCGGTGATCTTTTTTGAATCCTCTGCCGGATCCGCCTTTTTACCCCCAGGGTTTTTACTCTTCTCATTCATAAAGAATCATTTGCAATTGAAGGTAAATTTCCGTGCCATCCAGCTTCATCTGCCGGAGCGGAATATTTTCCCCACAACTTCCTTCCCGGGATTCAGGCGCCTTTGTTTGGATGCCCCCTGATCCCCCAACTCAATGCCCCTGATCCCCTACCCCAAACAAAAGTTTGAAATTCCCACTGACCGTCACCCCCTGCTGTCCGCCCGTACCTTTGTCCAAACCACCACCCCCACCGTCAAAATTACCGGAATACTCCCCGGGGATCACACTATCGGCCAGCGGCGCAACACAACAATCAAAACTGACTTCACCCCAGTTGGTCGCGCGCTCCGTCGTCCAGGACGCCAAAGTATCCGGCCGCGTAGAGTAATTGATCGAATCGCTGAACTGATAATACCCCCGGATCGCCATTACCCGGAGCCGTTATACCCCGCACCCCTATCCTCTAGCTATAATTCGCAACCTTGACCAGCTTCTTCACATCCAGCACAATGATCTTCCTCCCATGGCTCTCTATGATCCCCTCACTTTTGAAATCCGAAAGGATCCGTACTACATTTTCCCTTGCCGTCCCTACTAGACTCGCCAGATCATCGCGGCTCATATTTATCTCAACCGGAATTCCCGGCTTGAAGTCTACTTTATATTTCTCCCGCACGACGATCAACTGCAAAGCCAGCCTCTCCCTTACCGGCCGTTGGGCAAATAACGTCAGACTATTGGTCAGCACGACGAATTCATGACTAAGCGTTTTCAGCAGTCTCCTGTTCAGCTCGTCAGACCGCCGCAGCGCCTCGATGAAATCCTCCCTTGGAATAGAGATAATAAGGCTGTCTTCCAGCACGGCTGCCGAATCCGGATAATTATCTCCCGAAAGGATCGCATGATAGCCCAACAACTCGCCCGAATTGGCCACATAGATGATCTGCTCCCGCCCATCCCTGTCCATCTTGTATTTCTTCGCCCTACCCGAGACCAAGTAAAAGATCCCGGCCGGGAAGCCCTCCTCCCTGAAAATGATCTCGCCCTTTTTATACAGTTGCTCCAGCTTCCGGGCCATTAATAGATCAAGCGCATCCTTCGGCAGATCGGCCAGAATGGATTCACCCTTAAAATCCCATTTCTCTATCGGGAAAATGCCCTGAATACTCATATATACTACAAAATTATCGCTTTAAAAATTGATTTATTTCACTTTTTTCGGTGACAATGCTCACTGTAGGTTCTACCGCATTAGCCTAAATTGGCGACTAAACAACCACCTATGCGACCCGGCAAAGCCGTCTCCCGATTGACAGAACAGAAGCTGAACGAACTGAAGAAACTCGGGTACCAATTTGTTTTGGTCAAAGGCTACACCCCGGAGCGAGGCGCTGACTTTATCGGGCTAAATTATTTTACGCTGCTGCCGGTGAAAAAACTCCCCGAAGATCCCGGTGAGAAAGAGATCTACGCCCCGATCGACGACGAGATCTTATCTGAATGGGCCAATTCTGACAATGGCATTCTCGCCTTTATTGAAACCGTACTTCCGAAATGAGGCCCCGACGACTGGACATGTTCAGACCAAAATTATTCGACACGCTCAAAAACTATGACCGGAGCCAATTGCTCAAAGACCTCATGGCCGGGCTTATCGTCGGCCTCGTCGCCTTGCCCCTCGCCATCGCCTTTGCCATCGCGTCCGGCGTTTCACCCGAGAAAGGACTCTACACCGCTATCGTTGCCGGATTTATCATCTCCGCACTGGGTGGCAGTCGCGTACAGATCGGCGGCCCTACCGGCGCCTTTATCGTCATCGTTTACGGCATCGTACAAACGCAGGGCGTCCAGGGATTGGTCATCGCCACTTTTATCGCCGGCGTCATGCTCATCATCATGGGTTTCGCCCGCCTTGGATCGGTCATTAAATTCATTCCGCATCCGTTGATCATCGGATTTACCAGCGGCATCGCCCTCATCATCCTGTCCTCACAGGTGAAAGACTTTCTGGGGTTGAAAATGGGCGCCGTGCCCGCCGACTTCATCGAAAAATGGCGGACCTTTGCCCAGCACTTTCTCACCGTCAATTGGCATACCGCCATAGTCGCCACCGCCACCGTCATGATCATCGCCTGGTGGCCTAAAGTCACCACCCGCGTCCCGGGCTCCCTGATCGCCATCCTGCTGACGACGGCGGCCGTGCAACTCCTTCATTTGCCGGTCGAGACCATCGGCGCCAAATTCGGAAATATCCCCAACTCCCTGCCAAAACCCGCCATGCCTCACCTCGATTTCGCAACGATCAGGCGGCTGATCCAGCCTGCCTTCACGATCGCCCTGCTGGGTGGAATCGAATCCCTGCTATCCGCCGTCGTAGCCGACGGGATGATCGGCGGCAATCACCGGTCCAATATGGAGCTGGTCGCCCAGGGTACGGCCAACATCTTCTCCTCCATCTTCGGCGGCATCCCCGCCACCGGCGCCATCGCCCGCACCGCCACCAATATAAAAAATGGTGGCCGTACTCCTGTTGCGGGCATGACCCATGCCATTACTCTCCTGCTGATCCTGATCTTCTTCGGGAAATGGGCCGCCCTGATCCCGATGGCTACCCTCGCCGGCGTCCTGGTGATTGTCGCCTACAATATGAGCGAATGGCGGCATTTTGCCGACGTTCTCAAAGGGCCCGGGAGCGATATCGCCGTCCTGCTCACCACCTTCCTGCTGACCGTATTGGTCGACCTGACCGTAGCCATCGAGATCGGGATGATGCTCGCCATCGTTCTGTTTATGCGTAAGATGATCCGGTTCAGCAGCGTAACTGGACTGACCCCGGAAACAGAAACCACTGACGACGAAGACAAGCTTTTGCCGTCCAGCTTCCAACTGCCCAAACACGTACAGGTCTTTGAAATAACCGGACCTTTATTTTTTGGCGCCGCCTACAAATTCAAAGACGCCATCCGGTTCATGGACCAACATCCCGGGGTATTGATCATCCGCATGCCTAACGTACCCCTCATCGATGCAACGGGTATTAAGACCATCCGCGACGTCATCAAAGAATCGAATAGCCGCGGTACCAAAGTCATCCTTACGGAAATATACAGCGAGCGGGTATACCAGGAATTAAGAGAGTCCCGGCTCCTGTTTCTCGTCGGCAAAGCCAACGTCACCAATTCATTTCAGGAAGCTGTTCAACGTAGCAGGGTCATCCTCTCTGCCGGGACCGGCGGCTCCCCAACCGATGGTCCGGAAACCCGCTGATCTACAGCTTCTCCGCTAACGGAAAATCAATCTCCAACTCCGTCAGATTATGGATAAAGTTGCTGATGATCTTATCGCCCACCAAGATCACCACATCGATCATATTCGCCTCCGTATATCCCGCAGCAAAGAAGGCTTCCTTCGCTTCCTCACTCGCCTTCCCCCGCTTCTCCACTACCGAAGCCACGAACCTCGCCAGCGCATCCAGTTTCACATCGAAGGAAGCCCACCCGTGCCGGATCTCCAACACCTGTTCATCCGTAAAACCCGCCAGCTTGCCCAATACCGTATGCGCCGACTGACAATACCGGCAACCATTGATCTGGCTTGTCACCAAATTAACGACCTCGCGCTCCTTCGTAGTCAGCGTGCTCTTCCGGTTCTGCAATGCGAGATAGTCCCGCAATGCCGTCTCATTCTTGGCGAAATAGGCATAAAGATTAGGCACAAATCCCACATTCTTCTGAAGACTGTCAAAGATCGCCTGATCGCGCGCCGACACATCCGCCCTGGCCGGCACACTAAATGTTCTCGTCGATATCATTGTTATAAGTTTTTTGTGTTGTTGGATCAAATTGACAACACAAAGATCGATCGGGAAGGAGCCAAATAAAATGAAGTAGCTTAGGAAATAGAATTGAACCAGTTCAACTTTTTCGCTTCACCTTCTGGTTGCGGATCTTGGAAAGGAATTCCGTCGTCATCCCCAAAAAGGATGCGATAACGTATTGCGGAAACCGCTCCGCCATCAACGGATACCGTTCGAGGAAAAGCTGATACCGCTCTTCCGCCGTCTGTGTAAGATTGGAAATGATCCGCCGCTGCATCGAAGCCGTCGACCGCTCCGCCAGCATCCGGAAAAAGGTCTCGAAGGCATAACTCATTCCCTTCAGCTTCTTTTCTTCTTCATAGCTGATCTGCAAAGCGACACAATCCTCCATCGCCATAACGAACATCGATGCCGGCTGTTGAAAAATATAACTATTGTAGTCGGATATCCACCATTCCTCTATCGCCAGTTGGATCGTATAATCCTCACCCCCATCCCCGACAACATATCCCCGCAACGCCCCCTTAATCACGAAGTACCGGAACTTGGCCACAAATCCCGGTTGCACAACGAACTGCCGCTTCTTGATCTTCGTCTCCCTAAAGGCAGCCGCAAAGGTCAGCGCCTCCTCATCCGTGAGTGGAACCGACCTCCGCACATAGCTGATTATCTGATCCTGGCTGGTCATGTGTGCCCCTACAACTCCTTTATCTTGACATTCCTGAACGAAACCCCTTTACTCCAGTCCTGCAACCCGATCTTCCCCTTCGTGTGCTTCCCAAACTCCGGGAACTTTGCAAAATTACTCCGCGCCACCGTATCCGCCCAGGCCTGCGACCTGAAATCCTCCTTCAATGTCTCAACCCCATTGAGGTAAAACTCCACTTTGCCATTCGACTGCACTATCCTCGACTGATTCCACTCCCCGAAAGGTTTGACATCCGCCGCATTCAACTGCGGGAACAATCCAAATAGACATCCGGAACGTTTCAGCGGATTCGCATTGTCCGGGTTTGACGGATCCAACAGTTGATACTCCGGCCCCGACGCCCAGGCGGTCCGGATAGCCGTATCTTCCATTACATCGATAAAAACGCCGCTGTTCCCATATTTGATGATCTTCCAGTCGAATTGCAGCTCGAAATTCTCATACTCCTTGTCCGAGATCAGATCCCCATGCTCCAGTTTACCATCCGGCTTACAATACAATTCTCCATTCACCACGACCCATGCCGACGGCGCCTTCCCCCGGTTGTACAAATGCCAGCCATCCGTAGTCCTGCCATCGAAAAGCAACTTCCATCCTTCCCTGACTTCCTGATCCGTCAGTTGGTTGTTCCTGTCCCCCGCCGGCGAGCAACCTGGCAACGCCATAATTACCGCCACGCACAGCACTCCGATTACTGCCCCCCACTTCGCTCCGATTACTGTCCCCAACCTCGCCCCGATCGATTTGATGATCCCGATATCTTTCATGATTCATATTTTACTCTGCAATCCTATCCACATTCCACCCCTCCACCACAAAATGCGCCGCCATCCCACCCGCATCCTTAGCCGCATACTTACACCGGATGACCCTGCTCTCCCCCGGCGCCAATTCGAGATAATTATCACTAAAGATCACCGGCAGGATATCATCGCCCTCCTTCCCCTTCAACGCCCTGAGATGCACCTGGAACGCCACCACCTTCCCCGTATTGGTAACGGTCACCTCGTGTACCGTACTGTCCCCCCTGGCGATGCCGCCACCCGCCACCATCTTCAAAGCCGTCTTCCCCAACGTCCCCAGGGCCGAATAATCCGCATATGCCGTCTCCGGGGTCACAAACCACTTCGATTTCTTCCAATCCAGCACATCCCCCTTCAACGACAACCAATACCAGTTGATGCTCCTCACGGCACCCGCCCCATCGATAAGCCGCAGCCGCAGGAAATAAGTCGAAGACAACCCTTCGATAGCCGGAACCGCAATCCCCCGCCAAATACTATCCGCCTCCACCTCCACCCCGGCTTTCTTCGACCACTTCTCACTCCCATCCAGGTCATATACTGCCGCCTCCGCCGTCAGGGCCGTATGACGCTCCTGCAAGCTATTCGTCACCACTACCTCATTCGCCCCATACGAATACATGATATGCAGCGGCTCCATCGCCTTCTTCATCCCGAAATACGTCCCCGCCGGATATAGATAATAGTCATACGTATGCCAGATAAGCCCCGGCCATGGATTACTCCCCATCCACTGCACCACTCCCGTAGCCGTATGATATTTGCGCAACCCATACGCCTCCATCATCGCCCGATGCGCCTCATAGTTCTGGGCCTGGGCCTTGCTCACATAGTCCCTGATATCCTTCGCCGGTCCGTACCGTCCCTCCAGCGCCGCATTGAATACATCCGTCGTACCGAAATTCATCGTGCCGCAATGATACTTCCAAGTTGCCGTAGTGAACCACATCGAATCTTTTGGAATGAACTTGATCAGGCTCTCATACGGCGGGATCGACGGCCCCGGCGAGATCTCCGTCGCAAAGCTCCACGCGCCGCCAAATTTCATCCCCGTATCGGTCTCCCAGTAGATCGGCGGCACCCACTCGTACGGCCCGTCCATCTTCACGCCGCTGAATCCCGACACCGCCGACTTGCTCGCATCTGCCGTCGAGATCGTCGGATTGGGCCATTTCAACGCCGCCTCGATATTCAAATATTCCCGCTCCACACTCGTATCCCGCGGCGGCATATCACTCCCGTTCAACCAGACCATGACACTCGGCTTATCCCTTAGCCAAAGCATCACGCTGCTGTCCGCCGCCATAGCCGACGCCCGCTTGGCCGCATCCCAAAGCTCCGGATACTGCCAGGCGCCGCAACACATCCAGCCCGTCATCACCAGCATCCCATATTTATCGCATAGCTCATAGAAATGATCGTCTTCCAGCTTACCCTCCGAGCGAACGATATTCATATTCATGTCGCGGTAAAGCCGGATCTCCTCCTCCTGCCGTTCAGGCGAGCGCCGCTGAAAGATATCCGGCGACCAGGCCGCCCCCCTGAGCACGATCCGCTTGCCGTTCACAACAAACACCCGCGACTTGTCATCGATAAAATTCGTCGTGATCTCCCGGATACCAAATTTCTCGCTAATGCTGTTACTCACTGCCCCTCCCCGTACCACCGATAGCTCAAGATGGTTCAGCTCCTGCTTGCCATATTGCCACGGCCACCAGATCCGCGGGTCTTTAATATTCAACTGCGGAAAATCTTTCGGTGTAAAAACCACATCCGCCATCTCATTCCCCGCTAAATGCACCTTCTTTTCAAACGTCACATCACTGTTGATCCTTCCCTTCACCACCACATCCTGCGCGCTTGCAGAATAGTTAGTCACCCACGCATCAACCGTCAGATGCGCCACCGCCAGCGACGGCAGATCGAAATGCGTCGTCACCAGCGGATACTGAATGCCTACCCGGTCATAAGTCAGGATCTCGATATCATTGACGATCCCGCCATTGTAATCGGGCGGATAGTGTATCCAGTCAGCATAGTCGATCGCCAGATCGCCGCCCCTCTTTTGCGGGTTGATCGGCCGCTTGATCTCCAGCGCCAGCACATTCGCGCCTCCCCATTTGACATTCCTTGTCACATCCAGCTCGATGATCCGGAACGGGTTCATGACTTGGTTGGAGTCCGCTATCAGCACCCCGTTCAGCCAAACATTGGCCTTATAATTGATCCCATGTAATTTCAGCACCACATCCCTTCCTTTCTCAGCCGCCGGCATCTCAAACTCCTTCCTGAACCACCACGGCGCATCCAGGCTCGAATCCTTCAGCTTCTCGAAATTCATGCCATAAAAAGGATCAAAATCGTACACCTTCCCCTTCAGCAGCCCCGCAATGATCGTCGTCGGCACACTCACCTTATACCAGCCCCTCGCCTGATAGCCCACCCCTGAGACCACAGGCCCCGCCGCCGCAACCTTGCCCTCCGACTGCATCTGCCAACCATCCCGCAGGACCATCGTATTTTGCGCAACCGACCGGGTCACAACAAGCGACAACGCCGTCACCACGACCCCCACCCCAAAACGAAATTTACCTTGCATCATAGTAGAGCGCGGCAGCCCCAAGGATGCCGCTATTTTTTAGGTTAGAAACTTCGATCCGCATCCGCTCCAATGTTTTCGCATACACCAGCGTCCTGATCTCCTTCCACATTGCTTCACTGAAGAGGTCATAAGCCTGACTCACGGAACCGCCCAATACACATAGCTCCGGGTCATATGTATATATTACCGCCTTGATAGCCTGACCCACATGCACGCCCAACTCCGCATATAGTTCCAGCGAACGCACATCCCCCGCCAATGCCGCCTCATAGACCTCCACTCCATCAAGACCATAGACGTTCCTGAAGAACGACCCGCTGCAATAATACTCCAGCACCCGCCCCCCATAAGGCAGCAGCCCGATCTCTCCCGCCCCGCAATTATACCCTGCATATAGCTTCTTATTGATGATCACCCCACCCCCCAGACCCGTCCCAAGCGTCAGCCCGATCATCGATCCCACACCCTTCCCCTTCCCGAAATACAGCTCGCCCAACGCAAAACAATTCGCGTCATTGTTCACAAAAACCGGCTTGCCATACCTTGATTCGAGTATCCGCTTCAACGGTACTTCCACCCATGAAGGAATATATTGAACGTCATAGACGATCCCCTTCGTCACATCCACCACGCTTGGCACCCCGATTCCAATAGCCTCAACTCCCTTCTCCATCAGCGCGTCTATGACATGATAGATATCTCCAAGGACGTCCTCCACTAAGCCGTCACTATGGATCCGGACCGCGACGATCGCCGAAAGCGATTCTCCGCTGACCACCGCCCCGCGAATATTGGTGGCGCCCAGATCGACGCCGATAACTTTACCCACCGTCATGACAGCTTCTCCTTTTTATTGAAAACAGTTTGGTTGGTGATCAGCGGCTTCGCCCAAAAGCCGATAGCCAGAATATACCCCATTGTCAGATACAGGAAGAACATCCCCGTCCGCAAACCCATCGCATCCCCAAGCCCGCCGATGATCAACGGTCCGATCGCCCCACCGATAATGCCCGTTACCATGATGCCGGCAAACGACCCGTGATGCTCATCGACCGAGTTCAACGCCAGCGAGAAAATTATCGGATACATCACCGAAGCAAAGAACCCCACCGCCGGAAAGGCAACCAACGCCACCGGCCCGCTGCCCCACAACGCCGCGCTCAGACATATCAACGCCGCAACCGTAAATCCGATCAGTACTTTCCGGCTGTCCATTACCTTTAGCAAAAGCAGCCCTACCACGCCGCCGACAGTCATCAATCCCCAGAAGTAAGCAACCGTATCCGCGCCCTTCGTCTGGGGATCATAGTGATGATAGGTTTCCAGGAATTTCGAGATCCAGTAGCCGATGCCCTGCTCCGTAGCTACGTAACAGATCATCCCGATAAAGAAGAGCACGACTACCCGCTTTTTGAACAACATCAGGTGGATCTTCCAGGGCCCCACCTCCTCATCGGCTTTCAATTCGACCACCGGGAAGCGTGACAACCGGATAACGACGATCATCGCCAGCGAGATCACCGCAAAGATCCAGTATAGCGATATCCAGGGCAGATTTGGCGGCACGATATGGCTGAACATTCCCGGATGCTGCACAAGCCGCGAATAGACGATCGGGCTCACAAAGGACGCCGCCCCGAAGATCAGCTGCGCCAGCACCGAATTGAATGCATAATGCTCCTCACCGCCCGCCGTCCGTAACAACGGGTTGATCACTACCTGCAGCATCGCCATCCCGCTCCCGATGAGGAATAGCGAGATGATCGCACTCAGATAGTCATGCACGGCCGCCAGCAGCAACGACCCGAAAAAGGCCACCACAAAGCCCGCGACCATGATCCTCTTTTCCTTGTATTTTTCGAGCAGCATCCCCGTCGGGATCGACACCAGGCCATACGCGATGAAGAATGCAAATGGCAGAATGGCCACCATCGTCAGGCTCAGATCGAACCCCTTGATAAAGTCGGGGTTAAGCGCCTGGATCACATTCGTCAGGAACGAGATCACGAAAAAGGTGAGCATGATCAATGCTACGATGTAGTAGTTGCGTTTCATGGCTGGAGTATGGCAGTTACACTATTGGGTTTAATTTGATAAAGCACATAGCCCCTTTTCCCACCTTTGCCGTCCCCCTTTCCTCCATCCTTCCCATCCTTCCCATCATCCGCCTCATCGTGCCGGACCTCCGCCTGCTGCCTGTGCCCTCCCTGGGTCACCGTCACCTTACTCCAACCGGCAGGCACATATGTTTTTAACGTCAGCGGTATATCATACATCGTCTTGTCCAACGAATGCGTAAGCGTTATACTGATCTTCCCATCCTTTTCCTGCGCATTCACCGTCGCATGCTCACGCTCACGCATATACTTGGTCGCCTCCCCAAAGGTCGCCACCCAAAGCTTGTCCCTCTTCGATACGATATAATTGAAGTACTCCTCTAGTTTAGGTATGGGGGTCGGCTCCCAGCCCAGGCTGTCGATGCCATGGAAGACCAGCACCAGCCACATGTCCTTATTTACGCAGGCCGTGTCTACCCATGACTTCATCAGCGCAAGCGGGGTCTTACTGAGCGGCCCCCGCTGCCATTGGACGTAATCCTTGTCGGCCGGATGCGGCAGCCTCTTGCTCGCCCGGTCGATCTCTTTCAGGAACGGCTCAGGCATCCGGTTTCGAAGCGCCGGATAGATGGTATAGGCTATCTGCATCACCCGGTCATCTTCATACCCATAAGGCACCTCAGCGGAGAAGGTGTACATCTCGCCCAACTGATTTTTGATCTCCTCTTTGCTTTTTTCCAGCTCATAACCGATATTGGCCTCATCCATGCCGGGCATCGTAGCGTGAGTGATGGAATGGCTGGCAATCTCATAACCCCCGGCCGCATCCCTTCTGAGATCGCTCCAACTGGTACCGATGGCTTCCTTGTATTCCGGACATGGCTCATACCCCGGTTTGAAGTCGCCATGACGCACTTTGGCATACAGGCTATCCATCAACTGATAAGCCTGCTGCTTTTTGCCCGACGAATACAGCCCGCCCGCCCGCGTATGATAGGAGATGGTTCCCTGATAACCCAGATACCCCGCCGCCGAGCATCGCTCCGGGAAATTGTGCTCGTCCGTAGGCACTGTTGAAGATTCTTTGATGATGTCCGCCACCGGCCGGCCTACAAACCGGCCATGATATTTGGAGCCCGTGATCGGCCCCGTGATCACAAAAAAAGTGGCCGGCAGTTTGAGCCGCTCCATCAGCGGCAACGCCCGCGTGAACTGGTGACGTGAGGCGTCGTCATACGTAATGGATACCGCACCGTTCTTGCCATATTGCCACTCGGTGATAGTGGTGCCGCCGGTCTGGGCCTTGCAAAGCCCGAATGTGCAATTCAAAATGGCAAGCAACGTTAGCGGCTTAAAACAGCCGGAGAAGTTCAGGTCCATTATCAAATATAAACTATTCCACCTTATTGATCAACCGCTGAACAAAAGCGATTTCATCCGGCGAGCTCGTCAATTGCAACGTCCTGCCGAAATATTCTTTCGCCAACCCCTTATTCCCCTCCGCCGCATAGATCCTCCCGAGGCTTGCATACAACAAATAATACTGACTCATCAACGCCTGCCGCTCCAGTCCATGCAATATTTCAAGCGCCTCACTTTTGTAAGTTCCATAGTACAACGCGATGGCATAGTTTAGCTCGACAAAAGGATTGGCCTGCAACCTGAGTAGCCGTTTATAGAGTTTGATGATCGCCTCCCAGTCCGTAGCCTTCCAGCTTTCCGCCGCACAATGCAGCCCCGCGATCGCCGCCTCGATATAATAGGAATTGATCCCCGCTCCATTCGCGTTCACCCCCGCCCCATTCAAGCTGCCCTCCGTCACATTCAAGCTACCCCCTGCCCCGTAATCGTCGCCCCCCGCCCCATTCGCGGATTCCAGGTTGACCATCGCCAGCCTGATCAGGTCCTGGTCCCAGAGGCTTCGGTCCTGCTCCTCCAGATCCAGTAATTCGCCCTCTTTCCCGAACCGCGCCTTGATCCGCGCGCCATTGAAGAGCATTAGCGCATACAACGCCCTGGTCTCCTCATTGCCGGCCTTACTTCGACTAAGCGCCCGGGTCATGATCAACGCCTCTTCGCACAATTCCTCCCGGATCAGCTCTTTCCCCCATGACGATTTATAACCCTCATTGAATATCAGATAAAGTATTTTATGAACGCTGGCCAGCCTCGACTGCAGCGCCGCGGTCGAAGGCGCTTTGAACAGAATGCGTTCATCCCTGATCTTTTGCCTTGCCCTTAGCAACATCTTATCGACGCCGTCTATCGTTAATCCAAGGATTTTTGCAATGGCCTCCACTTTCAGGTTGACCACATATTTCAGCGAGACCACCACCTGCACCTTTGGCGCCAGATCCGGATGCGCACAGGCAAATAGCAGGATCAGCTGCTCATCCTCTATCCCGCCGCTGTTTCGCCCCCCTGGCCCGTCCCCACCTCCGTTTCCATCCCCCGGCCAGCCCCATCCCCCACTCCCTTCCCCCGGCCAGTCCCAACCCCTATTCCCTTCTCCTTCACCGGCTCCCTCTCCTACCCCATCCTCATCCCCACCTTGCGCCCCGCTCTTCCTGCCGAACTTTTTGGCCTCCCGGATCTTATTCAATGCCCGGTTCCTGCTGACCTTGAAGAGCCAGCCGGCCGGATTCACCGGCAATCCATCTTTCCTCCACACGACCAACGCCGCGGAAAACGCATCCTGCACAATATCTTCCGCAATCTCCAGATCGATCTCATCCGAGAATCGCATGAGCGACGACAGCATCTTCCCAAACTGACTTCTGTAGAGTCTGTCCACTTCGGTCTCAAGCGTGTCCATCTCCGGAAGGGTTGTTTCTCGACAATACCGCGCTTACCTCGATCGCCATCAGATTCTGCTGGACCAACGGACAGCCTTGCGCGATAGCGGCGGCCTGCTCGAGGTTTTCCGCATTGATCAGGATGAACCCGCTGATCCCTTCCTTTGCCTCGATAAACGGCCCGTCAGAGATCACTTGATCTTTCGTAACAAGTCTTCTGGGGATCTCCAGCGGCTCGCCGCCAAGAAAATTCACCGACTCCTGAAGCGACTCGGCCCACGCCGTCATCACCCGCATCCTCCTGTATCGCTCCGCGTCCCCATTACGTTTCAGTTCGGCCAGGTCCTCCCGGATAATTAACATGAATTTTTGCATACGCTTGATTTTAAAGTTAATGAATATATTTACATAAAGACGCCGGGACATCCGGAATCCGGACACATGGAGCCATTCATTCTCAAAAATTCGCAGGCCCGGCGGATCATCCTCCACGCCGCAGGCCTGGCCCGTCCCGCCCAGTTCGGCAAGGGCCGCGAAGCCGTCTACAAGCTCATCGAACACCTTGGTTATATCCAGGTCGATACCAACTATACCGTTGAACGCGCCCACCACCATGCCATCGCCTCGCGTGTGCCCGATTATAAACCGGAATGGCTCGAAGAGCTCCAGGCCGACGGCAGGATCTTCGAATTTTTCACCGCCGATTCCGGCTACCAACCCATGCGCGAATTCCGCTTTTCACTGCCGGTGAAGGAAGCCTTTGCCGCCAATCGAAAACCCCTTTCCCCCGCCGAGATCAATCTCATGTCCAAGGTGCTGGATAGGATCGCCCGCGAAGGTCCGCTCATGGTAAAAGATTTTGAAAATGACCGCCAGAAAGCAAGCTCCGGCTGGTGGGACTGGCGGCCATCAAAGGTGGCCCTCGAACGGCTATTCCTCGACGGAAGGCTGATGACCACCCGAACCAGGGACTTCCAGAAAATATATGATCTTCCTGGCAACCTGATCCCCGATGATATCGACGTTACGATGCCGTCGCCCGAAGAATTTGCAAGACATGTGATCTTACGCGTATTGCGCTCGATGGGTATTTCCTATGCCAAAGAGATGGCCTGGCGCGCCCGCTTCGTAAAAGGTCATGTGATTCGACAAGAATTGGAAAAGCTCGTAGCCGAAGGCGTGATTTGCACGGTAAAGATCGAAGGCCTCAAGTCCGGTCCCCTGTATATGTTACCCGCCTACCGCAACAAAAAGATCGAGCTGTCCAACGACGCCTTTATCCTCTCGCCATTCGACAACCTGAATGTCTTCAGACACCGGTTAAGGGATTTCTTTGACTTCGACTATCAGATCGAATGTTTCGTTCCGGAGCCTAAAAGGAAATATGGCTACTTCTCGCTACCCGTATTGATCGGTGACACTTTTGTCGCCCGCATGGATTCAAAAGCCGATCGCAAATCGAAGACATTCCTCATCCACAACCTCCACTTCGAACCCGTGAAGCTCACAAGGCCGATGGCGGCCAAACTCATCGACGCCATTCACACCTTCGCTGAATTCAATCAATGCCGGGACATCATGCTAAAGAAAGGCAACAACAAGGAATATCTCAAAGCCATCAAAGCCGGCCTCTGAACGTTCACCCAACTCCTCTACCTAACCCTTCCACCCAACTCCTCTTCCCAACTCGTCCACCTAACCCCTGAACTGGTCCACCTCCCCACGCCGGGGCGCCGATGTCTGAGCCCCCATCTTAGTAACCGATAACGCCGCGGCAGCACACGCAAAACCAACTGCATCTTTCATCGGCCTGCCCTCAGACAGTCCCACCGCCAACCCGCCACAGAAGACATCCCCCGCAGCCGTCGTATCCACCGCCGTCACTTTCGGCGCCGCAACCCATTCGAACCCGCCATTCTCAAGCACAACCGCCCCCTCAGCCCCCATTGTGATGATCACCGTCCTGACACCCTTCCCCGCCAGCACCGCCGCAGCCCGCTCAGCCGCCGCCTTATCGACGATCTCCACCCCGCTCAACATTTCCGCCTCCTTCTGGTTTGGCGTTAGTACCGTCACCTGTCGTAGGAGCTCAACCGAAAGTACACAAGCCGGCGCCGGATTCAGAATAACCGGCACCCCATATAAAGCCGCTTGCTCCACCACATATTCCACCGTCGCCAGCGGAACTTCCAGTTGCATCAACACCAACCCTGCATTTTTTATTTTCTCCGCCGCCACTGCCAGATCTTCCCGGACCAGGTTGCCATTTGCCCCCGACGCCACCACGATACAATTCTCCCCGCGCGCATCGACCGTGATCAACGCCACCCCCGACGGATTATCCGCGTCGGTCGCCATATAACGGGTATCGATACCCTCCAGGTTAAAAGCTTCTACCGCCTGCTTCCCGAAAATATCTTCGCCCACCTTCGCAATGAAGACCACTTTCGCCCCCAGCCGCGCCGCCGCCACCGCCTGATTCGCCCCCTTCCCTCCCGCCGCCATAAGGAAGGCCCCGCCAAGCACCGTCTCGCCCGGCCCCGGCAACCGGTCCGTCTTCACCACCATGTCCGTATTCGAACTGCCCACAACAAGTATATAAGGTTTCATATTCGTCTCTCAGCTTTGCCCTATCTAAGTTTCGTCTCCCCAGCTTTGCCTAAGCTTCGTCCCTGCTTTACGCCCCTGCATAAACCAGTAACCCAAGACCCACCAGATAAAAGACCAGCATCCCGCTCAAAACCGCCGCCGTGCCTTTTGGCGCCCCCCGGAATTCCTTCCAGATAAAGATGCCCCAAAGCGCCGCGATAATGGTAGCGCCCTGCCCCAGCCCATACGAGATGGCCGGTCCTGCCTTCCCAGAGGCGAGTATACTGAACGACATTCCCAGACACCAAACCGCCCCGCCCAGGATACCGGTAATATGATTCCGGAATCCGCCTTTGAAATAAGCCGCAAACGAAACCGGCGCCCCCACAAACGGCCGCCGCATCAGCAGCGTATTGAAGACAAGATTACTCAACAAGATGCCCACGCTGAATAACACGACCGCGGTATAGGGACTCAGCTTACCTGGCTCCGCAACCTCAAAATTGGTGAACATACTCGCCGCAACATATTTATAAAAAAAGCCCATCAGCACCCCCGCCGCCACCGCAATGGCCAAACCCTTCCGCGCCCCCCGCTTCCCCGCCGCCTGCATCCGCCCATACGCAAATGCGTTTAATAAAATGGCGACAACGATCAGCGCCACGCCACCCGCCAACCACCCCACATCTCCAAAAGGATGGGCAATATAATTGACTACCACCCCGATCACCAATGCCAGCCCTATCCCTACCGGAAACGCCACCGCCATCCCCGCTATCGCAATCGCCGCCCCCAGCAAAATATTGGCCGCATTGAAAATGATACCCCCCATGATCGCCGACCCCATATTCCCCGCACTACCCTGCGAAATATCGGCCACGAAACTTCTTCCCCCGCTTCCCCTGCTCCCCAGCGTAAATGCCAGCACCAGGGAGAACAACAAGATCCCCAATACATAATCCCAATAGAAAAGCTCGAAACGCCAGTGGCTGGCCGCCAGTTTTTGCGTATTGGCCCACGATCCCCAACAAAGCATGGTGACAATGCAGAAGATGACCGCCTCAGAGTAATTATTGATGATGTACATAGTCCGAATTCTGTTACCAATCCGCCTACTTCCCCCCCACCGTCCTTACAACCGCCGTATCCGTTCTCAAAAATGGTATCGTATACCCACCCGAATCCAACACCACCCGCGGAAAATCCCGCCTCAACCTATCCCAATCCGCCCGCCCCACTTTTGTTTGATATAAATACAGGTCCCCCAGCTTCGCCATCCCCTTTAGCTTCGCGATCTCCACCGCCCCTACCGCCGTGCCCGTCAGGTTCAGATATTTCAAATTCGCCAGCCCCCGCAGCTCGCCAAGGTTCGCCCCGGTGATCGCCGTATGATCCAGCCATAGCCGCACCAGCCGCGGACATGCCGCCGCCGCCGTCACTAGCTCATCCCCCGCGCGCACCCCGCTACACCTCAGCGACACCAGCTGCTCCTTCAACATCGGGATCGCCTTCAACGCATCCTGACCCAACGTGTCGGACCAACAATCTACCTCCAGATAATTACTCCCCTCCGCGATCGGCAGCACCAACGCCCCAGCCGCCCGCAGCCGCCGCACCGCCTCCACCGGCGCAGGAACTACCGGCCCCACCGGCAGATCGCTGTCCGCAATATTCGTCACCGCAACTCCCGCTACCGGCCCCGCCGTTCCCGTATGAAAGGCCTGCCATACCGCCGCCATTCCCGTATCCTGCGACAACTGGCCCACCGGCTTGTCGAATGACGCCCCATTATCGATCCACCACCGCAGTAGCCGGATCTCCATCCTCGTCAGCTGCCCCTTTTCTTTCGGCGCCATATGATGCTCGTCATCGACCGGCAACAGCACCCGCTTGATGAGCAGGCTCGCCGCCGACTGCCCCGGGACGATGACCGGACCGTCCTTCCCGCCGTGTAGTATCCGATCCGGCGCATCCAGCCGAAGCCCGCCCTTGACGCGGCTTGCCGAATGACATCCATAACAATTGTCATGCAACACCGGCTGCACCATCGCTGTATAGGCCCCCGCTGATTGAACATCTGCAACCGGCCGCAGCGCCGGCTGCGAAGACTCGGCCCCCAGGTCTCCTGTCAGATAACCCGGCCCATGCGTCAGCGACCCGCCCCAATGCCCGGTAAGGATCACGAGCAATAGTACGACCGTCATCATCGTCCCGCCCCGCCATCCCACCGGCCGCCCCCGCAACACCAGATACAACCCCGCCGAGACCACCGTCAATGATATGGCCAGCCACTGATGCACCGTCACCAGCTCCTCGTCATAATCTCCCGATTGCGAAAGCAGCCATCCCGTAATACACGACAATGCCGCGCAGCAAACGCCGATCAGCAAACTCAGGTCCGCCGCGGGCTTCAACCCCGCATACACGCCTCGCGTACTCAGCGCCTCCAGCAAGAGCCCCAGCAGCAGGATACCGATAGGAAGATGTACAAGCAGCGGATGCAACCGCCCGATCAGAGTGAGGACAGCAGACATCAGGCGTATCTTTTCCTCAGGATTTGAAGCATATATTCATTGATCGCCCATTGATCCGCAACCGGTTTATGACTGTAAGGAAGGGTAGGCATATAGTCCGGCGGTCCGAACTCGGTTAATATCGTCATCGCCTCCCCCGCCTGCTTTTTCCGCCGCAGGATCGTATCCCACCAGGCAAAATGCGCCTCCGCGGCAGATTGCCACTCCGGCGCCCGCGGATCGCTCACCTGGGGCCCCTCCGGATGGCCGATCCGCGCATGGATATGTTCCGCCCGCTCCAGCGCCAACGCCATCGTCTGCGGCTGATCGGCCAGCAGGCTTTCACTGACGTTGCACCAGTGACTAACATCAAAGGTTATCCGAAGTTCGGGGATGGTCTCCATAAAATGCCTTGCTACCGGCGCCGCAAATAAGATCCGCGACCGGTGCGTCTCATGCAAAATGCGGATCCCCGTCTCGCGCGTCAGCCCTGTCGTCAGCTCGATAAATCTCTTGTTGTCCTCATAAGAAAAAAAGTCCCGTCCGGAATGACAATTGATGTATAGCGGCCGTTGCCGGGTATTCCGGGCCGCCCCTTCCACCATTTTTTTAAAATGCCCGAAATGTTCATTCGGATCACTTTCCGATCCGCCGCAAAGGAAGCCCACCTCCAGCCCATATTTCTTCAACATCCCAAACACCTCCTCCTGCCGCACCGGATCGAGCGACCACCAGATCTCGATGCCGTCATAACCGGCCGCTTTCACTTTTGCGCCGTATTCATCGGGCGTTCCCGGAAACCCCCAGTCCGTAGCCAGGATCTTAAGCTGAAACCCTTCCCGTACCGCCGCAGCCGCCAACGGCTGAGCATAAGCGTCCAATAAGAGACCTGTTGCGGCCAGGGTCGTCTGGGCAATAAACTGCTTTCGATTGATCATGCGATTATTTCTTTAATGACGTTTCCTTTCACATCCGTAAGCCGGAAAGGCCGGCCCTGAAAGTCATAGGTAAAGCGGGTATGGTCAAAACCAAGCTGGTTCAAAATAGTAGCCTGCACGTCAAATGTATCGACCTTTCCCGACAAAGCGCTGTAGCCGATCTCATCCGTCTCGCCATGGACATATCCTTTTTTGACCCCTCCGCCGGCCATCCAGATCGTGAACGCATCCGTATGATGGTCCCTGCCCTTGAATGGATTGGGTTTGCCCTCGCGGTTTTCCATCATCGGCGTCCGCCCGAATTCTCCACCCCAGACGACAAGGGTCTCGTCCAGCAACCCCCGCTGCTTCAGATCCAGAAGAAGCGCCGTCATCGCCCGGTCCACCTGCCGGCACTTATTGATAAAGCCGACGTCTATAGCCAGACTGGCGTCAGTCCCATGGCTGTCCCAACCCCAGTCGAAGATCTGCACGAACCGAACGCCCTTCTCCACCAGCTTGCGCGCCAGCAGGATATTGTTGGCAAGGCTTGACTGACCTGGTTTGGTCCCATAAAGCTCATGGATATACGCCGGCTCATCATGGATGTTCATTACCTCCGGCACCGAGATCTGCATCCGAAACGCCATTTCATATTGCGCGATCCGGCTCAGGATCTCCGGATCATGATACTCCTCGAATTCCTTTTGGTTGACCGCATTTATCGCATCGATGGATTCCTTCCGCAGCCCCCGGTCCATTCCCGCCGGGTCATTGAGAAAGAGTACCGGGTCCCCCTCACTGCGACACTGGACGCCCTGATAGACGCTCGGCAGAAATCCGCTCCCCCACACGCTCTTCCCCGCATCCGGGAACTTGCCGCCGCTCGACAGCACGACAAAACCCGGCAGGTCCTGATTTTCCGTCCCCAACCCATACGTGACCCAACTCCCCATGCTCGGCCGCCCCAGTCGTGGGAAACCCGTATGCACCAGCAGCTGCGCCGGCGCATGATTGAACTGATCCGTCGTCACCGCCTTAAGAAAGCTCACCTCGTCCACCACCGTCGAAAAATGCGGCAGATGTTCGCTTACCCACGCCCTGCTTTCCCCGTATTGCGCAAACTTTGCCTGCGGCCCCAACATCTTCGGCACCCCGCGGATAAATGCAAATCGCTTCCCCGCCAACAGCGAAGGCGGACAATCCTGCCCATCCATCTTCATCAATTCCGGTTTGTAATCGAACATCTCCAGCTGCGACGGCGCCCCCGCCATATGCAGATAGATGACGCTCTTCGCCTTCCCCGCAAAGGGCGGCAACTTTGGCGCCAGCGGATGCGCCGGGTCGAACGCGATCTGCGAAGAAGCGCCCCTTCGCCCATGACACCCCAGCAACGCCCCCAACGCCAGCCCCCCCAGCCCCATCGCACTCTCCTTCAGAAAATGTCTCCGGGTATAGTAGTGCATCCGCGCCAGCCGCATCGCCTCCTGTTGCTCTATGGTGTTCTTTCGCGACATAATCAGTTTTTCGTGATCACCTCATCCAGATTCAGTAATGCATTACACACGACGACCAGCGCCGCTTGTTCAGCCGTCCTCCTCGCACCCATCCCCGTATCATTCGCACCCACCCCCGTTTCATTCCCATCCACCCTCGTATCATTCGCACCCACCCCCGTCCCATCCGCACCCCGGCCCGCACCCCCGCCTTCCCTCATCGATCCCTTGGCCATACCCACCGAATCACCCAACACTTGACCCGCATCCCCCGAAGCCCGCATGAACCGTTGCAGCGATTCCCGATACAACCCCATCAAAATAGCCAGCTTCTCCGGCGCGATCTCCTTATACAACATCCGCCGATACCCCGCCGCAATCTTCTGCTCCGGGCCGCCGGATACCAGACTATCCAACCGATGCGCAAAATGTCTTGCTATATCCAAATATACCGTATCGTTTAGCGTAACCAACGCCTGTAACGGCGTATTCGTCCGAATGCGCCGCACGGTACAGACCTCCCTCGAGGTGGCGTCGAACGACATCATCGCCGGATAGGACGCCGTCCGTTTCCAATATGTATAAAGCGCCCGCCGGTACTGCTCACTACCCTTGCTGGCCACCCATTCCGCCCCATTCCATGGCGACATCCAGATCCCTTTTGGCTGATAGGGGAACACGCTCGGCCCATACATCTCCGGCGATAGCCGGCCGCAGATACAGAGGTCCTGGTCGCGCAGCTCCTCCGCGCTCAAGCGTACCCGCGCCCCGCGCGAGTACAGCCGGTCCATCGGATCCGCCCTCAGCGAAGCTTCCGTCACCCGCGAATCTTCGCGATAAGTAGCGCTCATGACGATCTCCTTCAACAGCCGCTTCAGACTCCACTGATCCGCATTCATATATTGCCAGGCCAGATAGTCGAGTAATTCTCGATGCGTCGGCGAACTGCCCTGCGTGCCCAGGTCTTCCAGCGTCTCGACGATACCGGTGCCGAATAGCTGCTCCCATACCCTGTTCACCATCGTCCTCGACACCAGCGGATTCTGCTTGCTCGTCATCCACATCGCCAACCCAAGCCGGTTGGCCGGCGCACCCGCCGGCATACACCCGCTCAATGCCGCTGGCACACCCGGCGTCACAACCGCACCCTTCACAAGCCAGTTCCCGCGCTCAAAGACATTCGATACCCGATGCATATCCCGCGGGTTATCCATCATGACCGGCGTCGTCGGTACATTCTTTGTCAGAAGCTGCCAAAATAAAGCTTTCTCCTTCTCATAACCGGCACGCCCTTCACCCGGGAATTGACGGGTGAAACACAACCAATCATATTCGATACCCTTCTCATCCGGTTTATGCAGATTGGGGTTGACATAAGTGATATAGAGATCATGGGCCCCGTTTTGAGCCTTCACCGGCGCCGCCGCTATCTTCCAACCCGATGTCGTATCCACCTTGACTTCAGCGATGACCGGCCCGCGTACACTGTCCAGATGGATCGCCCACGACCCGCCATTCTTCAACGTCATCCACCGGAAGATCAGCCAATCATCTCCCTTCAGGTCGACCGCCCGCAACCGCGCCGAACCATGATTCCGGAAAGCCAGCCACTTCGTATCATCCAGCTCGCCATTCACAAACCGGTCGCTGGTGAGCGAATTGATCGCCGGCTGCCATGTCCGCAACAGCCTCCTCACCGCCGCCCCCCGCTCCGCGTCCCCTTCCCGCTCCACCCATTCCACCACTTCATCCAACTTCGCCCGGTCCGAATCCGAATAGCTCCGCAACAACGGATAATCCGCCTGCGAATCTTCATCCCGCGTATCGTTGAAATAGGCCATCATCTTATAATATTCCTCATGCCGGAACGGATCATAGGGATGGCTATGACACTGCGTGCAAGCGAACGTCGTCCCCAGCAACGCCTCCCACGTCGTATTGACCCGGTCAAGAACCGCAGCCGTCCGGAACTCCTCATTATCCGTCCCACCCTCATCATTGGTCATCGTATTTCGATGAAAAGCCGTGGCGATATAATCGTCGTCGGTAGGATGCGTCAGCAGGTCCCCCGCCAACTGCTCGGTCAGGAAGCGGTCATACGGCATGTCCTTGTTGAAGGCCCGGATCAGCCAGTCCCGATACCTCCAGATGTTGCGCGAATCATCCCGCTCATATCCCTTCGTATCCGCATAACGCGCCAGGTCAAGCCACATCGCCGCCCATTTCTCCCCGAAATGCGGTGATGCCAGCAGCGTATCGACCAACGTCTCATACGCATGCGGGTCCTTGCTTTCCAGATACGCCTTCGCTACAGCATCGGAAGGATACATCCCGGTCAGGTCGAGACTTACCCGCCGCAACAACTCCGGCGAGGACGCCTCCGCCGCAGGCCTGAGCCCCTCCTTGCGAAGCCGCTCCAGCACATATGCATCGATAGGCCCCCGCGCCCACGGATCACTCACCGCGGGCACAGCCGGAGCCTCAACCAGTTTGTACGCCCAATGTTCTCCCCATTGCGCCCCCTGCCGCACCCACTCCCTCAGGATCCCGATCTCCGATTTACTCAGCCGCTCATGCTTATATGGCATCCGCGCCTCCGGGTCATTACTGCTGATCCGGCGGATCATCTCTGAGTGGTCCGGGTCCCCGGGAATGATCGCCGGCTTTCCCGACTCCGTTTTCGCAAAAGCATCCTCACGGAATAACAGGCTAAATCCACCCTTAGCCCGTACCCCGCCATGACACGTGATACATTTTGCGTTGATGATTGGCTTGACTTCCGTATTGAAATCCACCCGGTGCTCCGGAATAAACACCCGCCAGCAAACCAGCGCGGCCCCCAGCAGCAGCACCGCGATCAGCAATCGTTTCCGTCGAAACAGGACCATGTCGTAAGTTACTCAAATCCAGGGAACCGGACAACTAATCCGCGCCCCTTCGCCCGCCAGGGCTTCATCTTCATCACCGTGGCCATCCGCCGCATCGGATCCTATACCGCTGAAGCCATTGAGATAAATGGCGCCTCCATCCCCATTGGAAAGGGCTACCGCGATAGTATGGAAGATCCGTAGTACATCTCCTCGTATATCTCCGGTTCGCGGTTTGAATTTTTTGTATAAATTTGTGTGATAGAAAAAGAGCCGCAATTTCAAACTCCTATTAGCGCGTCATGCAAGTTCCAACCAAAATAGTCGTGTGCGACGACAATTGGGCCGAGTCCCCGCTTTTCGAATTTACACTTCGTAACATCGGGATCGATTATGAACTGGATTGGGTTGAAGATGGGCTTGAATTGCTCGTCTATTTGACTACCGCCGAGATCCTCCCCGACATCATCTTCCTCGACGTGAACATGCCCGGCAAATCCGGCATCCAATATCTCGAAGACATCCGCTCAAACCGTAAATGGAATCATATCCCTATCATCATCCAATCATTCTCCGGGCCGACCAAAGACATCGAAGCCGCCTTTTATGGCGGCGCCGATCTGTTCATCCTGAAATCGGATTTCTCAAAAGACTTCCAGCAGACCCTGAAGACGATCTTTCAACGCGATTGGACAACCCGTACCCGGCCACGGAAATCCAATTTCTTTCTCAGCACCCCCTCACAGCGAAGCATTTCCTAAACAGACGGAGAAGCCAACCACCAGCACAACGCCCGCAGCTCCCAGCCAGGCCCTGGCGACCGCTTTATCCCCGGTGCCAAATTTCCCTGCCATGGTGACTAGCGCCTCCAGCACATGAACGCCCACAGCGAAGGCAGACAGTAGCGCGATCCCCGTTGACCGGTCATTGGCTTTCGCAGAGAACATAAAAAGAAATCGAATGGCCAACGAATATCCTAACAAGACAAGAAGATTGAACCCCGCAATTTTCATGAATTCTTTCATTGTGCTTCATTTTTTAGCTGTTCCAGATGTGGCCTCAACTCTTCCCGGTAAAATAAATTCATCGTCTCGAAAGGTATGACCTTCCCGCTCGCATCCACAATATGCACACAGGATTTCTTGATCGCCCGGATATCGAAGTCATATGCGTCCATGAAATTCATAATGATGACCCGGAAAAGATTATTGTACGAAAGCCCCTCCGCCACCACATTAGGCAGACAACACAACAGTTGATTGAAGGTCTGGCTTGCCGATAACGGCGAATTGCCCGTACTGAACATCTTCATGACATAACTCTGCACCGTCTCATCCTGCTCATATACGATCGTATTTTTCGATGAGTTCAATAGCGCCTCCGGATCGATCAACCGCGTCAATGGCTGCACCTTCCCCGCCAGTTTCAACGCATACGCCATCGTCAGCGCATCCGGATTACAAGGCACCGGGATCAGATCGTTCGGGGCAAACACGTCCGTTTGCTCCAGTATCTTTTGCCTTACCTCCGTCGGCGTCAACTTCCCCACCCCCGCATCATACCCTTCAACCCGCCCGCTGAACTGCGTCGGCTGAAACGTTACCCCCCGCACACACGGCTGCTGCAACGCATAATCCACGATCGCCCCTATCTCGTCGTCATTCACGCCCCGCTGCAGGGTCACCACCAGCGTAGTGGAAAGATTAAGCGCATTCAGCCGCCCGATCGCCCGCTTCCTCACATCGGTCAGATCCTTCCCCCGCAGCCGCACCAGCGCCTCCGGCTTAAAGGAATCGAACTGCAAATACATCTCGAAATCCGGCATATACCCCGCCAGCCGCTCCGCAAATTCCGGGTCGTTGGCAATCCGTATCCCATTGGTGTTAACCATCAGATGCTTGATGGGTTTTGTTTTCGCGATATCCAGGATCTGGAAGAATTCAGGGTGGATGGTCGGCTCCCCTCCGCTTAGCTGCACGACATCCGGCTCTCCTTCACTGGCTACGATCACGTCCAGCATTCGCTCGATCTCCTCCAGCGTCCTGTGCCGGCCATGCGTAGGCGAAGAACTGGCATAACAGGTCGGACAGGTAAGATTGCACCGGTCCGTTACCTCGATCAGCGTAAGACAACTGTGCTGCTCATGATCCGGACAGATCCCGCAATCGTACGGACAACCGAAGATCGTCTCCGTATGCGGCTTCCGCGGATACTCACCCGCCTTGTTATAGTTGCGGATCTGTTTGTAATATTCGATATCGGTTGCGATCAGCACTTTCTGAAACCCATGCTCTTTACAGGTTTTGGTCAGATAGACCTTCCCTTGCTCAAGGATGATCTTTGCGCTCAACCGCCGGTGACAGGTGATACAAAGGCTGATGGTATGATCGTAGTAAATATAGTCGCGCTTATTGTCCATGTTTGGTCCGGTCATTTTTCAAAGCTCTCCATCAGCCCTGCCTCGCCGTCAGCCCCTCTTTCCGCCTCCCGGCCAGCCCCTCTTCCGCCATCTCCGTTAACCCCTCTTCCCGCCTCTGTTAGTCCCTCTTCGTGCCTTTCCGTTAGCTGCGAAAAGTTAAAGAAAATTTTGTAGATCGTCCGCGAATAATACAGCAGGCCGGCCAAACAACAAAGCTGTATCATCCCCAGCCCGGCATAGACGACATACCTCGGTTTGATAAAGTCCAGCAGGAACCGAAATACAAAATACGCGATCATAAAGAACTGGAACCGATAACCATTCTTCAGCTTCACCCGGCGTTCGATCGCTGCCAGCCCCACCCAAAGCAAACCCAGGAAGGCGATCTCATACAGCGTCACCGGATGCCTCGGCACCCCATCCCCCAGGTTCATGCCAAATACGAAATGCGTCGGCAGCCCATAGGTCTCCTCCTCCATCCCGCTCGTGAAGCAGCCGATCCGCCCGATCATTATCGCCAGGATCAATGGGTATGTAAAAAGATCCCCTGAAGAGCTCCGCTCCTGAATGATCTTCTTCGTGATCTCCACCATCAGCAGTCCGCCAAGCAATGCTCCGACGATTGTTTTGTTCGCATACAGATATAGCAGAACATGCTTCGTATGAAGCAGGTTGACCGGGTTCTCCAGCGCCCCCACTAACCGCGAGAAGACGAACGCCCCAAATGCGGCGCCGATAATGATCCATATGCGGTTCGTGTCATTGATCCTGTCCGGCTGCCTCTTCCGCAACAAGACGAAATACCGGAACCCGACCGCCATTCCAAGCGTTTCGAATAGTATATGCAGGCTTACCATACCAGCTAAAAATAATTATCTTTAAGGAAAATAACCCCGTTGTGAGACTTCATTTTCTGCTTCTTCTCCTCCTGCCGGTCCTGTCTGCCTGCTCCAATGCATCAGGTACCCACCCCGCCTCATCATCCACCCATTCCGGTTCACCCTCCACCGCCACCCAACCCGATCCGCCATCCACCGCCACCCAATCCGTTTCATCGTCTTCCGCCACCCGGCCCGACTCGTCATCCCTTGTTCCCGACCGGCCCCGCGAGACACCCGCCGAGCTCAACCTCCGACTCGCACTGGAGAGCACCCTTTCCTCCAAACAACCCGGCATCACCATCCCTCCCTTCGGCCTGGATAAAGTAATGGCCGCCATCCGCCAAATGCACGAGACCGACACCGAAAGCGACGAAGGGTTCACCATCGCCCTCAGCGACAGCGTTTATAATGCCCTCACATTTAAAGAAAAGTTCACCTACAACCTCATCCATGGTGAATCGTATCAACAAATGTGCGATCCCCTGCCTGAACGGCCCCATGAGGAAGCCCGCATCTATGGCCAGACCGTAGATTATTTCGGCGAATTCCGCTGGAGCGACAGACAGGAGAACTTCTTCAAAAACAATCGCGACTCCGTCGAACAACTCATGAAGGCCGTGATCGCCCAACCTGCCCCGGTCGGGATGAATCTCCTCGACGCCATTATCGTAAGTAACGCAACCGGCCTGATCCCCAATCTCATCGACGCCGGCCGCCGGGACAACTCCAACCACTACATCCTCACCACCCTCATGGTATTAATGAAAAAGAATAACTACCCCGAATTCACGGCATCCACCTCTTATATGAAACTATACACAGGCGACGCCGACACCTATTCCCGCTACCTCATTTACAATAAAGCCAACGAGGATCTGATCATCCGGCGCGCCACCAATTTTTATAAAACCCTGAGCCGATGATCCCGTTTACCAATAATCCCGATGATCCCATTCACAAATAATACCTACCTCTTCATCTCTTTCCTCACCTGCACGACCTTGCTGGTGCAGCATCCCCCACACCCTGCACAACCCACGATCCCCTGCACCCCTCCGCCCCACAACCGCCCGCAACCCCGTTTCATCACCGTCCCCGCCGCCGGCTACAACATCGGGAAAAAAGGCAGCTCCCGGAATCCGCCACGCACCGTCCACACAGGTAGCTTCCGCATCGCCATCTACGAGACCACCAATCGCGAGTTCGCCGCCTTCGTTGCCGCCACTCACTACGTCACCGACGCCGAACGCCATCATAACGCCATGGTCTTCGAGCCCGGCCTCGAAGAGTTCCGCTGGATCCATGACAGTACCGCCAACTGGCGCTGGCCAAACGGCGTCACCCGCGGCGGCATTCAGGATCGAATGAACCACCCCGTTACTTGCATCACCTGCCACGACGCCCTCGCTTATTGCGCCTGGGCAAAAGTGCGCCTCCCCACCCTCGAAGAATGGGAGATCGCCTGCCGCGCAGGCACCCGGACCGACTATTTCTTTGGCAGCGAAGACAGCCGCATCGGCGAATATGCCAACGTCTGGCACGGTCACGATCACCTGAAACCCGACCATTCCGACGGCTACATGTATACCTCGCCCGTCGGCGCCTTCAAGCCCAATCCCTGGGGCCTCTACGATATGTATGGAAATGTCTTCGAATATTGTACCGGCAAGCTATCCCCGACCGAAAGCCCCGCCACCGCCCACGGCCGCGGCGGCTCCTGGTGGTGCAGCAAGAACTCCTGCCACTCCTTCAACTCCTACGCCATCGGCTCCGTCAACATTCATGCCTCCTTCAGCAACCTCGGCTTTCGCGTGGTAGCCCTCCGCTGACGCCCTGGTCCACCGCAATCACTCACCTTCATCCCTCGCCGGCCGCTCACCTCGACCCCTCACCCATTTGACCTCCCCCGATACTGCAACGCCGCCTCCGCCTGTACCCCATGATCTTTATGCCATTGCCGGATACCCGCCGGATCGGCAAAGACCATCTCGAGGCTTTCATGCGATTTACGCAAGCTGCCGCCAAGACAGCGGCAGAGATAGAGAATATGCACCGAAGAATGCGGCTGCTGATGCTCGCCCGCCAGCCTGGTATAGAAGCCAATCACTTTCACCGGCACGACCTCAAGCCCGGCCTCTTCCTGGAATTCCCTTACAAGGGCGGTCTCCGGGCCCTCACCCGCCTCCACCCAACCGCTCGGCAGCCCCCACAATGCATCATCCTTTCGTTGCTCCAGCAACAGCCTTCCATCCGCATCGAACAACGCACCCTGCACTCCGAGCTTCGGAGTGATGTATCCCAGCTCCCGGCTGAACCGCTCCCGGATCGAAGCAGGCTCCAGTCCCGTGATTCCGGCATACTCCGTACAAGCCAGATCCATCAATCGATGATATCGCTCCAGATCGTAAGGGTCTTTGGAATAGTTGATACCAAGTTGCGCGATCGACCGGATCTGATCCAACAGGTCGAAAAGATTTTTTTTATGAAGATTGGTTTGCATTCATCCATACCACCTTTTGCTCCGCCACATGCGGCTGCCCGATGATGTCCCGATACAGCTCCGGCCTCCTCGCCTGCCGGTACCGGTATCCGCCCGCAAGTTGCAGCTTCTCCGGCGTCAGCGTCGCAACCACCAGGTCTTCGCCAAGTGCCCGGCACTCCGCCAGGATATCCCCAAACGGATCCAGGATCATCGAACAGCCATTCTTCAGCTGATCATCATCCATCCCGATCGCATTCGAAAAGACCGCATAGATCGCATTGTCATACGCCCTCGCCGGCAACCACTTCATTAGCCATTCCCTCCCTTTCAGGCTGTCAAACTCCATTCTCAGCGAAGTCGGGTCCGTCTCCCGCCCCACCCACAATTTCGGATCGACGTACCCCGCGCCCGGCCGTGTCGACGGCGTGCACATCGTGACATGCGGCATGAAGATGATATCCGCGCCCAGCAACGCCGTCGCCCTCACATTCTCGATGATGTTGTTGTCGTAACAGATCAGCATCCCGCACTTCCAGCCGTGCAGATCGAATACCACATACCTGTCGCCCGGATTGATATGCGGATTGATGAACGGATGCAGCTTCCGGAACTTCGCCAGCAACCCTCCCTTATCCACCGCTACATAAGCCTTATAGATCTCGTCCTCCCTGTCCTTCTCAAAAAACCCCGCAAGGATCGTGATCTCATATTCCCTCGCCATTTCCGTCAAGGCCCGGATACTTGGCCCCTCCGGGATGCGCTCCGCCACTTCCAGCAACTCCCCTTTCGACAACCGCCGGGCAAACGAGTATCCCGAAACGCTGCACTCATGAAAGGCGACCGCCTTCGCGCCCGCTTCCGCCGCCCTCGCCGTCAGCCGCCGGATCGCGGCCAAATTCCTCGCCTTATCCCCGTTCGCATGCTCGAACTGCACCGTAGCGATTTTGATATTCTCCATACTATGAATTGTTATAGACTTTCCACACCGGATCGCGCAGCGGCGTGGCGCCATCCGAACAAATGAAATTGAATATCTCCCCCAGCTGCTCCGGCTTTACCCAACTTTCAAAATCCGCCTTGGGCATCCACTGCCGGTTGTTCGGCGTATCGATCGTCGAAGGGACTACCACATGCGTCACGACATCCTTACCCGTGGCATCCGCATTCAGGATCTCCGCCAGCTTGAATAAGAGCGACTTGCTAAGCGCATAAGCGATCGACGTCTTCCCCGCCGCCGGATCCAGCGCCGGCCTCGCCCCCATCAGTACGATCCGCCCCTTCCCACGCTCGGTCATATGACCATATACCGGCCGGACAACATTATAAGCCGTCTCGAAATTTATGGAAAACATCGTCTTCACCTCATTCCCCGTTGCATCCGCCACCCCGCCCGCCACATAACCTCCTGCCAGCAGCAGCGCCGCATCGATCCCTTCATAAGTCTGGATCAGCCAGGCGATCAGCGACCTGACCGCCCCCTCATCCGTCAGATCGACTACCTGCACATCCAGCATCGGGCTAGCCTCGGATTTTTTCTTCCCATTCTCTTCCGATACGACCGCAATGACCCGCCATCCCTTGGCAATGAAATAAGGTACAACGACACTTCCCAGCCCGCCCGTAGCGCCTGTAATAAGTATGGTTTTGTTAGACATATTTTAATGTTCATTTTTAATATTTCCCCCTCCATCTACCCTCAACTTGTCAGGCTTTCCCTCCATCCACCCTAGTCTCGTCGGTTCCCCCCTCCACCCCATCTTGTCAGTTCTTCCCCTCCACCGGGAACGGCGGCCTCACCGGCTCCGTCACCGGATGCTCCGCCAGCTGCTGCAACGCCACCTGGATCGCCTTCTCCAACTGCGGATCATGCCCCTTGATCACCTCCGCCGGATTCTGCTCCACCTCGATATCCGGCGACACCCCCACATTCTCTACTACGAAACCATCTTTTGTCCAGATACCGACATTCGGCGCCGTCACCATCCCGCCATCCATCAGCACCGGATACCCCAGGATACCCACCAACCCGCCCCACGTACGCTTTCCCACGAGCGTTCCCACGTTGAACTTATGGAACATCCACGGCAGCATATCCCCGCCCGATCCCGCCGTCTCATCGATCAGCATCACCTTCGGCCCCTCGATCGTAGCATTCGGCGATTTGAAATCCTTTCCATAACGGGTATGCCAGCTCGCCTGATACGGCCTCGTCAGCAACCCGATATAATAATCGGCGATACTCCCACCGCCGTTGAAACGTTCATCGACGATTATCGCCTGCCGGCCCGCCTGCGGAAAGAAATACCGTTTGAAATAATCATGCCCGTCCACCGACGTATTCGGCACATAGACATAAGCGACCTTCCCGCTCGTGGCCTCCGTCACCTTCCGCAAATTCCCTTCAACCCAATCGCGGTTGCGCAACGCATATTCATTATTCACCGGCACTACCTTCACAACCCTCGATCCCGCCATCGATGGGTTCGGCCCGATCGTCAGCTCCACGATCTTCCCCGCCGTATTCTCAAAGAATTGATACAGATCATCCGTCGCCGTTACCTCCTTCCCATTCACTGCAAGAATATAGTCTCCCACCTGTGCATTCACCCCCGGCTCGGTCAATGGTGACCGGAGGCTCGGATTCCAGTTCAGCCCTCCATAGATCTTCTTCAGCCGGTAACGCCCGTTCGCCGTTTCATAGTCCGCCCCAAGCAACCCGCCGCTGACCGTCTTGGCCGAGAAGGGATGATCTCCGCCGTCGAGGATAAAATGGTGCCCGATCGACAGCTCGCTTCCCATCCACTGCAGCAACTGGTTCAGATCGTCCCGGCAAGCCAGGTCAGGGAGAAACGCGGCGTATTTCTTTTTGATCGCCGGCCAGTCGACCCCATGCATATTCGGATCGTAGAAGTAGTCCCGGTTGACCCGCCAGGCCTCATCGAAGATCTCCGCCCATTCCGCGGCCGGATCGACCTTCACCTGGATATCGTTTACCGCCAGCGGCGCCTTGCCCGGGCCCGGCTTCTCACCCGCATCCACCACCCAAAAATTACCTCCCTTCGCGATCAGCATCTTCTTCCCGTCCGCCGACAGTTGATATCCGTTTACGTCGGTCACCTCCTGATCACTTCGTTTTTTAAGATCATATTTATGGAGCATCCCGCCGCCATCGGCTTCGCCATTATTCAGATAATACAACACATCCCTTCCGACAGTCAGACTATTCAGGTTGCCCGGCTTGATCGGCAGATCGATGATCCGGTCCTGGATCCCATCCCAATCGATCGTCAGCGCCTCCGCCTTCTTATTTGCGGCCCCCGCGCCTCCGCTACCTCCAGCCCCACCTCCCGCCTTGCCTGCCGCCGACCCCTCGGCCCCCGCGCCACCGCTACCCCCAGCCCCGCCACCCGCCTTGCCTGCCGTCGACCCCTCGCCTCCCGCGCCACCGCTACCCCCCGCCCCGCCTCCATCCCCCGCAACCCCCTTTTCCTCATCGCTCTCCTTGGCGAATGGCGAGATCGTTTCCTTCTGCAGCGTCACAAGATACACCGCATTGGTCTGCCGCATATCGATATTCGACTGGTCGAACCAGTTGCGAAGCGGTCCCGCATCCGTAGACGCAAAGAAATAAAGGAACTTCCCCTTGGGATCGAACTTTGGTTCATCGGCGTCACTCAGCCCGTCCGTCACCGGGTACGATTTGTTCTCGGCTACTGAATACAGATAGATGCGCCGGTACTGCGTCGAAACCATCTTCGTATATGCCAGCCATCGGGAGTCCATCGACCAGTCACTGGCGATCTGCCGGTATGTACCCGGAGTATATACCTCATCCGAATCGACTTTTCGAAGTTCACCCGTCGATAGATCATAGATATACACCGTCCGCGAATTATCCGCAAAAGCCAGCTTCTTACTGTCCGGCGACCACTTCAGGTTTGCATAGAAGCCCGCACCCGTCAGCTTCACGACCTTGACCGCTCCTTTCCCATCCTCCGGTTGGATACAAAGCGCGTTCTCGCCGCCGGCGTCGGAAAAATAAGCGATCGACCTCCCATCCGGCGACCAGCCCGGACTGGTCTCATGCACCGCCACCGTTTGGGTCAGATTCCGGTAGTCCCCTTTCTCCGCCGGCAACGTCACGATATCCCCGCGAAAATCCAACACCACCCGCGCCCCCGACGGCGAAATACCCCCGCTACGGGCATATCTGACCCCCGAGGCATACCGCGCCCGCAACTCAAGGAGATCAGCCGCGATCCCGATCGTCAGCTTCTTATCGGCGCCCGCCCCCAGGTCATAAGTATGGAGATAGCCGCTCTGCTCGAATACCAGTTTCCCATCCCTTCCCGCCATATTCAGGATCGGGAAATCCGTAAAATGCGTCAACGCCTTCACCTGCTTCGACCCGATATCATAAGCATATAAATTGAACTCCCCATCCCGGTCGCTACGGAAGTATACCGTATTGCCCACCCAGACAGGGCTCGCATCATTGCACCCGCCCGTAGGCTGCGGGATGGCCTCCACCGACATATCCCTGAATGTGAACAACCAGATCTTTGCGATCGACCCGCCCCGGTAGTGCTTCCATTGCTTGAAGGCGTCCGGGATCGGCGTATAGGCTAACCGGCTTCCATCCGGAGAATAAGCCGCATAGAAAGCATTCGGGATCTCCAGCTCTTTCGCCGGTCCGCCCGTTACCGGAACCGTATACAGCTTGAAATAACGGTTGGAGAAGACGGCGCGCTGCGAGATGAACAACACCGACTTCCCATCCGGAGTGAACCCCCGGACGATATCCGCGGCCGGATGCCATGTCAGCCTCCTGGGTATCCCGCCTTCTACCGGGATCACATAAACGTCGACATTCCCGTCATACTGCGCGCTGAATGCGATCCATTTCCCGTCCGGGGAAAATACCGGGTTGGACTCGATACCCTCGCTCACCGTTAACCGCCGCGGATCCGACCCGTCCGCATTCGCAACCCAAAGATCCTCCGCATAAATGAAGGCTATATGATCGGCGCTTACCGCGGGTTGGGACAACATCCGCGTATCTCTCGTATCGATAGCGCCCGCGACGAGCGGAAAGACCAGCATTCCGATTAACGCAAGAATAAGGGGTGTAGACTTGGACATAAAATTGATTGTGCCAAAAAGATAATCCTATTTTTCCGAACGGCCAGCCACTTTTTACCAGCGGTTTAATTTCATTAAATTTGCTCCATGCACCTGCCTGTCACCCCATCGCCTTTTCTGCTGGATCCCACCATCGCCTATCTTAACTTCGGAGCATTTGGCGCCTGCCCCCTTCCCATCTTTGAAGACTATCAACGCTGGCAGCGCGAGCTCGAGCTGGAACCGGCACAGTTTATCAATGTAAATGGCCCCCGCTATCTGGAGCGATCCCGCAAAGCGCTCGCCGGTTATATTAATTGTGATTCGGATGACCTCGTCTATGTTACCAACCCTTCCTACGGCGTCAATATCATCGCCAAAAGTTTTCCGCTGGAGCCCGGCGACGAGATCCTCGGCACCAATCTCGAGTATGGCCCCTGCGCAAAGACCTGGAGCTACTATTGCGAAAAGAAAGGCGCCTCCTTTATCCGCCATCCGGTCCGCCTTCCCGTCACCTCAAAAGAGGAACTGGTCGCCGGCTTCCTCGCCGGCGTCACAACCCGCACCAAGGCCGTCTTCATCAGCCATATCACCAGCGCCACCGCCCTCATTCTGCCTGTACAAGAGATTTGCGCGGCCGCCCGGCAGCTTGGACTGATCACTATCGTTGACGGCGCGCACGCCCCCGGCCATGTCCCGCTTGACCTCCGCGACCTCCACGCCGACATCTATACCGGCGCCTGCCACAAATGGATGATGACCCCCAAAGGCTCCAGCTTTCTATATGTACGTAAGGAATTACAACCCCTGTTCGATCCCCTGCTCATCAGCCATGGCTTTGACAACCCGCACCCTTCGTCATCAGGATTTTTGGACTATCACGAGGCCCAGGGGACCCGCGACTACGCGGCTTTCCTTACCATCCCCCGCGCTATCGAATTCATGCGGGAAAATCAGTGGCCCGAAATCGCTGCCGCCTGCCGCCATCTGGTCCGCGCCAACGCCCTCCGGTTCTGCGACCTCCTCGGCGCCGAACCCATCTGCCCCATCACCGAAGATTTCATCGGCCAGATGTTCGCTGTCACTATCGATACGCCCGATCCCGAAAAGCTAAAACGCCAGCTGTTCGAATCCTTCCGGATCGAGATCGCCATCAACCGCATGGGCAACCGCGCCCTCCTTCGGTACTCAATAAACGCATTTAACGGCCAGCAGGACCTGGACCGGCTCTATCTGGCTTTGGAAGAGACTGCGGCCGCCGGCAGCTCGCTTGTCCGCATCAGATCCGCGGCAAGCGCTTCGCATGCGCAATCCTCTCCCGATCAGCCGTACTGACCGGCAGCTCTACTTCCATCCGCATGCCGGCCCTGGCCAGCCATGCCCGGCAAATTGTTCAATGTGTATCGTAATTCCGCACCTTCTGGAACTTGAAGTGGTCTCCCTCATCGGGGACAAGCTGATAGAGGATGGCCCGGGTGCCGCCGGACGGCTTATCTTGCGCATCCCCCGCTTTATAAATGGGAAACTTTTCCAGCAAATATCCTTCCATTAACAAGAACTGGTCGTGCCCTTTATACCCCTCATTGATCTTTCCATCCATCATCGGATCCGGCAGTACACAACCCGAGAACGATTTATTTGCCTTGGACACGAATGCATATAAGGTACCAAAGACCGCCGACGAATCCATGTAGACGTATAAGACCAGGTCCGGATACCCATCCGCGTTCAGATCGACGATCTCCGCCTTCGCAACCCGCCCCCGCAGCATGAAGCTCGCCTCTCGCGCCGAGTTATCGAATCCCAGGGGCCGGATGTCCAGTTGGTTCGCATCGTACTTCTTGTTCTTACATTCCACCCGGTACCCAACCTTGCCCACCTTCACCGTAGTATCGATCTTCGGAAAAATGACCTGTGCGTTGACCGAAACTCCCGGTAACAACATGGCCAGAACGATGATCCATTGCATTTTCATGTCATAAAGATAAAGAGATACACATAATAAAGTAGCTTTTTTGCGTTATAGAGATCATCCGAAGAAAAATCTATGCGACTGATTTCCATGCCAAGATTAGTGATCCACCGCAAGATCGCCTGGCTGCTGGTCTTTTTGATTTTGTCTCTTGTCGTGGTCGGTTATCTGATCTACAACACCAAAGAGAGCCTTGGAAAAACCAGCTCCCAGATCAGCCGCACCTACGAGGTGATAACCGTCCTCCAACGCATGAACCTCCTGACCGCCGAATCGGACGCCGCCTCCTATCGCTATGTGCAAACGGGCGATACCAGCGCCCTCCGCCAGATGCGCACCTCACACCGGCAACTACAGCAATCCCTCGACACCCTACATCGTCTGACAAATAAGAACTGCGACCAGGACAGCAATACCAACTACCTTGCCGGCCTGATCATGAGTAAATGCCAGTCCGAAGACAGCCTTCTGGCTGATCCCGCCCCTATCTCCCCCGTACTCCATGCCGCCGCCGCAATGCGCACATCCCTCGCAACCCGCCTCGCCACCGCCGACCGCAGCCTCCGGGACCTGCTCGACCGGATGACCGCCACCGAAAGGATCCTTCTCGCCAACCGGAAAGAGATCAACGAAGCCAGCAACCGCCATACAGCCTGGGGAGCCCTCATCGCCAGGATCGCCGGATCCCTCGTCTTCATCTCCATCCTCTTCAAGATCAACAGCGACATCAGCCGCCGGAAGAAAGTGCAGGAACGACTGGAGATCGCCATCCGCGAAGCACAGGAAGCTAAACAACTGCAGGAGCAATTCCTCGCCAACATGAGCCACGAGATCCGTACGCCGATGAATGGGATTAAAGGCATGACCGACCTCCTCCTAAGTACCCCCCTCAGTACAAAACAGCATGAACTTGCCGAAGTCATTAAGCGTTCCGTCAACAACCTCCTCGTCATCGTCGGCGATATCCTCGACTTCTCCAAGATCAAAGCCGGCAAACTGAATGTCGAAAAGATCACCTTCAGCGTTAACGACGTCATCAACAACGCCACCGCTATCTTTGAACACCGCCTCAGAAAGAAGCGCCTCGAGATATTTACCAGCATCGACCCGCGTATCCCCCTATGGCTGGTCGGCGACCCTCACCGGCTGAACCAGGTGCTGATCAACCTGCTTGGCAATGCCATCAAATTCACGGATCAGGGCCACATCCGGATCGACGTCTCCCTCCGGCAACAGACAGCGACAGAGGTCATCCTCTCTTTTACCGTGAAAGATACCGGCATCGGCATTCCTGAAGCCAGCCTTCCCCATATCTTCGACAGCTTCGCCCAGGGCAGCCGCGACACCTCCCGGCTCTATGGCGGAACAGGCCTCGGTTTAACCATCTGCAAACAGCTCCTCCACCTTCAGGGCGGCGACATCACCGTTACCAGCGCCATCGGAAAAGGCGCCACGTTCGAATTTCATCTGCCCTATGGCATCAGCGACAGCACCGCGGGCGACCGCAATACCGTCGAAACCATTCAGGATTACAGCAAGTTGCTCGCCGGCAAACGTTTCCTTGTAGCCGAAGACAACGAGATCAACCAAAAGCTGATCGACTATGTGCTCAGGAAAGCGGGCGGGACAGTGGAATTATTCAGCAACGGCGCCGACGCCATCCGCCACCTCCAGCAGGATCAGGTATTCGACCTGATTATTATGGATATTCAAATGCCTGAAATGGATGGCTATGCCGCCACCCGCTTTATTCGGAATGACCTTAAATTACAACTCCCTATCATCGCCATGACTGCCACCGCCATGAAAGGCGAACAACTCCAATGTATCGAATCCGGAATGAATGAATACATGACCAAACCCTTCGAGTTCACCGACCTCTACAAACGCATAGGTATCCTCCTCGCCAGCTAGCCTTATAATATACTCTTCACCTTTAGCGACAACAACGCCACCTCCCCCTCCTCCCGCCGCACCAGGACCCTCACCCGCGGCCCGATCGTCCGCAAAAGCTCCTGATATACCTGCATATCCTGCCGCGCATCCCCATTCACCTCCAACACAATATCCCCCTCCTTAAAACCCGCTTTCTCCCCCGGCGAATCCTTCATCACATCCGTCACCACGATCTTCCCATCTACCAACGCGATCGTTACTCCGCTATAGCTATAATCGAATGGCTGATCATACGATCCATTCGGCACCAGATAGATCTCGGACCGGGCATAATTTAATATCAGATTGAACCGCCGCAGCAGGTCATTTCCGATCAACCCGCCCAGTTGCGGATAATTCGTCACATCATAGGAATCGTCAAACACATAGGTCGGGATCTGCCGGAACCGAAAGGGCCCGATCGAAAAATTCTTCAACGTCGTCAGTTGCATCTCCTTCTTTCCTCCCAGCCCCGCACCTTCGGCACGCACCGGGCGCTTTTTCTTAGGACTGAACACCGCACTGTCCGCCGTGAATTCCGAAGAGAAAAGCAGACATAACCCCGCCCCCGTATCGAAATAGAACCGCGAGTTGATATCCCGGCCGTCACTCAGCCGCCCCTCCGTCATTGGCAGCCCCACCAGCCGCGGCCGCAACAGATATCCGCCTTTTGGATATTTGACCGGCCCCTTCGAATAAATATCGATCCGGCAACTGTCATAATCGACCCGCACCAGGTAATGCGAAAAGAAAGTGTACCCTAAGATCCCATCGATCTGCTCCCCATAGATACTCGACAGGATATCATAGTTGTTCACTTGCATCGTTGCGCTGTCCAGAGTGATGGTCCCGAAATGCAACTGCATCCCATTCAGCAGTTGTTCCTTTCGCATCCCCGCGATCCCCCGGATATACAACTCACTCGGCTGTGCCACCAATTTTAACCGCTTCGCAGTCATCGAATCCAGGGACATTCCCCCGCACCCCGTATCGAAAATGAAATTCAACGAATCCGGAAAATCGCCCAGCCGTATCTTCCCTAAAATAATGCCGCCAATCAACATCCGGAACTGGATACTTCCGAGATACCGGTCAGTCGGTAAATTCAGCACTCGGTCATCATATCCATTCCGGCTATTGGCATACTTATCCTGGGCGACGGCTGGGCGGATATTCAAAAGCAGAAGGAGCAATATCGCGCTAAAGAAAATGCGCATACAGTTGTCGGATTACAGTAAATTGTTATAAAATTGAGCGAAAGACACGGAACCGGCAATCCAACCCTTGTACAAGTTGGTACATTTTGGTACAAACCCGGGCAGGCAGGCGAATCCCGTAATTTTACAGCACCTTCATTCCATTAGCAATGCAGACTGATGAAAACCTGATCCGCCAGGTTAAGAAAATGTTCGAAGAGAAGACCTGCTGGGGCAACAGCGATTCCTGGACCAATCAGGATTTCCTCCAACTTAGCGAGCTGATCCGCGACGAGACCGGCATCACCCTCAGTCATGTCACCCTCAAACGCGTTTGGGGAAAGGTCAAATATGAAAGCCTCCCAAACACCCATACCCTCAATACCCTCGCCCAATACCTCGGCTATGACAACTGGCGGGACTTCGCAGCCAAACACCCCCCCGCCTCCACCCTCCACGAATCCTCCCCTAACCACGAGCCCTCCACCGATCCCCCTCCGTCCGATGCCGCCTCCACCTCCGCCGTCCCGAGCTCGTCCGCCGACACTCACGACCCCACCATCGTCATCCACGAAACTCCTGCCGTCCCCCACTCGTCCGCCGACACCCACGCCCCCACCTCCACCCTCCACGAACCCTCCCCCAACGGCAAATCCCGCTCCTCCACCTCAACCTCCCCGCGTCGTCACCCGTTCCGGCGCATCGGGCTGGGCGCACCCATCCTTATCCTCATCCTGGCTCTCCTCTTCTTCCTCCATGGCCAGCAACCACCCCCACAATCCCAGGATTATACCCTCAGCAGTACTAAAGTCGTCACCGCCGGCCTCCCCAATTCCGTCATTTTCGACTACGACGCCAGCCGGAGCCCCGACGACTCCGTGATCATCCAGCAATCCTGGGATGTTACCCGGCGGGTGAGAGTCCCAAAGGCCGGTCATCAATATTCCTCCATATACTATTACCCCGACTTCTACCACGCCACCCTCCAGGTCCACGGTCAGGTCGTCCGATCGCATAATCTGCTCATCAAATCCAACGGCTGGCTCCCCCTGATCGAACAAGACCCCGTACCCGTCTATTTCAAAGCGGAAGAAGCCACCCGCAATGGCAAGATCGGCCTGTCGCTCGACCAGATCCGGAATGTGAATATTCCCATGCAGCCGGTCACCCCCATCGTCATGATTGCCAATGTCCGCGACTTCGGCGAGATCTACTCCGATCATTTTACTTTCGAGACCTCCGTAAGGAATGACTACTCCGAAGGTTCCGCCGCCTGCCAGCTGACCCGCATCTACCTCCTCTGCGAAGGCACGGCCATCTGGATCCCCCTCTGCGCAAAAGGTTGCGTTTCGGCCACAGACCTCTACTTTACTTATTATTATGCCTCTGGAAAAAGAGAAGACCTGTCCAATTTTGGTGTGGACTTTTCCAAATTCGCCAGGCTTCGGATCGAATCCGATAGCGGCCGGGCCAAAATTTTTGTCAACAACCAACTCGCCTACATCGTCCCCGCCCATATCCGCCGCTCGAAGATCATCGGCATCGAATACCGTTTCGAAGGCACCGGCTCCGTCGACTACGTCTACCTGTCCAACGGAAAGATCACCTATCGCGATGACTTCGACCAACCCACTGACCCGCCAATAACTGTTTCGACACCTGCGGATAAATAGCGATCAGGTGAGTACGCACCAGGTCCGCCACCGGATCGCGCTGCTGCGCCGTTAGCATCGTTATCGCCTCCGACGCCTTTGCCGGCATATGACAATCGATACAATTCTTCACCAGGAAACCCGTATCCATGTTCGCGCGTCCACGCTCTATCTTCACCCCGTCAAAGACTATCTTCACCCGTCCTGGCCCCTGCGAGCACGCCTCTCCCAAAGACGCATGTTCCTCCATTAAACCTCCCGTCCCATGACAGCTCATACACCGCCTCGCAAACCCGGTCATATTATCCCGCTCCCGTACATGCGGATCATGACAGCTTCCGCACTCCAGGGTCGCCGACTTCATGAAACATTTACTCGCCACTAACAGCTCATATTGATTCCCGTGCACATCCGTTTGTTGTGGCGACGCTGTCATCCTCGGATCGGCAAAGACAAAATTCGCCAGCGTATCCCCCGGTTTGAAATAGAATATCGACCGCAGCGCCGAAGCATGCCCCCCCGAATGACATTGCGCGCAAACATCCAGCTTCTGCTGCCGGCTCAAAGCCGCAAACCGCGCGATATACCGCCCCGCCGTATCCTCCTTATGCGCCGTCTGCCATGCCACATGCAACGCCCCCGGCCCATGACAACGTTCACAGTCGATCCCATAAACGATACTTGCCCGGTCATACTGCGGCGTCCCATGAAAAGCATCCACATGGATCATCCCCTTTTTTGTGATGTAGGATGCATGACACTCGAAGCAACCCACATCCACCGCCCGCCCAAACCAAATGCTGTCCACAGGATAATGCGGACTGTTCGCCCAGCTATGCTCCGTCAGAAAATAGGAAACCGGTAATTGAAATGCGCCATCACCCTTCCAATAGAGATAAGTCTGCGCCTTCCGCCCCGACCCTACCACGATATCGAACCGATGCGCCTCCTGCCCAAACGGCGTGACCGCCACCTGGAAAAGCCCGCTGTCCCGCCGCTGCATCGATACCTTCCGCCCCGGCCCATATACAAATTCATTCCCCGGTGACGTGAACGGGCCGTCCACCGTATGAAGACCGGCCACCCTCGACGTCATCGCATGCGCCGCATGCAAATAAGGATCCCCGATCCCCTTGTGACAACCCAGACATGCCCCCATCCCCGCATAGGCCCCACCCCGGGGATCTCCGCTACCCGCCGCCCCCGATCGCACACACTTGGAAAACCCAACGACCAGCCCAACCAATCCCAATCCAATAAATGGTAACCGGCGCATCCTGATCATGCACATAAGACACCTGTACCCCATCTTTCATACCCCATCTCTCATCCACCATCTCTCATCCCCCTTCCGCTCTACTACCCACTCCTCAAAACCATCTACCCCCCCGCCCCCGCCTCCTGTCGCAGTCGGCCATGTCCCAAGCCTAACCTGGCTTTTTTCCTATAGATTCTTTACATGATAGTTCGGTCATGTATAAAATTATCAATTATCTTTACATGACAAGCCGCTCCTATAAACTTTATTTACATGACAAAATTGTCTGAACAAGCAGCAGAAAAACCATTTAATGACCTTCCTTTTTTACCCCCACCCCAAGACAAACTTGAGACTATCAATATCTTACGCCAATTGGTTACCACCTCTTTAGCCTTGGCGGAATTAAAGGGATTGGCCCATACTCTACCTAACCCCGATATTCTGCTCAATGCTGTCATTTTGAAAGAAGCGGCCGCCAGCTCCGAAATCGAGAACATAGTTACCACACAGGATAAGCTATACCAGGCGCTATCAGCAAAAGGGACCCAACCAGATTCGGCCACCAAAGAAGTGCTGCGATATCGGGAAGCCATGCTATATGGCTTTCATTTCATCAAAAAGAAGGGATTCTTACATACGAATGCAATAGTGGAGATCCAACAGATTCTGGAAGAAAATAAAGCGGGGATCCGTAAGTTACCTGGAACGGCTCTCAGAAACACAGCTACAGGAAAAGTTATTTATACTCCTCCGGACGATCACCATACCATACTCAACCTCATGAAAAATCTGGAGGAATACCTAAATGAAACGGATGATTTATCGCCGCTGATCAAACTCGCCGTCCAGCATTACCAGTTCGAAAGCGTGCATCCCTTTTACGATGGGAATGGTCGAACCGGGCGCATTATTAATGTCCTGTATTTAATCCTCCACGGTCTGCTTGAAAGCCCTATTCTCTACCTAAGTTCATTCATCATCAGGCATAAATCCGATTATTATCGGCTCCTTCAGGATGTACGGATCAAACACAATTGGGAGGAATGGATATTATTTATTTTGCGCGGAGTAGCGCAAACAGCAACAGAAACGATTCACCAAATCAAGGAAATTAACAACCTCTTTTCGGCAACACAGGAAAAAATACGGAAAGAAGCGGAAAAATCTTACAACAAAGAACTGCTGGAGCTGTTGTTCGAACATCCTTACAGCAAAATCGACCACGTTATCATCCGGCTACAGGTATCTCGCGTGACTGCCGCCAAATACCTGAAGGAATTGGAAAAAATTGGGATTTTACAGTCCAGACGTGTTTGGAAAGAAACGTTGTATATCAATACGCGGTTGTTTGATTTATTGAAGAAGTAGAGCCTATCCCTCCCCCCATTTTTATCCCTCGCGCCTTTCCCCTCGAAACCACCCATTCTCCCACCCATTTTTAATCATTTGATTAAAAAACTTGTTTAAATCAAAATGCCAATCTACCTTTGACCCATGGCCAAAACCACCCGATCGACAAAGCCAAAACCCGCAAAGGAATCCACCACCGAGGAACGCATCAAAGAAGCGGCCCGCCATCTGTTCACCCAAAAAGGCTTCGCCGCCACCCGCACCCGCGACATCGCCGAAGAAGCCGGGATCAACCTTGCCCTCCTCAACTACTACTTCCGTAGCAAACAAAAGCTGTTCGACCTGATAATGCTGGAGAACTTCCAGGTGTTCCTCAAAGGAATCACCATCAACCTCTCCGACGAGACGATGACCTTTGACCAACGGATCGAGAAGATCGTCATCGCCTATATCGACATGCTCACCCGCGTCCCCGACCTCCCGCTCTTTATCCTGAACGAGACCAGAGGCAACCCCTCAAAGATCACCACCCGGCTCAACACCCAGCTTGCCCCAATGCGCCGCCATCTCTTTGATCAGCTGATCATCTCGAATAAAGAAGGCAGGACAAACCTCGAACCTTTTCACTTTGTCGCCAATCTCGTAGGACTCAGCGTTTTCCCTTTCCTTGGCCGGCCGATCCTCCAACGCGTCATCGGAATAACGGACACCCAATTCGACCAATTCATGCAGGACCGGAAAACCCTGGTGCCGATATGGATCAAAGCCATGCTGACCCCGCCGAACACCCTAACTCCACCAAACCCCCGTATCCCACCTCACTCCACGCCAAAATAAATTTTTTTCCCACCCTATTAATCAAATGATTAAATCAAAATAGTAAATCTTATGTTTAAAAAGACGCACTGGCTGACGGCCGCCCTCTTCGCCCTCGCAGCAGCGCCCGCGAGAGCCCAGGACCTCCATCCCGCGACCCAGCTCACCCTTCAGGATTGCTATCGCCTGGCCGAAGCCAACTACCCTCTCACCAGACAACACGCCCTGATCGCCAGCACCCGCGACTACAACATCGCCAATATCGCCAAAGGCGTCTACCCGCAACTCAGCGTCAACGGCACCGCCACCTACCAGAGCGCCGTCACCAATATCTCCATCCCCCCGATAAACGGCTTTAATATCAAGATCCCCACCGTACCCAAAGATCAGTACAAGCTCTACGGCGAGATCTCCCAGACACTCACCGGCTTTGGCATCAATCGTCAGCAACGCGAGGTCAGCAACACCGACGCCGCCCTTCAGGAAGCCAACCTCAACACCGATCTCTACCAGCTTAAAGACCGCATCAACCAACTCTATTTTGGTGCCCTCCTGCTCGACGACCAGATCACCCTTAACGATCTCGCCGCCCGGGAGGTTCAAACCGGTATCTCCAACGTCCAGGCCCGCATCGACAACGGCATGGATTTCGTCAGCAGCCTCAACAAGCTCAAAGCTCAACTGCTGCAAACCGAACAACACACCATAGAGCTCCGGGCCTCCCGCGAAGCCTATACCGATATGCTCAGTCTATTTATTAACCAGCCCGTGGACAGCACCACCCAACTCGAAAGACCCCAACCGCCGCAGAACACCGACTCTATCAACCGGCCTGAGCTAAAAGCCTACGATCTCCAGTTGCAACAATATGCCGCAAACCTTCGCCTGACCCACCTCAACCTCTACCCCCAACTCAACGTCTTTTTCCAGGGTGGCATGGGCCAGCCTAACCCCATGAACCTGCTCTCAACGAGCCTAAGCCCCTACTATTTCACCGGCCTCCGCCTCACCTGGACTATCGGCGGCGCCTACACGTACAAAAAAGACCGGCTTATCAGCCTCAACAACCAGGACGTCGTCAAAGCCCAACGTAGCACCTTTATCTTTAACACCGAGCAGACCATGCACCAGGAAAATGCCGATATCCGAAAATACCGCAAGCTCATCCAAACCGACGACGACATCGTTAACCTGCGCGAATCCGTCGACAAAACGTCGGCCGTACAGCTGGCCAACGGCGTCATCACCGCCAACGACTACCTGCTCGACGTCAACGCGGCCGCCCAGGCCCGCCAGGACCGCGCCATCCATGCGATCCAACTGCTCATGACCCAATACAATTACAAAACCACTTCGGGAAATTGATAAATCATCAGACAATGAAAAAATTCTCAGGCATTATTCTCCTCCTCCTCTCCACCGCAGCCTGCAATCGACATAAGATCCAGACCGACGCATCCGGCGTCTTCGAATCCGACGAAGTCATCGTTTCCGCCGAACAGAACGGCAAGCTCCTTTCCTTCCCCATCCAGGAAGGCGATTCCCTCGCAAAAGGCGCCGTCGTCGGCCAGATCGACATGTCCAACACCATCATCCAAAAGCAACAGGTAGAAGCCACCATCCGGGCGCTAAAGGAAAAGACCACCAATCCCCGCCCGCAGACTGAGCTCGTCCAACGCCAGCTTGCCGTCGAAGAGTCCCAGCTTGCACAACAACAACGGGAAAAGACCCGGACGGAAAACCTGCTGAAAGCCGACGCCGCCACCCAAAAGCAACTCGATGACATCAACTCCGCCATCGACCAGCTACAGAAGCAGATCGCCGTCAGCCGGCAACAGATCGCCCTCGACAACTCCAATATCGCGACGCAGAACCGGACCATCTTCAGCGAACAGGCGCCACTCGAAATGTCCGCCGCGCAGATCCAGGATAATATAAATAAGGGCCGCATCATCAACCCCATCAAAGGAACCGTGCTGACCAAATACGCGCTGCAAGGCGAAATGACTACCGCCGGCAAAGCCCTTTACAAGATCGCCAACCTCGATACGCTCATCCTCCGCGCCTATGTGACTGGCTCGCAGCTCACCCAGGTTAAACTGGGTCAGGCCGTCAAAGTATACGCCGACCAGGGCTCCGACCAATACCGTGAATACCCCGGCGAAGTATATTGGATCTCCGATAAATCGGAATTCACCCCAAAGACCATCCAAACCCGCGACGAACGCGCGAACCTCGTCTACGCAGTCAAGATCCACGTAAAGAATGACGGCTATCTCAAGCTCGGCATGTACGGCGAAGTAAAATTCTAAGCCATGATCACCCTGGATAAGATCACCAAGACCTACAACAAAGGCACGATAAAGGCAGTCACCGATATCAGCCTCGATATCGGCCGCGGCGAACTGTTTGGGCTCATCGGCCCCGACGGCGCCGGCAAAAGCACCCTCTTTCGCATCCTCACCACTCTCCTGCTGGCCGACAGCGGTACGGCCGTCGTCAACGGCTGCGACGTCGTCAAAGACTATGCGAAGATCAGAAGCAGCGTTGGCTACATGCCCGGCCGCTTCAGCCTCTACCAGGACCTGACCATCGAAGAGAACCTCCATTTCTTCGCCACCGTCTTCGGAACGACCATCAAAGAGAATTATGACCTGATCAAAGATATTTATCAGCAGATCGAACCTTTTAAGGACCGCCGGGCAGGAAGACTGTCGGGAGGCATGAAACAAAAATTGGCTTTATGTTGCGCGCTGATTCATAAGCCCACGGTCCTTTTTTTAGACGAGCCGACCACCGGCGTCGACGTCGTATCCCGCAAAGAGTTCTGGGAAATGCTGGCCCGGCTAAAAGCCGAAGGCATCACCATCCTCGTCTCCACCCCCTATATGGACGAAGCCGACCGCTGCGACCGCATCGCTCTTATCCAAAAAGGCGGCATCCTCTCCGTCGATACTCCCGCAGGCATCGTAGCTGACTTCCCCGTAGATCTCTACGGCGTCCACGCCGCCAACACGCACCGTCTCCTTCATGAAGTGCGAAGCTATAGCGGCACCGACACCTGCTTTGCCTTCGGCGACGCCCTCCATGTTACGTTCAAAGCCGCCCAACCCGATGCCACCAAAAACCTGCTTCCCTATCTGAAGGAAAAGGGTCTCCCCGACGCCACGATCGGGAAGATCACCCCCGGCATCGAAGATTGCTTCATCCACCTTTTAAAGAATTGATCATGGACACCGTCATTACCACCGACAAGCTCACAAAGAAATTCGGCGCCTTCGTCGCTGCCAGCGAGCTGACCTTCGAAGTCGGAAAAGGCGAGATCTTCGGCTTCCTCGGCGCCAATGGCGCGGGGAAGACCACCGCCATGCGCATGCTCTGCGGCCTCCTCGCCCCCACCTCCGGAAAAGCCACGATCGCCGGCTTCGACATCTACACCCAGACCGAGCGCATCAAACGTTCCATTGGCTACATGTCCCAGAAATTCTCCCTCTACGATGACCTCACCGTCAGCGAAAACATCCGCTTCTACGGCGGTATCTACGGCATGACCCGCCCCGCCATCCGCACAAAGACCGCCACCCTCCTCGAAGAGCTCGGACTTCAGTCCGAAGCGAATACCCTAGTCCGTGAGCTTCCCCTCGGCTGGAAACAAAAGCTTTCCTTCTCCGTCTCCATCGTCCATGATCCCGGGATCGTATTCCTCGACGAACCCACGGGCGGTGTTGACCCCGTCACCCGCCGCCAGTTCTGGGACCTTATCTACGCCGCCGCCGACCGGGGCGTCACCGTTTTCGTCACCACCCACTATATGGACGAAGCCGAATACTGCAACCGCGTTTCCATCATGGTCGATGGCGTCATTGCCGCCCTGGACAGCCCGGCGAACCTTCGCGAACACTACGGCCGCGCCTCCATGGAAGACGTATTCTATGAACTGGCCCGCAACGCAAAACGAAAAGGAGACTGACGCACCCATCCATCCCCCCAAAACGAAAAAAATGCGACAACTACTCACCTTCATCCGAAAAGAATTCCTCCACGTCTTTCGCGACCGCAAGACCCTGCTGATGCTCTTCGGCCTGCCGATCGCCCAGATCGTCCTGTTCGGCTTCGCCCTCTCCAACGAGATCAAGGATTCCCGCATCGCTCTCGTCGATTACTCGAAAGACGCCGTCACGACCCGCCTCATCGGCAAGATCGAAGCCAGCCACTACTTCGACATCCAGCACAGCCTGGCAAGCGCCGGCCAGCTGAATACCGCCTTCCGCCGCGGCGATATAAAAATGGCCATTATCTTCCCCGCCAATTTCGGCGATGACCTCATCCACACCGGCAAAGCCACCCTCCAGGTGATCGCCGACGGCTCCGACCCCAACCAGGCTACCACCATCACCAACTACCTCGGATCGATCGTTGCCGACTACAACGCGGAGCTGGCACAGGACGCCCACCAACCGCTTCAGATCAGCCCCGAGGTCCAGATGCTCTACAACCCCGAACTGCGCGGCGCCCCCAACTTCGTACCAGGCGTGATGGCCCTCGTGCTTATGCTCGTCTGCACCATGATGACCTCCGTTGCCATCGTCCGGGAAAAAGAGCTGGGCACCATGGAGATCCTGCTCGTCTCCCCATTCAAACCGATCTATATCATCATCTCCAAACTTACCCCCAACCTGCTGATCTCCGTCGTCAACCTCATTATCATCCTTGTACTAAGCGATATTTTCCTGGGCCTGCCGGTCAAAGGCAGTATCGCCTTGCTCGTCTTCTGCAGCATCCTCTTTATTCTTACCTCCCTTTCCATCGGCCTGCTGCTGTCCATAAACGCAAAGACCCAACAGGCCGCCATGATGGGCTCCCTGATGGGAATGATGCTCCCCACCATGCTCCTCACCGGCTTCCTGTTCCCGATCGAGAACATGCCCGTCGTCCTGCAGGTGCTCTCCAACCTCGTCCCGTCCCGCTGGTATTTTATAATTGTAAAACGCGTCATGCTGAAAGGCCTCGGCTTCACCGCCGTCTGGAAAGAGACCCTCATCCTCGCCGGAATGTGCCTCTTCCTGTTCGCCATCAGCTTACGCAACTTCAAAATCAGACTGCAATGAAGACATTATATTTTTTACTGGAAAAGGAATTCCGCCAGCTCCTTCGCAACCGCCAGCTCATGCGGACCCTTCTCCTGGCGCCCCTCATTCAACTCATTCTCCTGCCCCTTGCGGCCGACTACACCGTCAAGGATATCCATATCGCCGTAACCGACAACGACCACTCCCCATCCTCTCAACGGCTGATCGCCAAGATCACCGCCTCCGGCTATTTCCGGCTGGCCGGCTATACCGCCTCCTACCCTGAAGCACTAAAGCTGGTGGAAGAAGACAAAGCCGACCTTGCCCTCCAGATCCCCGCCCACTTCGAACGGGACCTTGTCCGCGAGAACTCCAAACAACTGTATATCGCCATCAACGCCATCGAAGGCACAAAGGCCAACCTCGGCGGCGCCTACCTCCGCAGCATCATCAGCGATTTCAACGACGACATCCGCATCCAGTGGAACGTCGCCGACAATACCGCCCCACAGGTCACCGTCACCTCCTCCAATTGGTACAACCCTCTCCTCAAATTTCCGCTCTACATGGTGCCCGCCATCCTCGTGACCCTCGTCACCGCCATGGTCTCCATGCAGTCGGCATTCAATATCGTTCAGGAAAAGGAAAGCGGCACCATCGAGCAGATCAATGTGAGCCCTATCCGAAAACATATTTTTATCATCGGTAAAATGATCCCCTTCCTCGTTCTGGGCATCGTGCTCTTCACAATGGGACTGTTGGTCGGCCGTCTTCTTTATGGGATCGTTCCGGTGGGCAGCCTGTGGGTGCTCTATGTATCGCTGATCGTATACCTGTTCGCCATGCTTGGTCTGGGTCTCCTCCTCGCCACTTACTCCTTCACCCAAATGCAGGCCATGTCCCTGTCCTTCTTCTTCATCAACATCTTCAATATGATGAGCGGCGTATTTACCGCCGTCGACAGCATGCCCGGCTGGGCCCAGACCATCGTAGCCGCCTTCCCGCCCAGTCACTTTATAAAGATCATGCGCATGGTCGTCCTCAAAGGAAGCGGCATCGGCGATATCCTGCCCAAGCTGGGCGCCATGGCCCTCATCGGCCTCTTCCTGAACACCTGGGCCATCCTCAACTATCGCAAAACCGCTTAAACCGAAACTCCTTTCCCATCGGCGCCTCTTCCCAAATATTTCCTTACAAAGAAACCCCTCTTTTCCATGGGATGAAATCATCCTGCACATGCCTGACCGCCGCAATCTCGATCTCCCCGCTCGCCACCCCGATCACATAATCCAAAATGCGGGCCCCCGCCTGCTGGATCGTCTCCTTGCCCTCGATTACCGTCCCCGTATTGATATCGATAATGTCCTGCATCCGCTCGAACAACGCCGTATTCGACGCGATCTTCACCACCGGCGCCACCGGATTCCCCGTCGGCGTCCCAAGCCCCGTCGTGAACAGGACCACATTAGCGCCCGCCGCTACCTCCGCCGTCGTCGACTCCACATCGTTTCCCGGAGTGCACAATAGGTTCAACCCCGGCTTCGTCACCTTCTCCGGATAGTCCAGCACCGCCGTCACCGGCGACGTTCCGCCTTTCTTCGCAGCCCCCGCGGACTTGATCGCATCCGTGATCAGCCCATCGCGGATATTCCCCGGCGACGGATTCATATCGAACCCCGAACCCACCGCCTTGGCCCGGTCATTATATGTCCGCATAAGCGTCGAGAACCTTTCCGCCGTCTCCGTATCGATACACCGGTCACTCAGGTTTTGCTCCACCCCGCACAACTCCGGGAACTCCGACAGGATCACCGACCCGCCCAACGCAACCAGCAGATCGGACGTATACCCGATCGCCGGATTCGCCGAAATGCCGGAGAAGCCATCCGATCCGCCACATTCCAACCCGATACACAACTTGCTCAATGGCGCCGCCTTCCGCTGCTCCTGATTGGCCAGGATCAATCCCGCAAAGGTTTGTTTGATGGCCAGCGACAGGAACTCCGATTCCTTCCCCACTTTCTGCTGCTCCAGGATATACATTGGCTTGTTGAAGCCCGGCGACCGCTTCTTGATCTCCTCCGCCAAAATACTCACCTGCGCATTTTGACAACCCAGGCTCAGCACCGTAGCCCCCGCTACATTCGGATGCGTGATATACCCCGCCAGCAACCCGCACAACGCCTGGGCGTCCTGCCGTGTGCCTCCGCATCCGCCATCATGAGTGAGAAACTTGATCCCATCCACATTCGGAAAGAGCCGCTGATTCCCATGCTTTCCATAATCGGCATGCAGATCGGCCTGCAGTATCTCCTCCACGCTCTTACCTGTCTTATATAATTCGATCAACTGCTGCGACTGCAATTGATAGGACCGGTTTCGCCCATAGCCCAGGTCCGTCACCAATGCCTGCTCCAACACATCCAGATTGCGGTTCTCACAGAATACCATCGGAATAACCACCCAATAATTGGCCGTCCCCACACTCCCGTCAGCCCGGTGATAGCCGTTGAACGTCCGGTTCCTGAATGCCGTCACGTCCGGAACGACCCATTCCGTATGCCGGTCACCGACTGTGTAAGGGTTCGTTGCATGCTTCACGTTCGTCGTGCTGATCAACCCGCCTTTTGCGATCGGTTGCTGCGCCTTGCCCACCAACACCCCATACATCGTGATCGCATCCCCGGGCTTCAGATCGACCGTCGCAAACTTATGTTTGGCTTTCACATTCTCCACGATCGGATACTCCTCGCCCTCGAATGACACCACCGACCCTTTTTCCAGGTTGCTCAGCGCCACCAGCACATTGTCCGCCGGATGCACTTTCAATACGTTGGATATCGCACTCATACAATACTTTTTTTTGTTGCGAGCATCGCAAGCGCCGTCAGGGCGCCCTTATTCATCAGGATGTCCAGCTGCCCCAGCACCGCCTCCGGAAATCCCTTCAAGAGCAAAAGGTCCACTCCCCAAAGCGTTTGATCTCCCAATGCCTTCATCACTACCTCATCCACCGGATACCGCGTCCATAGATCGGCAAAATATCCGGACTTATCATCCCAACCCTCTTTTTTCTCTTCCTTCATGAATAGCAAAAAGGCCGCGAAACCCAACGCGATATGCACCGGCGCCTCCGAATGATGTTTGTAATGCTCCAGCAATACCGGCACCACTCTGCTTTTCATCTTCGAAGAATACTGCATCGTAATGCTCATCCACTGATGCTGAAGATGCGGATTGCGAAACCGGTCAAGCACCTTCAACCCAAATTCCCTCGCCTCCGCTCTGGCGCCCGCATATGGAATAGCCGGTGCGATCTCCTTCATCATCAGGTCCGTCACAAACGCCGCAAATGCCGGATCATCCATCCCCTTCTTCACCGTCGTAAACCCCGCCAGCACCGCCAGCCCGCAGCTCAACGTATGCGTCCCATTCAACATCCGCAACTTCAACTCACGGTATATCTCGATATCCGGCTCGATGATCACTCCGTCGTCCGCAGCCCCAAATGACAATATCTTCTTCACCTGTTCATCGCCCTCGATCGCCCACAACCGGTATACTTCCGCGACAGCCAGCAGCTCATCCATATAACCCAGATCATGCGCCAATTGTTGTAAGGTAGCTGCATCAGGCTTCCCCGGCACGATCCGGTCCACGAGCGACGAACAGAAACGACAATGCCGCTCCAGCCACGACAGAAAATTCGCCTCCAGTTTATTCATCATCGCCAGGTCCTTTGTGATGCCCGCCAGCTTTTTCCCATTGTCCACCAGCAACTCCGTCGGAATGACGACCATTCCGCTTTCAGCGCTACCACCAAGTGCGGTATACCGTTCGTACAAAAAGGCCAGCAATTTGCCGGGATACGATTTAGGCGGCTGCACGCGGATATCATCTTCCACCAGCTGGATCCCAACCTCAGTCGTATTACTGATGATGATCTGCATCTCCGGCCGGTGAGCCAGCTCCAGGATTTCCTTCCATTGATCCTTTGCCGATAAGACGCGGCTGATCGCTGAACATATGATATTCTCCTCCACTTTTCTTCCATCTTCGATCCCGCGAATGCATAATGTATACAACCCATCCTGCCGGTCAAAGGCCCCGGCATCCCCCGAATCCGTAGACTTTACAACCACCACCCGGCCATTGAAAAGCCCTCGCCGGTTTGCCTTGTCGATAAAATAATCAGGCAAGCCCCGCAACAGCACCCCGGTTCCGAACTGCAGCACTTTCTCCGGCAGCCCGAACAACGCCGGGACCGGCTTGATCAACCCTGTTTCCCGGATGACCGGTAAATTTTCTTTTGATAAGTTCATTTTTATCGACTCAATTCAGTTTTGACTTTGTGCACGATTTGCAGCGCATGTACCGTCCGTTCATACAACAGACCATACAACGCATGGAGAATGATCTCCTCCGTTATCAGTTTACTGCCCATCCCGACTGCCACTACACCCGACTTATACCATTCCCCGATGTTATCCTCGTCGATCTCCACTCCGCCCGTGGGAATGAACTTCTGGCCCGGGAATAATCCTATGATGGACCGTAGGAACTCCGGCTTCAGAATATTCGCCGGGAACAATTTGATGATCTGCGCCTCCAACTGCTGTGCCTGATAGATCTCCGTCGGGGTCATACATCCCGGTATCCACAGGAGGCCCGCTTCCTTCGCCACCCCCGCTACCGCCGGATTGATGATCGGCGCCACGATAAAATCTGCGCCCGCCATCACATAAGCCTCCGCTTCCTCCTTTGATTTCACCGTTCCGATGCCCAGATGCAGCCCCGGCAATTCCGCGGTCAGGGTCTTTTTCATCGTGGTGAAGTTCTCCAGCGCCGCCACTCCCCGGTTGGTATATTCTACAGCCCGAATGCCCGCCCTGTACAGCGCCCGCGCTATGTCCAGGCTCCCCGTCAAACTGTGACAATAATATAAGGGCAGTATCCCGTTGCTGAGTATGCTAAGGGTAACTCCTTTATTCGCGCCCATGGTTCATCATAAATTTTTCGATGTCTTCCGCCGGTTGATCGGTCGCATCGCTTGGAATGAATAATTTGAAAAAAGCCGCCGCCGTAGCGAATTCCACCACATCAGCCACCTGCTCTAAATTCACCTCCCCCACCCGGCCTGGCTTCAATTTGTCCTCCTCTTCCCCCCTGTACAGCCCCCGGATCAACCCGGCCATATAGCAATCACCGCTGCCCACCTTGTCTACGATCGCATCCGAAGTATATTCCCGCGAACAGTACAATTCTCCTTTCGAGCCCCCCGCAGATCCCCTCGAAGATTCGCCTGCCGATCCCCTCGAAGCCCCCCCCGCCGAATAAAATGTCGTGTAATAATGTATCCCTTTCTCCCCTCTGTCGAACCGGAACGTCTTTGCTACGTGCCTGACCCGCGGGAACCGGCTGACGATCTGCTCACTCGACTGCCGCGCATGCTCCAGGAAGTCCTCCTTCCGCCCCCTTTCAGTCAGCTCAACATCCACCGGGATACCCAGCATCCGCTCCGCCGCCCATAGATTACCCATCACCAGATCACAATGCTCGACCAGCCCCGGCATCACCGCCGTTGGCGCTACCCCATACTGCCATAGCTTGGCCCGATAGTTCAGATCTACCGAGACCGTGATATCCTTTCCGTTCGCCGCCTTTACCGCTTCTTCACAAACCGCCGCCACTCCCGGATTGAGCGCCGGCGAGATCGCGCTGAAATGCAACCATCCTACTCCTTCCAATACCCGGCCCCAATCGATCATCCCCGGCTTTAACGCCGAGAAAGAAGAGTGCGCCCTGTCATAAATTACCGCCGCATTCTTGAGATCCTTTCCCTTTGGCAGATAATAAAGCCCCAGTCGCTCCCCCTGATATAACACTCTCGATGTGTCGATTCCCCGTTCTTCCAGGTATGCACTCAACTGACGCGCCATCATATTGTCGGGCAACACCGTGAGATATGCCGATGGTATCCCCCACAACGCCAGCGCCGTCGCGACATTCGCCTCCGCTCCACCCACATAAAAAGGTAAGCTGTTCTCCTCCAACCAATTCCCCTCCACATCCGGACAGATGCGCAACAGCAGTTCCCCAAATGACAACACTTTTTTGGTCATAGTTACTCCTTTTCGACCATCGCCTTGATCACCCCCTTCTCCGGATCCAGCCATCCCGCAAACTCCGCCTTTACTTCCTCAAACCTCACCCGATTGGTAATATAAGTCGTAGGATCGATAAGCCCCCTCCGCATCGCCTCCATTACCGCCTCGAAATCCTGTCTTGTCGCATTTCGGCTGCTCATCACCGTTCCTTCCCGCTTGTGGAGCTCCGGATGGCTGAAATGGATCTCCCCTTTCTGCAATCCTACCAACACATACCTTCCGCCATGAGCCATGAATTTGAACCCGTCATCGATCGCCCGCAGATTTCCCGTCGCATCCACCACCACCGCCGGCATCTCACCGCGGGTGATATGTTTTACCGCCGCTATCGCCTCATCCGCGCCGCCTGCCGCCCTACCAGCTGTCCCTGCCACCTCACCCCCCGCCTTCACCGTATGCACCACCCCCAACCTCTCCCGGCAAAACTTCAACCGCCCCTCATTGATATCCATCGCAATCACCTCTCCACCCGCAATCCGCGCCGCCTCCATCACCCCAAGCCCGATCGGCCCCGCCCCCACCACCAACACAAATTCCCCCGGTTCCACTCCGGCCCGCCGGATCGCATGCGCCCCAATCGCCAATGGCTCCACCAATGCCAGCTGATCATAGCCCAACCCAGCCCCATGCACCAGCGACGCCGAAGGCGCCGCCAGATAATCCACCATTCCTCCATCTATATGCACCCCACACACCTTCAAAACGACACAACAATTCGGCTTGCCGCTCCGGCACGCAATACAGACCCCGCAATTGAAGTATGGGATCACCGTCACCGCCTCTCCCGGTACAAAACCCGGCGCTCCGTCAAGATCCACAAGATCCCCTGCCAGTTCATGACCAAGGATGCGCGGATATTCAAAATAAGGCTGCGTCCCCTGAAAAGCATGCAGATCCGTCCCGCAAATCCCTACCCGCCGGATCTTGATGATCGCCTGCCCCGGTCCCGCAAGAGGCGCATCGATCTCCCGATACTCAAACTGCCCCGGCTTTATACAGACTAATGCCTTCATAATCCCAACCCAATTCTAATTGCGGCGAATTCGCCCCCATTAACCCACCTTCCAAAAACACACACCCCGCACGCCCACATCCCCGGTATTCCTGGCCGCCTCGCCCCACTTTATAACCTCCACCCCGCCGCCCGCACGCTACGCATTCGCCAACGCCCGGTCCAAATGAACATAGCCCCCATCCACATGGATCAACTGCCCCGTCGTATGACTCGACCGCTCCGACAACAGGAACGCCGCCATATTCGCGATCTCCTCCGTCGTCGTCATCCGGTTCTCTAACGGGATCTTCTTCACGATCTCCTCCAGCTTCGTCTTTGGATCCGGTAATGTTTTGATCCACTTCTCATACAACGGCGTCCAGCACTCCGCCACGATGATCGCATTCACGCGGATCCTGTATTTCAACAACTCCACCGCCCACTCCCGCGTAAGCGCATTCCGCCCCCCATTCGCCGCCGCATACGCCGACGTCCCGCCCTGCCCCGTCTCCGCCGTCTTCGACCCGATATTCACGATCGCCCCCTGCGTCTCCTTCAACGCCGGTAGTGCATGATGCGCCAGCAAATAGTAATGTACAAGGTTCCGGTGCAGCGAAGCCATAAACGCCTCATAACTTCCCTTCTCCAACCCCACCCCGTCATTCACTCCCGCATTATTCACCAGCCCATCGATCCGCCCGTATCGGTCCATCACCGCCTTCACCGCCGCCTTACAAGCCTCCGGTTCCGTCAGTTCCGCCACATAATGAAACGCTTTCCCTCCCGCCGCCTCCACAGAAGCTACCGCCGCCTCATTATCCGCCGCATCCCGTCCCACAATAAACGGGACCGCCCCTTCCTTCGCCAGCACCCGGACGATCCCCTCGCCAATTCCCTTGGCCCCGCCCGAAACGACGACCACCTTTCCTTGTAATTTTAAGTCCATATGAATTAGCAATTTTTTCGCTTACAAATCTTTGACCGCCTTACAAATTATAGAACCCCACCGCATTGCCTCCGAACAACGCCGCCCGCTCATCCGCGGTAAACGCTGCGAAATAATCATCAACGATCTGAACCACCTGCTCATACCCCGCCGCCACCAGACAAACCGGCCAGTCGGACCCGAATACGATCCTCTTCGACCCGAAAGCCTCCACCACCGTATCCAGGTACGGTTTAAAATGTTCCGGTTTCCAGTGCCGCCAATCCGCCTCCGTCACCATTCCCGAGATCTTGCACCACACATTGGGATATACCGCCACCGCCCGGATCGCATCCTTCCACTCTTCTGTGATATACCGGTCCTTGATATGCGGCTTGGCAATATGATCTATAATGAAAGGCTGATCCGGGAACGCGCTTACGAACTCCTGCGTATATCCCAATTGATCCGGAAAGATCAGGATATCATACGTGTACCCGAATTTCTTCAACAACCCGATCCCCCGCTTAAAGGCAGGCTTCAACATCAACGCCCGGTCCCGCTCACCCTGCAGGATATGCCGGAATCCCTTCATCTTCGGATACGCCTCCTTGTACCACTCCAGCCGGAACTCCACCTCAGGGTGCTGCAGATCAATCCAACCGACTACCCCGCGAATGAAATCATATTCCGCCGCAAGCGCCAGCAACTCCTTGTTCTCATCCTCCGTCTGATTTACCTGCACCGCCACACAGCCATCCATCCCCGCTGCCTGCAATAGCGGTAGCAGATCGGCCGGCGAATAGTCCCGCCGGATAACCCACATCGCATCATGGATCCAGCCATGCTTGACCGGATCATACTTCCAGAAATGCTGGTGCGCATCGATCCGAACCGGAGATGCCTTCACCGGATTAGACGCTTCCATATGCTTTTACGTTTTGCCTTGCCTTACCCAACCGGTCGATCCCCAATTCTACCACATCCCCCGGCTTTAAATAAACATTCGGCTTCATCCCCAACCCCACTCCCGCCGGCGTGCCCGTAGAGATCACATCTCCCGGCAGCAAGGTCATGAACTGGCTGGTATAGGCGATCAGATAAGGTATATTGAAGATCAGGTTCGCCGTCGTCCCGTCCTGCATCGACCGGCCATTCACTGTCAGCCATAACCGCAGCTGGTGAATATCCCCCATCTCTTCCGGCGTAGCCAGCCAGGGCCCAAGCGGGGCAAACGTATCACAACCCTTCCCCTTATCCCACGTCCCGCTCCGCTCGATCTGGAACTCCCGCTCCGAGACGTCGTTGTGCAAACAATATCCCGCCACATGATCCAACGCCCCCGCCTCCTCCACATAGCTTGCCCGCTTCCCCATTACCACCGCCAGCTCTACCTCCCAATCGGTCTTCACCGAATTCCTCGGGATGATGATATCGTCATTCGGCCCGCACAACGCCGTTGTCGACTTTAGAAAGATGACCGGCTCCGGCGGCGGCGTCGCCCCCGTTTCCCGCGCATGGTCCACATAGTTGAGCCCGATACACACGATCTTCGAAGGCCGCGCGACCGGCGAGCCCAACCGCACTCCCGCCGGCAATGCCTTCAACGTCGACCGGTTCGCATCTACGAAGGCTGCCAGCCGCCCCAACCCGCCCGTCTCGAAGAAATCTTCATTGTAGTCCTCGCCAAAACCCGTCGCATCATAATACCGTTCCTCCAGTACAACTCCCGGCTTTTCCAGCCCCGCAGCCCCATATCTGATTAGTTTCATATCGACAACAGAAATTAATTGTTCAACTTCGTAAAACCTCCATCTATCGGATAGTCACACCCCGTGATAAACGACGCTTCATCACTGACCAGATAAAGCGCCAGCGCTGCGATCTCCTCCGGTTTCGCCATCCGCCCGATCGGCTGCGTCTTCGACAACTTCTCGAACATCTCCTGCTCCCGCCCCGGATAGTTCTTTTGCAGGAACCCATCCACAAAAGGCGTATGCACCCGCGCCGGCGAGATACAATTACACCGGATCTTATCCTTCAGATAGTCCTTCGCTACCGATAACGTCATCGAATACACGGCACCCTTTGTCATTGAATACGCGAACCGGTCCGGTATCCCCACGGTAGCGGCAATACTGCACATATTCAGGATCACTCCCCCGCCCGCCTTTTTCAGCGCCGGGATCGCCGCATGAAGACAATTGTAAACGCCTTTCACATTTACATTGTACAGCCGGTCAAAATCGGCCTCCGAAGTCGTCTCCGCCGTGCCGATATGCGATACCCCGGCGCTGTTGACCAGGATATCCAACCGCGGCAGCCAGCCGAACAACCCCGCAACCTCCTGCTGATTCGACACATCCGCCTGTCCCGCGGCCGCCTTTCCACCGGCGTTCTCGATCTCCTCCATAGCCGCATGCGCATGATCCTCGTTGATATCCACGATAGTAACTCTCGCGCCCTGCCGCGCCAGCAGCAGCGCCACCGCCTTTCCGATCCCGCTTCCCCCGCCCGTCACTACCGCCTCTTTACCTTCCAATCCGAACATATCCTTTATATGGTTTTATTTAGCAAAAAGATCCGCTCCATCAACCGCCACTTCTCGCCCGGCTTCCCGCCCGGTATCGCCGCCTGGTACTTCCACATCAGTTCCTCCCACCGCTGCACTGCCGGATTGGCCGCATCCATTGCCGCCTTGCGTTCGAAACTGAATTCCGGCCCCGTCTCCATGATCATGAACAACCGATCCTCCAGCCGGTAGATCTCCATACGCTCGATCCCGCTGTCCAGGATACTCCCCTTGATGTCCGGCCAGACATCCCGATGCCAGGTTTCATACTCAGCGATCAGCGCGGCGTCATTTTGCAGGTCAAGAGCCAGACAATACCTCATGCGATGGCAGGTTGTGGGGTTTTGATGCGATGTCCCCGAAGGCCGAACCAAAGAATGAACGCCATGCTGACCACCGGCATCACATATGCCACCTGGATATTGCCCCCGGTATTATCCGAAATAAGTCCCATCATCACCGGCACGAACGCCCCGCCGATGATCGACATCACCAACAGCGACGAAGCCAGTTTTGTTTCTTCGCCAAGATCCTTTATTCCCAAAGCAAAAATGGTCGGGAACATGATCGACAGGAAAAAGGGTATCGCCATCAGCGCATATACCGCGACCCGCCCATGCGCGGATAACACCACCATCAGAAGCCCGATATTGATGATCGCATATAGCGACAGCAATTTTGCCGGTTGAATATACCGCATAAAAAAGGTGCCAAGGAAACGCCCGGCCATGAATCCCACCATCGCCAGACTCAACAAATTACCCGCCTCTATTTCCCCGATATTCGCCGTGTACCGCGAAAACCGCACCAGAAAACTGGTTACCCCGACCTGCGCGCCGACATAAAAGAATTCCGCGATCACCGCCCATCGTACATGCGGCAGCCGCAGCACCCCCAACGAAAATTCTGATCCGTGCGTCCCCTCCGTATCCTTGACATCCGGCAGCTTTGTGAAGATAAAAGCGATCGCCACCAGGATCAATACCCCCGCCATAACCAGGTAGACCGGCTTGATCGAGTTGGCCTCCTGCTGCAGATAAGCCGTCAACTCCCCCCTCGCCTGCATCGTATCCAGCTCCGCTTTCGAATGCTCGATGCCCGAAAGAATAAAATGCGTCCCGATATATGGGGCCAGCACCGCGCCCACTCCATTGAACGATTGCGCAAAGTTCAACTGTTGCTCCGGATTCTCAGGCGAACCCATATTCGCCGCATACGGATTGGCAACCGTCTCTAAAAAGGTCGCCCCGCTCGCCGCGACAAAAAGCGCCACCAGGAAAAGCGCATAATTTCTCCCATCCGCCGCCGGCAGGAACAGCAACGCCCCCGCCGCAAAAAGAAAAAGCCCGCACAAAATACCTTTCTTATACCCATACCGGTGTAAGAATAACCCCGCTGGCAGCGCAAAAACGAAATATCCCAGATACACCGCAAAATCGATAAAGGAAGACTGCGTATCACTCAGCCGGCAGACCTTCTTCAAATGCGGGATCAATATCCCGTTGATATTATGCAAAAAGGCCCACAGAAAGAACAGCGTGCAGACCAGGATAAAAGGGACAAGTATTTTGTTCTTTGACATGCGCGATTATTCGTATGGTTAAGCAATTTTCTGAATGCCTTCGGTCACCCCTTTCCGAATGTCTTCGGTCATCCGTTTCGAGTACCTCCGGTCATCCGTCTATTCCCAAAGAAAGGATATTTCAGCCGCCGGAAATAGTCAAATGTTATCTGAATATTAAGCTATTTTAACCTGCTTTTACCCAATTTAGGGCAAATTGAGGAATATTCTCTATATCTACCGCGCCTCCCCAGCCTGCGGTCCGCAATATCCAGCTATCGCCAGTCATACATCGTCACATCATGCTTCCCACTCCGGATAAAGGTATATCCTTTATTTTTCGTATCTTACTATGATCGCCGTTAAAATATGCAGCAGCTCTTCATCATCGCGATCGGCGCCGGCATTCTCAATCTTGCCGGTTGCACCGGAGCACCCCGCGCCAATAAGACCAGCCCCTCCGGCGACCTGCCATTTACCATCACTACGATCCACATCGGCAAAAGCCTCAACAGCGTCGAATCTGCCGACTTCAACGATGACGGTAACCCCGACCTTGCCATAGCCAATGACGAAGACAGTTCGATCTCCATCCTGCTCAACACCGGCAAAGGAGATTTCGCTCCTGCCCCCGGCTCGCCCTTCTTCTGCAACCAGCACCCCAACGATATCGCGATCGCCGATTTCAACAAGGATGGCAAGCCCGACCTCGCCATCGCCAATACCGAAATCTCGGAACTTACCCTTTTGTTAGGCAACGGTAAAGGCCAATTCACCCAGGCGCCCCACTCTCCGTATAAAGTCTATTCCCGGCCCCACACCCATGGGGTCGCTGTCGCCGACTTCAATGGCGACGGCCGCCTCGACATGGCCACCGACGATTGGGCCGAGAACAAAGTGTCGGTCATCTTCGGCGATAGCACCCTTAATTTTGGCCATCAGACATTCTACCCCGTAGGCAAGCACCCCTACCAGCGGCTAAGGACAGCCGACGTCGATCAGGACGGCAGGCCCGACCTCATAACCACCAACCTCGATGGCAACAACAGCACCGTGCTGCTCGGCAACGCCCCTGCCGGCGCAAACTCCGCCACATCCCCATCCGGCACGAACTCCGTCTTCCCCGCCACTTTCCGCCAAGCCCCCGGATCACCTTTCCCCTGCGGCGACGCCCCCTTTGCCGTTGCGATCGGCGACATTAACGGCGACGGCCATCCGGACCTCATTATCACCGACGCGCCCACAATCACCTCCGAAAGCAAGGGCCGCGATGGCCTCTATATCCTGCTGGGCGACGGCACAGGCCGCTTCCGGCCGCTGCAAGACTCCCCCTTCGCCACCGGCAAAAGCCCGAGCCGCCTCGCCATCGGCGACCTCAACGGCGATGGGATAAATGACATCGCCGTCACCAACTACAACGATAGGACAATAACTATTTTCTATATGAATAAGACCGGCGTCGCCGGCAAGACGACCATCCAGGCCGGCAATCACCCCGACGGCATCTGCATCCGGGACTTTAATAAAGATGGGAAAAACGACCTTGCCGTCACCAATCAGGAAGACGGTACCGTAATGATCTTATTAAATAAATGAGTTGTAAATCAGCTCCTTGCATTAATAACATTCTTTTTATATAATCACAATTATGTAAACAAATTTGCTTATTTTTGTAATTGTAAATGAGCAGATCAATTGACACCTTAAAGGGAATTCACCCCGGTTTGGTATTAGAGCGCGAGCTAAAAAAAAGAGGGCTTGCCAAAGGGCCTTTTGCCTTGTCGATTGCTGCATTCCCTCAAACTATTTCGGCGATTACCAAAGGCAAACGAGGCATGAACACCCCATTGGCAATGCGCATAGAGAAAGCTTTGGGCATAGAAGAAGGCTTTTTTATGACATTGCAGGTTTTCTATGAGATAAAGGAAGAAAAGCGAAGACAGGAAGAGCCGATCAAGCCCAATCTCAGGTTGCTTCGGCCAGCTCTTTTTTGGGATACCCAATTAGATAAAATTGATTGGAAAAGGCAAAAACGAGCGGTTATTGAAAGGGTTTGGGAAAGAGGAAATAAAGACGAAAAAGCTGAAATAGGTCGATTCTATGGTACACAGGAAGTCGACGCAGTCCTTAGCCAAAAACTAAATAGACACTAGTTATGCCCGGTCTATATTGGAATACAGTAGATCCGATTCTTGAAAGACAATTGAAAGATCTCATGGCCGCGCCTATATTTTCTCAATTTCGATTGGTTGGCGGAACAGCCCTATCCTTGCAATTGGGGCATCGTAAGTCTATCGACATCGATTTGTTCACTGATGCGCCATACCAAAGCATAGATTTTGATTTCATCGACTCCTACTTAAGAGCTTGCTATAAGTACGTCAGCCATCCAACTCCCGGCCCCATTGGATTTGGACGATCCTATTTTATAGGCGAAGATGATCAACATGCTGTAAAAGTTGATATCTATTACACCGATCCATTCATAAGGGATCCACTGAAACAGGACAACATTCGTATGGCTTCGACTGAAGAGATTACGGCAATGAAAATTGACGTTATTCAGCGCGGTGGGCGAAAAAAAGACTTCTGGGACGTTCACGAATTAATGGACATTTATACGATCGAGCAAATGATTACCCTGCATTCCGAACGATATCCATTTGATCACGATGAACAAAAAATCAGGAAGGAATTGACCAACTTTGAAAAGGCTGACGAAGATTTTAACCCCATTTGCCTGCGGGGAAAACACTGGGAAATTATAAAGCTCGATCTTCTGGAGGCCTTGTGATTAACAGTTCTCATCAATTAAAGAAACCCCAACTCCAACTTCGCCTCCTCCGTCATCATCTCCTTATTCCACGGCGGATCGAACACAAGCTGCACATGACAATCCATCACCCCCGGTATCCCCTCCACCTTCATCTGCACCTCACTCACGATATCCCCCGCCACAGGACAAGCCGGCGCCGTCAGCGTCATCGTGATCTTGACATTCCCATTATCCTCCGCCTTGATCTCATACACCAGACCAAGATCGAAGATATTTACCGGGATCTCCGGATCGAATACCGTCCGCAACACCGCCTCGATCCGCTCCCGCATCGTCGGCTCCCCCGCCTTCACCTCACCCCCCGAACTCGCCGCCTCAGCCGATGCCCCGGCCCCTCCTGCGATATGTTCATCCATCTCACTCATTGCTGAACAGATTTAGCCTGATATGCCACCGCATACAATTTAATTTGTTTTAACATCGAGAACAACCCATTCGACCGGGTCGATGAAAGATGATTGCGCAGCCCGATCGCATCGATGAAGTAGATCTCCGCCCCCGCGATCTCAGCCGGCGTATGCCCCGACAACACCCGGACAACCATGCTCACCAGCCCCTTCGTGATCGCCGCATCGCTGTCCGCCGTGAACAGCAACACCCCATCCCGATACTCCGCATGCAACCACACCTTTGACTGGCACCCCTTGATCAGATTATCATCCGTCTTATACCGCTCCTCGATCGGCGGCAATTCCTTCCCCAACTGGATAATATATTCATACTTCTCCATCCAGTCGCCAAACATTTCAAAGTCGGCAATGATCTCATCCTGTGCTTCCCGAATCGTCATGATAATAAATTAGCCGCCTTCCTTATCCCCGCCGCCAGCCGGTCCATCTCCGCCCGCGTATTATACACCGCCAGCGACGCCCGCACCGTCCCCGGAATACAATACCTGTCCATGATCGGCTGCGCACAATGATGCCCCGTCCGTACCGCGATCCCCTGCTGATCCAGGATCTCCCCCAGATCGAAGGGATGGATATTCCCCACGAGGAAAGATATCACCCCGGCCCTATGACGCGCATCCGCCCCGCCGACCAGCCGGAACCCATCGATATCCCGCAACACCTCCAACGCATACTCCATTACATCCTCTTCCGCCTCCCGGATATTTCCCAATCCCAAACCCTGCACATACCGGATCGCCGCCCCAAGCCCGATCATCCCCGCCATATCCGGCGTACCCGCCTCGAACTTAAAAGGCAGCTCATTATAGGTCGTCTTTTCAAATGTCACCGTCTTGATCATCTCACCACCACCCTGGTAAGGTGGCAGCTTGTTCAGCCATTCCTCCTTTCCATATAATACCCCGATACCCGTCGGCCCGTATAGCTTATGGCTGGAGAAGGCCAGGAAGTCCACATCCAGCTCCTGAACGTCTACCTCCAGATGCTGCACCGCCTGCGCCGCATCCAACAGAACCGGAACCCCATGACGATGCGCCGCGGTAATGATCTCCCGCACCGGGTTGATACTCCCCAGCGCATTCGAGACATAATTTACCGCCACCAGTTTCACCCCATCCGCCAGCATCGGCTCCAGACCGGCCAGCATCAGCTCGCCATTCTCATCGATCGGAATGACCTGCAGCCGCGCGCCCTTCTCCTCACAGATCATCTGCCACGGAACGATATTGGAATGATGCTCCATTCCCGAGATAAGGATACTGTCCCCCGCCCCGAGAAACTTCTTCCCAAAAGAAGCAGCCACCAGGTTGATGCTTTCCGTCGTCCCCCGCGTAAAGACGATCTCGTGCACCTGCCGCGCGCCCACAAATTCCGCCACGATCGCCCGCGCCGCCTCACAGGCTTCCGTCGCCTGCTGGCTCAGATAATGCACCCCGCGATGCACATTGGCATTGACCGTCCGGTAATAATTGTCCATCGCGTCCAGCACCGCCGCCGGTTTTTGCGTAGTCGCCGCATTGTCCAGGTAGACAAGCGGATAGCCATATACCGCCCGCTCGAGGATCGGAAAATCCTTCCGGATGACAGCGACATCCAACGGTCGCCCAACCGCGCTCAAGACCGCATTACTCATTGTTCACCGGGATATGTTGGTTGATCAAATGATTGATATAGTCTTCCATCACCTTCACTTTGACCTTCTCCGTTACATCGAAGGCAAAAGCCGTGATCAGGAGCGCCTTCGCCATCTCCTCACCGATCCCCCGCGCCCGCAGATAAAATAACGCATCCTCATTGAACTGCCCCACCGTCGACCCGTGACTGCACTTCACATCATCGGCAAAGATCTCCAGCTCCGGCTTCGAGTCGATCGTCGCATGCTTGCTGATGACCAGGTTGTTGTTTTGCTGGAACGCATTCGTCTTCTGCGCGTCCTGATGCACATATACCTTACCGTTAAAGACCCCCGTCGACCGCTCCAGCAGCACGCCTTTGTACAGCTCGTTACTGAAACAGTTTGGTTTTTGATGGTCTACCAGCGTGTGATTGTCGACCAGTTGCTGACCCGCCGTCAGATACAAGCCGTAGAGATGCGTCTCCGTATGATCCTCTTCCAGCCGAAGCTGCAGATCGTTCCGGATAAGCTCGGCGCCCGGGAAAGTGAACGTATAGTTATTGTAAAGACTCTTTTTCTTTTGCCGGACCGTCGTATGATTCACCAGTCTCACCCCCGCTTCCGCCGCCTGTATGACCAGGTGATCCACCCGGGCGTCGGGCTGCACGATCACTTCCGTCAGTCCATTCACCAGCATACTGACTTCACCGGAAACCGAATGGACCGTCTCCACCACCGTCACCTCCGCATTCGCCTCAACCACCCAAAGATGACGAGGCTGCACCAGCAAGTTCCGCTCCGCCGTATAGTAATGTACAATATGCAGCGGCTTCCCGATGGCGCCATTCACCCGCAACAGCAGGCCATCCGTAAACAACGCCGTATTCAGATTCGGAAATGCATGATTGCCCCACTTGCCATTCTCGAAATAACCTGAAAACGCCGGATCCTGCAAGGCTTCAGCCACCCGTTTTAGCTCCAGCCCCTTCGGTAGCGGGCCGCCAACCACCACGCCGTCCCAGACCCCGTTCACCAGCACAACCCGATACGCATCCAGCCCCGGGATCGCCGCCGCCGCCGGCAACTGCACCGCTGGCGCACCAATCGCACCTTCCGCCCCGACTGCCGACCCATCGGCCGCCACCGTATACTCCTCCTTTAAGAACTTATTCAGATTCGTATACTTCCAGTCCTCATGCCTGATCGTGGGAAACCCTACCAGCCGGAACTTCTCAAAAGCCGACTGCCGCGCCCGCCGCAACTCGGCACTCTCCGCCACACCGGAACGTCTGCTATTATATCCATTGACGATCTCCTCGAAAAGAGGTATCGCCTGCTCCTGAATCGTACTCATTTTCTCTAATGTTTGATACGCCTCGGGCGTCTTAGATAAGTTCTTTTTCCCGGGTCTCTTTCAGCCAGTCATAACCCTTCTCCTCCAGCTCCAGGGCCAGCTCTTTGGTACCTGACTTCACGATCCGGCCATCATACAGGACATGCACAAAGTCCGGAACAATATATTCCAGCAATCGCTGATAGTGAGTGATGATGATAAAGGCATTTTTCGAAGAACGCAACTTATTCACGCCCTTGGAGACGATCCGCAATGCATCGATGTCCAAGCCCGAATCCGTTTCATCCAGGATCGACAAGGAAGGCTCCAGCATCGCCAGTTGAAAGATCTCATTCCGCTTCTTCTCCCCGCCCGAGAACCCCTCGTTCAACGAACGGTTCACCAGCTTCGCGTCGAACTCCACCAGCTTCTGCTTCTCCCGCGACAGTTGCAGGAACTCCTTGGCCTCCAGCGGCGGGAGATTCTTATATGCCCTGATCTCCGCCAACGCCGTCTTTAAAAAATTGATATTCGAAACCCCGGGGATCTCGATGGGATATTGGAACGCCAGGAAGACGCCCTCGCGCGCCCGCACCTCCGGCGCCATCTCCAACAGATCCTTGCCTTCAAAGATCACTTCCCCTTCGGTGACATTATAGCCTTCCCTCCCCGCCAGCACCGCGGCCAGCGAGCTTTTGCCCGAGCCATTCGGCCCCATGATCGCATGCACCTCGCCCGCACCCACCGTCAGATCGATCCCTTTCAGAATTTGCTTGCCTTCAACTTCCGCATGTAGATTTTTAATGATCAGCATTTCTATTGTTGTATTTAACCTGCGCCTCCTTCGGCGACTTGGATAATATTTTACCCCACACTCCCCGCCAAATTTTACCCCACACTCCCCTCCAGCGTGATCGACAACAGCTTTTGCGCTTCCACCGCGAACTCCATCGGTAACTGATTCAACACCTCCCGCGCATACCCATTGATGATCAGCGCCACCGCCTTCTCCGAATCGATGCCCCGCTGATTGAGATAGAAGATCTGGTCCTCCCCTATCTTCGACGTCGTCGCCTCATGCTCGACCGTAGCCGTATTGTTCTTTGATTCGATATACGGGAACGTATGCGCCCCGCACCGGTCTCCGATCAGCAGCGAATCACATTGCGTAAAATTCCGCGCCTGATCCGCCTTCGGCCCGACCTGCACAAGACCCCGGTAACTATTCTGCCCCTGACCCGCGGAAATACCCTTCGAAATGATCCGGCTCCGCGTATTCCGGCCGATATGATGCATCTTGGTCCCCGTATCCGCGATCTGCTTATTGCGGGTAACCGCCACGCTGTAAAACTCCCCTGTCGAGTTATCCCCCTGCAATATCACACTCGGATACTTCCACGTGATCGCCGACCCCGTCTCCACCTGCGTCCACGAGATCTTGGCATTCTCACCCTTGCAGATCCCCCGCTTCGTTACAAAGTTGTAGATCCCGCCGTTCCCTTCCTTGTCCCCGGGATACCAGTTCTGGACCGTACTATATTTTATTTCGGCGTTTTTCAGCGCGATCAGCTCGACCACCGCCGCATGCAGCTGGTTCTCATCCCGCATCGGCGCCGTACAGCCTTCCAGATAGCTCACATAACTGCCCTCATCCGCAATGATCAGCGTCCGCTCGAACTGCCCCGTGTTCTCCGTATTGATCCGGAAATAGGTAGACAACTCCATCGGACACCTGACCCCCTTGGGAATATATACGAACGACCCATCCGAAAAAGCCGCCGCATTCAACGCTGCAAAAATATTATCGGAATACGGCACCACCGAACCGACATATTTCTTCACTAGCTCCGGATGCTCCTGCACCGCCTCCCCGAACGAACAAAAGATGATCCCCAGCTCCTTCAGCTTCTCCTTGTACGTTGTCTTGACCGAAACGCTGTCGAAGACCACATCGACCGCCACCCCGGCCAGCGCCTTCTGCTCCGACAAGGGTATCCCCAGTTTTTCAAAGGTCGCCAGCAACTCCGGATCGACCTGGTCCAGACTGTCGTATTTCTTCTTGTTTTTGGGCGCCGCGTAATAAGAGATCTTTTGAAAATCGATCACCGGAAGCTGGAAATTCTGCCAATCCGGCAGCTTTTGCCGGCCAAACGCCTGCAGTCCCTTTAGCCGCCATTCCAGCAGCCATTCAGGCTCCTTCTTCTTTTCCGAGATATAGCGAATGGTGTCCTCATTGAGACCGGCCGGCGCGACATCCATCTCGATATCGGTTACAAACCCGAACTCATACTCCTTGTTAGCTATATTGTCAATTATTTCGTTGTCGTTGGCCATATTTTGCGAAGATAACTCACATAATTAAGAAGGGCTTGCGCTATACGGAAAAGCTTTCCCCGCAACTGCACGTCCTCGAAGCATTGGGATTATTGAAAGTCAATCCTTTACCATTTAATCCCCCGGAATAATCCAACTCCGTACCATACAGATAAAGCAAACTCTTCATATCCACCACCACTTTTATTCCCTTATCCTCAAAAACCTGGTCCCCTTCCTTTTCAGTGGTATCGAAATCCAGCTTATACTCCAGCCCGGAACAGCCCCCGCTTTTAACCCCTACCCGCACAAAAGTGGAAGGATCAGCGTGTTTGTCGGCCATCAGCCTGCTGATATACTCTTTTGCATTCGACGAAACTGTGATCATCGTTACGTTTTTTATTTATACAAATAAAACAATAGGTAACCCAAACTGTTCCCCATTTCCCTTTCGAAATTGGAAAATCCTTACCCCGGGCCACGAACCAGCCCGCAAACTGCAAAATTCCGCAAAATATGCCGGACTTCCTACTTTTTTAGCACTTCACTGATAGGTTTGCCCACACATCCATTCGGCATCTGGATCCGAAGCAGCGCCGCAATCGTTGGCGCGATATCCGTCATATAGAACTGCTCATGCGACCGTCCCTGCCGGATCCCCCACCCCATAAAGATCAACGGGATATGCGTGTCATAAGGGTTCCAGGTCCCATGGGACGTGCCCGTCTTGCCGTGGGTCTCAAACCAACCTGCGTTGAGTATCAATTGAATAGACCCGCTTCTCTTTGCATAATATCCATTCATGACCATGCTTCGTACCGGTTCCGCCACCGGCAATTCCCCGATCTTATCCATGTCGATCGCATAGGTGATGCCCGGCTGCTCCCGGAGCCACTCGATGGCCGTCTTTTTTATTATGTTGAAATCCAGCTTTTTATCCCGTATCGTCTTCATGGAGAAGGTTACCTGGTAGTTGGAGATCGTATCCACCAGCTTTTGCACCTGAAACGCCCGGGCCAATACCCCATTCAGACTGTCCGCCACCGGCCCCGGGCTCCAATAATCCGCCGGGATATCATGATTCTGCGAATACCCGACCGCATGCGCCGCACCATGATCGGCGGTAAGAAAGACCGTATACTCCCCCCTCCCTACCTTCTCGTCAAGGTACCCGAAGAAGGCCGCCAAATCCCGGTCGAGCCGGAGATAAGTATCCTCGGTCTCCATCGCATTGATCCCAAACTGATGCCCCACATAATCCGTCGACGCACAGTTGATGGTAAGGAAATCGGTAATATCCCGCTGCCCAAGCTGATAACCCTCGACACAGGCCCGCGCAAAATCCAGCGTCAGCGTATTGCCATACGGCGTATACCGAAAGCTCGACTTGGTCACCCTATAGGAGGAATCCAGGTTATGCGGAAAGGCCGGCGTACTGTCGCCCTTGAATTTGCCTTCATACGGCTCATCATCGACATCGCTCTGCTCATAGCTGCCCTTCGGAAAAAGCGGATTCCAGGGTTTGCTCATGTATTTTTTGACCGGCCCCTGATTGTTGAAGGAATCGACAAACGCCGGAAGCCGGCTCATATAATAGTTGCTGGTAATGAAATGTCCCGAAGAATCAGCCAGCCAATAAGCAGCCGTCGCAGTATGGCCGGCAGGCAGGATCGCCGCCCGATCCTTCAAAGAGACCCCCACCACCCGCGACCTGAAATTATCCGCCATCATCAGCTCATCCGTGATCGTCGAAACCAGCAAATTCCTTGGCGACATCTTCCCCTCCTTCGAATTGGGCGATTCCGCTCCCACCGCAAGGACCGTACTGTCATCCGTACAATATACCCGCTGTCCCGTGCCCTGCTCCACCCAGTCATTCCCCGAGATCCCGCTGAAAGCCGGTACCGAGCCGGTGAAGATACACGTATGCCCGGCCGCCGTATACGCCGGGAGATAATTGATAAGCGTATTGTCACAGCTATACCCCTGCCGCAACAACCGCTTGAACCCTCCCTCCCCATACCGGTCCGCATATCGGTACAGATAATCCCACCGCATCTGATCAACGACTATCCCGACGACCAGCTTGGGCCGCCGGACCACCGAATGACGTTTCAACTGACAACCTGCGATAAGCAAAACGATCAGTAAGATCGAGTAAGAGAGGGACTTCCGGGTCATGGCATGGAATTTTGCCGCAAAAGTATTGACTTGCCCGCATCGCCAAATGCGTTATTTTTGCGCCAGTGTCAACCTTAATAATTTCGTAACAATGGCAGATATCTTTGAAAAATTAGTCAAGCACAACGGCCCTATCGGTCAGCATCGGGAAAGAGCACACGGTTATTTCGCATTTCCAAAACTGGAGGGAGAGATCGGTAGTCGAATGATCTTCAGGGGAAAAGAGAAGATAGTCTGGAGCCTCAATAATTATCTCGGCCTCGCCAATCACCCCGAGATCCGCAAGGTCGACGCCGAAGCCGCAGCCCGGTTTGGCATGGCCGCCCCCATGGGCGCCCGGATGATGAGCGGAAACAGCAACTATCATGAGCAGCTCGAACGCGAGCTTGCAGCCTTCGAAGGAAAAGAGGACGCCACGCTTTTTAACTATGGATATCAAGGGATTATGAGTGCGATTGACGCTGTCTGCGGCCGCCATGACGTCATTGTCTATGACGCCGAAAGCCATGCCTGCATCATCGACGGCCTCCGCCTCCATCCCGGTCATAGATATGTCTTCAAGCACAACGACATCGAAGATTGCGAAAAGCAGCTCCAACGCGCTACCGCCCTTATTGAGAAACAGAATGCCGGCGGCATCCTCGTCATCAGCGAAGGCGTATTCGGAATGGCCGGCGACCAGGGCAAACTCAAGGAGATCGCCGCCCTGAAGAAGTTCTATGATTTCCGCCTCCTCGTCGACGACGCCCATGGATTCGGCACCCTCGGAAAGACCGGCGCCGGCGCCGGTGAGGAACAAGGCGTCCAGGATCAGATCGACCTCTATTTTTCCACTTTTGCCAAATCGATGGCCTCCATCGGCGCTTTCATGGCCGGCGACCGCGCCATCATCGACTATATCCGTTACAATACCCGGTCTCAGATCTTCGCCAAAAGCCTGCCCATGCCCATCACCATCGGCAACCTCAAACGGCTTGATCTCCTCCGCACCCAGCCCGAACTTCGCAAAAAGCTGTGGAACGTCGTTCGTAAGCTCCAAAAAGGACTCCTCGACAGCGGCTTCGATATCGGCAAAACCAACTCGCCCGTCACTCCCGTTTATATGAAAGGCGACGTGCCCGAAGCAACGGCAATGGTCATGGACTTACGCGAGAACTATCATATTTTCTGCTCCATCGTCGTCTACCCCGTTATCCCGAAAGGTCATATCATCTATCGACTCGTGCCGACCGCCGTACATACCGACGAAGATATCGAGAGGACCCTGGAAGCTTTCCGCGCCACAAAGAAGAAGCTCGACGCAGGCGAATATAAAGTACAGGCTATCCCTGATATGGCGGAAGCGTAACCACCCGCCCACATCGGCCACCGCGCATCTCCGTTAGTCGCACAAACGTGTCACCCATACACTTTACAACCGATTTCAGCACTTTTTTTGAGCCCTGAATACAAAAAAAGAGCCCCGCTTTCGCGGGGCTGCACTAATCAAATACCATTAACCATTAAACCTTATCCTATGAAAAAGCAAAGATAGAGTCTCCGGTCTGAAACAGAGCAACTAAAAGCGTGTTTTTTTTACCCATTTACCATAATGTTGATTCTGATCAAGTGTCTTTAATACATATAATCCTTTAGAGGCATTCACCCCGACTTCTAAAGCTAAATCGTTATAGTCAAATTGACTATAGCATTATCCAATCGTTCACTATTTTAGCCCGATTTTCTCCGTATACTCACGCCACCACCTCCTCGTACCAATTTTTTTGGCGCCTTTCCTCTCTCACCAACTCCCCTTAAAACTCTTCTGATACACATCGAATCCCTGCGTCTTATATGCACCCTCCCCAAAATACTTCACTAAAAGCTCAAGCTCCTTCGGCTCCAGATACCCCGGTATCGCCTGCGGCTCATCCCCCGGCGGAATAATGATCGTCGTCGGAAACTCCAATCGCCCATGCGTCAGATATAACGCAAACTCATTCGACCGGTACTGCGGATTGTACGCATACGTCCGCCCCCGCCACGTAATTGCCGAATGCGTCTCCGCATCCACTTTCACGGTATAGAACTTCTCCCCCAGATACGCCGCCACCTTCTTATTGGAATATGTCCTTCTATCCATTTCCTTACACCAACCACACCACGTCGTATACAGATCGATCAACACCGGCCGCTTTTCCTGCTGCAACTTATCCGCAGCCTGCCCCACACTGATCCAGTCAACGGCAGTCCCCTTGATCCCATCAACTTCACTCCCCGACCCGTCGTCCCCGCTACCTTCACTCCCCGTCCGGCTGCCCCCGCTAACCCAACTCCCCATCCACCCGGCCGCAACCCCCACCCTCCGCGTCGCACCCGGACCTACCATCATCATCCCCAACAATCCCGCCCACAGTCCGATAGTTTTAAAGTATTTTCGCGTTTGCATATTCATCCTTAACGAATTCAAATGCACAAAATTGTCGTCGCCATCACCGGCGCCAGCGGCTCCATCTACGCCCGGCTCCTCCTCGACAAGCTCGCAACATTGCGCGGACAATGGGAATCCCTCGCCGTCATCCTGACCCCGAACGCAAAAGAAGTTTGGCATACCGAGCTTGGCAACGAAGACTATAAGGATTACCCCTTCTCCTTCTACAGCCAACAGGACTTCGCCGCACCCTTCGCCTCCGGATCAGGCCGGTACAATACCATGATCATCATCCCCTGCTCGATGGGAACCCTCGGCCGCATCGCCCACGGCATCTCCTCCGACCTGATCACCCGGGCCGCAGACGTTGTCCTTAAAGAAAGAAGAAAATTGATTTGTGTGGTCCGCGACACCCCTTACAACCTCATCCATATCCGCAACATGGAGACCATCACCCTTGCAGGCGGGATCATCTGCCCCGCTACCCCGTCGTTCTATAGCCGGCCCGCCACCATCGAAGCCGTGGCCTCCACCGTCGTCGACCGGGTCCTCGACCTGGCCGGTTTATCCATCCCAACCTTCCGCTGGGGCAATGAGCCGGATTAATTCCTCAGATCCACCTCCTCCGCCCCCGGAAACTTCGCCTTATTATACGCCAACTGCGCATCCGTGATCGGCGCACTCCCATTGATCTTGCTCGTTTCCACCGTATACCGGCTCCCATTCTTGTCGAACACCTTCATGCTCACCAGCGCATGCGTCGTCTTATCGATGAACAACAGCACCTTGAAGAAACTCTTCGTCTTGTCCACCGGCGTCAGCTCCACCTCCTCCACCGTCCGCGTCCCCTGCTTCTCCGCCCCATTCAGCTTATACAAAAAGTCCTTGTCGTAAAAGTTCGTGAACAGCTTATCCACCGAGATCGTCTGCGTCGCCGGATCATTCTTCGTGATCGTCACCTCATTCGACGACTTGTCATAAGTATACACATCCTTCCCATCACAATAGATCTCCTGCCCCCCTACCACGCTTACATGATATTTATTCCCCTTTAGATAAATGACCCCACTGCGACTACCCTGCAACTTCCCCTTCGAATCCTCCACCTTCAGCGTGAAATTTGCCTGGACCGCTTTATAGGAATTCAATTTCGCACTCAATGCATCGAGAACCTTCTTCGCATCCGGATCGTTCTTTCCAATATAATTCGAATTCTGAGCTTCCGCTACACAACAGGTCCCCAGCATCAGGGCAAAACATATAGCTAATTTGTTCATTTTCATCCCGCAAAATTAACGTAAAACCATCGCTTCTGCCTCAAAATCTCCCCCACCGCGCAAAATCCTCTATAGATTCAAATATTGATTCAACTCCATTTCCGTCTTTATCAGCACATCCCGCGGCTTGCTCCCGGCGCCCGGGCCCACAACACCCGCCGCTTCCAGTTGATCCATCAGCCGCCCCGCCCGGTTGTATCCCAGCTTCATCTTCCGCTGGATCAGCGACGTACTTCCCAATTGATTCATCACGATCAGCCTCGCCGCTTCCTCAAAAAGCGGGTCCCGGTCCGCCAGATCGAAATCTTTCCCCTCCATCTCCTTCTCATCCACATACTCCGGCAATTTATATGCCTCCGGATAACCCCGCTGCTGCCCGATAAACTCGGTGACCCTTTCCACCTCCGGCGTATCTACAAACGCACACTGCAACCGCGTGATCTCCCCGTTATATGAGATCAGCATATCCCCCTTCCCGATCAGCTGGTCGGCACCCCCCGCATCCAGGATCGTCCTGGAATCTATCTTACTCGACACCTTGAAGGCGATCCGCGCCGGGAAATTGGCTTTGATCGTTCCGGTAATGATATTCACCGACGGCCGCTGCGTAGCAATGATCAGATGGATCCCTACCGCCCGCGCCAGCTGCGCCAGCCGCGCAATCGGCATCTCGATCTCCTTTCCCGCGGTCATGATCAGATCGGCAAACTCATCGATCACCAGCACGATGAAAGGCAAATACTCATGCCCCTTTTGCGGATTCAGCCTCCGCTTGACGAACTTCTCGTTATACTCCTTCAGATTCCGCGCATTGGCCTCCTTAAGCAGATCATATCGCCGGTCCATCTCGATACACAACGCGTTCAGCGTGTGCACTACCTTTTTCGTGTCCGTAATGATCGGCTCCTCTTCCCCCGGCAGCTTCGCCAGAAAATGCTTTTCGATCATCCGGTAAAGGCTTAGCTCCACTTTCTTCGGATCGACCAGCACCAGCTTTAGCTGCGACGGATGCTTCTTATAAAGCAGCGAGACCAAAATCGCATTCACCCCGACCGACTTCCCCTGCCCCGTAGCGCCCGCCATCAGCAAATGCGGCATCGACGACAGATCGACGATGAAGTTCTCGTTATCGATCTTCTTTCCGATCGCGATCGGCAGATTGAAATTGCTGTGCTGGAACTTATCCGACGCCAGCAACGTCCGCATGCTCACCACCGTCTTCTTTACATTCGGAACCTCGATCCCGATCGTCCCCTTCCCCGGGATCGGCGCAATGATCCTGATCCCAAGCGCCGCCAGACTAAGCGCAATATCATCCTCCAGGTTCTTGATCCGCGAGATCCGCACCCCCGCCGCCGGCACGATCTCATATAAGGTCACCGTCGGTCCCACCGTAGCGCTGATCTTTGAAATGGAGATATCGTAGTTCTTCAGCGTATTCATGATCTGGTTCTTGTTGGCCTCCAGCTCCGAAGCATCCTGCACGATCTTCTCGCTCCCATGCGCCTCCAGCAGGTCCAGCGTCGGATACCGGTAATCCCGCAGATCCAGCGTCGGCTCATAATCCGGCAAGTTCTCCGGTAATAATGACCCCACCGGCGCCCCGGCCACTGTCTCCCCAGCCACCGGCGGCATCCCCGTCCTGATCTCCAGCTCCAATTCCTTTTTCTCCGGCGCCTGCAACGGCGGGACCCGCATCGGCGGCGCAGGCTCCTCTCCCGGCTCCTCTCCCGGCTCTTCATCCCAATCTTCCTCCGCTCCCAAAAGCTCCGCTTCAACCGGCTCCTCCACCGGCTCCCGCTCCGTGATCGTCAACTCTATCACCGGTTCCTTCTCCATCGGCGCTATCGCCACCACTCCACCTCCCTCTTTCAAAATATTCGGCTTCGATTGACTGAACTCCTCATCGATGAACAACTTCGCTCCCCTCTTCTCTTTAGTCCCCTCCTTGCCCGCTGGCGTCTCCACCTCAACCGGCTCCGGCACAGCCCCCTTTTCCTTTACCGGCAACTTCGGAACTTTAAAGACCGGGTTGAACCGCCAGATGAAGTACGCCAGGCCCGCCACAAATAACACCGCCGCCGTCCCCACCCAACCCAGGAACCGCGTCAGCCAGTCACTGATCATATTCCCTACCGCGCCACCCCATGGAAAACCACTGCCCCGCGTCACGAACGCCAGCGCGATCGAAAAGTACAGCAGCCCCGTCACCACATATCGCAAATTGCGCGAGATCGAAAAGATCTTCCGCGCAAACAATAAATTCACCCCCACGATGAAAAAGAAGGAACTGAACAGATAGCTCGCCAGCCCAAAGCCGTCGAAAAAGAACAAATGCGACACCAGCGCCCCCAGATTCCCTAAAAGGTTCGTCGCCCTCGCACCCGATGAAGGCATCAGCAGATGCAAGCCTCCCTGCGAGACCAAATGCTGATCTTCCTTCCATGTAAAAAGATAAGAGGTAAATGCAAGCAACAGAAAGATCGCCAGCAGAAGAAAGACAGCCCCGGTGATCTTATGGGTACGTTCATCTTTAGCGATCTGTCTGGCAGTAACCCGGGATTCTTTTTCGGCTTTTAGTTTGCCCGAAGCTGACCCCTGTCCTTTCTTTGACTTCAGTCGGTTTGCCATGGTCACAAATATAATTATTTACTTTACCTTTAAAAAAACTGCTGTTTGAAGCTATGCGGCCCCGCCTTCCAGCCCAACCCCTCCTTCTCAGGATCTGCTTGCCATGCTTGCTTCTGCTATTCATTCGATGTCCCGCCTCAGCGCAACGCAACTCCGCACTCACCCGGGACGATCCCCGCCTCGCCTTGGACAGCTCCCGCCTCGCCCTCCGACACCCGGTCGCCGACCTCGCACATCCCAATCTGCTGACCGGCCTCTTCGATAGCACTTGGATCTACCATGCAGCCGGCCCCGGTCTCCCCATCGGCCAACTGGCCAACCTGCCATACCGCAAAGCCTCCCGCCACTCCGACCGTTATATTTCACCGGCCGACATCGACAAAAAGATCGTTCTCCGGTTCACCATCACCAATAGCAGCGATTCACCCGCAAGCGCCTTCTTCTGCCCCGGCTTCCTCCTCGACAGCATCCAGCTCTACCGTCTCGATGCCGGCCCTGCTAAAGCTCTCGCCTCACCTGCCGATCCCCGTATGGCCGCCGCCGCACCCGCCCTCGCCGGCCCCCCCGTGATGGTCCCCCCCATCCTCCCCGACGACCCCGACAGCCTCGGCTACCGCCAGATCTCCCTGGCCCCGCACGACACCGCCACCTTCTTTGCCGTCCTCCGCTTCATAAAAGCCTCCACCAACTCCATCGACCCCTCCCTTACCAATACCTCCCTGATCCGCGAAGCCATCACCATCAACCATAAGAACAAGACGATCATCGACATCATCACCAACCTCTTCGCCGGGATCATGCTCATGATGATCTTCTACGCCACCAGCGAATATCTTCAAAGCGCCAAACCCGAATTCCTCTACTATATCGGCTACTCCCTCTGCATCAGCCTGCTGCTCTTCCTCAAATCGACCCTCCACCAGGTCACCACCCCATTCAACTACTTTTTCGAAAGCTTCCTCGACAATCTCCTCTTTTCGGTCGGCTATATCTTCTACATCTTTTTTCATCGGAAATTCCTCGACACCAAAAGGAACTTCAGATCCCTCGACCGCTTCCTGGCAGGCGGGACCGTCGCTATCGCCGCCATCACCGTGGCCTATATCGCATTCTATTACGCCGACGCCGACTTCCGCGTCGCCAATGCCCTCGAGGACAGCACCAAGATCATGCTCCTGCTGATCTCTATCGGCTTTATCATAAAAGGGCTCACCTATCACAACCGCCTCATCAACTACATCGTCATGGGCAATATCAGCCTTTGCCTGCTTTCCATCATCTCCCAGTTGCTCATCACCACCAATTTTAAGGTAGCCAAAGGCGCCTCCGTCTTCAACCTCGCCCTTTTTTACTACGAGCTTGGCATCACCATCGAACTGCTCTTCTTCCTCTTCGCCCTCACCTATAAGAACAAACGCGAGATCATCCTCAGTACCCAGAAAGAGGAAAAGCTTAAACTCGAGACCGAACGGAAAGAAATGGAAAAACAGGTCGCCGTCCTGGCCGCCCAACAGGATGAACGCAACCGCATCTCCGTCGATATGCACGACGAGCTTGGCTCCGGCGTCACCGCCATCCGTCTCATGTCCGAGATCGTCAAAAGCAAAATGAAAGACACCACCTTCCCCGAGATCGAAAAGATCTCCAACTCCGCCAACGAGCTGCTCACCAAAATGAATACCATCATCTGGACCATGACCAGCTCCAACGACACCATCGAGAACCTTATCGCCTACATCCGCTCCTATGCCGTCGAATTCTTCGAGAACACCGCCATCGACTGCATCTTCAGCATGCCCGCCGCCATCCCGCCCCGTGAGATCAGCGGCGAGAAACGCCGGAATATCTTCCTCTCCGTCAAAGAGGCGCTCAATAATGTTGTTAAACATTCTCAGAGCTCCGTCGTCCGCATCAACGTCAGCGTCCTGGACCGCCTGATCATCGAGATCCAGGACGACGGCATCGGCATCGACCTTGAAAAACTGCGCAAATTCGGCAATGGGCTCAACAATATGAAAAAACGGATGGCCTCCATCGACGGAGAATTCAACATCGAGAACCGCCGGGGCACCCGCACTACTTTTTATCTGACATTATAAAGGCCAGCCAGAGGAAGATCCATCCGGCAATAAAGAATACCCCGCCCACCGGCGTGGCGATCCCCACGATCTTCAGCGGCGAGATATCCGCCGCCCGGAGCGCCGTCAGCGTATATAAAGAGCCGCAGAAGAAGACGATCCCCATAATGAAACAATTCCCCGCCCAGACCACCCACCGTCCCGAGACCCGGTCCGACACCAGCCCCACGAATAACAGCGCAAACACGTGATAGAACTGATACCTTACCCCCGTCTCGAAAACCGCCACCGCATCCGCCGGCACGATCTCCTTCAGCCGGTGCGCCGCGAAAGCTCCCAACGCCACCGACAACGCTCCCAATACCGCCGCGATCGAAAGAAAACTTTTATGCATATGGGTTATAATTCCTCCCGCATCCGATCCGGCTTCTCGCTCTGAAAAAGCAGCCGGATCAACTCATCCATCGTAACACTCTCCTCATTCACCGTCACGTCCGCCTGCTGATAATACATCCGCCGCTCGCTTAGCTTGCGGATAATATACCGGCCGAGATCGCTTTCATCCACCGCCCGGATCAACGGCCGGCTCTTCCGCTCCCTCAACAACCGCTGCTTCAGCACATCGATTGACGTGTTCAGCCAGATCACCTTTCCATTCTTCTTCATGTATTCGATATTGTTGAAAAAGCACGGCGTCCCACCCCCACAGGATAATATGAACCCATCCTGCTCGTCGGCGATCCGCTCCAGCGTCTCCTTCTCCTGGTACCGGAAATATTCCTCCCCCTTTTCCGAAAAGATATCCGCCACCGGCTTTTTTTCCCGATCCACGATCACCGTGTCAAGATCGTAGAAGGCCAGCCCCAGCTTCTTCGAAAGCAGCCTGCCCCAATGCGTCTTCCCCGAGCCCATGAATCCGATCAGAAATATTTTCATTTGAATGCATTATAACCCGTGATATCCATCCCCGTGATCAGCAAGTGCACATCATGCGTTCCCTCGTAAGTCAGCACACTCTCCAGATTCATCATATGCCGCATGATCGGATACTCCCCCGTGATCCCCATTCCCCCCAACATCTGCCGCGCATCCCGCGCGATCTGCGCCGCGATCTCACAGCCGTTCCGTTTCGCCATCGACACCTGCGCCGGCGTCGCCCGCCCCTCGCTCATCAGGACCCCCAACCGCCAGTTCAGAAGCTGCGCCTTCGTGATCTCCGTAAGCATCTCCGCCAGCTTCTTCTGCTGCAGCTGAAAGCTCCCGATGGGCCGCCCGAACTGCACCCGCTCCTTGCTATACCTCAACGCCGTATCGTAACAGTCCATCGCCGCTCCAACCACCCCCCACGCGATCCCATACCGCGCCTTCGTCAGACAGCTCAATGGGCCCTTCAGCCCGCTGACCCCGGGAAGGATATTCGACTTAGGCACTTTTACGTGATCGAAGACCAGCTCGCCCGTCGCCGAAGCCCGCAGACTCCACTTTCCATGCGTCGTAGGCGCGGTGAACCCCTCCATCCCCCGCTCCACGATCAACCCCCGGATCTCCCCCTCCTCATTCTTGGCCCATACCACCGCCACCTGCGAGAACGGCGCATTGCTGATCCACATCTTACTGCCATTCAGGATCACATGGTCCCCCGCATCTTTGAAATTACTCAACATTCCGCTGGGATCACTTCCATGATTGGGCTCCGTCAGGCCAAAACAACCCAGCCACTCCCCGCTTGCCAGCTTCGGCAGAAATTTCCGCCGCTGCTCCTCACTGCCATATTCGTAGATCGGAAACATCACCAGCGACCCCTGAACCGAAGCCGTGGACCGCACCCCGCTATCCCCCCGCTCCAACTCCTGCATCATCAATCCATAACTGATATAATCCAGCCCGCCGCCGCCATACTCCTCCGGGACCGTCGGCCCGAAACAGCCCAATTCCCCCAGTTGCCTGACGATCTGTTGCGGAAACTCAGCTTTTTGGGCGTATTCCTCGATGATGGGCGAAATCTCCTTTTTTACATAGTTTCGTACCGAATCGCGGATCAGCCTGTGTTCTTCGGTGAGAAGCTCATCGAGTTGGAAATAGTCCGGGCTTTGGAAGATGTCTGATTTGGCCATGCCACGAAAGTAACAAAAAACCTTCTTTTTTGCATTTCCGTGCAACATCCGGTGAAAAGCGGTGTACTTTAATATAAGAATCCGCTTCCGGTAAAGCGGCGGCACAAAATGAATAAAACAGTTGCATTGGAATTAACGGAACCAATACTGCACGACGAATTGGTAGAACGCTGCAAGAAGGGGGATAGCAGAAGTTTTGCAGAACTGTACGGCAAGTACGCCAGGGCGATGTACAACACCAGCCTCCGGATCGTCAATCATACCGGCGACGCCGAAGACGTCCTGCAGGAAGCGTTCACCGATGCGTTCCGTTCTTTGGAAGACTTTCATTATAAGTCGACCTTCGGAGCCTGGCTGAAAAGGATCGTCATCAATAAGTCGATCAACCTGCTCCGGAAACGTCGGATGGATCTGATAGATATCGAGAAGACCAACATCGGCCACCTCCCCGATGAGGATGAGCCGGACGAAGAGGACCGGGCATTGAAAATAGAGGAGATCAAAAAAGCCGTGGCCCTCCTGCCTAACGGCTACCGGACAGTGCTGACCCTCTATCTGTTCGAAGGATATGACCAGGAGGAAATAGCCGGGATACTACAGGTCTCGCATGCGACGGTCCGAACGCAATATATGCGGGCCAGACAAAAATTATTGCAATTGATCAAACAAGCAGCATAAAAATGAGCAACAGACTAGAACAGTTCGTCCACGACCACCGCGAAGAATTTGACGGTGAAGAACCGGACGGCAAAATATGGGAAGCGATCCGCAAGGATATGGGGCTTGGAGAAGATCCCGACAAAAAAAAACCGGCCCCCGTGGTACGGATCTATCGCGCTGCCTGGGCCGTGGCCGCCGCCGTCGTCCTCCTGATAGCTGGAACGGTATGGTTCTTTAACGCCCGCCAGACCCCCGGCCGCCCCGCCGTAGCCGCCGGCAACCAGCCGCCCGCCCGGAAGCCCGCCACCCAACCCGATACCCAAACCCAAACCCCCGGGACCAACCTGGCTCAAACCCCGGCCCAAACTCCGGATTCCGGCCGGACAGGCAACAACCTGGCTAACAATACCACCGGGGACGCCGGGACTAGATCCGACCTCGATGAATCGCAGAACGAAGAGATGTACCACTACGCCAGGCTGGTAGAGATCAAACAAAAAGAGCTAAAGACCATCGAAAAGGACGAACCCTTGCTCTACCAGCAGTTTGCAATGGATGTCAATAAGCTGGACAGCGCATACCATAGCCTTCAACAACAGCTGCCGAAAAACCCCAACCGCGAACAAATACTCGAAGCCATGTTACAGAATCTTCAGCTGCAGATGGGATTACTGAATCATCAGCTCGACATTATCAAACAAATCAATCATTCTAAAAAAACAGCATATGAAAAGGCATATAAGACTACTTAGTTCACTCGCCTTATCCCTTGTCTTATCTGCTCCCTTATTGAGCCTGGCCCAAAAAGGAGGTAACGAGGATAGTAAGAAGACTAAGCTCATCAACCGCTCCTATACCGTCACAGCTGAAGATAAGTTGCAGATAGACAACCAATTCGGAAATGTCGTCATCAATACCTGGGACCAACAGAAGATCACCGTCGATATCGAGATCGGCGCCCGCGCCGCCAGCGATGAAAGATCACAGGACATTCTCGACCAGATCAACGTCAGGGAAGAAAAGTCGGAACACCTGATCGGATTCTATACCAAAATCGGCGAGATCCATAACCATGGCCATAGCGGTTCCCGGCATGACGACCGGGGCGATAACCGGACCTTCTATATCGATTACGTCATCCACATGCCTGCAGGCAACCCCTTGGAGATCCACAACGACTTCGGCCGGACGGAAGTCCCCGATTTCAAGGGTCTGGTCAACCTGAAGAGCACCTATGGCAGCCTGACCGCCGGCAACCTTTCAAATGTCGGTAGCATCGATGTCGAGTTCGGGAAGGCTACTATCGGCGACGTCAGCAATGGTAAGATCATCCTTCAATATGACGGCTCGTCAACCATCGGCAAGATCAGCGGAAATGTCCGGATCAACAGCGAGTTCTCCAATCACGTCCAGATCAACGTCGGCGAAGGCGTTCAGGAGCTATCCGTAATGGAATCCTATTCCGGGATCCGCATGGTCGTCGACAAGAACCTGTCCGCCCAGATCAATATCCACACCAACTTCGGCGAATTCAGCAACGAGACCGAATTCACGATCCGGGAAAAACACGAAGGAGATGAAGAGACCAGCCCCCGATTTGACCGGGATTATACCGGAACCGTCGGCGACGGAAAAGGCCAGATCAAGATAAAAAGCGAATTTGGCAGCTTCCGCCTGACCACCTTCGGCGAGGATAACGACGACCACGACAACAAGAATAAACACAAGGATAAAGCCAAGGAGGATAAGGATAAAGACAAGGATACATCGGAGGTTTCGGTATCTTAGCCGAATGGACCGCAACCGGCAAACTCCTCATAGCCCTCAAAATTTTTTCCAAACTGCTTCCTCCTGGCTTTCCCGTCATCTGACCCTGCTCGTATTCATTGCCCTGGTAGCCGCCGTGCTGCTGGGGCAATTTGGTCCCGCCACCGCCATCCGGATGAAATTCCTCGGCGATGACTTCATCGCCATCATCAAGGTCTTTATCCCCTTTATCATTTTTTTGACCATCGTCTCCGGGATCAGCGGCATGAGCGACCTGAAAAAGGTCGGGCGCATCGGCGTCAAAGCCCTTGTCTATTTTGAAGTGGTCACTACCCTTTCCCTCACCATCGGCATCCTGCTCGCCTACCTCGTCAAACCGGGCCATGTCGATAAGAAAAGCCTCCCGGCAGGCGATGCCTCCCAATATGCCAAAGTCTCCGGGTTCGACTGGGGAGCCTTCTTCGTCCACAACATCACCCTCCAGGTTCTTATTCTTGCTATTATCGCCGGGATCATCCTTAGCCTGCACCCCAAACGTCGGCATGTCCTTCCCTATATCCACCACGCCACCCGCCGGGTCTTTCAGTTGCTCAAATACTTCATGTTCCTCGCTCCCCTCGGCGCCTTCGGCGGCATGGCCTACACCATCGGCAAATACGGCATCGGCACCCTTAAGCCCCTCGCCATGCTCATGGGCACCGTCTATGGCACTATGATCATTTTCATCTTCGTAGTCCTCGGCGGCATCATGCGCTATTTCAACTTCAACATCTGGACCTATCTCAAAGATATCCGCGAAGAGATCCTCATCGTCCTCGGCACCTCCTCCTCCGAAGCCGCCCAACCCTCTCTCATGGCAAAACTCGAACGCATGGGTTGCAGCCAGCCCGTAGTGGGCCTCGTCATCCCGACCGGCTATTCCTTCAACCTCGACGGTACCTCCATCTACCTGTCCATGTCCGTGATCTTCCTTGCCCAACTGTACGACGTCCACCTCAGCCTTGGCGAACTGCTCAGTATCCTCGGAATCCTCATGATCACCTCCAAAGGCGCCGCCGGCGTGACCGGAAGCGGATTCACCGTCCTGGCCTCCACCCTTACCGCGCTCCAGAAGATTCCCGTGGAAGGACTTGCCTTTTTACTGGCCGTCGACAAATTCATGAGCGAGGCCCGCGCCATCACTAATATCATCGGCAACGGCGTCGCCACCCTCGTGATCGCAAAAAGTGAAGGAGAATTTAATCCCGCAACGGCCGCCGAATCCCCCGGCGCCGCAACAGCCGCCTGAGCCCTATGAAATATATTGCTGCATCTCCCGCTGATACCCCGCGGCCACCCGCCCCGCCGCCTCTGCAAAGTCTTCGCCGCCCGACGCATAGATCACTGCCCGGCTCGCATTCACCAACAACCCCACCTCCTTATTCATCGCTTTCTTCGAGATCTCCTCCAGGCTTCCCCCCTGCGCCCCAACTCCCGGTACCAGGAAAAAATGATCCGGCATCAGCCGCCTTACCCTCTCAAATGCATCCACCTGCGTCGCCCCGATCACGAACATCAGATTATCCGGCGTGCCCCAGTCAGCCGCCGTCCTCAGCACTCGTTCATAAAGGTATTCTTCTTTACCCTGCACAGTCGCAGTCCACCTCAACCCCTCTGCCCACTTTTCCGCCGCCGTCAACCTTCCCGCCCCCTCAAACCCTCTTACCCCCTTTTTCTCTCCCGCTTTCCTTATCTCCTTGTCCATATCCTCGCTTTCCAACCCCTCCCCCAGATCCAGCTTCTTCAGCTCGAAATCCTCCGACCCCGGATTCGATGTCAGCGCCAGCACGATCGTCCATTTGTCCTTATATTCCAAAAAAGGCCGCACACTGTCCCACCCCATATACGGCGCCACCGTGATCGCATCGAAAGGCATCGCTTCGAAGAATGCCCGCGCATACTGCGTGGAGGTATTCCCGATATCCCCCCGTTTTGCATCCGCGATCCTGAAATGCGTCGCGGGGATATAGTTGACGGTCCGCTCCATCGCCTCCCAACCCTTCGACCCTCCCGATTCATAAAATGCTGTATTGATCTTGTATGCTACACAATGGTCCTTCGTCGCGTCGATGATCCGCCGGTTGAATTCAAAGACCGCGTCAGCACCCGACCCGAGATGCCGGGGTATCTTATTCGGATCGGTATCCAGACCCACACTCAGATAAGAGCCCATCGAACGAATGGCCGAAACAAGTTGCTGCCGTGTCATTGATATCGTTATTAATTTAGAGGGTCCACCCAGTCCGCAAAATCTATTGCAATATCCCGATGGCCGTAAGTGCCGCCATATCTGCCCGGAGATGCGATCAAGCCGGTTGCGCCGGTCCTCTTCACCCAATCTTTTACGCCCATCTTAAAGTTCTTCGATCCAGGTTTCCTCATCCAAACCATAATTGCGGCGAATTCGCCCCAATTAAAATTTTTATTATTCCCACACTCCCACGCGACCAGCTTTTCAATCGTACCCTTCGTTCTCAACCAATCCGATACCCTTAGATTTTTCCACCCTGCCTTGATCATATTTGTCAGCGAAAAGTAGTCTTCCCCGCCCCTATCGATCACTCTGATGTCAATATCATTCACCTCAAACTTCATTGAATCCGGTTTCGGCAGCAAATATCCTATTTTTCAGCGCCTTTCTCCGAAGAAAATACCGCCCCTCCCCTCCTCTCCATCTCCGCCGCCACCGCCTTCGCCGCCTCATCCCCGTCCCCAAGCTGCCGGATCACCTCATGGTAGCTCCGCTCATCCCGGTTCTGACTCAGCTTATACGCCGCCTGGATCTCATCCACTACGATCCGGAACCCCACGATCCCCCGCATCTCCGCAGTTACCCGCTGCTCCCCGATCTCCTCCATATCCACCGGCTTCGCCAAATGCCGCTCATAATTATCGACCAGCCGCGACAACGCAGCCCGCAACTCCTCCCCCTCCATCATCGTCAAAGTCCCGTACACATGCACCGCCATATAGTTCCAGGTCGGTACGTTGATCTGCGTATACCACCGCGGAGACACATACGCATGCGGCCCCGGAAAGATCGCCAGCACCTTCACTCCATTCTCCTTCCCCCCTTCCCCTTCACCGGCCGCCGCCACGAAGCTTGCCTTCTGCACATTCCCCCTCGAAATATGCCCCACCAGCACATCCCGCCCCTGCTCATCCCGCTCCAGCAAAAGCGGAATATGCGTCCCCACCGGCCGCCCATCCATCACACTCACCAGGATCGCAAAGGAATTCTCCCTGATAAAAGCATGGATAGTCTCCAGATCCTTTTCCTCATATCGTCTTGGAATATACATTATCCTCGCATTCCCTCACCCCACCGCCTCCGCGATCTTCTCCGCCCGCAGATTCGCATTGACCATCGCAATGCTCCGCGCCGCATTCCCCGCAAACTCACTGAACGCCTTCCGCGTCACCACATCTTCACCCGCCATGATCGGCACCCCCGCATCCCCGCCCTCCCGGATACTTTGCACAAGCGGGATCTGCCCCAGGAAGGGGATCTCATACTCCTCCGCCAGCCGCTTCCCCCCTTCCTTCCCAAAAATATAATATTTGTGGTCCGGCAACTCCGCCGGAGTAAAGTAACTCATATTCTCCACCAGCCCGATTATCGGCACCTTCAACTGAGCCTGACCAAACATCGCAATCCCCTTCTTCGCATCCGCCAACGCCACATCCTGCGGGGTCGTCACGACGATAACCCCCGTCACCGGAACCAACTGCATCAGCGTCAGATGAATATCCCCCGTTCCCGGCGGCATGTCGATGACCAGATAATCCAACTCACCCCAGGAGACATCCGTCACGAACTGCCGGATCGCACTGCTCACCATCGGGCCCCGCCACACAACCGCATTCTTCTCATCCACCAGCAGCCCGATACTCATCAATTTGATCCCCCACTTCTCCAGCGGCACGATCATCCCCTTCCCGTCCGGCCCCGCCATCATCATCGGCCTCTCCCCCCGGACCCCAAACATGATCGGAACGCTAGGCCCATAAATATCCGCATCCATCAACCCTACACTCGCACCACCCCTCGCCAGCGCCAGCGCAAAATTCGCGGCCACCGTACTCTTTCCCACCCCACCCTTCCCGCTCACGACGGCAATAATGTTCTTCACCTTCGGCAACATCTCCCGCGCATCTTTCCGATGCGTTGTCGTATTGGCGGTGAACCGGACATTCACCGTGGCGTCTTTATTCACCAGCAACCGGATCGCATTGACACAGGCGTTTTTTATGTGATCCTTCATCGGACATGCAGGCGTTGTCAACACCACCGTGAACGCAACATAGTTTCCGTCGATCTCGATATCCTTCACCATGTTCAAGGTCACAATGTCCTTTCCCAAATCAGGTTCCTGCACATTTCCAAGAGCTTCCAGGACTTTTTCGCGCGTCATTTCCAAGATTTTGTTAAAAACTTTAATTTGCTGCAAAATTAACCATTCGCCCCCTTACTTTGTTAATCATATAGCGTTAAAAGTTTAATTTTGAGCGGAATGAAAAGACTTATACTATACTTCCTGCTGCTTGCTGCTCCCTACGCCGTTCACGCCCAATTCGATAAACTTAGAGACTCCGTCGTACAAATTTACGGTGTCATTATGACAGCCGACAGCCTCAAGGCTATCCCCGCAGTAAGCGTGATCGTGAAAAATCGCAATCAGGGGACCTACTCCAGCGATCAGGGCGTCTTTTCCATCGTCGTCCTGAAAGGCGACGTGGTCGAATTTTCCAGCGTCGGCTATAAGACCGTCGATTATAAGATCGAAGACACCTTAAAAGGCAACCAATATAGTATCATCCAACTGATGGTCGTCGATGCCCAGTATCTCCCCGCAACCATCATAAGATCCCGGCCTACCCGCGAGCAGTTTGAACGCGATTTCGTCAATACCACCGTGCCCGACGACGATATAGAAATAGCGCGGCAGAACAACAGCGCCGCCAAACGTGCCGTCCTCTCCCGAGGCCTCCCCGCCAACGCAGGCGAAGCAGCCAGTACTTATTTGCGACAAAGCGCGAATAAATACTATTATCAGGGACAAGCCCCGCCACAGAACATCCTGAACCCCCTCGCCTGGGCCGACTTCATCCAGGCCTGGAAGCGGGGTGACTTCCGAAATAATACATCCACTTCCCAGTAACCCTCCCCCTTCCCCGTAATTATGCATAACATCTCCGTCATCGGCGCCGGCACCATGGGTAACGGCATCGCGCATGTATTCGCCCAAAAGGGATTTCGCGTGACCCTCATCGACACCCAGCCCCAGCAGTTGGAAAAAGCCCTCAAAACGATCGCCGCCAACCTCGACCGCCAAATCGCAAAAGGCGCCTGCACCGAAACGGACAAACAACAGACCCTTGCCGCTATCAGCACTCACCACGCCATCCCCGAAGGCGTATCCCGGGCCGACATGGTCGTCGAAGCCGCCACCGAGAACACCGACCTCAAGCTTTCCATCTTTCGCCAGCTCGACGAGCATGCACCCGCCGCCTGCATCCTGGCCTCCAATACCTCTTCGATTTCCATCACCCGGATAGCCGCCACCACCCGGCGCCCCGGCTCAGTCATCGGTCTTCACTTCATGAACCCCGTCCCCGTAATGAAGCTGGTCGAGATCATCAACGGCTATGCAACGACGCCCGGGACCACCCAACAAATGATCGCCGTCGCCGGCCAGTTGGGTAAGACCCCCTGCGTCGTCAACGATTATCCGGGTTTTATTGCCAACCGGATCCTGATGCCGATGATTAATGAAGCCATCTACAGCCTTTATGAAGGCGTAGCGGGAGTGCAGGAGATCGATACGATCATGAAGCTCGGTATGGCCCACCCGATGGGGCCCCTCCAGTTGGCTGATTTTATTGGGTTGGATGTCTGCAACTCGATCCTTAAGGTGCTTCACGACGGCTTCGGCAACCCGAAATACGCGCCATGCCCCCTGCTTGCCAACATGGTCACCGCCGGTTACCTCGGCGTCAAAAGCGGCGAAGGCTTTTACCTTTATACCCCCGGCAGCAAAGACCTCGTGGTCAGCACCCGCTTTACTCACTGATCAACCCCCCTCTAACCCCTACTGAGTTCGCAGGATATTAAAAGTTCCCCGGATAGTCTGCTGGTCCTGCGCATTGACATAGTTGGTCAGCGTACCGGTAAAGCTGCCTTGAATATAGGAAGCGACCGGCCCATAGGAGGTGACATTATAGGTGACAGGCCCCATATAGTTGGCGCCACTCAACCCAACAAAGGCAGAATCTATTCCCCCACTATAGCCGCCGATACCATTCATCCCCTGTATGCTCAGATAAATATTCGGAAGATTACCCGTCGCACTGATACCAGTGTAGCCGGTTCCATACTGAGATATTGTATTGGTCGCCGGGGTCAGGTTATAGGCATTAGCCCCCAATGTAAAGTCGATATATGGATTGTTGACTACCATGCTGCATGCCGTCAGCGTCCCCGCACTCACCGTTCCCGTATCGGCCGTGATGGTCGTAACCGTACTTGTCTGCGAAGTAGCCAGATCCTCCGCGATCAACTGCACCGAGGCGTTTGCTTGATAACACCGGTTGACCGGAAGGCTGAAGGTACCATTGGTCACGACCGCACGATAGTCCAGCCCATCCACCAGTACATTCACATATCCGCTGTCCACCGGATTATTGCTGCAATCCACAACGTTGCCCGTGATCGTTAGCTTCGCATCGACCATATTGACCGTCACCGTCCCGAGGTCCTGATCCGTCAGCGCCGGACCGACATTAGCCCCGCCCACAAAGCCGCCGCACTCGGCAAGGACCTGCATCAGTAATTGCTCTCCTTTCGGTATCAGCCCCTGCGCGAAACCCGTCGAATCCGTATAACCGCCGCGTGATCCATAACCGGGAAGGCTAAATTGAATATACCGGTACGCAACCGGATTACGATATTGATCCACGATATGCACCTTGAAATTGACCGTTCCCATCGGCGCATCACAGTTCCAGTATGTGAAGTGTCCTACCTGCCCTACATAGCTCGTACCCTGCCGCACAGCCGATCCCTGCTGCATCCACCTGCCCGTCGTATCGTTGAAATACCACAACGGGATCGAAGCCGGAGCGACCGGCATCAGCGTATCCGGGATCGCAAATGTCAGGCTCGCCTGCTGACCCGATGCCAGCTGCAACTTGTTTCCCGAAGCATCCTGCATCTCCACATCCATCATTCCGAAACTTTGCAATGCCGTTTCGTTCCCGTCGGAACCGATCCCCCGCAGATCGCCAGGCATATACTTATATAAATTCGGATCGGTAGGGTTCAGATAAGTGGCATATACCGTCACCATCCCCGTATAAGCGGTACCCGTTGATGCTTCTACTACCGACGAGGCGGGAAAATATGCCGTATCCCCCGTTCCAACCACCACCTTTCCACCCGTCGTAGCCGGGAAGGTGCCCGCCGCCGCCGTCTTCGGTATCAGTTGGATATTGACGTAGTTTGAACTGCCCGCGCCGGCAATGATACTCCGCGAGCCGGTGAAATACCCGCTTTTGCCAGCCTGCACATAGGCGAACCGGCTTGACACCGTGATATTTCTGAACGCAAAGATCCCGTTGATATCGGTCGATGTAGTGGCCGTGCCGCTTGAAACGACCGCCCCCTGGACCGGAATACCGTTCTCATCCACCACTCTGCCCTGCAGACTGGCAGTCACCGTTTGATCCGGCGGAATATGATTGGGATTGGAATTGGTCGAATTAGTGCTGGCGGTTTTGCTACACGCCGCGAACACGACTAAAGCAACGGCCATTATTGCCAGGCTCAGGGTTACAAAGTGGTTTTTCAAGAGGTATCGTTTAGGTTATCAGGTAAAACGAATAACCCAACCCAAAATTATAACCCCACCGGGGAAATCTTTACATTATTATCACCCCACCGGAGAGATCTCTACATTCCTCATTTCCCGCAACTTATAACTTACCTCCGCCACCCTGCTCCGGGGCACGGCCAGCACCATATCACAAAATAATTGAATATCCTGTCTGACGACCCGGCAATTGTACTGCCGGACCATCGTCATCACCTCGTTCATCTGCGTGTAGTCGAAATGGACCCTGAATTCCTGCTCGACCTGCTTCTGCACGATCGGCGTCAATTGCAACGCCAGCGCCGCCACCGACCGGTACGCATTGATAAGCCCCGGCACCCCAAGTAACGTTCCCCCAAAATACCGCACGACAACCACCAGTACATTTACCAGTCCCTTGCTGTCGATCTGCCCCAGGATCGGCCGGCCTGCCGAACCGGAAGGCTCTCCATCATCGCTGACCCGGAAATTATTCCCGTCTAACCCAAGCCGGTATGCGCAACAATGATGCGTCGCCTTAGGATGCTGCTTCTTGATCTCGTTTAATTGCAGCTTGAAGTCCTCCGCCGATTGGATCGGGCATGCATAGGCGATGAACCGGCTCCCCCGATCCTTGAATTCCGCCGTCGCCGTCTTCTCTATCGTATAATAGATCTCACTGTTCATAATATCTAACCGTTCATCTCTCACCGTTTACCACACCCTTCATTCCGATAATACCTGATCGTATCCCCTTCCAACGTCTCCGTCCTCTCCAGTCTTGCCGCTTTCAACTCCGGTGCGGACAATCCCCGCGGAAGCAGCAGTTCATTGTTCGTGATCACCCGCGCCTCATCCCAATAACCTTCGTCAATGAAAGTTTGTAACAGCCTCGCCCCCCCTTCCACCAACACACTTTGGATCTTCAGTTGCGCCAACGCCATCCCCACCTGCTGCACCAGGCTGCTGTCCGGTGAAAGCTGATAATATTCCACCATCCCCCCTTCTTCATGTCGCAACAGATTGAACACTACCGTCCTTACCGTTCCATCCAGCAGCCGCGACGCCATAGGCAAACGCAACTCCTTATCGATCACCAGCCGGACCGGATCAGGGCCATTCCACAACCTGACCGTCAACGCCGGATCATCCATCATCGCCGTCCGGGTCCCCACAAGTATCCCCGCCTCCTCCGCCCGCCATTTATGCACCAGCCGGTTGCTGTATTCGTTTGAAATAAAGGTCCGCCCGGTCCCCCCGATCTTCCCGTCCCCACTCTGCGCCCATTTCAACACCACATATGGCCGGTGCTTCATATTGAAAGTGAAGAACCGCCGGTTCAACTCCACACACTCTCCCTCAAGTAGGCCCACTTCCACCTCCACCCCAGCCGCCCGCAGCTTCTCGATCCCCTTCCCATCCACAAGCGGAAAAGGATCCCTGCATCCCGCCACCACCCGGGGAATTTTCTTTTCGATGATCAGGTCCGCGCATGGCGGCTGCTTCCCATAATGCGCACATGGCTCGAGCGATACATAGATCGTCGACCGGGAGATCAGCGGTTGGTCCGCCTCACTCACCGAAGCAATGCAATTGGCCTCCGCATGCTTCTCCCCGTATTGTTCATGATAACCTTCTCCAATGATCCGCTCCTCACCCGTTCCCGGGTCCGAATAGACCAGCACCGACCCTACCATGGGATTTGGCGCCACATGCCCCGCCCCCAGCAGGGCAAGGTCCAGACAGCGGCGCATATATGTTTCCGGCGAAGACAAGGCGCAAATTTAAGTAAACTGCTCTATTTTTACAGAATGGATCCCGGGCAGGCACAGCGACAAATGACCACCGACCTGACGCCCCTCTACGGCAGCCGCGAGGCCATGCTGATCGCCGACTGGGTGATGGAACATCTGACCGGCCGAAGAAGGCTGGACCGCCTGACCAAACCCGCAGAACCCCTGACTGACCCGCAATTGAAGCAATTTTATGTCTGCCGGAGCGAACTGCTGGCCCACCGCCCTGTTCAATACGTCCTCCACGAAAGCTGGTTTGCCGGGCTACGGTTTTATGTCGATGAGAACGTCCTCATCCCCCGCCCCGAGACCGAGGAACTTGTCCAATGGGCCATCCAGACGATCACTTCCCCGCCATCTCCCACTACTCTCGCCAACCCCTCCACTCCCAACCCACCGTCCTCCACCCCCACCCCATCTACCCCCCCCTCCGGCCCCCTCCTCGACGTTGGCACCGGCAGCGGCTGCATCGCCATCACCCTCGCCGGACAACTCCCATCCCTCCCCATTCACGCCTGCGACGTCAGCACCGGCGCCCTTCACGTCGCTCAGCGCAACGCTACCCAACATAATGCCCGTGTCACCCTCCATCACCTCGATTTCCTCGACCGTAATACCTGGACCTCCCTTCCGCCCATAAAATGGTTGATCAGTAACCCTCCCTATATCCCCGCGCACCAGCGTTCGACATTGGCGCCCCACGTCGTCGATTCCGAACCCGCCCTTGCGCTCTTCGTCCCCGAATCCGACCCGTTGGTCTTTTACCGGGCCCTCGCCGAATTCGCCCGTCGCCAATTGATCCCAGGCGGCGCCGTACTCGCCGAAACACACGAAGACAAGACATCCGCCGTTGCAGAAGTTTTCCGCGCAACAGGCGCCGTCACTGTAGAAACCCGTAAAGATTTGATGGGAAAAGATCGGATGATCAAAGCAACCTGGTAAACTTCCCCTACTTCACCCCATTCTTATCCACCGCCAGCACCGTCCTCGCCCCCAATTCCCGCGCCACCCGCATCACCGCCACCACATCATCGACCGGCACCGACTTGTCCGCATTGATCACGATCGAAGGCTGATCCGTCTCCTTCGCCAGGAAGGGCTGCAACTGCGCCTTTAGCTGATCCACCGTCACCTTCGTCGTCCCCACATAGAATTGCTTATTCGCATCGATGGATACCACCACCGTCTGCTTGGCTTTGGTATCGCTCTTGGATTTTGGCTGGGTCAGCTTCACCACATTGGGATTGGCCAGCGTGCTCACGATCAGAAAAAAGAGCAGCAGGATGAACAAAATATCGTTCAACGGCCCCGTATGGACCTCCGTTTCATCTCTATGACGGTTTCGTAGATTCATATTATCTCGCCTCCTCCTGCAGGATATCGATAAAATCCGAACTGGCCGCTTCCATCTTATTCGTCGCTTTATCGATCTGCGAATTCAGGAAGCGATAGCCGATATACGCGATGATCCCGATGATCAAGCCCGACGCCGAAGAGATCATCTTCACGTATATCCCGCCCGCAATATTGGAAATACTGTACTCGCCCGTGCTCGCAATGCTGTAGAAGAGCTGGAACATCCCAAAGATCGTTCCCAGGAAGCCGAACAACGGCCCCAGATACGCGATCGCCGAAAGGATAGCCAGGTTCCTCTCCATTTTGTATAACTCCAGCTTCCCCACATTTTCCATGCTGCGTTCGATATAGGGTATGTCTTTGCCTACCCGCTGGATACCTTTGTCGATCATCCGCGCGACCGCCGTCGAGGTATTTTTCGCCAGGTTTCGGGCCGCGGAGACATTCCCCGTCATGATGTTATCCCGGATGATGTTCATGAAATTATCTTCCACCTTCGACGCCTTTTTAATGGCAATATAACGCTCGAAGAAGACAAAGATGGCGATCACCAGCAGGACCCCCAGCGGGATCATCAGCGGACCACCCTTCATGAGAATATCGAAAAGACTTTCCTTTTGCTGAGCCGCCAGCTGTGCAGCCCTTGCCAGGCTGTCCCTTATCTGAGCGGAATCTGCGATGATCTGCAGGAGAAATAGATTCATGCGGTAAAAATAAAGATTTACGGCTATAACGTTCTTCGCCGAATTCTATTTTTTAACAAAATGCTAAAGTTACCCCGCCCCTACTTGCCGTTCGCCGCCGCCGCCTGCTCTTGCCGCACCATCAGCGCCTGGATCTGCTGCATCGTATTTTGCATCCCCTCACTGCTCCCATTCAAAAAGATCACATTCCCCTTCCCGACCTCCGCAAAATTCTTGATGGCCTCCGTCCACATGCTGAACAGGATCACATTCGTATCCAGGTTCGCCCGCTTCATCTCTTCCGCGGCTTCGCTCATCCCATGCGCCACCTCCTGGCGGAACAGCGCGACGCCCTGGCCCCGAAGCCGCGCCGCCTCCTTCTCCGCCTCGGCAGAGATCTTGATCGCATTTCCCTCCGCCTGCGCCGCCTTCGTCTTCGTGATCAGCAATGCTTGCCCTTCATTCTCCGCCGCCGCTTTCAGGTTATTGCTCGCCACGACCTTGCTCATCGACTCGATGATCGCCTTGTCAAAGGTGATATCGTTGATCTGAAGGTCCATCAGGTGATAACCCCACTCCTCCAGCGAATGATCGATCTGGTCCTTCACGAATTCCACGATCTCCTTCCGCAATCCCAGGATCTCCGCCTGTTTTTTGGTGGCGACGAACGACCGGATGCTACCCTCGATCGTCCGGGTCAGCGCCTGCATCAGGTCCCGGTCGCTGATGAACTTGAAGGCCACTTTTACGATCGTCTGCTCGTCCGCATTCTGCACCGCATACAACAACATGCTCTTGAAGTAGACATTCGCCTGGTCCATTGTAACCGCCTGGAACTCCAGTTCTACCGACCGGTTCTGAATGGAGATCTTTTTATATACCTGCTCCAGGAAAGGCATCTTGAAGTTCAAACCCGGCCGCATGATCCGCCGGTATTTGCCAAAAAGCGTCACCACATAGATATAGCCCTGATTGACCGTGACCCAGCAACTTAACAGGATAGCGAGAAGAAGCACTGCGGCGACGATCCCAAAGATATTGACAGATTCCATATGACAATTTTTCGAAGTGAATGTACGCTTTTTATCCGATTGCGTCCGGTGCACTAACTTTACACCGTAACTGATACAAATGACGATAAATTACGACCTGATTATCATTGGTGGCGGCCCGATCGGCATCGCCTGCGCTCTCGAAGCCCGCAAGACAGGGCTTAGCTACCTCGTCCTCGAAAAAGGCTGCCTCGTCAACTCGTTATATAACTACCCCGCCAACATGACCTTCTTTTCCACCTCCGAAAGGATCGAGATTGGCGGCGTTCCCTTCGTCAGCAATAATGTGAAACCTACCCGCAGCGAAGCGCTGGAATACTACCGCCGCGTAGCCGTCTCCAACCAGCTGAACATCCACCTCCAGGAAACGGTCACAGATATCCGGCAAACGAGCGATGGATTTGAGATCATCAGCGCAAGCGGGATTTATCACTGCAGCAATGTCATCCTGGCCACCGGGTTTTATGATATTCCCGTCCTGATGGGAATTCCAGGGGAAAACCTGCAAAAAGTAACTCACTACTATAAAGAACCGCACTTCTATGCAATTCAGAAAGTGGTGGTCGTGGGCGCAAGTAATTCCGCCGTGGATGCCGCCCTCGAGACGTGGCGGAAAGGAGCCGAAGTGACCATGGTCATCCGCGGCGAAGGCATCGGACCGCGGGTCAAGTACTGGGTAAAACCCGACATCGAAAATCGGATCAGGGAAGGAAGTATCAAAGCTTACACCCACTCCACGCTTTGTGCCGTGCGGCCTCATGAAGTTGACATCCGCACCCCCCAGGGGATCGTTACTATCCCCAATGATTATGTGATCGCGCTAACGGGCTACCAACCCAACTTCGATTTTCTCCGTAAAGCGGGCATAACCCTCTCGGATGACGAACGGCTTCAGCCAAACTACGATCCCGCGACCATGGAGACCAATATTCCCGGTTTATACCTGGCAGGCGTCGTCTGCGGCGGCATGAACACCCATGTCTGGTTCATCGAAAATTCCCGCGTCCACGCCGGAATGATCATCCGGAATATCCTGCATCGGAAGGGCATCACGACCGCTCTTCCCACAATATAAGAAGATGCACACAGGTCTCCACCGACTTCTGCATATCCTGAATACTCACATACTCTTGTTTGCTATGGAAAGCCATTTCGCCGGTAAAAAGATTCGGGCACGGCAACCCCATAAACGACAATCTTGACCCATCCGTCCCACCCCTGGCGCTGCTCTCCCTTACCGTCAATCCCGCCCTCCGTATCGCCTCCCGCGCAAATTCCGACACCTGCGGATACTGATCCAGGATCTCCTTCATATTCCGGTACTGCTCCGTCACCGTTATCTCCGCCGTACTCCCCGGCCACGCCGCCAGCGCGTCATCCACCTTGTCGCGGAGATGCGCCTCATATGCCGCCAGCTTTGCCGTATAGAAATCCCGGATGATCACCTCCACCACCGCCTTCTCCGTGATCCCCGACATCCGAACCGGATGCACGAAGCCATACCGGCCATCCGTCGTCTCAGGCGACCACTCATACTTTGGAAGGGAGTCGATAAAACCGGATGCTACCTTCAGTGCATTGACCAGCTTGTCTTTGCCATAACCCGGATGAGCGCTGACGCCATGGAAGGTAATGGTCATCGCATCCGCGGAGAAAGTCTCATCTTCCAGCGTCCCTCTTTCCCCCGCATCCAGCGTATAGCCAAAATCAGCCGCCAGCCGACCCATATCCAGCTTGTTCACCCCCCGGCCGATCTCTTCATCCGGCGTAAAGACAACCCTTACCTTCCCATGCCGCACCTCCGGATGCCGCGCCAGAAAATGCACCGTATCCATAATGACCGCCACTCCCGCCTTATCATCCGCACCCAGCAAGGTCGTACCCGAAGCCGTAATGATATCGTCCCCCTTCCGGCTGGCCAGATACGGATGCTCCCGCGGACTGATCACCTGCGCCGGATCATCCGGCAGCGCCAGTTCTCCACCATCATATTGTGAATGAACGATCGGTTTTACCCCCCGACCCGTACAATCCGGAGCAGTGTCCATATGGGCGCACAGACAGATCACCGGAACATTTTTGTCGGAATTGGCCGGCAAAGTGGCATATACATAGGCATACTCATCCATTTCGGCGTCCTCCAGCCCGGCTTCCTGTAATTCTTTGACCAGCAACCGGCCCAGATCCTTTTGCTTTTCAGTGGAAGGTTGGGTCTCCGATTGGGGATCACTTTGCGTATCTATCTGAACATAGCGGAGGAATCTTTCCGCCACAGTAAAGGCATAGTTCTCAAACATGTTCGTAAATTACCGCACGAATATAACCACTATGGCCGATCCGACTACAAAAACTCCGCTGATCCCCCGGGCCTGGTTGCGCCTTCTGCTCTTCGGCTGCACCTTCTACGTGGTTGCTGCGCTGCTTGGAATTCCGGCGATCCTGTTCATTACCGGCACACCGTTGGATACGCTGGGCAAAGACATTTTCCAGTTTTTATCGGGTCTCATGGCCAGCGATTATCTCTGGCTCGTGCTGATGCTGGAATTAGCTATCTCCGTGATCAGTGTGGGTATCTTCAGGCTGCTCATAGAACGCCGCAACTTTCTTGGCCTGGGCTGGGCCCTCGACGGTTATGTCGGTGAAGCGCTGACCGGCTTCTTTCTCGCACCGGCGCTGCTTGGCTTCGCGGCTATCGTCATCCTGCTGAGTGGTCACCTCGAGTGGACCGACATCATCTGGCAACCGGCCACGCTTTTTATTTCTTTTGGTTGGATGGCGCTTATTGCCTTTAGTGAGGAACTGGTGTTCAGAGGATACATCCTGGGTAATCTCATGGAATGGATCCCCAACAAATGGATCGCTCTCGGCATCTCAGCTCTCCTCTTTGCCGCCTACCATGCCATTACCCCCGGCGTCCATACCCTCGCCTTCGTCAACCTTGTCCTGGCCGGAATACTGCTGGGCATAAATTACATCTTCACCAGGAATCTCTGGTTTGCGTTTATGCTCCATGTCGGTTGGAATTTTTTCGAAGGCCCGATCCTTGGCTTTCACGTCAGCGGGACGACTTTTCCGTCTTTGTTTCAGGTAGAGCCAACCGGCGACCTCTTTATTACTGGTGGAGACTATGGGCTTATAGGATCGATGCCGATGACCCTCCTTCTGGTCATTGCCATTCTCGTACTGGCGTGGGCATTCGAGCGAAAATACCAGCGCGTCGCCGTCACGGCCGACCCTCCTTCCGGGCCCTCTTCACTTTCTTCCGGATCGTTCTCACCTGCTCCCGCAACATCTTTACCTTCGCCCGGGACATCAGTCCCCACCGAGGCTCCCCCTATGGCATAATGATCCGCGAAGCACCCTTGATCTCCACCAATTCGAGATCGAAGATCAGGTCCTGTCCTGCCAGCTGATGATTGGCATCCAATATCACCACATCAGGTTTTAAATCCACTACCAATACCGGGATCTGATTCCCGGAATTATCGGTCATCACCAGCTGCATCCCTACCTCCGGCTTCATCTGCGGCGGGAACTGATCGATCGGGTATTCAATTATCGCCTCCGGGTCCCGCGGTCCGTATGCAAATTCTGCCGGGATCTCGATCGTCTTCTTCTGTCCTACGGCCATCCCCATTACGCCTTCATCGAATCCCTTGATCACCATCCCGCTGCCCACTTCGAACTCCAGCGGTGGCCGGCCTTCGGAGGAATCGAATGTAGTTCCGTCTGTCAGCCTTCCCCGATAATGGATCTTTATAGTATCTCCTGCTTTAACTTCTTGCGCCATGTCTGTTTAAATATTTATAGTTGCTCCCAATATCGGGTCATGCAAGGTAGGATTTTAATATTAAATTGTGGGGGTTTCCATCTACCAGGTAAATTATAACCCATGCGAACTGCTTATCTTTTTCTGACCTTCTTTTTCATGTCCCTCGGGGCGGACAGCCAGTCCACCGCATCTTCCGGCGCTTACCCGCCCGCCGGGACAGGACCGTCCGCGCTACCGGCGGCGCCCCCCCGCATTCTGACCGGCGCCGACCAGTTGGATCAATATCTGCCGCTGTTACAAGGTCAGTCCGTCGCCGTCTTCGCAAACGCAACATCCGTGATCGGGAACACACATCTCGTAGACACGCTCGTCCGGCTGGGGATCCACATCCGCAAGATATTTTCTCCCGAACATGGGTTCCGCGGCGACGCCGACGCGGGCGCTACAGTCGGAAATGCGACCGACCCCGCCACGGGAATTCCCGTCATCTCGCTCTATGGCAAAAAGACCAAACCCAGCCCCGACGATCTCGCCGGTGTAGACGTCCTGCTTTTCGACGTCCAGGACGTTGGGGTTCGCTTCTATACCTATATCGCTTCCATGCAGCGGTTCCTTGAAGCCGCCATAGAGAACAACCGGCCCCTCATCATCCTTGACCGCCCCGATCCCAATGGCTTTTATGTCGACGGCCCCATCCTCGATACAAAATTCCGGTCATTCGTCGGGATGCAGCCCATACCCGTCGTCTATGGAATGACCATCGGCGAATATGCCCATATGCTCGTGGGCGAACAATGGCTCGATCCCGCCGTGACCAACCAGCTCAATACCATCCACGCCATCAACCAATCCGCCGACCGTATCGACTCGCTTATGCGCGCCCTGCGGAAACGGCCGGTCAACATCCGCCTGAATGACTTCCGCCTCATCGTCATCCCATGCCGCAATTATACGCACAAAAGCAGATATACATTACCGGTACGCCCTTCTCCCAACCTTCCAAATATGCAATCCGTATACCTCTATCCCTCTTTATGCCTTTTCGAAGGCACCTCCGTCAGCCTCGGCCGCGGGACGCCCAAGCCTTTCCAGCAATTCGGCAACCCCTCCTTCCCGCCGGATGGCTATACCTTCACCCCCGTCGACACCTTCGGCGCCCACAATCCGCCCCTGGTGGGGCAACTTTGCAACGGGTTTGACCTCAGCCAGATCAACGTCGCAAAAGAGACCGGCAACCGCTTTAGCCTGAAATGGATAATAAAGGCGTATTCCCTTTTTCCCGATAAGACCCATTTCTTCAGGGGCAATGGCAGTACCTTTGACCGGCTGGCGGGAACCGCTATCCTGGAAGAGCAGATCAGACAGGGACTAACGGAAGAGGAGATCCGTAAAAGCTGGGAGCCCGCCCTGAGTAATTTTAAAAAGATCCGTAAAAAATATTTGCTGTATGCCGACTAGCTCTGCCCCGCCGGCCAATCCCCGCATCATATTCATGGGAACCCCCGAATTCGCCGTAGCCTCCCTCGATGCCATCCTCCGTGCCGGTTTCAACGTCGTCGCCGTCATCACCGCACCCGACAAACCCGCCGGCCGTGGCATGCAACTCACCGAAAGCGCCGTAAAGAAATTTGCCCGCGAAAAAGGATTGCCCATCCTCCAGCCCGAGAAATTAAAAGCCCCCGCCTTTCTCGATGAGCTCCGCACATTCGCCGCCGACCTCCAGATCGTCGTCGCCTTCCGCATGCTACCCGAAGTAGTCTGGAACATGCCCCCGATGGGAACCGTCAACCTTCATGGCTCTCTGTTGCCCCAATATCGCGGCGCCGCGCCGATCAACTGGGCCGTCATCAACGGCGAAACCGAGACCGGCGTCACAACATTCAGGCTGCAGCACGAGATCGACACCGGAAATATCCTGCTTCAGGAGAAATTCCCAATCGGCCCCGACGAAACAGCCGGCGAAGTCCATGACCGGATGAAAGAGATCGGCGCCCAATTGCTCGTCCGCACCATCGCCGGCCTCGCCGCCGGCACCCTTAAAGAGACGCCCCAGGCCGACGTTACCCCTCTTCCTGCGGCAATCCACGGCTCATCGTTGACCGATCCCGATCCCTTGAAACTTGCTCCTGCGGAACATGCCCCTTTGGAACATACCCCCTTGAAACATGTCCCCCTGAAACACGCCCCAAAGATCTTCACCGAAACCTGCCACATCGACTGGACCCGCTCCACCGCCGACATCTATAACCTCATCCGCGGCCTCTCCCCTTTCCCCACCGCCTTCACCGAACTCGACGGCAAACTCCTCAAGATCTACCGCGCCATCAAGGATCCAACTCCGCCATCCTTTCCTCCAGGCCACCCCGATACCGACAACCGGACCTACCTCCGTTTTTCCACCGCCGACGGTTATATCCGCCTCACCGATATCCAACTCGAAGGCAAGAAGCGCATGCACATCGAGGACTTCCTCCGCGGCTACAAATCCCGCCCCCAAACCCCCTGACCATGCCCAACCTATACATCATAGCGGGATGCAACGGCGCGGGTAAGACAACTGCGAGCCTCACCATCTTACCCGAGATCCTGCATTGCCGGGAATTCGTAAACGCCGACAACATCGCGGCAGGGCTTTCCCCCTTCAATCCTGATAGCGTAGCCATCGAAGCGGGCAGGCTAATGCTCTCTCGTATCCATGAATTGATGCAGTCAGGTGTGGATTTTGCCTTTGAAACGACCTTAGCCACGAGAAGCTACGTCTCCTTGATCAAAACCGCTCAACAACAAGGATACAAGGCGACCCTTCTCTTCATTTGGCTCGATTCTCCTGAAACGGCAAGCCAACGGGTGGCGGAGAGGGTTGCAAAAGGTGGCCATAGCATTTCTATGGATGTTATAGCCAGGCGTTACTACAGAGGCATCGCAAATTTGTTGAACCTTTATATTCCTGTTTGCGATAAGTGGATGATTGTAAATAATGAGAGCGTTAGCCCCGATCCCATTGCAGAAGGAGGGGCAGATGCTGCAAATCTTGTAATTAATAAGTATATTTGGGAAATAATTGTTAATCAGGCTAGAGAACATGGAAATCGATAAATCTCAACCTTCCGAGCTTTTCAAAAAGATTTTGCTTGGAATGACAAGAGCTACAAAAAAATTGGTTGAAGAAAGCGCCACTAGCGGACGCTCACTGGTCGTCTCTATTGATGGCAAAGTCCAAAAAGTACCCGCAAATGAACTTCTCTCTAAATTCCCCCACAAGGGTTAACCCATCTTCTCAATAACTCACCCCCACGCTAAACTTCCCCTCCCCTTCCCCCAGTTCCGCCGCCGCCGCATTACTCAACCTCACCGTCAACCCCACACTCTCCTTCATATCCGGCAACTGCCCCAGCACCTTCGCATATACGCTCTTTCCCGTCGCCTGATCCGTGATCTTCACGATCGCCCCCACCGGTACATTATTGATCAATGCATAATATTTTCCATCCTGCCAGCCGCTCGTGCTCTTAAAGACACCCGCCTGACCAGTGATCGATTTGCCCCCATCCGTAAAATCCGCCTTGAACTTGCCCCCATCAAAGTGCGGCGCAGCCGCTGACACCTGCACATTCGCCGCCGGGACCTGTGCATTCGCCGTCGACACCGGCGCATTCACCGCAGGCACAACGGGCCTGGCCACCCGCCGCGACACAACAACATCTTCTTTCGTCGAATCCTCCGCCGCCTTTACTACCCGATTACCCGAATTTTCCGCCCCACCCGAAACTACCCCGTCCCCACCAGCCACCACCGCCCCCGGTACCACACCCCTCTTCGCCAGCGCCGACAACGTCGTCTTCACTTTCAGAAACCCCACGATCATATGCAATCCCACATGTACCTGGTCGCCCGTTACATGATTCCACTTTTCCAGGGCCGGTATCGGCACTTTGTTGTGATTGACGCTGATCCGATATAACCACTCCTTCTCCTGTACGACATGGAAGACCGGTACAAGGCTCTGCCCCGCCAGCTTCTTCCCATCCTGAGAAAAATTTACCGCCGTCAACGGGACTTTCAACACCTGGCCAATGCCCAACGGCTTCGCAAAAGTCAAATGGTTATAAGCAGCCAGCGCCTTCGGATCGACATTGTACAGCCGCCCTACACTATACCAGGTCTCCTTTGCCGTTACCGAATGGTCAAGATATAAATTCCCCGTCTGACCCTGAATGATCAGCTCATCGGACTGGGCATGCGCCCACAATACACCCATCAGGAATAAGCCGATCCAACATGATCGCATAGCGCAAAAGATAACACGTGATCGCATAACGCAAAGATAACGCCTCTTCACGGTTCCCGCCGGAGTATCCGCCACTCTTTGGGGTAATAATTATTGATCCGCCCCGGTAACGCCTTTATCCATCCCAGATTCAATCCCCCATATTGCACCAGCACCCACCCGCGTTGATCGGTCTCCACAACCAACTCATCTTTTCTTAGATAACAAAGCGCTTTCTCCTTCGAAAGCGACATGACCGGCAGCTGCGGGTTGATCAGCATGCTCATCGCAAGATCATGCTCCGGCACAAGATCTTTCGCCGTCAACTTTCCGATCGGTATCCCCGCCCTTCTCAGATAACAAGCGGACTGCAACACCGAAAGCTCCCCCAACATTCCTTCAGGGATCGCATGGATCAACTCCCAATGATAGAAATACGCCATTCCTCCCTCCGCCCTTACCCAGTTACCGATCTTTTCCAGATCTTTCTTTGGCGCCCGCTCAATCGACCCTTTCTTACGTGGAGCCGCAAACGCCCCTCCCCCTGTCTTTCGCAAGCAAGCCATGAAAAGCCCTTCCCCTTGCAATTTGTCAGGGTAGAACCGGTATCCATAAGCCCCCAACCGGCCCGCCGTCTCCACGACCTTCCAATCTTCAGCCACCGCCAGCTGGCAACCCGTCACCCCCAGGTCTTCAACCATCCAATCCAGGATATCTTCATTTTCCTCCCGGGAATACGAACAGGTCGAATAGATCAATAACCCACCCTCCCTCAACGCCGGCCAGACGTCAGCCAGGATCCGCCGCTGCCGCTGCGAACAAAGCCGCACATTATCCGGGCTCCACTCCTGCACCGCCTCCGGCTCCCGCCTGAACAATCCGCTCCCGCTACACGGCGCATCCACTACGATGACGTCGAAATAATTTTCCAGCCGCCCAAGATCGCGTGGGTCATTGCTGGTCACCACCACATTGGCGCCGCCCCATTTGACCATATTCTCTTCAAGGATATTCGCCCGGTTGCGGATCACCTCATTGCTGACCAAAAGGCTGCCGGCCGGTATCACCGACTGTAACAGCGTAGATTTTCCGCCCGGCGCCGCACACAGATCCAGCACCCGCAATGGACGCGACAGATCGGTTGTCTGCCGCAACGCCTGCTCCAGGAACATGCCCGACGCCTCCTGGACATAATATGCTCCCGCATGAAATATCGGGTCCAGCGTAAAGGAAGGCCGCCACGGCAAATAATAGCCGAAGGAAGACCAGGGCACCCGCTTCACCGCCGCCAGACCCTCCCCTGCGGCGCCAGTCATGCCCCCTTCTTCCTCGCCCCATATCCGATTCT
>DASRRX010000020.1:0-20272 GCA_035695565.1 Puia sp. | reverse complement strand
AATTACGGCCCCTTCTGACGGGGCCGATTTTCACGGCGGAAGCGCCCTTGCAGGGGCGGGGATTTAGATGGTTTCGTGGCCGAGCGGCTAGGCAGAGGTCTGCAAAACCTTTTACAGCGGTTCGAATCCGCTCGAAACCTCCGGATGGCGTATCAACGGTACGCCATTTTTTATTGGAACGTCCGGATCAAATTGAAAAGATATCTTACTGAGTCCGAATCAATGCATAATTCGTGCTTCTGCCACCTCCCGGCTGTCGCCCCAATATTCCCTTATTCACCAGATCCTGGATATCCCTTAAGGCAGTATCCTGCGAACACTTCGCCATTTTAGCCCATTTTGAAGTACTCAGTTTTCCATAGAACCCATCAAGCAGAATAGCAATCATCTTTTGTTGCCTTATATTGAGTTCAGTATCCCGATGTAATTCATAAAACCGGCGACGGTCGAATATAGCAGCCAGAATTTTTTCCGTATTATTCATTGCACTATAGAGACAGTCCAGAAACCATTGCAACCAAGGTGTGATATCCAGACCGGCTTTCTGCGTGCTTTCCAGCAGCTCGTAGTAGGTCTTCCGCTCCTTAAGAATTTGCGCCGACATGCTGTAAAAGCGCTGCGCGCTATGATCGGCCCTGGCCAACTGCATATCTGTCAGGGCTCTGGTGATCCGGCCGTTGCCGTCATCAAAGGGGTGAATAGTAACAAACCAAAGATGGGCGACCCCGGCCTTGACGATCGGATCGGTATCCCCACTACCATTAAACCATTCCAGGAACCGACGCATTTCTGCCGCCACGACTCCCGCTTGGGGCGCCTCAAAGTGCACTGTTTCCCGTCCCATCGGTCCGGAAACGACCTGCATAGGACCCGTCTCCGGCGTTCGCCATCCACCCACCGTGATTTTGTGCATTCCCGACCTGCCCGTAGGGAATAAAGCGGCATGCCAGTCAAAAAGTCTTTCTTCCGTCAGATACTCTTCATATTGCTGGGTGGCATCCAGCATCATTTCCACCACGCCTTCTACGTGGCGGTCCGCTGGAACGGCCCCTCCAATATCGAGACCAAGGCGCCTCGCGATGGATGAACGCACCTGTTCGGCATTTAGCCGTTCGCCCTCGATCTCACTGGATTTCGTCACATCCAGCGTTAGGGTATCCAGCATCGTATCTTCCCGGATTTTAAACCCCACGGCCTGCATTTGACCCAGGATTCTCCCTTGCCGCTGATGTACTTCCCCCAACCTTGAAAGAATGGCCTCAGCGCTCCAAGTAAAATTCGGCCAGTCCGCACGTCGAAAGATATACATAATCACCGCATATTTGCGGTAAATATACATTATATTCGCCGCAAAACCAACCATTCGCCGCATAATTGCGGTGAAAACTTCCGGAATGATCTTCCCTTTGAGCGCGATGTGTGGCCGGTGATTGTTGTAATGATCCTGCCAATCGTCGCTCAAAATGCGAACTTCTTCCAGGGTAATCGATCAGATAGGCATCCAGTACATCTTCCCGGCAGGTTCGGTTCAATCGTTCAATATAAGCATTCTGCATCGGCTTACCCGGCTGGATGTACTTGATAGTGATCCCTTCGGTTTGACACCAGCCGCTTGCCTTTTATGTTAGTGGATAATGTTGTGGTTTTCAGGCTACGCCATTGTCAAAAAGTTTGGATGCTTTCCGAAGCGTGATGTTGATCCAAAGACAGAGGTAACAAGCGCCTCCATCCTGTATAATAATCTCGCTCTTACGCCAACCTTCAGGCACGTCACAAAAAAAGTGAATCCAAACCTCTTTTTGACTTTTACTATTGATGACCGCTACATACTGTCGCTTATAAACGGATAAAGGATGCAAGCTGGAGTAGTTGGCAGGTAGCTCTTTGACAAGATACTGATAGGCGCTATCCACCAAGGGTTCAATGCCATCTACTTCAGATGTGGAGAGAGTTGTTGGCCTTAATTGGTGAGCTGTGTCGTTGAAATAGAAATCGCCACTTAGACCGCGCTTTGTGATTACTCTTGGCCTGTATTTTAATATTACATAAGTTGAAGTATCCAGGTGATGGCTATCTTTGCCTTGGCCACGGGCAACTGAATTTGATATACAAGTAACAAGAAGAAATAGCCATAAACTGTGCCGCATAGTTTTGCTATTAAGTACCCCATTTGGCATTCAGGTACGTTATACTGATAGAATATCTGTGATCTTCCTTATTAAGTCAGGCAAAAAGTTCTCTTTGACTTGCCAAACAATTTTATAATCAATCCCCATATAGTCATGTATGATCCTATTCCTGAAACCTCTTATTCTGTGCCAATCAATTTGAGGATATTGGTCCTTTAATTCTTCCGGTAATCTGTTCGCGGCTTCCCCGATAACCTCAAAATTTCGGATGACAGCATCAGCCGTTTTGCTGTCTGCAACAAATTGTTCAAAAGAAAGCCCTTCGGTATACGACAATATTTTTTTGGCGCATTCAACTATATCTTCCAATAAAAGTTGTGAAGATCTTTTAGACATAAAGGATGTCGGACTCAATCGCCCGGTAATATTGGGGTCTTATGCCCGTTTTAGATACTAGATCAACTTTTCTACCAAGTAACCTTTCCAATTCATCAGCAAGATCGACGAACTCTATACCGATAGGTTGGTTGAAATCGACCACAATGTCAACATCGCTTTCGGGGCGGAAATCAGGTCTTACGATGGACCCGAATAAACCAATAGAACTGATATGGTATTTTTCAGACAGCTTTACTTTGGCCTGGCGAAGTTTTTCTTGTATGGTAGTAAGATAATTCACATTACAAATATACAATAAGTTACCCCAGATCGATGATCATTCCTGCCTGACCATCGGTATCTGCAGGTTCGTCGGCCTGTTCTCCTCCGTATCAAAGCCGCGGCCGTCTATATTTCTCGCTCCCCAGAACATCATTCCGTTGAATATAAAAATGAGATCATATTCCATGAAGATCTGATCCTTTGCCAAACCGAAAGGTGGAAATGGTTTTTTGAAGATACTTTGAGATTCACCTACTTTCCATTCCTGAAACCCGGTGGTATATTTATTCAATATGTCGGCAAATCCCTGCAACAAAGGTTTTACGATATAGTCCTCGTCGGCGGAGAAGTTTACTTTTTGGGCTCCCGGAGTTAGAGGATGGTCGCCGAGCCACTCGATATGGCCCTTGATGGACATTTCGGCAATCGATACATTTCCAAATGGGTCTGCAAGGTTCTTTACCAGGAGTTCAAAACTGTTATCTTCTGAAAGCGTAAAGGCTCTTGTCAGATAAAACGGCTTTAAAGTACCGTCAGGATTCTTTGAATTACTTGGCCGGACTTCCGGAGCAATGCTTGCCCATTTTCCTATCGAAGCTTTTTTTACCTGATCTGCATTCATGTGGATTGATTATTTCCGTGAACGTAAAGGGGTTATTTAGGTGACGTTCTAAAATGGACTTTATACGGCTGAAGCGCATACCCGTCCGCCGAGCGGAAACCCATGCCGGTGCAGATGAATTCATAGTCATGTCCCGGCTGCAACGTGATCCGGAGGGTAATGGAGCGGTTATCCGCCGCAAAACCGGTCACTTTGGCAATCGGATAATCGGCGTCTGTCGCGCCCTTACTGATCGAATATTGGCCGGGTTGCATGGGCATGGAAAACCGGATCGTCAGTTCCGTGAGGGAAGGATCTACGGCGCTGTCGCCATTGACGAAGGGGGCCATTCCCGTAACTATAGGAAGCTTTTTTGAAAGGCTGGCCAGCAAGGCGGTTTTATCATAAGGATCGGTGATATAGCCCGATCTTTTCAGAAATTTCTCCGTTGCGGCGGTGTCGGAATAATCCAGTTGAATGATATCGCTGATCGCCTGCTGTTTGTCCGTTGCCTGCCGGTAATAAGATGCGCAGATCGCATAACCCATGAAGTACCCGAGGTCAGCCATGTCTTTGGCGTTATCGCCATTATACAGCCAACGTCCTATCGTGGCGCCGGAGAACATTTCAGCAGTAAAATTCTTTTTTAGCTCCGGTTCATGCGCCCGGCCATAAATAATATAATTGGTCTCTCTGGGCTTACCCATGACCAGCTCGGTGATGAAATCGGCCGACCCTTCCTGCAGGGAGACCCCGAGCAGGTCGTCTATCTCTCCCTCATGCTGCTGAGTATGCACGAACTCATGGATGTTGAGCGGGACAATGTTATCGATGCGCTGGTTTTGGAATACTCCAGCGAGCCATTTCGTGCGGAATTCAGACACATCCGTCTCCGGCCCGCCGGTTGCGATCTCGGTCCCGATCAGGATCATGCTGTCTTTGGTGGTGCCGCCTGAGCGGAGTCCGCCCACTGTAAAATACATTTTTGCGTTGCTGAGGGAAGGATAGAGCTTTTTAAACCGCCGGATGCTGGCTTCGATCGCGGGGGTAAACGATTTAACCGACAATGTATTTGGCCGGATGGACTTCCAGAATTTCGGGTATTTGCGGAGCAGGCTTACCCAGCCGGCAGCCGAATAGCTCCTTACTTCCATAAACGCTTTTAGTCCCGGCGTTCCCTTGTCCACATAGAGGGTCTCGATATAGTGCAACTGCTGTACGCTGTCGGCCGTCGTCATTGCGCTGTCGTAGGCGATCCAGAAATGGTCTATATCGGAGGTGAATACGCGTCGATCGCGCGATTCGGACTGAGCAAAGCCGCGGCAATAGAATAGGGGAATGGCTAAGATAACAAAGGATAACCGTAGCATGTCGGGAAAATTTAATCATCTACCGGCTCCCACAACTCTATCTTGTTGCCTTCCGGATCCATAATGTGGCCGAAGCGGCCGAAGTCATATTCCTCCATATCGCCGATGATGGTTACGCCCTTTTCCCGCAACTCAGCGAGCAAGGCCCGCAGGTCGGCGACCCTAAAATTGATCATATAGGGCTTTTCGCTGGGTTTAAATTGGGCGCTGTCTTCCTTGGAAATTGAAAACGTGGTGCTGCCCGGGGTCTTGTTCCCCTGTTCGTCAGCCCATTTGAACTGGATAAAGCCATGTTGAAATTTAATGCCAAGATGTTGGTCGTACCAGTCCATGAGGGCCTGTGGGTCGCGGGCTTTGAAAAAGACCCCACCGACGCCGGTTACTTTTTGCATAAAAATTGGTTATTGTGCTGGGAAGATACTGTATTTTTTGTTTTACCACAGGACCTTTCTCGATCGCCCGGCCGCATTCGTTATCTCCAGCCCGACAACCGGACCGCTTATCGTCAGGAACCGACCTGACTGCGACAGGAACGAAGATCCATATGCGCATTCCTCCTTCCTCACCGATCCGTCGCGATACCTGAAAAGTGCAGATACATCGTCCGGCTGAAGCGGGATGATGGGAACGTGATCTTTCCATTCGAATATCTGGAGAGGACCCCGGTTCTGGCCAGCAGCAAGCCAGTACCTGTCCATATCCCCCCTTATTTTGACGAGCGCCTTTTGATCTCCGGGTAAGAAGATCCCGCTTTGACGGATCGGCACCGGCGTAAAATCCCCTTTGCCATTTCCTTTTAGCAAAAGGCCGTTCAGGGCGTCGGAACGTCCTACCACCGGCTCAAAACCATAGTCATTGCCGCTCAGTACGACATCCAACTGACCATCTTCGTCAAAGTCTTCCGCCACCATTCCATTGATCACCGAAAGTTGGGCCTCCATTGGAAGCGGATGAAGACTGAAACGACCGTTGCCTTCATTCTTTATGAAGCAGGATCTGAGATCGTTGGCATCCAGCACCAGGGCTTTTTTCCGCTCCTCCGGCGTCAGGACCTTGTCCATCGTCGCCACGGCATAACTTTTATAATCCGGAAATTTTTTTCGCATGGCATTGATCTGCCTCAACAGATCATCCCTCGATTCCGCGGGGAATTCCTGTAGTACCCCCTGCTGATCGGGCAGATATAACGAAGGAATCATGTCATAGATCCCGTTATCGTCGAAGTCCCCGCCGTAAGCGCGTACCGGATGGTCCATGTCCGCGCGGTAAAACGAGTTCATGCCCAGGTTGCCGACGATGTAATCCATTCTGCCGTCTTTATCGAAATCTCCCGCGACAATACTGTTCCACCAGCCCTTGTGGTCATTGATACCCGATGCTGCGCTGATATTCCGGAAAACGCCTTTCTCGTTCTTTAGGAACACCACCGGCATCCATTCGCCCGCCAGCACCAGGTCGGGCCAGCCGTCGTTGTCAAAATCCGTCCAGATCGCATCACAGACCATTCCGATATTTTGAAGACCGGCTGCAACTGTTGCCGTCACGTCGGTGAACCGCACTATTCCTTTTTGACTGTCATTGCGGTAAATAAAGCTGCTCACCGGTCTGGGGTAGTGCTGCGGATCGACGCGCCCCGAGATGAAGAGATCCAGTTTGCCGTCGTGATTAAAGTCCGCCGCCCGTACGCAGAACTTACTGGTGAAATTCGCCGGCAATGCCAGGGAGTCGAGGGTAAAATTCCCTTTGCCGTCATTGATATACAACCCATCCCGGTATGCCGTACTGTTCGATGGGTTGGCGTAGCCGCCGGCTGCGATATACAGATCGAGATCGCCGTCCCCATCGGCATCGAAAAGCAACACTTGCAGGTCGTCAGCCAGTTTGTCTTTCGCCACGGCGGCAGGCAGAAGCGGTTTCCGGATGAAACGTCCGCCCGGCTGTTGTAAGAGAAGCTGGGCGCTATACCCTGCCGCGCCGCCGACCACCATATCTTCCAGCCCGTTCCCGTCGATATCCCCTACGGCGATCGAGGGCCCGTATTGTGAAAATTTATGCGGCAACATCTTTTGGAAATTGAAATCGATATAATCCCGCTGCTCGTGTTTGAAATGAAGCCCAATGGAATCCGTGATTTCCCGGAATATCGTCCCGGCCGTGGCAGAGTCCCTTCTCTCCGGATCCCGAAGCCGCGCATCCCGGTGGTTGACCTCCAGTATCTGATCCGCGTGTACCCCCAGCAATTCCTGCATCTTTCCATCAGGCCATTTGATCTGCACCGTATCGACAACCGTATCCGATCCCAAACCAAAATGCGCAATATTCTCGATCGTCGACAGATAGCCGCGGTATGGGGTATTCTCATATACTTGCTGCCGGCCGCCGCCGTAATGCAGTTCGACCCAGGCGCCGAATCCGCCCTTATTCAGCGAATCGCCCGCAAAACAGATCTGCAGATAATGGTGATGCTGCGGGTCGAGCTCCCGGGACATATTGCGGTAGATATGCGCCTCGTCATCGATATTGTTAACCACCAGATCGAGATCGCCATCACCATCCAGATCGGCATACGCCGCGCCATTCGAATAGCCTGGCTTCATCAGTCCCCAGGCCGCGGAAACATCGGAAAAAGTGAGATCGCCGTTGTTGCGGAATGCAACACTATGGATCTTTACCCGGGGTATCTGGTCCAGCATCTGCTGCTTGCTTACCAGGTTGGAAGCCATGTTCCGGAAATTGATAAAATCATGATCGTTAAGATCCCGTGGGTAACCGCTTGTAACCACGATATCGCGATAGCCGTCGTTATCAAAATCTACAACCATCGGCGTCCAGCTCCAGTCCGTCGCTTCGATGCCCGCGCAATAGCCGATATCACTGAAGATCGGATCGCCGGGCGAGTCATCCCCGCACATCCGCGCACCCTGGTTAAGCTGCAATGTATTGCGGGCATACTGATAAGTATACCCGAATTTCTCCGTATTTTGATAATAGTGGTAATTATTCGGGCCAAGGAACATCTTTTTCCGATAGTTGTCAGGGGGATCCATGTCCAGTACGACAAAATCCGCCAGCCCGTCATTATTGATGTCCTCGATATCCTGCCCCATTGAATTGGCGGAGGTATGCTTGAAATATGAGCGTACCTTATCCGTGAACGTGCCGTCATGGTTGTTGATATAAAGGATGTCATTCCCGACAAAGTCGTTGCTGACATAGATATCGGGCCAGCCGTCCCGGTTGACGTCCGCGATCGTGGCGCTGTGCCCGTAACCCTCGATCGTAATCCCTGCCTGCTTCGAAACATCCGTAAAAACCGGATGCTTCAGGGAATCGTTCCAATCGTTGCGGTAAAGATGACCCGTGCTGGGATAACTCCCATCTGTAATGACCGGTCGGAAGAAGCCTACGTTGGCATTAGGCGGAATATTATTGACGACGAGGTACATATCCAGATCACCGTCGTTGTCATAGTCGAAGAACTCCGCCATCGTGGAGTACAGTGTATCGGCGAGCCCATACTCCCGGCCCATCTCTTTAAAATGCACTATCCCATCCTTGTCCGTACCCTGGTTTATATAGAGGAGATTCCGCCGCCGCCCCGGATCGGTCAGGACGTTGACGCACACATAGATATCCGGCCAGCCATCGTTATTGATATCCACTACGGCCACCCCCCGGCACCATTCCCCCTGGCCTTCGACGCCTGCGCGATCCGTTATGTCCTCAAATTTGAAATCGCCGCGGTTCAGATACAATTTATTGGACACCATATTGCCTGCAAAAAACAGGTCGGGCTTGCCATCGCGGTTGAAGTCCCCGATACCTACACCGCCTCCATTATAGACATTGGTAGTTACCAATGGGTTGATCGTATCATTCTCCACGATCCGGTTGTTGAAATGCACGCCGGAATGGGCGGATGAGATGGATTCGAACAATGTCGGGGCATGCCTGCAGGAACTGAAAGAAATGAAAAAGAATGCAACGGCCAGCAGTCGGTTTCTTACGGACATGTGTGAGGTAGATAGGTACTTTAAATAGGTTATATGAATTTAATATGATTTAATTATAATGCATTAAAATTAAAGCAGATTTCTAAAAATTTATTATAGATGTATTTAAAGATTAAAATATTTAAGTCTATTAAAACAAGATTAAAAGGATTTAAAAATGTGAAAAAAGATAATTTGTACCACCGTATAAGACTCGCCAGCGTTTAGCGCTCAGGAAACCCCTGGCGGGATTTGGGGGACGGGGCATGGCGGATAAAACGCTTTAATCCAATCTGCGTATCTTGGGATGGTTATGTTACTATCGGACATCCGGCAGCTTGCGTGGGAGCGGCTGGCCCATACGATCGAAGACAGGCGGCATCTGCATGCCCATCCCGAACTATCCTTTTCAGAGAAAGAAACATCGGCATTTATCAAAACGCGGCTGGACAGCCTGGGAATCCATTGGATATCCATGGCCGATACGGGCGTCGTCGCAACGATCGAAGGCGGCCGGGCTTCCGACCGGATGGTGGCGCTACGGGCCGATATGGATGCTTTGCCGATCGCGGAGCTGAATACGATAGACTATGCTTCCCGAAATCCGGGCGTCATGCATGCCTGTGGCCATGATGCGCATACCGCGTCCCTGCTGACTACGGCCGGTATCCTGCAATCGCTGAAGGGCGGGTGGGCGGGGAGGGTGCGGCTGATCTTTCAGCCCGCCGAGGAGAAGCTGCCGGGGGGCGCCAGCCTGATGATCCGGGATGGGGTACTATCGGACCCTTCACCCGCGGCAGTGATCGGCCAGCATGTGATGCCATCGGTAGCTGCGGGGAAGATCGCCATGCGCAGCGGCCAGCTCATGGCATCGATGGACGAGATCAGCGTCACCGTTCATGGCAAGGGAGGACATGGCGCGATGCCGCAACTGCTTGTCGACCCGGTAGTGATCAGCGCCCATCTGATCGTGGCATTGCAACAGATCATCAGCCGGAACAACAACCCCATAACGCCCGGCGTGCTGTCGTTTGGCCGGGTCATCGCCGATGGCGCGATCAATGTGATCCCGGACTCGGTACAACTGAAGGGCACATTCCGAACGGTGGATGAGACGTGGCGATATGCGGCGCATGAAAAGATGAAAAAGATGGCGGAACAGATCGCGGAAGCCATGGGTGGCGCCTGTGAGTTCGAAGTGGTCTGCGGCTATCCTTCGCTGCTCAACGATCCCGGGCTGACACATGAGCTTGAGGCCATCGCCGCCGACTATCTAGGCAGGGACTGCGTGATCCCGACAGACCCGATGATGATCGCGGAAGACTTCGCCTATTATGGCCGGTCGGCGCCGGCGTGCTTCTACTTCCTGGGCACCGGCAATGTCGAAAAGGAAACGACGGCCCCTTTACACAGCCCAAGATTCAACATCGATGAAAGTGCGCTGGAGGTCGGCGCCGGGCTGATGGCCTATATGGCAATAAAGCAACTCGAGATAATATAAGCAACGGTTGACGGCTTTCCCTTGTCATAGGGGTCGTTATACCATTATATTCCATTATATAGCCGGGGGATCTTGATTCAATATTCCGCGATCTGCTCGTCAGGATAGCACCACAACCATCGTTCGCCCGGTTCGGCGGAGGAGATCACCGGATGATGTGTCTGGTGATAGTGCGCGGTCATGTGCCGGGAAGGGGAGTCGTCACAGCAGAGGGTCACGCCACAGGTCTGACACGTACGCAGATGCAGCCATCTGCCGTTTTGTTTAACGCATTCTTCACAGACATAGGCCTTGGCGGTTTTGACGTCAGCGATGGCGCTGAGGTGCTCGCACAAGTGTCTATTCTTACTCATACCCTAAAGTTACGAGTCCTGGATCAAAGCCGGGCGATCTTTTTCCCCAGCACTTCGCGAATGGCCGTCGACCGGGTCAACTCCTGGGCGCGCCGGAAATAGGCAAGGGCTTCTTCTTTTTGTCCCAGTTGCTGGTAAAACTCCCCCAGCGATGCATCCAGCAGATAGTAATTATTGAGTGCGCGATTTTGCTCCAGATTGTGCAGGAGCCGGAGCGCGGCCTGGGGACCATCCTTTTTGCCCGCAACGATGGCCAGGTTCAGCCGGATGACCGACGAAGGTTTGAGCTTTTCCAGCCTGAGATAGTAATCATAAATACGGGCCCAGTTGGTGGACGCGAAATTGATCGCCATACAATGCTCGCCGGCGATGGCCGCTTCGAGGTGATAGGCAGTGACGTGATCGCCGCCCATGCTTCTTGCCAGGAATTGCACCCCCTGATCGATCAGCTCGCAGTTCCAGCGGCTGCGGTCCTGCTCTTCGAGCACGATCAGACTGTTATTGGTATCCATCCGGGCATCGAAGCGCGCCGAATGGAAGCACAAAAGGGCCAGCAGCGCATATACGGGCTGGTAGCCGTTCGTTACCGGTTTCTCCGTGAGCAACATGGCCAGCCGCATGGCTTCCAGACAAAGGTCCTGACGGATAACCGCATTGTCGCCGGAAGAATTGTACCCTTCATTGAAGAGCAGATAGATCACCAGGAGAACAGCATCCAGACGAGGCAGCAGATGATGACCGGCAGGGACGGTGAACGGGATCTCTTCGTTCCGGATCTTCTCTTTTACCCGATAAAGTCTTTTGTTGATATTGGATTCCGTAGTCAGCATGGCGGCAGCGATCTCGGGAATACTGAAGCCGCAAAGGGTTTTCAAGGTGAGCGCCAACTGGCCTTCCGGCGGCAGGGCGGGATGACAGCAGGTGAAGATCATCCGGAGCTGACTGTCCTTGATCTCGTCCTCCAGGAAGACCTGATCCATCGTATAGGCCGCCGTCCATTCGGATTTCAACAGCGTATCCATGTCCTTTGCAAAGGACCGGTGAAGCCGTTCACGCCGTACCGCGTTGATCGCTTTCCGTTTGGCGACGACCATCAGCCAGCCGGAAGGATTATCGGGTATCGGTCCCACGCTCCAATCCTGTAAGGCTTGATGCAGGGTGTCCTGTAAGATGTCTTCCGCCAGCTCCAGGTTGTGGATGCCGAAAAGCCGGGTCAAAATAGCGACCATCCTCCCCGCCTCGTGACGGAAAAGATGGTCGACCAATGCCTGAACGGAAGCCGGCGAGGACATAAGGAGAATTATTGGGCCATCGGTTTTATCCGGCGTAATTCCAGCTGGAACTCGTCCAGCAAGGGGCACTGCTTCGTCAGCTCGGTTGCTTCCTCGATATCGTCGGCGCTGATGACAATATACCCGGAGATCATTTCCTTTGATTCAAGGAAAGGGCCGTCGGTCAGGACCTCGGTCCTGGTTTTCAGCAGTCTGGCATCCATGTCCTCCAATGGCGCCCCGGCGACATACCGGCCATTCAACACCTTCTGTACCCATTCGCCAAAACGTTCCATTCTTTGTTGATTTTTTTCGGGGGAAATAGTGGAATGATCGCTGCCTTTGACGATGATGAGAAACTGATTCATAACGATGTGTTTTTGGTGAGTAATGCAATCCTGTCAATCGGCTGCACCAAATTAGGACAAGGATGTGGAAAAAAATTTGGAAATTGCCCTGGATGAAAAAACGGGAATTTATCAAACTTTCTTCTGTTATGATGGCCGGAACAGTCCTGACGCCTCTTGTGGATCTCGCTCAAGGCGACAAATTGACCAATTGGGCGGGAAATGTAACCTATGGCACCACTAACCTGATGCAGGTCAGTTCGATCCCTGAGGCGGGGGAAACGATCAAACATTTCAGTAAGCTGAAAGTCCTCGGCACACGGCACTGTTTCAATAACATCGCCGATTCGCATGACCGGTTCCTGTCGCTTGCCGCCGTCAATCGGGTGATCGGGCTGGATACCCGCCAGCATACCGTTACCGTCGAGTCGGGAATTCGCTATGGCGATCTGGCGGTCTGGTTGAACGCAAAAGGCTATGCCCTGCACAATCTGGCTTCCTTGCCGCATATATCCGTGGCGGGTGGCTGTATTACCGGAACACATGGTTCAGGCGTGCACAACGCCAATCTGTCCAGCGCGGTCAGGTCGCTTCAGATGATCCTGGCTTCGGGCGAGACCGTCGAATTCTCCCGCGAAAAAGACAGTACGCTGTTTCCGGGCGTCGTCGTCAATCTCGGGGGTCTCGGAGTCGTAACATGGGTGACGCTGGCGGTTGAACCGACCTATCAGATCAGTCAATATGTTTTCGAGAACCTGCCGGTCCAAACGCTGGAGCATCATTTCGACGAGATCATGTCCGCAGGTTATAGCGTCAGCCTGTTCACCGACTGGCGGAATGGCAATATAGGAGAAATATGGGTCAAGAGCAAAGTTGGCGAAGCGCCGTCCTTTGCCGGCGTGAAGGAGTGGTTTGGCGCGACGGCCGCGACAAAAGACATGCATCCTATTCCTGCTCTTTCGGCGGAAAACTGCACCCCGCAAATGGGAGTACCCGGCCCATGGCATGAACGGCTGCCGCATTTCAAGATGGGTTTCACCCCCAGCGCCGGGAAAGAATTGCAAACCGAATATTTCGTTCCCCGCGAACATTCCTATGCGGCGATCAAGGCCGTGCAACAATTACACGACCAAATCTCACCCCATCTTCAAATCACGGAGATCCGGTGTATCGACTCCGATGATCTTTGGATGAGCCCCTGTTATAGCCGGCCCAGCACTACGATCCATTTCACCTGGCAGCCGGATTGGCCCGCGGTCAGTAAGCTCCTGCCGCTGATCGAAGCCCAATTGGCGCCTTTCCATGCCAGGCCTCACTGGGGCAAGTTGTTCACGATGTCTCACCGGCGGCTTGCAGCCTTATATCCGCGATTGGCCGATTTCCAACATCTCCTGCGGGAACATGACCCGAAAGGAAAGTGGAGGAACGATTTTCTGAATACCAACATCTTCGGCGTTTAGATCTCATGGCAGATCGGAACGGCCCCACCAGCGGCCACGGCCGATCAGGGAGATCAGGAAAAGAACGATAAAGATGAAGAAGAGGATCTTGGCGATCTCCGCGGCGCCCGCGGCGATACCAAAGAAGCCGAATGCACCTGCGATCAGTGCTATGATCAGAAAGATTACAGTCCAGCGTAACATAGATTGTCGTTTTAGGTGATTATAATATCGTTAAGGCATAAAAAACTATGCCACCGGGGAATCTGAAGAATAGAGCCGGTAATTCCGCTAAATTCGCGGGATTAAAGGTTAATTTCTGATGAAATACTCTCAATGGTTAGGGATCCTGGCGGCGCTGCTGTTGGTGGCGGCGTGCTATATGCCCTGGGCTTATTTCCCCGATCTGGGAAAGGAGTTCACGGGTTTCTTCTCCGAGCAGAATCGCTATGGGCGGCCTGGAAAATTGCTGACCTTTTTCAGCGGCGTGATGATCCTGCTGTTCCTGCTGCCGAAAGTGTGGGCCAAGCGTACCAATATCATCGTGGCGGCGATAACGATCGCGTTTGCGATCAAATGCTATATCTTATATACGGGATGTTACCGCGGGATCTGTCCGGAAAAACGGATCGGGATATTCCTGCTCCTGGGAGCGGCTGCGATCACGATGGTAGCATCGTTGTTGCCCGATCTGCCGGTCAAGCAGGAGCCTTAGGCCTCCTGTCAAGCGGGAGCTCTACGCCTGGATCAGCTTCGCCACGGCAAAGGCGCACCCCGCAGCCAGCGCTCCGATCACCATTACCCGGAACGCGCCGGCGAGAGGGTGGACGCCGGTCAGCCTGCTCTTGAAATAGCCGAAGATGAACAGGCAACACAGCGTGATCGCGGCGGAGATCTTTAGCCCGGTCAGACCCTCGGTGACGAAGAAATAGGGACTTAGCGGAACGAGCCCGCCGACGACATAAGAAAGTCCGATGTTAAAGGCGCTTTTCCGCGCCCGTTCGGGTTCCGGTTTATCCAATCCCAGCTCGTATTTCATCATAAAGTCCACCCATTTGTCCTTGTCGCGTGTCATCTCTTCGACCGCTTTATCCTGGACATCCTTGCTCAGCCCGAGACTGGAGAAGAATTCCTTTACCTCTTCGCGCTCCCGGTCGGGGACATTCTCCACTTCAGCGTATTCGCGTTTCAGTTCGGAATTGTAGTGATCCACTTCTGTCTTACCGGCAAGGTAACCGCCGAGGCCCATCGCGATGGAGCCGGCAGCGATCTCGGCCAGGCCAGCGATCCAGATCAGGTCAAGCTGGTCTTTGTGGACGGCCCCGCTGAGACCGGCCGCCAGGGCAAAAGGAACGGTGAGACCGTCGGACATCCCGATAACGATATCGGTAAGGACCTCGGATCCCCGCATATGCTGTTCGACGTGACTATGTCCGGTAGTAGTAGTGGTATCCATGTTAGTAAGTTTTTCTTTCACCGGTCCAGCACGCACAGGCTTTCGTTCACGATAGAAATACATTCCGCCAGTTCCGCCCGGGTAATGACCAGCGGTGGCGCAAGGCGGATCTTATCGCTGTGAGTAGGCTTGGCCAGCAGCCCGTTGTCCTTTAGCGCAAGACAAAGTTGCCACGCGGCGTCCGGCCGTGGATGGTCGATCACGATGGCATTCAGTAATCCCTTTCCCCGGACCTGACAGATGTGCGGTGACCGCAGAGCAAGCAGCTCGTCGCGGAATACCTCACCCAGTTCGCGGGCATTGTCCGCGAGCCTTTCATCCTTCAGGACTTCGAGGGATTCGATGGCGACGCGACAGGCCAGGGGGTTGCCACCATAGGTCGATCCGTGTTCTCCTGGCCGGATCGTCAGCATGATCTCGTCATCGGCAAGGACGGCGGATACCGGTAGGGTCCCACCGCTCAGCGCTTTCCCGAGGATCAGGATATCCGGCCGTACAGCCTCGTGGTCGCAGGCCAGCAGACGGCCGGTGCGGCCCAGGCCGGTCTGGATCTCATCGGCGACGAACAGCGCCCCCGCATCCCTGCAAAGGCGCCGGGCGGCTTGCAGATAGCCTTCATCCGGCACGACGACTCCGGCTTCTCCCTGGATGGGCTCCACCAGGAATCCGGCGACATTTTCATCTTCCAGAGCGTGCCGGAGTGCGGCGACGTCATTGTAAGGGATGATGACAAAGCCCGGCGCATAGGGCCCGAACTGCCGGTTGGAATCGGGATCGGTGCTGAATGAGATAACGGTGCTGGTCCGGCCGTGGAAATTACCGGCGCAGACGATGATCCTGGCTTCATTTTCGGGGATGCCTTTGACCTGGTAACCCCAGCGACGGCAGAGCTTGATGGCCGTCTCCACCGCCTCTACACCCGTATTCATCGGTAATACCTTATCGTAGCCGAAATAGTCGGTGATATAGCGGGTATATTCGCCCAACTGGTCGCTGTGAAACGCGCGGGACGTCAGTGTCAGGCGGCCGGCCTGCTCCGTCAGCGCGGCGACGATGCGGGGATGGCAATGTCCCTGGTTGACGGCGGAATAGCCGCTAAGGCAGTCGAAATAGCGTTTGCCATCCACATCCCAGACAAAGACGCCGGCGCCGCGGTTGAGGACAACCGGGATAGGATGATAGTTGTGCGCGCCGTATCGCTCTTCCAGCTCGAGGTAGGAGCGGGTCAGGTCGGTCATTGACTCAGGGGTAGATGATACTTGCATGTTAACAAGGTACTCATTTTTTTGCGGGGATGGAAATGACCTCGAAGGCGCTGCTCCATCCGGCGGCTTCGGCGCGCCCGGCTTCAAAGATGCCGTAGAGACAGGAGCCGCTTCCGGTCATTGCGGCATAGAGGGCGCCCTGGTCATACAACGATTGGCGGATCTCCCGAAGGATAGGATACCCGGTGAAAATGGCGGCTTCAAAATCGTTGATGAGTGTGTCCCGCCATAGTTCGATAGGCCGGGTGATCACCGATCTGAGGGATGGACCGCTATCATTCGGGCGGCAACGGGAGAAAGCGTCCGCGGTGCTTACATGGATGCCGGGATGGACGAGAAGAAAGGAATAAGCGGAAAGATCAAGCGGAAGGGGCTCCAGTCGCTCGCCGCGGCCCTGGCCAAGACAGGGTTGGTTCAATAGGAAAAAGGGGCAATCGCTGCCAAGCTGCGCCGCATAACGGGCGAGAAGGGCGGCGTCCAATCCCAACCGGAACTTCCGGTTCAGCAATTCCAGCATAAAAGCGCCATCGGCGGAGCCGCCGCCCAGACCGCCGCCGATGGGGATCCGTTTGTGGAGGTGGATATGGATAAATGGAAGGTCGGGGAAATCCTGTCGCAGCAACTGCCAGGCACGAATTGTGAGGTTGGCGCCGGGGTCGCCGGGAATGGGGCGGCCGGTTACGGTGAATTGCAGTTCGGGAGCCCGGACCGCTTCGAGAATATCGGCTAGCGGCAGGGGATAGAAAATGGTCTCGAGGTCGTGGAAGCCATCTTCGCGGCGGCGAAGAATTTTCAACCCGAGATTGATCTTGCAATTGGGGAAGGATACCATGATTTATCGGGCCTTGAGCGAGGCGATGTTATCGGGACCTGCGGCGGCTGTTGATCTCGTCACGGATGGCAATCGCCCGGATATAGTCTTCCTGTTCCAGTACCTCGTTGAGCAGGGTATTCAGCTCGTCCAGCGACAGGTTGCTCAGGTTCTCGCGGGCTCCTCCCTCGGTGGTGGAGACGGTTGCCGTGACACCGGCTTTTTTCTTTTTGGAAGAGCTGTCCTCCATCAGGATACCGGCGCTGTCGAGGATATGTTCATACGTATAGATGGGGCAGCCGAACCGAACCGCGAGGGCCAATGCATCGGACGTCCGGGAATCGATCTCCACGGTATCGTGCTCGCTGACGCAAACAAGCTTGGAATAGAATATCCCTTCCTGGAGGTCGCAGATGATGATCTCCTGCAGGTCGATCGTAAAGGCGCTCATGAAGTTTTTCATCAAATCATGCGTAAGGGGGCGGCTGGGATGCATCTTTTCCAACGCCACGGCGATCGCCTGAGCTTCGAACCCCCCGATGACGATCGGTAAGCGCCTTAATCCGTTGACTTCACCAAGCACAACCGCATACGAGTGGGTCTGCGTTATGCTATGTGACAAAGCCACAATTTCCAGTTCGATCTTCTTCATAATTAATGCACGAAACTAAGGGATTTTCCTCAATTTTTTAACGGCTTCTGTCATTTTGGGGACCACCTCAAAAGCATCGCCGACTATGCCATAATCAGCGGCTTTGAAAAATGGCGCTTCGGGGTCTTTATTAACAACAACGATGATCTTGCTTCTGTTCACCCCGGCCAGGTGCTGGATCGCACCGGAGATGCCGATAGCAATATATAGATTTGGTGCAATAGCTATGCCGGTTTGGCCGACGTGTTCATTGTGCGGCCGCCAGTGAGCGTCCGCAACAGGGCGGCTACATGCGGTGGCGGCGCCCAGCACTTTGGCGAGCTCTTCGATCATCCCCCAGTTCTCCGGTCCTTTCAGTCCCCGGCCGCCGCTTACTACAATTTCGGCTTCGGTGAGAGGCACCTGGCCGGAAGCCTGCGTCGTCGAGACTACTTTAACTTTTGGCGTGACTGTTGCAGTCAGCGGGACGATCTCCGCGGAGCCTTCACCTTCCTTCACCGGATAAGAATTGGGATTCAAGGCAATAACCTTTATCGGAGTATTGATCGACACGTTGGCGAATGCCTTGCCGGAAAAGACGTTCTTCCGCACCACGAATCCACTGGCCGTATCGGGCAGGGCGAGTGCTCCCGAGACCAGACCCGCCTTGAGCCGGGCTGACACGCGAGGCGCAATGGCCTTACCGTTCACATTATTGGAAAAGACCAGCACGCTTGCGCCGGTGGCGGTTACCGCATCGGCGATGATCCGGGCAAATGTCTGGGCGTCAAGATGGTTGAGGGATTCCTGGGCGGCCTGGCGGATCTTCTTCACGCCATAGCCGCCGAGCGCGCTCAGGTCGCTGTCGACGGTGCCGAGCAAGACGCCTTCTGCCGGTATTCCCAGTTGAGCGGCCAGGGCTGCACCATAGCTAAGCGCTTCCAGCGAAGCTTTTTTCACATGTCCATCCGAATGATCGATAAATATCAGTACTGACATAATTTTCTTTTAAAGGGTCTTAAAAAACTTTTGCCTCTTCATGCAGGAGCCGGATGAGCTCGGCGGGATTGTCCGCAGGGACGAGTTTGACGCCCGCTTTGGCGGGCGGGAGCTCGAAGGATACGACGCTGGTCAGGGTATCGGCCGGTGCAGGTTCCAGTACCTTCAACGGCTTCGTGCGTGCGCCCATGATACCTTTCATATTCGGAATGCGTTGTTCGGCTATGCCTTTCTGACAGCTGACCACCGCCGGAAGGCTAACCTCGTCGGTCTCTTCGCCGCCTTCGATCTCCCGGGTAACCGTGGCCGTTGTACCATTCAGCTCGAATTTGACGGCCAGGGAGATATAGGGGAGATCCAGCAACTCCGACAGCATGCCGCCGATGGAAGAGCCGTTATAATCGATGGTCTCCTTACCGGTGAAGATCAGGTCATAACCGCCCTGGCGGGCTACCTCGGCAAGCTGGACGGCCACATAGTAGGAGTCTGCGCTGTCGGCATTCACCCGGATCGCTTCATCGCCGCCGATGGCCAGGGCTTTGCGGATGATCGGGTCGGTATCGGCCAGGCCGACCGTAGCCAGGTGGACGACCGTGGAGGGATCTTTTTCCTTCAGTTCGATCGCGCGGACGAGAGAATACCATTCATCGTAGGGATTGATGATCCACTGGACCCCTTCGGTGGCGAACTTTGTATTATTCCGGGTGAAACTTATCTTCGCCGTCGTATCCGGCGTTTTACTAATACAGACTAAGATCTTCATGGTAAAGTTGTTTATGCAACTAAGCCAAAGATAAGCGTTGTCAGGAAAATTACAAAAAATTCAATTATGGATCGGATCGAGAAACTAAAGCAATTCCTGGCTGCCGAACCGCATGACTCATTTACGAAGCATGCATTGGCGATGGAATATATTTCGCTTGGTGATGAAGCGGCTGCCCGGCGGCTGCTGGAGGAAGTATTGGAACGGGATGCGGATGCGATCGGTTCGTATTATCAGTTGGGAAAGCTGCTGGAGCGGGCGGGGGAGGACGGGCCGGCGCTGCAATGGTATGAGCGGGGGATGGAAGCGGCCCGCAGGGTAGGTGAGAAGCGGGCTTATAACGAATTGCGTGCGGCTTATGAGGAGCTGGCCGCTTCGTAGAATAATCGATCTCATCCTGCTGAAATTTACGAACTTTGGCGATTTGATGTTGAATTCATGAATCTTTCCGAGGCCTTTTGTGACTTTATCGCCAAAGAGCGGCTCATCTCACCGGATGACCGGCTGTTGCTGGCAGTGAGCGGCGGACTTGACTCGACGGTGTTGTGCGAGCTGACGCACCGGGCCGGTTTTCCATTCGTTATCGCGCACTGTAATTTCCAGCTCCGCGGCGCCGAGAGTGACCGGGATGAGGAGTTCGTCCGGCAACTGGCGCGGCGTTACGGTTGTGAAATGCTGGTGAAG
>DASRRX010000019.1:0-55377 GCA_035695565.1 Puia sp. | reverse complement strand
TTACTGGCGATCCATCACCTGGTGGTGGATGGGGTGAGCTGGCGGATCCTGCTGGAGGATCTGTCGATGGCGTATGGGCAGTTGGAGCGGGGCGAGGCGGTGAAGCTGGCGGCGAAGAGCGATTCCTTCCAGGAATGGGCGGCCCGGCTGCGGGAGTATGCGCAAGGAGAGGCGGTGTTGGAAGAGGCGGCGTACTGGCGGGCTGTCGTGAAAGGAGGGGAGGAAGGGAGGGAAGGGCTTGTGGCGGCGGGTGGGGAGGAGCATGGCCGGAGTGAGGAGCATGGCCGAGGTGGAGAGCATATGGAGCTGAGTGCGGAGATGACGGGCTGGTTGCTGCGGGAAGTGAACGGAGTTTATCATACGGAGATCAATGATATTTTGTTAACGGCGCTGGTGCGAAGCGCGGTGGGAGTGTTGGGGGGCGGAGGGCTGCTGGTGGAACTAGAGGGCCACGGCCGGGAAGAGGTGTTGGGAGAGGTGAACGTGACGCAGACGGTGGGTTGGTTCACGACGATCTACCCGGTGCGGTTGGAGGCGGTGAAGGGAGAGGATTGGGCGGAGAGCCTGGTACGGGTGAAGGAGGAGCTGCGAAGGATACCGAACAAGGGGATCGGGTTCGGGTTACTGCGATATCTTCGGGAGGATGGCAGGCAGTTACTGGGGCTGGGGACAGGAAGGGATGCTGAGAGGGAGGCGGATCTGACCTTCAACTACCTGGGAGATTTTGGGGAGGGTGTTGGCCGGAAGGAGGGAGGGGAGGAGTGGTTCAGATATTCGGGAGAGTGGCACGGCCGCGAGTGGGCCGATCAGGAGGAGGGCAGTGAGGGGATAACCATGAACGGGATGATCGTATCGGGGCGGTTACGGGTACAGTTATCGTATAGTCGCCGGCGTTACGGGAAGGAGCAGATGGCGGAGTGGATGCGGCGGTACCGGGGGTGTCTGGAGGAAGGGATCGAAAAGTTGCGGGCAGAAGGACGTCGTCATGTGACGCCGTCGGATCTGACATATAAGGGACTGGGGATGGTGGAGGTGTTGGCACTGGAGCGGGTGGGAGAGATCGAGGACGTGTACGGGTTGTCGCCGCTGCAGGAGGGGGTCTATTATCACTGGCTGTCGACGCCGGAGTCGACGGCGTATGTGGAGCAGTTGTCTTACCGGATGAGGGGGAAGCTCTCGGTGGAGGCGCTGGAAGCGAGCTACCGGCATCTGGTGGGTCGTCACGGGGTATTGCGGACGAGTTTTTATAATGAATATGGTAGAGAGAATCTGCAGGTAGTATGGCGGGCGGTGGAGGCGGATTTTTGGTACCGGGACGTTAGGGGGAAGGAGGAACTGGTGCGGCGGTACAAGGAAGCTGATCGGGAGAAGGGGTTCGATCCGGGCCGGGGATCGCAGATGCGGTTGTCGGTGCTGGAATTAGGGGAAGAGGAGTATGAGTTTGTGTGGAGCTATCATCATGTTCTAATGGACGGGTGGTGTGCCGGGATACTGATCCAGGAGTTTTACGGCATTTACAGGAATTTGGTCAACGGGAAGGAGCCGGGGTCAGGGTTGAAAAAGGTAGAGCCGTATGTGAATTATATCCGGTGGTTGTATGGGAAGGACTGGGGACAGAGTGAGATGTACTGGGCGGAGTACCTGCGGGGTTATGAGAGCCTTTCGGGGGTGCCTTTCCGGAAGGGGAAGAGCGGGGATGTTGGAAGTTATGAGAGAAGGCAGGAGGAACTGAGGATCGGCCGGGAAGCGGCGGCGGGGTTGCGGGAGCGATGCCGGGAATTGGGGATCACGGAGAGTACGTTCATCCAGGGGGCGTGGGGGTATTTGTTGAGCCGGTACAACGATACGCGGGATGTGGTGTATGGAGCGGTGGTATCCGGTCGCCCGAGTGAAGTGGCGGGAGTGGAAGGGATGGTGGGATTATTCATCAATACGATACCCGTGCGGATCCGGTATGAGGAGGGGACGACGGTGGGCGAGTTGCTGCAGGGAATACAGGCGGGAGCGATCGAGAGTTTGCCGCATCACTATGTAGGGTTATCGAAGATCCAGTCGGGGAGTATGTTGCGGAACGGATTGCTGGATCACATTTTAACTTATGAAAATTATCCGGCGGAGGAGATGGTGTCGGCGGGGTTGAAGGAGAAGACAGGGCTTGAGGAGTTGAGGGTGATCTCTTCGGAGATGGAGGAGCAGACGAATTATGACTTTAATCTGGTGGTCAATCCAAGGCCGGAGACGATCCAGATCCTGCTGGGGTATAACGGGCGGCAGTATGAGCGGGTGTCGATGCTGCGGATAGCGGATCATTTAGGAAAGGTGATCGAAGCGTTTGCGGGATCGGCGGAGCAGCGGCTGGCGGAGATCGATTATCTGTCGGAAGGGGAGCGGGAGCAGCTGCTGGAGGAGTTCAATGCTACGGCGGTGGAGGGTTGGCGGGGCGGCGAGGGCGGCGGCATCGGCGAGGACGGCGCGGGGCGGACGCTGGCGGGGCTGTTTGTCAGCCAGGCGATGAGGAACGGGGAGAAGATCGTGTGCCGGTTCAGGGACCGGACGTTCAGTTACGGGGAGTTGGATGAATGGTCCGATCAGCTGGCGGGATATCTGAAGGAACGGTACGACCTGCATGTGGAAGATATTGTAGGGGTGAGGCTGAGGCGGAGTGAATGGATGATCATCACGTTACTGGCGGTGATCAAATCGGGGTGTGCGTATCTGCCGATGGACCCGAACTGGCCGGTGGAGCGGGTGAGCTATATCGAAACGGATAGCGGCTGCCGGGGTATTGTAGACGAGGAGGAGATCAGCCAATTTTTGGCGGTGAAGGATGCGTATCCGGCGGCTCCGGTTGTTACAGAGATCAAAGAAACCAGCCTGGCGTATGTGATCTACACGTCGGGATCGACAGGGAAGCCGAAGGGGTGTATGCTGGAGCATAAAGGGATCGTCAACCGGATAGCATGGATGTGGGAGGCGCTGGGGTTCGACAAGACCGATGTTATTTTACAGAAGACGACCTACACGTTCGACGTATCGGTATGGGAGATCTTCATGCCGTTGTGCTGGGGATGCGGGATGGTGCTATGCGAAGAAGAGGATGTGTATTCGCCGGTGCGGATAGCGGAGTTGATCTCAGCCTATCAGGTGAGCTGTGTCCATTTTGTGCCGAGTCTTTTGGAGGTCTTCATAAAAACGGAGATGGATACGGCAAAGCTGGGATCGCTGCGGCGGATTATTACGAGCGGGGAAGCGCTGGCGGAGGCGACGGTTCGGTCCTGGTACGATCAAATGGGGGCGCCGATCCATAATCTATATGGGCCGACGGAAGCGTCGGTGGATGTGACGTGGTATGACACGTCGGTCAGGCCGGGGCCGGTATATATCGGCAAGCCGATCTGGAACACGCAGATGTATGTATTAGATAAGGCGCGAAGGCTGATGCCGGTTGGAGCGGCCGGGGAGCTCTGTATCGGGGGGATGGGGCTGGCGCGGGGTTATCTGAACCGGGAGGAGCTGACGGCGGAGCGGTTCGTGGCTAGTCCGTACCGGGCGGGAGAGCGGCTATACCGGACGGGGGATGTGGGGCGGTGGCGGGAAGATGGGAATATCGAGTATCTGGGGCGGATGGATCATCAGGTGAAAATCAGGGGATACCGGATCGAGTTGGGCGAGGTGGAGGAGGCGCTGCGGGAAGTGGAGGGGATCGAACAGGTGGTGGTAGTGGCGGCCGAGGTGGGAGGGGAGCGGTCGCTGGTGGCATATGTGGTGAGCGCGGGGGCGCAGGGCAGCATGGAGGCGCAGGACAGTGCGGAGGCACAGGACAGTGCGGAGGCGCAGGACAGCGGAGAGATACGGCGGCGGCTGCAGGAGAAGTTGCCGGAGTATATGGTGCCGGGGTATTATGTGCCAATGGCGGCGTTGCCGTTGACGGCGAACGGGAAGGTGGACCGCAAGGCTTTGCCGTCGGTGGAGAAGGGAGTGATGGCCGGCGGACGGGAGCAGGTAGGGCCGCGCAATGCGGTGGAGGAGGCGCTGGTGGAATGCTGGAAAGATGTCCTGAAGCGGGCGGAGGTGAGCGTAAAAGATAACTTCTTCGATCTGGGAGGAGACTCGATCAGGGCAATTCTGATGGTGGGCCGGATGAAGCAGCGGGGGTATGCGATGCGGGTAGGCGATGTTTTGAAATATCTGGTGTTGGAAGATCTGGGACGCCAGATAAGAGTAGTTGGGGATCGTGAAAAGGAGAGTGAAGATGGAGAGAGGGAGGCAGACGGTCGGAAGAAGGTGGCGGAGGACCGAAAAGCGGGTCAGGGGTCAGGGTTGCACGATGTTTCGTACAATCAGCAGGCTTATTATTCAATGAATGCGTTCCGGCAGGCGATAGGCACCTTCGATTTCGAGATTTACGATTTCAATGAGCCAAAGTTCTTAAATGCCTATGCCCGGTTGATATCCACCTTCGAAATGCTAAGGATCAAATTTGGCATCGATCACGGAAAGCTTATTCAGGAAGTCATCCCCGCCGATAAAACAAAAAATTCTATTCAGGTTATAAAACGAGGAACTCCGGAGATCGATGGTCCGGAAATAGCGAAGCGAATCGATGAAATAAAGTATAAGCCATTTGGTCTTTTTACCGGCGAGGTGATGAGATGCCTGGTAGTTCAGCATGGAAATAATGCACACGTACATATCGTTATCCACCATGCGGTTGCCGATCAGCCATCCATTCAGCATTTGGAAAAAGCTCTCGGTTGTTATTACAGGGATATGCCAATGGACGGTCCCACTGCCTCTTATTTCGACTTCGTCCGGCTTCAGCGCGAATTTTTGGAATCGGATCGGGGCAAGGAAAAAGCCGGATTTTGGGCGGAGAGTCTAAAAAGTCTGATCATCAGGCGACCGGGGTCCGGAGTAAACTATCCGGGAGCCTACGAGGGAGCGCAATTGGTCATTAACCAAAATGTGATATCGGGAAAGCGATATGGCGAAATACTAAGGTACTGCGGTGAGGAAGGCATATTGTTTAGCGTATTTACGTATACGCTATTTTGTCTGGTATGTCTGGGCGAGTTCCAAAATCCGATCGATGATCAGCTGTTAGTGAGTGTCGATGTAAACGGGAGAGATATGACAATTCCTGGCTTTTCTCCGGATGGCGTTGTGGGCCAGTTTTCAACCAGTTTGCTGTTGAAATTCGGGATAAATGAACGGATGACCATCAGGGAGATGCTGCATCATGTACAGGAGGTATATATGGAAGGGAGGATGAACGTTGAAGTTCCGGCTATACTTGTGAGAGAGCAATTTTCAAAAGTAAATGGATTCGATCTGTTAAAGATCCTTGATTGCATTACCGATCATCAGGATATGTCCGGCCATTCGTACAATGGAGATAGTACAGAATTTTCAACGAGGGGTAAATATTCCGAGCCTGAACTAAGCGATACCGGGGCAAAGGTATTTAGCAGGGCCACGGTATTCAGCGACACGCTGTTGTTGAACTGGGGGATCAGATGTCATTCCGGCGACATTGAAGAAGCCATAAGGCAAGGGTATTATCTCAAACGGTTGAATTCCCTCATCTATCAAGTCATCCACCATTCGGATGATAAGGTTTGCGGGGCAATGGTTAATCAAATAAACGATTTCGAATGAATATCTGGAAGGGCCATTTGAGGAAATATTTATTTTTTATTGCATTAAGTATCGTCTCCGCCGTAGGCAATATGGGGATAGTATACATGATCAATCGGATCATCAACGATTATTTCAAGGGAACTCCGCTGCACCTGAGTCTATATCTGGCCTATTTCGTGATCGTTTTGGCGGTATATCTAACGGCAAGATGGATCGTCGCCAAAAGCATCATAAACTTTACCCAGGATCTCCTGAGCAATACGAGAACAGGGTTATTAAGAAAGGTGCTACGGTCGTCTTTCAATTCCGTTGTCTCCCGAAAGGAAAAAGTCTTTTCAGCGTTGACGAGAGATACGGACAATATTGTGAACGCTTCGATAAATCTGGTGGATATTCTGACAAATGTTTTGGTGATATTGATATGTTTCGTGTATATGGGTATTTTGTCCTGGAAGATATTGCTGTGTATGCTTGCAATAACGTTATTCACTTTAATCATATATTATAATACCGAAAAGGTTGCGCGGACATACTTTGAAAAGGGAATGGTACATTACGATTCATTTATCAAGTACTTAGGCGAGGTCTTGTCAGGATTCAAAGAGATAGTGATGGAGCGGAAGAAGGGGGTGGAAATCGCCGACAGGCATTTTGACCGGGCGGTCTTCTCGGCTTCGGACCTTTTCAAGAGGGCTCAGCTTGGATTCCTGAATACCCGGATCATGGGGCAGGTCGCGTTTTATACGTTCATTACCTTGTTGTTATTAATACTTGGAGAGGCATTTCATGTGAGCAAATCGGTCACGGTCAATTTCGTATTCCTGATCCTTTATGTCTGGGGCCCTATTGAAACGGTGATCCTTTTAATACCGAACCTTTCGCAGGCAAGGATGTCGGCCAAGCGATTGGATGCTTTGGGGTATGAGATCGAGAATGCCGGGGTAGATGATGTAGTTACTAAATCCTTCGATTTCAACTCGATCCTGTTGGAAGACATTACCTATTCCTATGAAGGGAAGGATGAAGAAGGCAATTCGGACCAATTTAGCATAGGGCCGGTCAGTTTCAGGTTGGAGCGAGGGGATGTCATATTCATAAGTGGTGGAAACGGAAGCGGGAAAACGACATTTATGAATGTCATGATCGGGCTGTTCAATGCGGAGGGGTCGATCTATGTGAACGACCTGAAGATCGATGACCTGGACCTGGCGGGTTATCGGGGGATGTTTGCACCGGTATTCAGCGACTTTCATTTATTTGATGAATGTTATGGCGTCGGGGAGGTGGACGTAGATAAGGCGAATCAAATATTGGCCATCCTGGAAATAGACGCGAAGGTATCGCTGAAGGACCGAAAATTTTCCACTGTAGACTTATCGGCCGGCCAAAGAAAGCGGCTTGCGCTTTTCTCGGCGCTGCTCGAGCGAAAACCTATCCTGGTGCTTGATGAATTTGCTGCAAATTCGGATCCGAAGTTCAAGGCGAAGTTCTACCGGGAGATCATTCAGTATTTAAGAGCGGAAGGGTTTACGATCGTCGCCATTACCCATGATGATGACTATTACTCTTATGCGGATAAGGTGTACAGGATGGAATTCGGGAAGCTGTACAACAGTACTCAGGAAAGCATATTGGAAATAGCAAGAATCAACGCATGAAAAAGCCACAGTTATTCTTATTGCATTTTGCAGGCGGAAGCAGTTATTCGTTCCAGGCCATGGAACCTTATCTCCGGGAATTCGAATGTATTCCGCTGGAATTACCCGGACGCGGGAAAAGGATGAAGGAGGATCTGCTTCAGACGTTCGACGAGGCGGTTGACGATACCGTCGCACAAATCCTGAAGGTCCTCCGGCCCGGATATTTTGTCATATTTGGCCATAGTTTGGGGGCCATTATTGCATTAAAGGCGGCAAGTATACTGGAGAGCATGAACAGATTTCCGCATCATGTAATCGTATCGGGAACCCATGCGCCCGGGGTAAAGATCCTCAAGAAGAGATGCGAATTGGAGGATGAAGCTTTCAAAGTAGAATTGAAGGAATTGGGCGGGACGCCGGAGGAGGTCTTTGCAAATGAGGATCTGTATGCCTTTTTTGCGCCTATCATCAAGGCGGACTTCAGGGTTAGTGAAGATAGCGAGTTTGCGACCTTTCCAATCATCAGGAGCCCGATCCTGGCGCTAATGGGCTCGGAGGAAGAAGACGTCGATAAGATCGATAGTTGGAAGGAGTTCAGCGCTTCCGGGTTCGAATCGATCGTGATGGAAGGGGATCATTTTTTTATTTATGGACACTGCAAAGAGATCTCTGATCTGATAAAATCCTGTGCGGGGAACATCTTAATCAAAAGTTAGCATGGAAAAATATCTAAAGCCAAACGTTGTCATCGAGCCGTTGATCGATTCGTGGTATGCCTGGTCGCACCTGGTCTCGCCGGCGACGGCGGCGTTGAACATTACCAAGCGGCATATGGTAATTATGGACTCTTATCTTGCAAACCCTGAATCTCATGAGCAGGCGGTGACGGATCCGAAGATGAAAGGCGGACCATTCATGGATCTGGGGGGGCGGAGGCTTGAGGAAGTTCGGGAATTGCGGGATAAAACCATGGAAGAGCGAAAGGATATGGTGGATCTGGCCGCTTCCATTGCTGAACTGGGAAATGTCTTGCGGACCCTGGCCACGGGATATTCGCTCGAATCCATATATAAGAAGGTACCGGAGGCGTTAAAAGGGTATGTCGAGTTGTATTATGACCTGAATAATAATGCTTCTTTCCGGTTGATCGAGCCGTTGCTTTACTGGAGCAAATACTATAACCCGAAATCACAAAATATTGCGCTCTGGATCACTAATAACGATCATCGTCCATTCTGCCTGAGTACTCCGCGACTGGCTAATGATCCGATAGTCAGGCTGGACATCCGATTCGATGATCCGGTCATAGACGAGCTTGCAAAGATGAAACGGACGCCGGGGAAAGTCGATGAGATCAGGGAGAGGATCCAAATTCCTGCGGGGCGGGAATCGGATTTTGAGTCGCTGTTCACGAATGAAGCGCCTGCCGGATATAAAAAATATGAAGGCAAGAAGATCCGGACAAGATATTTCGGGCATGCCTGTGTATTAGTGGAGACGGAGGAAGTCAGTATACTGCTCGACCCGGTGATCAGCTATTATGGTTACCATTCCGATGTGGAGCATTTTTCGGACGTGGATCTTCCGGACACCATCGATTATGCCATGATCACGCACAATCATCAGGATCATATTTTGCTTGAAACATTATTGCCGCTGAGGCATAAGATCAAAAATCTGATTATTCCTTGTTCGCGGGGCGGACGACTGGAGGATCCGCAACTGAAACTGATGCTAAATGCCATTGGGTTCAGGAACGTGGTTGAACTGGATGAGATGCAAACGATAAAATTCGGTGATGCGACGATTACAGGCATCCCTTTCACGGGGGAGCACTGCGACCTGAATATTCTTTCCAAGCTATGCTATCATGTACAGATCGGGAAATTCAGTTTACTCTTCATGGCGGACTCCAGGGTTATCGAGGCTGCCGTATATAAGAACATTTTCCGGCAGATCGGGAAGGTAGACGTGATCTTCCTCGGAATGGAATGCGACGGGGCGCCTTTGAGCTGGTTGTATGGTCCGCTGATCGGGAAGAAGCTCTCCCGGGAACAGGATAACAGCAGGCGGCTGGCCGGATCGGATTGTGAGATGGGGATGGCGCTTGTCGATATCTTCTCGCCGCGGGAGGTGTATGTATATGCCATGGGGCAGGAACCCTGGCTGGAATTCATAAGCAGTATCAAATATACCGATAAGTCGAATCCTATCATTCAGTCGAATAAGCTATTAGACGAATGCCGGAAGAGGGAGATCGTTGCGGAGCGGCTTTTTGGTGAAAAGGAGATCTTATACGAAATGTATTAAGCCATGAGTATGAACGTCATCGGAATATCCGCTTTTTTTCATGATTCCGCCTGTTGTTTATTACAGGATGGGGTCATAAAGTTTGCCGTCGAGGAGGAGCGTTATACCAGAGTCAAGGCGGATGCTTCCTTGCCACGGCACGCATTTCAGGCATGCCTGGAGGCCGCGGGACTTAAAGTTACGGACATCGACTGTATCGCATATTATGAGAATCCCCGGAAGAAATTGGCGCGGCAACTTTGGAGCGGGATACTTGGGGATTCGCCAAAGCTGTTGGACAAATTGGACCCTAACTACGTGGAGAACAGGATAAGGGATATTCTTGGATTCGAGGGCCCGGTAAAATTCTTTGACCATCATTTATCCCATGCCGCGAGCAGCTTCTTTTTTTCCGGGTATGAAAGCGCTTCGATCTTCACGGTCGATGGGGTTGGGGAGTGGGCTACCACTACCTATAGCCTGGGTAGGGGCAAGAGCATAGAAATGTTGGAAGAGGTGGAGTTTCCGAATTCGCTTGGGTTGGTATACAGTACGATCACCAATTATCTGGGCTTCGAGGTCAATGAAGGTGAATACAAAGTGATGGGGCTTGCTCCATATGGGAAACCTTTGTATTTAAAGCAGATGGAGATACTGGTCCAGGATACGGGTAGAGGGCAGTATCAGCTCGACATGAAATATTTCAATTTTTCCGCTCAAAAGCGGATGTATACGGATGCTTTGATCGAGCTATTCGGTAAACGTCCGAGGGGGAAGGATGACGGCATTGCTGAATTCCACACGGATGTAGCAAAAAGCTTACAGGTTTTTCTGGAATCGATACTTGTGGCGAAGACGGGGTATCTTTTCGATCAAACCGGTTGTGACAGTCTCTGTATGGCGGGTGGTGTCGCTTTAAATTGCGTTGCGAACAGTGCGGTTCTCAGGAATGGGCCCTTCAAGAGGTTGTTCATACAACCGGCGGCGAATGACGCCGGGGGGGCGGTTGGGGCGGCTGCGCTTGCCCATATAGAGCTTACTCAGGAATGGCCGAATGTGGCGAGGCTGCGTCATGCGTATCTGGGGCCGGAGTTTGCCGCTGAAGCGGTCATGGAAGTATTGAGGTCTATGTCGCTGCGATATTATGATTGCCGCGGGGATTTTAAAAAGTTATTATCAATGGCTGTCACGCGGTTGGAGAGCGGGCAGGTGTTAGGGTGGTATCAGGGCAAAATGGAATTTGGGCCCAGGTCGCTGGGGGCGAGATCGATCCTTGCGGACCCAAGAAATGAAGATATGCGGGACAGGATAAATAAGATGGTCAAATTACGGGAGACGTTCAGACCTTTTGCGCCCGCTGTTATGGCTGAGAGGGTCAGGGAGCATTTCGACATCGACCACCCATCGCCGTTCATGTTGGAGACCTGCCAGGTGGTTTCCCGACTGTCATTACCGGCAATAACCCATGTAGACGGTTCCGCCCGGGTTCAGACGGTTGACAGGGAGTCGAACCCACGGTTCCACGACCTTCTTAGCGCTTTCGAGGAGCTAACGGGGTGTCCGATCCTGTTAAATACTTCATTCAATATAAAGGGTGAGCCGATCGTATGCACGCCGGAGGATGCGATCAGATGCTGGATCACGACGGACATCGACTGTCTGATCATTGGAGATTATATCATAGACAGGGATGATAATAATTTGGAGATACTGAAAATCCTCATCACGGCAGACTCGGCAATGCGCGATAATGAGGGCGCTATAGTAAGGGACGTGTATACCTTTGTATGATCATCAAGTTTCCTGGAAACCATCTAAATCAGGGAATATATGACAACTAAACCTTTTGGCGGTTCCAAGGAGGCCGCGGTTGAGCTTGCCAACCGGATTTATTCTGACGAATTCGATCCGGATACTTCCTCAGCACTCCTGGCGAGAATCCTACAGGCAAATGCTGAAAAGTCAAGTGATGCGGACGTTGTTCCGGATAAACCGGCTTTTTCGGCGCATAGCGTGGGGATATGGCAGAGCTCGTTCAAAGACGGGGCTCCCATTTATAAGAGAAATATCTCAAGACGGGCTGAATGGGCTCAATGGGCCGATATCCCTGAGCTAAAACCTAAGGGCGTCAAACGGCGGGTCTTGTTGTTGGGTGAATCTGTAGCAAGGGGGTACTTCTATGATCCTCATTACACGGTCGCCGGGGAGTTGGAATCTATTCTTAATTGCAATAAGAAATGGACAGGTATTGAATTTGAAGTGGTGGATCTGGCGCGGTCCAACATCGGGATGACCGAACTTCTCGAGGTGCTTCGGGACTCAACGGCATTGTCGGCGGATGCGGTCGTCATATTTGCGGGTAATAACTGGGGGGTACCGCTTTCAGCCGAAGAGATTAAAATGGCGCATCGATTTTTCAAAGATGGAGCATTTGACGGGTTGAAGCAATTCATTGAGGATAAATATAAGCGGTTGACCGCCGCTTTTCTAAACGATATCCGGGACAGTTATGTCGCTAAGGGCATACCGGCGGTCTTTGTAATACCGGAGTTCAATCTATGCGATTGGAAGAGCGATGAGGTGGAGAAGATATTTCGGTGGCTTCCCGACGATAAGGTGTCGGCATGGATAGAGGCCAGGGATGTAGCGTATTGTGCATTGGCCAATAACGAAATGGAATTGTTGAAGGTGAAAGCGGAAGCGATGGTGGATCTGGATCCATCCAATCCATTAGGCTTTGAATTGCTGGCGCGATATATGATAAAGAGCGGGAAAGGGGAGGAAGCGCGGCGATGTCTGGAAGCCGCGCGGGATACGAGTATAATCGGCCGGTGCAAAAGCAGCAAGCCGAGGTGTGTAAAATTCATCAGGGACGCTATGCTTGCGGAGGCTAATAATTATGGAGTAGGCGTCGTTGATCTGAGTGCGGTGTTCAGGGAAGTCTTCGGGGATAAATTACCGGACCGGGAACTTTTTTTGGATTATTGCCATCTTACGGTCAAGGGTATCAAGGCCGCAATGAAATATACAAGTCAAAGGGTGATCGAAGCGGTTACGGGTAAGAAGGTAAGGGTGGCCGATATTATTGAAAGCAAGATCATGCCTGACAGGGAAGCTCAGGCGATAGCGCATTTCGCAGCGGCCATTCATAATGCGCACTATGGTCAACCAAAGGATATCATCGAATTTCAGTGTAGCAGGGCGGCCTATCTGTCTGCCACTATTGCCGATACGATGCTGCAGTTTGCCGATTTCGCAACGCGCCATACTTCAACGATACTTTGCAAATCATTCGAAGAGCTGATCTCGGCGGGGAGGATGCGGGTATATGAAGGCGGGTTTGTCTTAAGACATCGGAGGAATGGGAAACTTATGGATATTCCGCTCGTGGATAGTATTATAAAATCTTTGGAATCGATCGGGATCAGGCATGGACCGGATATAAGACGATTGCGGGTCCAGGAGCATGGCATCGGAGAAAAGGCGGTCAATTTATTGCAATCGTTCTATGCGAAGAGTTCTTACAATGCTTTTAACTTAAGTTATGAGCCTAATTATTTAGAGGCGAGAACGGATAAGACGACAATACGTTTTATTGCCGCCGGCGGCAAGCCCATTCTGATCGAGCTGACTTATCGGACCCCAAACGGATCAGCCACCGATAAGAATGTAAAGATTGTGGTCAACGGGCAAACAGGGGGATTACCGGAATTGAAAATGACCAAAGAGTGGACCACAGCCGCCTTTACGATCGGGCGGAAAAGCATTTTAAATGGGGTCAATGAGCTGGTGATCATTTGGCCGTATGTGTTCGAGCCTTTGGCCAGCTTAAAGCCGAATGTCGAAGATTCCTTTTTCAACTCTATATTTCCTGTCCTTGGACAGATCAATAGTCTAACCGCAACTGCACAGCAATAGGCTGGCAGAATCTTAACCATTAAATATTGTCGTATGTCAGAAATCGATGTATTCAATTTAAAATTGGTAAATAATGATGTGGACATCGACGGCGCCAACAAGGAATTCTATGGGAAATTCAATTTCCCCTGGCCGCCGATGAGTTTCCGGGCTTATCCCAAGGATGTCTCCATCCAGTTCCTAAACCAGGATATCGGTGATTGGACGCACACGCGGATACCCCGAAATCCGAAGATCTGGGTTGCGGGTTGCGGGACGAACCAGGCATTATTCACTGCGCTTAAATTTCCCGACGCGGAGGTGCTGGGCACGGATATCTCGACGCAATCGCTGGAAGTCTGTAAGAAAAACGCCGATCAGATCGGAGTGGGGAATCTACGGCTGGAAGAGAAAAGCCTGAATGATGTGGATCATGTGGAAGCTTTCGATTATATCATTTGTACGGGGGTTGTTCATCACAATGCCGATCCCGGTTCAACGCTAGGCAGGATCTCAAAAGCGTTAAAGAAGACCGGGATACTGGAGTGCATGGTCTATAATTATTATCACCGGTTGATGACGACGGCTTGTCAGAATGCGGTCAGAACTTTCTATGATTTCGCCGGCGGATATAATTACGAACTAGAGTATTCTCTCGTCAAGAGCTTGATCTCTAGCTTTCCATATGATAACCTGATGCGGGAGTTCTTTCAGGCGCATTCAACGGATCACGAGGCCCAAATTGCGGATTCGTTACTTCAGCCCGTCGAATACAGTTACACGGTCGAGTCATTTGGCAAAATGTCGGCTGAAGCCAACCTGGAATATGTGCTTTATTGTGACAATCAATTTGATGCGGCGTTGGATTCTTCCAGTTGGAATATGGAATTCAAGGACCCCGTTTTAAAGGAGCGGTACAACGGATTGCCGGATGAGAAGAGGTGGCAAATATCGAATTTGCTTTTGCTGAATACGTCGCCGATGGTATGGTTCTACCTACAACGAAAGGATTCTCCTTTTGTCCGGAAGACGGAGCAACAAATTTGCGCGGAGTTCTTGGAAAGCAAGTTTATCAAAAATTCGTTTACGTTGAGGGAGTATGTTTTGAATGGACAGGGCAAATACAATCTAGCCGATACGCCGGTAGCTTGTCCAAAGACAATTTTGCTAACGGATGCGTTGGCTAAAAGAGTGTATAATCTTGTCACTCCCGCGGTAAAGATCAAGGATATTTTTTCGAGACTGTCGATCAAGCCGACATTTGAAAATATTACCCATGTAAGAACGAAACTGGCTACGTCTACCAACCCATTTATTCTGGCCCACAAAATATAGCGCCTTATGAAAACGGCATTTGTGACCTATATGGGTAACAACAGGTATTTGTATGGGGTATTGGCATTATATCAATCATTAAAGGAGCACAAGAATGAGCGTCAACTGGTTGTGCTGGTCGGGCCTGCCGTTACTTCGCAAGTGATCGGCTATTTGAAGGAGAAGCCGGTGATATTGAAAATGGTGGATGAGATCGGCAATCCGAATAGGGAGGTGGAAAATGATACGAGGGGAGTAAAGTTCATGTATTCGAAGATCAGGGTATTCGAGTTGTTCGAATATGACAAGATAGTATATCTGGATGCGGATATGGTCGTCTGTGAAAATGTTGAAGATCTTTTCGACAAGCCGCATATGTCTGCTGTCATTGCGGGTAAACTGCTCCGGTGGGATTGGAGAGATTTCAATTCCGGATTAATGGTCATAGAGCCGGAGCCTTCTACATTTGCGAACATGCTCGCGACAATCACCGTCTTACCTTCCTGTGACGGCACCGATCAAGGGTTTCTGAATTCTTTTTACCCGCATTGGAAGCGGGAAGAAAGCCTTCATTTGGAACATCGCTTCAATTTGCCGGCGAGCTGGCTCGAGCATTATTGCAAGTCGTACGATTTTGAATTCGAATACCGTGAGGAGGGCCTGCATGCGAAAAATGTCTCGGTCATTCATTATATAGGCCCAAACAAACCATGGGATCACGATGCGGCCGAGTTAGGCAAATTAAAGACAATGGACAGATATCAGCAGTCGGTCGCTTTATGGTGGGATTATTTTCACCGGAGCGTTTAAGCAGGGTGGACTATCGCCATTATCCGGGTCGAAAGCTGTTTTATTCGGTGCGCAAGCTTCTAACCGGGTTTGCAAGGGCAGCTTTCACAGCCTGGAAGCTTACGGTGATTAACGCTATCAAAAGTGTTCCGGCTCCGGCGATTGCGAACACCCACCAGTAGATCCGGGTTCGATATTCATATTGCTCCAGCCACGTATTCATTATCCATAAAGCCGAAGGAAATGCGATCAAACAGGAGAGGCAGACGGTCTGGAGGAATTCGGCCGATAATAATCCGGCTAAGTTTCCTGTCGAGGCGCCCAGAACTTTCCTGATGCCAAGCTCTTTTCTCCGGCGATCGGCGGTGTAAGCCGCAAGGCTGAATAGTCCGAAGCATGAAATGAAAATGGCCAGGCTTGCAAATATGGCAACCAATTTGCCGATCAGCGATTCAGTTTTGAATAAATGGTCGAAGTCCGAATCAAGGAAATGGTATTCAAAGGGGTAACCGGGGTTGGCGTTTTGAATGATGGCTTCGGTCTTGCTCATCGCGGCCTGAAGGTCAACTCCGCTTTTGAACCTAATCGTCATATCGTTAAAGAACTTATCGCCGGGGAACCAGAAAAATATCAATGGCGAAGAAGCATTGCTGTTAAAATTGGTAAAGACGAAATCTTTTACTACGCCGACAATCCTGAACTTCTGGTCATTATTGTCTTTGTCCATAATATAATTCCCGACCTGATTACTGCCGCCCATAAGCTTGGCGAGGCTTTCATTTATAATAATGGTATTATTCGTTCTGCTCGTATCGGCGCTGGGGTCGAAATTCCTTCCATGAAGCACCGTCATTTTCATGGTCGGGAAATATTCCGGGTTTATGCTTTCAACCACGACCTGGATATTGCTGGAAGGGTCTTTGCCGATCCAGTGGTAGGAGCTGCCGATATGCGAATTCAGCTGTAATACGGAACTGGAACTGAGTGCGGCGTTTTCGACATATCCGGTATTTATGAGGTCGGCCCTGAGCGCGTCAAAATGATCGATCAGGTTACCGTGGACGTTCAAATAGATAAGGTTATTCTTATTATATCCAAGGTCTCTTTCTTTTGTATGTTGTAACTGCTGGTAGATAATAATGGTGCAAATTATAAGCCCGATGGAGATCGAAAATTGGGTGATCACCAGGCCCTTCCGAATGACATTTGCGCTACCGGCGCTTGTCTTTACTCTCAGCCCCTTGAGGATCTTGACGGGATTGAAGGAAGACATATACAGTGCGGGGTAGACGCCTGCGATCAAGCCGCAAACCAGGCCGGTCGCAAGCAAGGTAGAGAAGACGAGAGGATCAAGGAGATCAAGGGTCAAATGTTTCTCCACCAGGGTATTGAAGCCATTCAGGGCAAGGTAAACGATGCCGATGGCCAGAAGCACGGATGTGAATGACATTAAGAGGGATTCGCCGATAAACTGCATGGTAAGCGATCTTTTCTCGGCGCCGAGGACCTTTCTGACACCGATCTCTTTCGCCCGCTGGCCTGATCTTGCCGTCGCAAGGTTGGTGAAGTTGATACAGCCGATGATCAGGATTATCCAGGCAACAAGGGAGAACAGCTTTATGTACTTGATCTGGCCCTCGTCATCCTGTCGTCCATTCGTAAAGTGGTTATAAAGATGCCAATTATTCATGGGGAACAGAAAGGCCGTAGCGGGCACGGTAGATTCCTTGGATTTCAGGTAGCCGGTCAGGTGATCATTTATATTGCTGAAGCTCACGCGCGGATCGAGGTCAACAAGGGTTGTCAGACTGAAATTATCCCATTCCTTTAGCCACATATTCTGACTGTAGAATGCCGTGAATGGCGCGAGCCATTCGAACCGGAGGGTTGAATTTGCGGGGATATCCTTAAAAACGGCGCTTACGACATAACTCATGCCATTATCGAGCTTCAGCGATTTACCGATGCCGTCGGCGTCCCCGAAAAACTGTTTTGCCATGGTTTCGCTGATCACAATGGCTGAGGGGTTTTCAAAAGGCCGACCGCGGTTGCCGCTTTCATATTTCAGGTCCAGCATGGATAAAATGTTGGAATCCGCGTAGTAGCCGCGCTCGAAGATCGCTTTATCGTCCAGACTGAACAGCTGGTTATTTTCCCAACTAAGACGGCCGGCGTTTCTGACTCCCGGTATTTCGGTCATCAGGCCTTGAGCCATTGGGCCGGGGGTGGCGTCTGAAGTGGCGATCTGCCCCTGATAGGTGGTATTGATCTCGACTTTATAGAGTGTATTTCGTTTTGCAAAGTAGTGGTCAAATGTGATCTCGTCCTGTACCCAGATGAAGATCAAGGTCGAACAGGCGATGCCGATCGCCAGGCCCAAAATGTTGAGAGAACCGTAGCCTTTATTGTTCCAAAAATTCCGCAATGCAGTTTTGAAGAAATTCTTTAGCATGGGATGTGGTTATTTCTGTCGGTTTCCACAATAATACTGCCAAGTCTTTATTATGTTGGTTAATAACGGCTTAAGTTTATTTAGCTTCAAAAAGGAGATGCTTTTGATACACTAATGTGTCCGGTTTCGAAACACCGGTGGAAAGCGAAAAAAATAAGTAAAAAACGGTTAAATCTAACCATCCGTCAAAATACGAAAAGTTGATATTTGTTTTGATTTAAAGAAACCTTATTCCAATGGAAGCAGCACCACTCATTTCCTGTTTATGCGTCACGAGGGGAAAACCCAAGCTGTTGAGCAGAGCTATCGAATGCTTTATGGGACAGAGTTATAGCAGGAAGGAAATGGTCCTTGTATATGAGGATGACGATCCCGAGACAAAAAAGATAGCCAGCGGTTTAAATTGTGATGCGATAAGGTGCATTGAAGTAAATGCCAAGCCAAAATTGACATTGGGGGAGTTGAGGAATCTTGCCATTCATGAAAGCCGGGGCGAGTTGTTTTGTCAGTGGGACGATGACGATTGGTATCATAGTCAGCGGCTCGAGATGCAGATGGGCTGTATAAAAACCAGCTATAAACCTGCATGCGTGCTGGTCAACTGGATCATATTCGATCAGCTAAGGGAGGAGGCTTATTGTTCAAACACGCGGGCGTGGGAGGGCAGTCTGCTATGCAGGAAGGACATAATCAATAAGGACCTGAAATATGACAGCCTGGTCAAGGGCGAAGACACGGGCTTTATTTCAAAAATGTTGGAAAGGAAGTATTTATTCCCCCTTATCATGCCGACGTTATATATATATGTCTATCACGGCAACAACACCTGGAATGGAGATCATTTCAGTTTCATATTCAACATATCCCAGAAACTTCCAAAGTCAGTCGGTTTATTAATTGCGGACATCCTTCGGGGAAAGTATGCACATTCAATGGCTTCTAAATTGTTGTCCGGCGCGACTATAATGAAGGAATTTGATTATTTTCATTCATTCAGAAAGTAGAGATGATAAATACCTGACCAGGGATGGCGCAATTGCTCTATACAACCGAATATCTTTACCCATTGCAGCATGCGCTTTTTCAGAACTTGCTTGACCAACTGCCTATCCGGCTGCAAGAGCAGGTACTACGGTACAGGAGATGGGAGGATGCTTATGGTTGCTTGTTTGGCAAGCACTTGCTTCGGATGGCATTACGCAGGATAAATTCGCCGTCGGATCTCGGGGGCTTAAGATATTCCGCGGAGAATAAGCCTTACTTTGAGCGCGGGCCCTTTTTCAGCATCTCACATTCAGCGAACAGGGTGGTTTGCTTTGTGAGTGAAGAAGCGGAGGTGGGAATCGATATCGAGAAGATCGGCAATATTTGTCCGGATGAGTTCAGAGATCAATTTGCTCCGGCCGAATGGTCGGTGATAAAGGGCTCAAGTGATCCGATAGAGACCTTTTACTGGCTCTGGACTGCGAAAGAAAGCGTCATTAAGGGGGATGGGCGGGGGTTGGGCCTGGCTTTGCCGCTTGTGGATGTAACCGGCGGGGAATCTGTGTGTATCGATGGCAGAATATGGGGTTTGACCAGGGTGCCTTATTTTCAGGGTTATGCCTGTCACCTTGTGGTAGAGGCCGGGGGGGATGCATCTAATCCCGGGTTGGATCCGGCGCTGGCGGTTGAGGCATTCGAGCCCTATGAGCTTGGGTGAGGGTTATTCCAGGATCCCACGTTTGAGGGCGTAAAGCAATAGTCCGCCGATCGTCTTTGAATTGGCTTTTCCTCTCATGCGATCCCGTTTCAGCTCGATGCTTCGCTTGCTTTGATTCATAAGGACCGAAATCTCCTGCGTTGTCTTTTCTTCTTTAAGAAGATTAAGAATTTGCAGCTCTTCATATGAAAAATCGGGGAGTAAATTCTGGGTTTTCTTATTGAACGAAATAAGATAATTCTTCACCATGCGATTTTCTATTAAATTGGTCAGGTACATCCTGTTCTCATATGCTTCCTTAATCGCCCTGATTATTTCGGAGATGCCCATTGCCTTGGATAAGTAGCCATAAATGCCATACTCGAGGCACTGTGCAATGAAGACTTCGTCGAGAAAGGCGGAGATCATGATCACCTTAACCTCCGGGTACTTATCGGCAATTATTTTCAAGGCTTCAATGCCGTTCATGCCGGGCATCTTGACATCGAGCAATACAATATCGGGGTTGTATTTAGGGAGGCTGGCGATCAGTTCGATCGCATTTTCAGTTTCAAGGACGATCGATATGGAAGCATCTCCTGCAAGACCGAAGATTATTGCCTGACGCACTAACTTATGATCATCCGCAATCGCTACTTTGATTGAATGGTTAGACATCGGAAAGGTTTCGGTTAACAAATAAGAAAAGGTGGAACAAGTTAATGAAATATCTCAAATATTCGGCCAACGATTTCTGTGCAATACGCAATATGGCTTATAGTAATTTAGCATTTGTCAAGACTGTGCAATGGGCGCAGTTGCTTAGGGGTTTTTATTTATTCGCAGAAGCGAAATTTATTCGAAAAATATTTGATAATATTCCCCGTTGACAGTTTGTATTGATCTTTAGATTTGTTCAGCATAGGATATGGGATCCGCAGGTGAAGGGCGAGATTCCGGGCGATCGGTGCAGTTCAATTGTACTGCCTGCGAGGGTTAATTCGTAAGTGCGATCGAGCATTTAGCTTATTGTAGCGATAGCTTTGTGAAGAAATTTCCCCAATTCCGTTTCGGTCAAATAAGGAGTATCATGAATAGTAATATTCTAAAAATCAAAGAATGGATCGTCTCGCTGTCGCCGGAGACGCCGGATTTTGATGAAAACTTCAATATCATCGGCAGCGGAGCGCTGGATTCTTTACAGTTCTTGCAACTGATCAATTTAGTCGAAGAGTTATCCGGGCGGATCGTAGATACTGCCGAGATCAATATTGCCGACTTTCTAACACTGGATGCCATAGAGAGTAAATTTTTCAACTAGATGGACAAGCCTATTTATATCGAATACCTGGACTGTTACGTTCCGGAAACCGAATTGGAGCTGGCCAGCTGTCCGGATCTGGCGGATAGTATCAGCCCCTATTTTGCCGACAGCGTGGATTTTTTAAAGAATGCGAAGTCAGCGCTGTTACTGGACAATATCAGGATAGAGCAGCGGCTGGATCTGAAAGAGATGGTCATGTCGATAGCGGATAGGTATATGCAGAGTCAACGCGTGGATGCGCGCACGGTGAAATATATCATCATGGCAACCGATCAAAGCGACGGCGCGAAGGATTTCGGTCATCATATCCTGCAGAGGTTGGGTACGCCCCGGTCGACCGTCTTCCGGGTGACTGATAATTATTGCGCTAATGTCGATGTGGCGATCGGGTTGGCTGCCGGCCTTTTGCGGGCTGAACAGAAACCAAGCAGAGCCATTATCATCTCGGGGACAAGGCTGGGAAAAGGCCTGACGGGAAGGGTTGTCGGCACTTATGGGATCCTTGGGGATTCCGCCGCAATTACGGTCCTGTCGAATGAGGAGGGGCCGCATCTGGCGGAGGTCAGAGAACAAGTGGTGATCACAAGGAACGAATTGGCGGAAATAGACCTGACAAAGGACAATACGCTGCTACATCTTCAATCGTATACCATTTGCCTGCGGGAGTTGCTGGCGAAGTCGGGTCTTTTGCCTTCGATGGTGGACCAGGTGGTTTTTCATAACGCAAATGAATTGCTGATCCTGCAAGTCGCCAAATCCTGTAAAATAAATGCGAAGGCTGTAAACAACAGTAACCAGGGCAAATTCGGGCACCTGGGCACCTGCGATCTCGTATTGAATCTAAAAACGATCCTGGAGGGGGGCGATAAAGCGATCAAGAATATTGTCGCACTTCATTTGGGCGTAATGGGCACGTATGCCGCAACTCATTTTGTACAATAAGCGCTTTTTGAAATGAAAGCTTATCCTATTTCCGATGAAAGCGGTTGGGCTGAGGCGGCAGCTGTCGAGATAGCCAAGGCTTTTGCCATAACTGCGCTGTATAAAAGCGTGGACAGCTTTTCTATTCTCATAGTTCCGCGGGATCTTTACGATCCCGGATCAGAAAGACGGCTACAAGCGACCATAGATAGTACCCCTGAAATGCTTTCGCGAAGCATCGAGGCTGCCATGGTATCACTCTTTCCGGGGATCGACCAGCGGAAGTCGTCCGGGGTCTCGGATCGGGGATTGCTTTTTTTCTGGGGGGACGGCGGGGCGGGGGCCCTTGCGGAAATAGAGTGGCGGGTCAGCCGGTTGTCCATCCATTTAGGAGCCGGGGGGCTACCGGAGTCGTTGACCGACGCCATGGACGTCATAGCCGATCAAATGGATTGTCCAATCGGGTCGTTGTCGCTTCTAAAAAGCAGCCAGTGGCCGAAAATGTTGATCCAATCTCCGGATGCCCTGCCTTATTGGGAATATCGGTTGCCGTTAATCGCCTATTTGCGGGAAGCTATGCGCAGATACGCCGACAACATTGCCTACCTGTATGATGAAAGCCGTTTGTCCTATGCCGAATTGGACGGCGGTTCGGACAAGCTGGCGTTTATCCTTGCACAGCGGGGCGTAACAAAAGGAGACCTGGTCATTATAGCGCTCGACAACTCCCTCGAACTTCCGGTAGCCTATATGGCCTGTATGAAATTGGGCGCTGTATTCACGCCGGCAGATTGTCAATGGCCTGAGGTAAGGTTGAAGGAGCTGGCTGAGTCTATCCGGCCAAAGGCCGTCATTGCGGCGCCTGCCGAAATCTCCTGGGCGGGTAGCGCGCTGATAACCGGATGCCTTTCCGACTGGCAATCGGCTTCCGGAACATGGCAGGGGGAGACGCTTGCGGGCCCGGATGATCTTCTGTATGGGTTCTTCACTTCCGGTAGCACGGGCATGCCGAAATGCGCGCTAAACACGCAAAAAGGAGCGGTCAACCGGTTCATGTACATGGATAAGGTGTTCCGTATCCGGCAAGACGACGATGTTATTCTTCAAAACAGCAATACCAGCTTCGACTCGTCACTCTGGCAGCTATTGTGGCCTTTGCTAAGTGGCTGTAAGATCGTTATCCCGCGCCGTAAAAACTATATCGACATCGACTATACCCTGCAATTGATCGCGAAGCACCGGGTAACCATGACGGATTTTGTGCCTTCGGTCTTCAACCTTATGCTTTGCAAACTGGAGGCGAATTTCCGGCTGACGGAAATGCTTGCTTCGATGAAGGCGGTGCTTGTGGGCGGCGAAGCATTTTCGGCAAAATTTATTTCCCGCTTTTACCGGTTGTGCCCGCGGGTCAGCCTTTTCAATACGTACGGGCACACGGAGGCCACGATCGGCATGGTGTTCTATCCTATTCCCCGGGACTTCGGCGGCGTCGAGGTGCCGCTTGGCCTGCCGATCGACAATACTTATGTTATTCTTTTGGACAGGCAGCAAAGACCGGTCCCGCCGGGGATGACCGCGGAGATCTTTGTCGGCGGCGCGTGTATAGGCGCCGGCTATTATAACGAACCCGATAAAAACGCCAGGACCTTTCCACCAAACCCATTTGCTTTTGTTCCGGGGAACAGGCTTTTCCGGACGGGAGATTTCGGCATGGTTGGAGCGGACGGACTTTTGTATTACAAAGGGCGCAACGATGACCAGATCAAGATAGGAGGCGCCAGGTTCGAACTAAGCGAGATAGAGTATCAATGTCTGCGATTCCCCGGTGTCAGGGCGGCGAAAGTCTTGTACGAAGCCGACAATCAAAAATTGGTTGCTTTCATCGCTTCGGGGGACACGAGCGAAGTCTTCAAAACGGGGCTGTTCCAATCGCTAAAGGACTGGCTTCCGGCCTATGCGGTGCCCGGCCGGGTATTTGTGCTGGATAGTTTTCCGCTCACAGGAAATGGGAAGGTAGACGTTGTGGCCCTGAAGCGATCGATCGCAGGCAAAGGGAAACGCGAACCGCAGTCATCTGCCAGGGAGATCAGAAAGCTATTCAGAGAATCGCTGGAATTAGAAGAGCTGGATGATGAAGCCAATTTCTTTTCGCAGGGGGGAACCTCACTTAAGGCGCTTAAGCTTATCCTGGATATAGAGACGCTGCTACACGTCAGCATCGATCTGGACAAGGTATATCACGACCTGACTATCAGGAGATTGATCAAAGTGTCGCAAGACAGGGAGCGAACCAATGAGGCGGCGGCCTCCACAGATGACGTGGAGCAGATGTTAACCGATTATGTATCGCTATCCAATTCGGTTAGCAGGGCAATCATGCCGAATGGGGGCGGCCGAAAAAGGGACGTATTACTCACCGGCGCCGGAGGCTTCTTCGGAGTGCAATTACTTTCCGACCTGCTGGAAAGGTCTAACGCCATCGTACATTGTCTGATGAGGGATGGGGATGAGGAACAGGCCTATGAGCGCCTTGCGAGGAAACTCACTCAATATGATCTGCCCGCGGCGAAGTTTACGCGTGACCGTGTCCGGATCATCCAGGGGGATCTCACCCGGGAAAACTGGGGGTTGACGGCCGCGACTGTGGAGGAGCTGAGGCAATCGGTAGGAGCGGTGCTTCATAATGCAGCGGAAGTGGATCTGGCCCGGAAGTATACCGATCTTCGTTCCGTAAATGTGGCGCCCATAAAATTCCTGCTTGAATTTTGCACTTCCGGGTCATGCGTCCCGCTGCATTTTATTTCTACGGTCAGTATTTTCTCGGACCAGCTGTTCACCCATTATGATATAGTGCCGGATAAGATATTATATGACTTTGATTGTATTCCTGCCGGCGGGTATAACCAAAGCAAATGGGTCGGAGAGAAAGTTCTGGTCTCGGCGCGAAACAAGGGGCTTCCATTATCCATTTACCGGCTGGGTGAGATCGCGCCTAACAACGGGACGGGTATTGCGAATGAAAGGTCTCTTTTAGCGATGCTCAACCAGGCGATCCTGTATCTGAAGGCGTATCCGGATAGCGACATGCCTTTGGACTATTTCCCCGCCGACCTTGCCGGAAAGCTGATCGTGCAGTCGGTGCTGGAGGACGGCGGGAACCGGGATATCAACATGGTAAATACGGCCGGCATTTCGATCAATCAAGTGGCCGGGCTTATCATTGAACAGGGCGTCCAGCTGGAGCGGCTTCCATACGGGGCCTTTAAGAAAAGGCTCGATTCGGCGGCTTCTTCGGGAAAAGACATCCCATCTTTTCTGTATGCGCTGAAGTTCCTGTTGCCCGCGGAGGCGGCGAGCCATGGATCGGAAGATGCTATGGATACCGTTTTCTTCAAATATCTGAACCGGATCAGCGATCTCAATTTATCGAAGCGGCTGGGTGGCGACCGGTTAAGGTTGAACGGCCTCCGTGCTTATATCGAGCGGCTGGTGAAGCCGGGGCGTCTTGCCGGGGCAGCTATGGAGACAATTACCAACATATAAAACTACTTCACCATGAACTCCTATTTAGAAGTGAATTTTGCCAACGTGTTTGCCGATCAGGCAAGGCTCCGGCCTGCCGCGCCTGCAATTGAAGACGGCGAAAACAGTCTGACGTATGGAGAGTTGGAACTGGCCACCAACAGGCTGGCGGCTGTGCTTGTGGAGATGGGATTTGTCAAAGGCCAGCGGGCCATCCTTTTTGCCGGCAAAAATGTTGCCTCTGTCGTCGTCATTTTTGGGATTGTCAAAGCCGGGGGCGTTTATGTCCCGGTAGACAAGGAAATACCCAGCGGCAGGTTGCAGTTGATATTGGGGGAGACTGCGCCGGCGGTCTTCTTTGAGCCTTATGGCGTCAATGCCACGGTTCCTGAGCTCCCGTCCGGTTGTATGCTTGTGAGCCGGGATGTCGTAGCGGAGTGTATCCGGGAAGGCAAGGCTGCGGGGGGCGCAGATGCGGTTGGGGATGCTGCCGGGGATGCGGTGGGCAAGGCTGGCGGGGATGCGGTGGGGAATGTTGTCATCGAGCCGGATGATCTGTGTTATATCATGTACACGAGCGGGTCGACGGGGAGGCCCAAGGGGGTCCCGATCTCCCATGGAAATTTCGGTGCATTTATGGACAGCATCGATTCGGTGTTCATCATGAGCGAGCAATCCCGCTGTATGAATACCCTTCCTTTTTATTTTGACGGGTGCATCGTGGACACTTTTTTCCCGTTGTATAAAGGCGCTTCGCTGTATATCAGCCCGGCTTTGCCGATGCCCGGGCTGCTGGTGAATATCCTGGTGCAAAAGAAGATCACGCATTTTACCGCGACGCCTTCCGTTCTTACCTTACTCTATCAATATCTGGATGCGAGGGGCATAACCCTGAACAATCTTGAAATGATCATGTCCGGCGCGGAGGTCTGCGACAAAAAGGTCATTCATTTCTTTCTGGGGATCAATCCGGGGATGAAGGTCATCAATGGTTATGGGCCGACGGAGGCTACCTGCGATGCGGTCACCTATACGATAAGTGAACCGTCGGACAATATGTCGGGTTACTTTCCGATCGGCTATCCGTTGAAACACGTCAAAGCATTTCTTCAAACGGCGGCGGGAGAGCTGACCGATGAAGCAGGGAGTAAAGGGGAGCTGTTGCTTGCGGGGCCGCAAGTGTTCAAGGGGTATTTACAACGGCCAGAGGAAAGTGCGAGGGCGCTGGAAGAAATAAACGGAGAGGTATATTATCACACCGGGGACCTTTGCTGTATAAACGCCGATGGGGTCATTGACTTTCTGGGAAGGGTCGATGAGGAATTCAAGCTCAATGGCTATCGGATCCATCCAAATGAGGTGCGGCAGGCGTTACTCCGGATGCCGGGGGTGAAAGCCACGGAAATCGTCGTCGCTACGGCCGGGAACGAAAGATTATTATGTGCAGCCGTGATCTTGTCGCGGGAAGGCGATGGGGAGAGCCTGAAAGCATTGCCACACCAGCTCGGATCGTTGCTTCCTTCTTACATGATACCGCGCATTTTTGCCGAATACAGGGAGTTGCCGATGAGCCCCACGATGAAAACGGACCGGAAGAAACTACAAGCCGAGATAGAAGTAAAACTAACCGAAACGAACAAGTCCTTTTTTTCCATGATCGAGGATACGATCGGCGCCGATAAATAACTCAATCGTATGACCACATTCGAGAAGCTTAAGCCTATTGTGCTGGAGCAAATGCGGGATCGAACCATGCCGGTAGAGATCGATTCCCGGCTCAAGGAAGATCTTGCTTTTGCGTCCTTGCAAATGATCGGGCTTGTCACCGCGATAGAATCAACATTCGGGATAAACCTGGAGATCGAAGACTTTTCAGAATCCAATTTCATCTCCGTTCATTCACTTGTCAAAATGCTGGAGGGAAAAAATGCGATATAGGACGTTGGGCAGGCTGGGTTGGTCCGTTTCGGAAATAGGCTATGGGACCTGGGGCATGGGTATCGGCCCATGGGCCTGGAAGGGGTCTGTCGATGAGGAGTCGATCGCTTCTTTATCGGCTGCCATTGAAGGCGGGGTGAATTTGTTGGATACGGCCTGGATCTATGGCCGGGGTCATAGTGAGAAGCTGATAGGGAAGGTATTGAACAACTATAGGGATAGAAAGATCTATGTGGTTTCGAAGATACCGCCGAAAAATATGCAATGGCCGTCAAAAAGGGGGGACGATATCCGGGACATCTTTCCACGGGATCATGTGCTGGACTATACCAAAAGGACGCTTACGAACCTGGGTCAGTCTTCCGTCGATCTGATGCTTTTCCATGTATGGGAGGACGATTGGCATAAGGAGGGGGAATGGCAGGAGACGGTGCAATTTCTGAAAAAGGAGGGGATGGTAAAATCCTTTGGAATCAGTATAAATACCTGGGAGCCCTGGAATGTAGAAAAGACGCTGGATACGGGCCTTATAGACGTGGTGGAGGTCATCTATAACATTTTCGAGCAGCGACCGGAAGACAGGTTGTTTTCCGTTTGTGACAAAGCGGGCGTCGGGGTGATTGCCAGAGTGCCTTTTGACGAAGGGTCGCTCATCGGAACGATGACCACCGGTACCACCTTTGATAAAGATGACTGGCGAAGTACTTATTTCGTAATGGAAAATCTGGAGCAGTGTATTCCACGGGTGGAGAAGATCAAAGGACTTCTTCCCGCTTCGATGAGTATGGCGCATCTGGCTTTGCGGTTCATTCTTGACAATCCGTCGGTGTCGACGGTCATACCCGGGATGAGGAAGGCTACGCATGTTGCGGAGAACCTGGCTGTCAGTGATGCGCCGGGCTTACCGGAGCGGCTTATGAAGGAGGTCCGGAAGCATCGGTGGGACCGGGTGCCGACGGCATGGTCGCAGTAGGTGGTCGCAGGGGTGCCGACGGCATGGTCGCAGTAGGTGGTCGCAATAAATCTTATTTGATGATAAAGACGGGTTTTGGATTATGGGGTTTTCTACCTCTTGCCGTAGCCATCGGGTTTGCCATTTGGAAGAAGGACGTGATCGTCAGTCTTTTCCTGGCTATCTGGACGGGCGCATCGCTGATAAAGGGGAGCGTCTTTCTAGGTTTTACGGATTCCATCTCGACCTATATCGTCAATAAATCTTTAGCAACCAGTGATGAGGCTTCCGTGGTGGTCTTCGGGCTGCTGATGGGGGGAGTGATAAACATAATGGCTGACCTGGGAGGTAACCGGGCCATAGCGAGAGCGTTCTCCCGGCGGATAAAGTCGGGCGGGGGGCAGATGGCGACCTTCATTATGGGGTTATTGATCTTTTTCGATGATTATGCCAGTGCGCTGATCGTCGGGAATTCCATGCGCCCCATTACGGACCGCCAGAAAGTCTCGAGGGAAAAGCTGGCGTTTATCGTGGATGCGACGGCGGCTCCGGTGGCGGCGACCGTACCTTTCTCGACCTGGGTTGCGATGGAGCTCGGGCTGATCGCCACGTGCTGGAAGGGGGCAAACCCGATGGGCGTGCTTGTGCGGTCGATCCCCTATCAATTCTATACCCTCTTTATCCTGATGCTGGTATTGGCGACGATCATCCTGCGGCGCGAATGGGGGCCGATGCTACGGGCGGAGCGGAGGGCGAAGACGACAGGACAGCTGTTTGCGCCGGGGAGCTCGCCACAAGGGGGGGCGGCGCTGGAAGCGGTTGAGAATGCGCGGGAAGGAAAGCTGGCGGACATTTATATTCCTATTCTCACTTTCGTCGTTACCATTTTTGCGGGGTTATGGTACAATGGATATCAGAAAGGATTTACGATGCAGCAGGCGATCGGGAACGCGGATGCGCCGGTTGTGCTGGCGTGGTCGGGTTGCGCAACCGTGCTGGTGGTCATGCTGATGACGGTTCCGACGAAAAGATATACGTTCACCCGATTTATGGAGGTATTGCGTGAAGGCTTCAATGCGATGATCCCTGCCTTAACCATGCTGGTCCTGGCTGCTGCGCTGAAGAATATCATTACCGACATGCAGCTGGCCAACTACCTGAGCAGCAAAGCCGGGCATCTGATCTCGCCTTCCGTCATCGCTCCGGTGACCTTTCTGATCTCCTGTCTCATTGCCTTTACTACGGGAACTTCATGGGGGACGTGTGCGATCGTCGTGCCGTTTGCGCTACCGCTGGCGGTCCAGATGGCGGGACCGGGGAGCGATATTCCGGTCATTGTTTTTGCTTCCGTGCTGACGGGCGCCGTATTCGGGAATCATTGTTCGCCAATTGCGGACACGATGATCCTTTCCTCTGTCTCGTCGCATTCCGACTATATGGATCACTTCAGGACCCAATTACCTTACGGGATCATGGCTATGGTTGTTTCCCTTGTCGCCGGCTTTGTTCCGGCGGCGTTCGGGGTTCCGCCATTGTTATCGCTGTTGGCTGGTCTATTGGTATTGTTTCTCCTTATTCGGGTGATCGGCAAAAAGGTTATTCCCGAACCGAGGAAGATCGTCTCCCGATCCAAAAATATGGTTGCGCAATCGTAAAATGGGAGCAGTCAAATGGGAGCAGCGAAATCCTAAATAAGCACCGATGTTTTCCGGGATCACCAATTATGGCCTTTTCCTGGGCGCTGCGTTCCTTATCTGTATAAGCCCGGGCCCGGACATGGTGTATATCATCGCCAACGGGATCTATAAAGGGGTTCGCGGCGGGGTGGTGTCGGCCCTGGGTATGGCCACGGGGATGGTTTTCCATACGATACTTGTTACGACCGGGTTGGCTCTGATCATCGCTTTGCCGGGGATACTGATCGGGATCAAAATTGCCGGCGCGCTGTACCTTCTCTGGATAGGTTATTCAACGCTCAGGGATACCCATGTCACCGTTGACGTCGGGCGCCCGGCGGGGGGTTACCTTGGAAATATCTATACCCGCGCTGTGATCACGAATGTGCTGAATCCGAAAGTTGCCATCTTCTATCTTTCTTTTTTACCGCAGTTCATTGCTCCGGACGGAAAGAATGCAAGGATGGGGCTGGTAGTTCTGGGGGTATCGTTCCTGATCATGGGGTTGCTGGTGGACTCCGCGGTAGGCTTTTTGTCGGGGAAGGTGAGGCATCTGCTAAGCTCCAATGCAGGCATTGCGAAAACGCTGAATCTTGTTTCGGGAATAATCTTTTGTGCATTGGGCATACTGCAGGTGGTATCGTTGTTGACCGCAATTTGAAAAGATATACGCAATATGAATAGATATGCTATTGCCCTTTGGGCGCATCCAAGATCGTTGTCGACGGCATTTGAAAGAATGATCCTGCAGCGGGGTGACTTCTATGTGTTGCATGAGCCCTTTTGTACCTTCTACGACACGGGAAGCGTGGAGGTCATGTCGCCGGAAGGGAGCTTGATGCGGCTGGATTCCTACGACGCCATCGCGGACCGGATCATCGAGTGGGCCGGCAGAACCAATGTATTTCTCAAGGAGACGCTGGAATACCGGTATGACGTTCTCTTCAGGAGGGTTGATCTGTTGCAGGCCCTTACCCATAGCTTTCTTATCCGGGAGCCGGAAAAAACGATCAATTCGTATTACGCGATGAATCCTAATTTCTCATTCGCCGAAATCGGTTATGGAAACCTGCTGGACTTGTATGAGGAGCTCGATAAAGAGAAGATCGGTGTGGCTGACGTGGTTGACGCCGACGAGTTGCTGCAAGACCCGGCTACCGTTGTCAGGGGATATTGCGACCGCACCGGGATACCATATAATCCCGAAAGTTTATCCTGGAAGCCGGGGGAGAGCGGGCTCTGGCGCCGGACGCAAAAATGGCATGAAGGGGTAAGCAACAGTACGGGATTCACCGCTGCCGGTCAGCAATATAGCGTCAACGTTAAAAATCATGCGGGACTACAGGCTTATTACGAAAAGAGCCTGCCGTTATATGAAAAATTAAAGTCACTTCAACCAACAACTTATGCGTTCGATTCAAGATCAGTATAACAAAAAGACCGGCGTCTTTTTATCGGGAGGGCTCGTGAGCACTGCCATCGCGGTCTATCTTTCTTCACGCGGTTGTACGGTACATGCCTTCTGGGCCGACGTCGGGCAGGAGGATGAACCACGCCTGGAGCGGTTACTGGGCCAACTGGCGGAAAGGGGGATCGCGGTGAGCAAGATCGATTTGCGGAAGGAGATTGGCGGTCATGCTCTCGACATGCTGAAATATAATGCCAGTTATGAAGGCGGGTATTGGAACAGTACCGGCGGCTTACGCTATGTTCTTGTGAAGGAGCTGGCGCCCTATTTCCTGGCGGCGGAATGCGAGGTGTTCACGCATGGCTGTGTAGGCGGCGGAAACGATCAGCGAAGATTCTCCCGCTATGGCCGGAAATACCTGTCCGGCCTGGAGGAGTTCCTGCCCTGGGAGACCGTAGAGATCGCAAGGGATCTCAGGGGGCGAAGGGACATGTACGAATTTTTGACGAGTGAGGGCATCGACGTTTTTCCGGATTCAAAGATCAGCCAGTCGACGGATTCGTGCGTGATCGGCACTTCGCACGAAGGGACTGAAATAGAGGGGATGGGGGATGACTATACGCATATCGAGCCCCTGATGAGCGTCATGCCCTGGAATGCGGCAGAGGAGCAGGTGCGATTGACGGTCTCCATAGCAGGCGGGAGGGTTTGTGGTATCAATGGCGATGCAAATGCGCCGTTTGCCCTTTTGGACATGGCGAACAAGATCGGCGGCAAGGCGGGCGTCAGTCTAAGGTCCGTACTCGAGAACAGGATCACGGACACCAAGTGCCGGGGCGTCTATGAATCACCGGGAATGGATTTGTTAAGTTTTGCGTATGGCCGGTTGCTTCAGGCTACGCTATCGCGGAATGCCGCTTCGCTGATGAATCATCTGTCCCGCCTGATAGGAGCGGCGGTATATGAAGGCAGGTATGCGGACCCGGAGATAGTTGCGGCCAGGGCGGCTTGTGACGCGATTGTAAACCATTTGCGCGGGGAGATGACGTGTAGCATCTATAAAGGGAATCTGTATTGTACAAAATTGGAATTGCCGGACCGGAATGCCGGCGTCGTTTATCAGCGGCGGTTTTCCGACGGGGGGCATGTGTGGGTTGACAAGTTGGTATCATAGAATGCTTTTCATTACACCTTAAATATCTCTTATGAACAAGCTCATCTTATGTCTTTTGTTCACTTTTGTCCTTGTGCCCTCCCGGCAAAGCAAGGGCAATGATCCGGGGACTGTGAAGATAGCCGCCATTTTCGCCACTTCGGGTGATGCGCGAGATGACAACTCCAGTGCGGTGGCCGGCGTAAAATATGCCGCCGCCTATTACAATAAACATGGGGGGATCAATGGTCGAAGGATCGACCTGATCGTATTCGATAACAAGAGTACCCTGGAGGGTTCGAGGCAGGCGGCCGAAGAGGCGGTCAAGGCGCATGTTCTGGCTATAATCGGATGCGGGTGGAGCTCGCATTCCATGGAAGTGGCTGCGGTGGCCCAAAGGAACAGGCTGCCGATGATCACGAACGTTGCCAGCAGTCCCGCGGTGACCCAGGTAGGAAATTATATCTTTCGCGTATGTTTCACCGATCCTTACCAGGGCAAATTCATGGCGTTGTTCGCGTGGAACGATATAAAAGCCAAGACCGCGGTCATATTTCAGCAAAATACGGGAGAATACAGCCCGGGGCTGGCGAAGCAGTTTACGGCCACTTTTGAAAATGCGGGGGGCAAGGTGCTCAAACTGATCCCTTATACGATCGAAAGCCCTGATTTTACGGAATACCTGAAGGAAGTGAAACGACTTGCTCCTGACGTCATCTTTTTCCCAGGTCACTATGAGACCGGAAGGATCATGAAGCAGGCCAGGCTTATGGGTATCCAGTCCGTATTTCTGGGTGCGGACGGGTGGGGGACGCCCGGCTTTTTCCAGGAAGGCGGAAGCTATATCGACAATGCCTATTATGATTCGCACTGGGACCTTGCGGATACCAGCAGGGCTTCCCGGGATTTCGTGAAGGATTTCGGGAACAACGAATACACGATCGCTCCCGCCGCATTGGCTTTCGACGCGGTTGGCGTGCTGGTCAAGGCTTGTAGTACGGTAAGCGATCTTGGCGATCCGGAGGCGCTGCGGAAGGCGATAGCCGCGACGGCAAACTATCCGGGTGTCACGGGGACCATCACCCTCAACGAGAACAGGGATCCGATCGATAAAAAGGCTGTCATCATAAAAATTGAACATGGGCAACAAAGATTTTATAAATGAGGGGTTGAGGGGTGACGGGGTGGCGAGTGAGGGGGTGGCGAATGAGGGATTGGTGGTTGACGGATTGAAGAGCGAGAGGTTGAGGGGTGACGGGGGGGCGAGTGAGGGGTTAGTGAGTGACGGGGTGGTGAGTGAGGGATTGAGGGGCGAGAGGTTGGCGGGTGACGGGTTGGGGGGTGGAGTGGCCTGGAGGCGGCCTTGTGTCATCTGGTTCACGGGGCTTTCCGGTTCGGGGAAGTCTACGCTTGCCGGCGAACTGAGCAAAGTTCTGACCCGGGGAGGTATCCGGCATATGGTGCTGGACGGGGATATCATGCGCCAGGGGTTATGCAGTGATCTGGGGTTCAGCAGGGAGGACAGGGTTGAAAATTGCCGCCGGATCGCGGAAGTGGCCAGGTTGCTGCTGCAGACGGGCGTCACGGTTCTGATCCCGGTGATAAGCCCGTACTTCGATGTAAGAGAAAGGATAAAAAAGCTGTTTAGTCCCGGCGAGTTTATTGAAGTATATGTCGCTTGTCCGCTCGAGGTCTGTGAGCAGCGGGATGTGAAGGGTTTATATCGAAAGGCGCGGGCGGGGATGCTGCCGAATTTTACGGGGATCTCCGATCCGTATGAACCACCGCCGGCGCCGGATATCCTTATCGATACTTCGCGATTGGATGAAGACGAATCGATCCGGGTATTAATGGAGTTTCAGCCTGCCGCGCTTCCCAGGTAGATATTAATAAATTAAGATATGAATTCCACTTCGTTACAATTACCAAATCTGACGGACGCAAAAGCCGATCCGGATATCCTTCAAAAAGCCAGGGAGCTGTCGGCGATCTTCCGAAAGACCGCAAGTGAAAATGAGGCGAAAGGGGAGTTTCCGGTGAGGAACTTTGAGCTTCTGAAGCAGGAGAACTTCCTGGCTTTAGTGATCCCAAAGAAGATGGGAGGGCTTGGAGCCGATTATTCCACTTATACGAAAGTCCTGACGATCCTGGCAACCGGCGATCTGGGGACCGCGCTATGTTATAATATGCATCATACCGCGCTTGGGCCTATAGCGGAAGCGAATCCAACCAGGGCGCAGGGAAGGGTCGGTGAGCATATCGAGCGATTTAGAAGAAGGATATTCGATGAGGTGATCGGGCATCGCAAGGTGTTTGCGTCCGCATCATCTGAACCGGGAGTCGGGTCGAATTTCTCAAAATACAAGGCGACATATGAACGGTGCGAAAATGGATTTGTGTTAAATGGCACTAAGTCCTTTGTCTCGATGAGCACCTATACGGACTATTTTGTATTTCCGGCGAAACCGAAAGGTAAAGAATCGACAAATTTATTGAGCTTTTTTATAGTGCCGCGCGATACTCCGGGAATCAGGATCCTTAATAACTGGAATCCCATCGCCTTAAGACCGACCGTCTCCAATACGGTCATATTCGAAGACTGCGTTGTCGACAAAGACTCTATGTTCATGGGGGTCGAGGGACTGGCCTTCTACAGCTTATTGAAAGACCCGCATTGGGTGATAGGGGGTTTTGCTCCTGCCTATCTGGGGCTATGTCAAAGTACATTCGATCTTCTCCTGGAATATGTCAGGGAGAAGAAGCACTACCAGGTGGGCGCGTCCGATCTGTTGGAAAGCAGGGTGGGTGAACTGGCAGCGGACCTGGAAGTGGCGACGCACATCGTCGGCGCCGCTGCTTCGATGGTGGATATGCAGGCCGACGATAGCAAAATGGAGTATTACCTTTTTCTAGCCAAACATCTTGTCAATCTGCTTGTGACCAAAATGACACGGGAGGCGATACAAATTTGCGGCGGTGGCGGGCTAAGCAGGAGCTTCGATCTGGAAAGGTATTATCGTGAAGCCATATGTTGCGCGGTAATGCCTGCTACAAGGGATCAGTGTGTTTTTTATTTTGGCCGGCAGGCATTGGGGGCGGATGTCAGGGGTGAAAAGCATCATGTCTGGCAATGAAAATCATTATCGAGGATGGGACGGGTAAGGATCGAGCGGATGGTGGAGGTTGCGGTAGAGGCTGCTATGTCGGCAGGGAAGGAAATTCTGAAAATCTATCATCAGGGCTCGCCGGAGGCGCGGATGAAAGCGGACAATTCGCCTGTCACCATTGCCGATAGATCTTCCCAGGCCATCATCGTCGATTATCTTCTGGAGACGGGGTTGCCGGTTATTTCGGAAGAAGACGTGTTGAAGGGCTATCATGTGAGGAAGTCATGGGAGTTTTGCTGGTTGGTCGACCCGTTGGATGGAACGAAGGAGTTCATTGCCGGGAGCGGCGAGTTTACCATCAACATCGGACTGGTCCATCGGGGGCGACCGGTTGCGGGGGTGCTGTATATCCCGTGTAATGACGGGCTATATGTGGGATCGACTGAAACAGGTATCTATAAGCGGCAGGCAGGGCAAATGAGGCGATTGTGGGCCCATGGAAGCGGGCTGGGAATGAGCTCGGCGGCGGATCGGTTGCGATTTGAGGATCTTTTGGAAAAGTCGCCGCTACGGGTGGTCGGTTCCCGCTTTCATTGGTCGGCGGCAACGGAAGAATTCATAAAGCAATTTCCAAACGTCACCTCTGTCACTGCGGGCAGCTCATTGAAATTCATGTCCCTGCTGGAGGAAGAAGCCGATCTATACCCCAGGCTGGGAAGGACTATGGAGTGGGATACGGCTGCCGCCCATGCCATTTTAAATGCGGCGGGGAGGGGAATCTACCTGCAGGACCTGAGCGGCGAACTTGTTTATAATAAAGAAGATCTCTCGAATCCTTATTTCATAGCTTTTTAACCGGGAGATGTGAGAATAATCTGATCTAAATCATGAATACATTTATTGAGTGTTTTACGGCGGACTGTCTTTTGCGGCAGTATCACGAAAAGATCCAGCCAACTCACATTTTCCATAAGCTGGTGGAACATTATGCCGATCGGATAAGTGAAGCGGACCTCAGATCGTTGTACAAACAATTTGACAATGTTGAAAATGCGCTCGCCCTTTCGAGGCGGCGCGAGCTGCATTCGGCAGAGGCGATCTTCGAGAGGCTTGCCGCCCAAAAAATGGAATATCCGGAATATATCAGGAACGGGATGTCGTCTATGATAAGAGCGGCGGTAGCTTATTACGAGTATGCCTGCGGACGCAGCGAGGAAGCGATCGAGCTGCTCGAGCAGGCCATTGGTTATGCAATGACCCAAAGTGTGAATTATCCGTTTATCCTCACGGGAGCGCTGGAGCAATGGCGCAATATCGTCGTAGTCAAAATGCGGAAGGGTGATCTGAACGGCGCTTTGGCGGATATGAATGCGTTGATCTCGTTCACCCTGATGGGGGAGATAAGCGGGATGGAAGTCGAGGAGCGATTCCAATTCGATGCAGGCGGGGTGATTTGTGACCGGTTTTGGCAGATGGATGCTGAAACGCATCATTTGGTGTTGAGTAATATTACCAGGTCTGCATTCAATGGCGCTTTGGAATATTGCAACAATGATTTTATGAATGCGGGCAACTTCTTTGGGCGGATAATCATTGAGGCTGCCGGTGCGATGCAGGGCCGGCGGGTTATACAATGGGCGCAATCGCCCATTATGCTCCTGCATTTATACTATAGCGGGGAGAAGGAACGGTTCCAGGAAGGGATATACGAGCGATTCGACGATATCCGGCAAGCGGCGCCCAGCCTGCAATGGTTGATAATCAGCAACTACGTAGTTCTTTGCCGGGAGAGGGGATTTGACCTGGAGTCGCATCCGAACTATAATAGATTATTCGAGGCTTATAGCAGTATGGGATTCGACTGCGAATTGTTGAAACCGGCGGCCCAGGAAAATTATTCTATTTAAGCTAAAGGTGCGGACCGTCTCGCGGAGGCTTATGGTCGATTAGAATATTGTAGTAGAATATTGGGTGGAACATTGAGCGAAAGCCGGCGCGATTGCGCCGGTTTTTTGTTTTGTAAGTGTTTATGCTTACTCAAAAAGGAAATGCGGTTTGATAATTTTGGGTATATTGCTTTTCCGATCAGCCATTAAACACTTATCATTGAAGACGATCGCACTTACCGCTCAAGTATTCTTCTACATCCTACTTATTCAGGCTGCGTCAGCTCAGATCACCGTTAATGGCAAAGTGGAGGATGAAATAAAAAAGCCATTGCAATATGTCGTGGTAAGCCTTCATCAGGGGGCAATCGTAGTTGGCAATACTATTACGGATAGCGCAGGCCGTTATCAGTTCAATCATTTAAAGGCAGGGGAATATAAATTCCTGTTCAGGTTCGTCTCCTATAACGACACGACGCTGCGGGCGGTCATAAAAGAAGACACGTCGATCGACGTGCAATTGCAAAGCGGTAAAATGCTGCAGTCGGCGCAGGTGACGGCAAAAAGACCGATCCTTCAAATGGAGATCGACCGGCTTCGCTTCAATGTCTCGGGAACCGATCTTGCGTATGGGAATAATTTATGGGATGTGATCGGGAAAACCCCGTTAGTCAATACCTCGGAAGACGGCGCGATACGAATAAGCGGGAATTCCGGCGCTATCGTCTATGTGAATAACAGAAAGATCATGCTGGCGGGCAATGCGCTCAAGGCGTACCTGAGTGCGATCCCGGCCGATAACGTGGACGCCATCGAGATCATGACAACCCCGTCCAGCAAATATGATGCGGAGGGAGGGGCCGGCATTTTGAATATCATAACGAAGAAAAACACTCAGGACGGCTTTAACGGGAACGCTTCGTTAAGCACGAGGCAAACGGCGTTGAACTCGCAATCGGGAAGTCTTTTCCTGAACGGGCGCACGGGTAAGTGGGATATCTATTCGGATGTTTACGTGGTAGATAAAAGAAGGGAGCCGACGGCTATTCAGGATTTCTATTTCCCGGGCAGCGCCAGTGACGACGTACAGAATTCGGATATCAGTACTTCAGGTCAGACCAGGACGTGGTCTTCCGGGATAAATTTAGGGATCGACCGGCAGTTGAACCGCAATAATGTAATAGGGTTGCTGTTCGATTATTCAGGCAATTGGGACAATAAATCCCGCAATGCCGTGACGCACGATCAATATCTCAGTTCGGATTCCACTACCTCCTCCGCCAATACAGACAAGCTGAATTCGAATACTTATTCATTCAATTTGAATTATGAAGGCAAGTTGGATTCATTGGGCAAAAAGTTAGCGCTCAATTTCGACGCCTTAAATTATACATCGTCATATCACTCCGTCAATAATACCGATGTGTTGGATGAGGCCACCGGCAAGCCGCTATACAATCAGGATTATTTCAGGAGCTCTTCTCCTCAACGCGTCAATAATCAATCTTTAAAAGCGGATTTTAGCTGGCCTTTTTCCAAAAAGATCTCCCTTGACCTTGGAGCAAAGGCTTCGGCGTCGGCGATCAATGACAACCTTGTATTCGAGGACTATGGCGCGGGTGGCGTCTGGGTTGAAAATGCAGCGCTGAGCAACTTATTCAAGTACGACGAAAATATCAATGCGGCGTATGCTATTTTGAACCATAAAATAAATTCCATTTGGGCATATCAAATAGGGACCCGCGTGGAAAATACGATCGATAGGGGGTACCTGGACGGAGTGAAGGTCGTCGACAGGAATTACACCGATGTTTTCCCTACCGGCTTTTTAAAATTTACTCCACCTCATCTGGGAACTTATGGTTTGGCTGTTTCCAGCAGGATTACCAGGCCGAGCTATTGGGATGTCAACCCGTTCAGGACCTATACGACGGACAAGACGTATTTTGAAGGAAACCCATTTCTGCTGCCTTCGAGATACTACCGGGAGGAGTTGAGCCATGGCTGGAAAGGCAAGAGCGCTACATATACCGTTCAGCTGGCGGCAAGTCAGACGTTGAACGAATTCTTCTCGCTTCCTTATCAGGATTCGGGGAATGTGGTCGTCTATCAGAAAGTGAATTATGGCAATAAGCATAGCTATACGGTTGCCGGCATCTATTATAATCAACTGCGGCCCTGGTGGCAGTTGTCCGGTACGATCCTGGCGGGCCATGTGTCGACGCAAGGGTCTTATGCGTCGCTGACTATCGATAGCAGGTCTTACCTGGTCAGCATATCGACGAATCAAACATTCTCCATTTCTCCAAAGCATGGGCTTACCTGCACGGTGGTAGCCAATAACACTTTCCCTTTCACTATCGTGGACACAAGGGTTGGGAACAGGCTCGACACGGAAATAAGATTCCGGAAGTCGGCGGGCGCCTTTAATATCGTCTTATCGGCAACGGATCTGTTCAAGAGTAATAAGGATAACTATAATGTTCATGAGAGCGATCTTTTGGCCGTAGAAAGCTTCTATTACGATACCCGGAGCGTGGCGCTGACGGTAAGTTATAATTTCGGAAAAACAACGATCAGGAAGAATAGGTCCAGGGCCACCGAGTTTGAAGCAGTGAAAGACCGGATCATGTAGATCCCTGGAGCGGGCCCCGCGAAAATACCCGGCGAAAACATTTCATTCATGTTTCATTTTTAAACAAACATAAAAATGGAAGGGCAAATGCCATGTCCTAACCGATGGCTTATTTTTTAAGAACCTAAATTTTTTGTATGAAGCAAAAAGCAAAAATCGCTTCGAATGCGGAAGAGAAAAGCATTATCAAAAATGCTATTCAGTCTTCGGAAAATGAACAATTGGACCTTTACAAGGCAATTTTCGGCGGTGCGGGGACTGACTGTAACGTGGCGGCACCGAGTAATCTGCGGATGCGCATGACGGAGGAACCGGCTTATGACAAGCATGATACGTTCCTGCAAGCTGCGTTATAATTGATCGCACGAATGGCCAATTTCCTTTACATATGCTTCTAACGGGGTGTATTATCGGGAATTGGCTATTTATGGCCCGAGTAATTCATCAATGCTTTCAAAATGAAAAGAGTAACCTGTTTCGTGCTGAAAGTTGCAAGCCGATGCAACCTTAATTGCTCCTATTGCTATATGTATAATTTAGGCGACAAGACCTATCTCGACCAGCCCAAATTCATGACATTGGAAACCATTACGGCGCTGGCCGAGAGACTGCAGGCGTATTGTAAAAATGCGGATATCGGCAGTGTCCAAATCGTCTTTCATGGAGGCGAACCGCTGTTGCTGGGGCGGGAGTACTTTCAGGATTGTCTGGAGATCTTCAGGCAAACCGCTCCTGCCGTGGAGTTCAGCTATATTATTCAGACCAACGGCGTAAATCTTGACAGGGACTGGTATGAGTGGCTAAACGCCAACAAGGTCAAAGTCGGGATAAGTATCGACGGCCCGGTGAGGTTTCATGACGCTTACCGGGTCTTTCATAATGGGAAAGGCTCATACGACCAGGTGGCCGCGGCAGTGCGGTTGGGCGTCGGCAATGGACTGATCGGCATATTGAGCGTCCTGAATATTGCAATCCCGGTCGGGGAATACTATCAGGAAATGAAATCCCTTTCGATAAAAAGCCTGAATCTGCTCTTTCCGGACGGTCACTATGACAAGCTACCGGAGGCGTTTGACAAATCGAGGTTTGGGAATGACGACTATACTCCGTTCGGCGACTGGCTAATCGAGCTTTTTCTGATTTGGAAAAAGGACAAGGGAAGACCCGCTATCAAGTTGTTCGAGAATTTGATCGCGATGTTGTTGGGAGAGGACCGGATCGGTAATCAGGCTTTCGGGATCAGGAAGAATGGGGTGGCAGTCATCGAGACCAACGGGGGGGTTGAAGTCGTGGATTCATTGAGGGCATGTTACGAGGGAATAACGAGAAATGATATCAATCTGCATACAAATAAGATAGAAGATATTTTCGAGAATGACGTTTTCGATGTCTATTATCATGCCCATGAAATGGTGTGTGAGCAGTGTTCGAACTGCCCGATCTATGAGATGTGCGGCGGCGGCTTTCTTGGGAGCAGGTTTGCGAATAAGACCGGTTTCGACAATCCGACTATATATTGTAAGGATATCATCCGCCTGACGGCATTTATCCAAAATGATCTGATAGACGGGCTTCCGGCCGATAGTGTCAGTCAAACGGGGGTGGTGCGGCTGTCATATGAGCAAATAATTCAGGATCTGAAAAAGCCGGCTTCGGTCAAAATAAAGGGCGAGGTGAAGAAAAAACTTACTTCATTCAAACAACCGGACAGTTATGTACCTGAAAAAAGGACTTCAACTATATAGTGATCTTCCGGGGATCGAAGATCAAATAACGATCAATGACGGGACTGTACTACCGCCGGAATCGGGAACATACTATTGGCCGGGCTCTTATATTCCCAAATGGAGCTGGCGCAACCTCGATCGGGCGGAGACGAAATTGCTGATGACCCGTGACCGGGGTGCGGATTTTACGAAGAGCATCAGCGCCGGGGAGGTTACCGATGGCGTGAGAGAGGCCGTGACCGCCCTTGAGTTGCATACCCTTACGCACATCGATGAGGTGATGCCGCAGATCCGAAAAAAGGAGGAAGAGGTCAAGGTGCTGAACAAAAGGCTGGATGATTTCCTGCGGCGTTTTTCGCCGGGCGGTAATTATAAATTCCATAAGATCACGCGTGCAATGCCTAACAGGGAGACGCTTACTTTTCACTATGCGCGGCAGAAATTCATCTATGTCGGGCTGCACATAGACGAAAGCAAAAGTTTCACGCCGTATACGGCCTTTAAATCGGGGAATCGCATTTCGATCAATCTAAGCAAAGAGACAAGGTATCTGACGTTCGTCAATCTTTCGATGCGGCAGGTAGTTAAGATGATAAAGGCGAAAGCGGATGCATCGGCGCCGGACGTGAACCTGGGTAATATCGCTAATTTATTCTTTACGCATTATCCGGACTATCCGGTTATCAGGATCGGTATAAAGCCTTATCAATATTATATAGCGCCTACGGACAATTTTTTTCATGACGCCACTACGATGGGCAACAAGGAGATCGACATAACCATTGTATATACGGGTGTTTTCGACAGAATAAACTAAAACCTTCATTTATGCAGATCAAAAAGGGTATTATGCTCTATTCGGATGCTATCGAGGGGCATGGTCATATTGCCATCAATGCGGGTGTGGTACATCACCGGCAGGTGGAAAAGCATAAGGTGGAGTATGGCAATTACTCATTCACTCCTTGTTTTGAAGAGGATGCGTATATCCCGAAAAGAAGCTGGAGGGGCTTAAACGAAAGGGAGCTGCTGGTGCTAAAACCCACTGAGAAGCGAACTAAAGCCAATACGGTATATATCGGGAAGATCCCGGAGGACTTGAAATCGGCATTTGAAGGATTGAGGCTAGGAGATTGTAAAGAAAGGGCTGAAGTGCTTGAAGCATTCCGGAGCAATGCTGATGCGGTCGCAAGGATCAATCGGGAGCTGGGGTCGTTCCTAAGCTCCAAATCGGATGGCAAGGCGTTTAATTTTCACTATTTAGGCAGCAATCTTCCGAACCTGGAGGTTGTGGCCAGCGATACTACCCGCTTACCGGCGGACCATAGTGAAGAAGATAAGGTGTATATGGGAATTCACAATGATGGAACAAAGTACGTGCCGCTGAACAGCTTATTCAGATCGGGGAACCGGCTTACCATCAACCTTGGAAAGGAGGCGCGCTCATTTCTATTTGTCAATCTTACCCTGCCGCAGGCGTTGAATATGTTAAAGAAGAAGATGGACATCAGGAAGGATAATATAGACGTCATCAATATATCAAAGGCCTTTTTCAAATATTTCCCTGATTATCCGGTGATCAGGGTCGAGCAGAAACCTTATCAATATTACATCGCGCCAACGGACAACTGCTTTCATGACGGTTGCACTTTAGGGACGAAGGAACTGGACATTATCCTGGTATATTTCGGGGCGTTCAAGTTTTAGCGGGACGGGTTATGGTTTGGGCGGGCTATGGTTTGGGCGGGTTATGGTTTGGGCGGGTTAACATTATCTAATAACCAAGATTTCAGAAAATGGAATTAAAAAGCGGCATTGCGGTGCACAATCAATTGCCGGAAGGCTATGAATCCGTCCGGATCAATTCGGGGGTTGTATTCCATTCGGACCAGGTTGCCGACAACGTCAATTATCAAGGGCTCAGCTACCGGCCGCAATATGAGGACGCGGCTTATGTAGCCAGGCGGGACTGGAGGAGGCTGACTGCGGGGGAGATCCGTGCGCTAAGGGCAAATGGCAAGCGAAATGACTTTAATACGGTATATGCCGGGGATATTCCCGATACCTTGAAGGAGGCTTTTTCCCAAATGGGACTGGCGGAGTCGGCTAGCAGGGATGAGGTATTTTCAAAGTTCCAGGGCAGTGCGGAGAAGACCAGGAGTTTAAGCGGGGAGATCGGTCGCTTTTTGGAGCCGATGGCGGATGGGCGGGAATTTAAGTTTCACTGCATTGGGATCAATTTTCCGAATATAGAAATGGTGGGCTGTAATACCACCAAATTGCCTGCCGGGTTCAAGCCTCCGGAAGTGAAATATATGGGAATGCACAATGACGGGACCGCTAAAATGACCGTGCGTACGGCGCATCGGTTTGGGAACCGGATCTCCATTAACCTTGGGAAGGACGCCCGATCGTTCCTCTTCGTCAACCTTTCGATGATACAGGTGCTGAACATGCTGAAAAGAGAGGCGGGTATCGAGGAGAAGGATATAAATATCGGGAATATCTCGGGGTTGTTTTTCAGGCATTTTCCCGGGTATCCGGTCATAAGAATAATCCAAAAACCTTATCAGTATTATATTGCTCCGACGGACAATTGTTTTCACGACGGGTCGACCCTTGGAAATACGGAATTGGACATCACTATTGTATACTTTGGATTTTTTAAATGTTAAAGCGTCAAAAATTTCCATTCCAAAGGCAACTGGACACGATGGATTGTGCGCCGGCATGTCTGAAGATGGTTGGAGAGTACTACGGCATCAAGACCAATATGGCCGGATTGAGAGGGCTATGCAATACGTCGCGGCTTGGGACGAGCGTCGCCGACATTGTGTATGCCGCGGAGCAAATCCAGCTTTTGGCCGTGGGATTTATGACGACATTGGATTATCTCGTCAGGGAAAGGCCGTTGCCTTGTATCCTGCATTGGCGAAACAATCACTACGTTGTATTATACCGGGCGAAGGACGGAAAGTTTACGATCGGTGACCCTGGTCATGGAATGATTGTTTTATCGCAGGAGGAATTCATAGCGGAGTGGTTGGGCAATGAGGCGAAGGGGGTGGCTATTTTGATCGAGCCGAAGGTGGGTGGCGGCGCGGGGGCGGCGGGCGGCAGCGATAAGTCGGCGGCGGGGGGTGATGGGTGGGCGCGGGGCGGCGATAAGTCGGCGGCGGGTGGTGCGCGGGCGGCGGGCGGCAGCAAGGGGGGGATGGTGGGCGGTGAAAAGGGGGAGATGGTGGACGGCCATAAGGTGGTCAAGGCATCCGATGGTTTTTGGGGGGAAGGGCCTGCGGAAAATCTATTCCGTCAATTTGCAACTTATCTTAAGCCTCATTTAAAACCTTTATCCCTTCTTCTTCTGATCGTAGTCCTGTCCAGTCTGTTATCGCTCGTCATCCCAAAGACCATTCAATATATGACGGACGCCGGCGTGGAGAAGAAAAAGGTAAATATAATCTGGGGCATGCTGCTTTTTCAGTTTGTGCTATTTGGAGCCATGACGGTTACGAACTATATCAAAAACCTGGTTCAAGCCAAATTAAGTACGAAACTAAGTATCCGGATCATTTCGGGTTTTCTTTTGAAATTGATCAGGCTGCCCATTTCCTTCTTTGACACGAAAAACCATGGCGATATCTATCAGCGGATAGCCGATCATTCGAGGATCGAAACGTTCCTTTCCACAAAACTGGTTGGCTTCTTTTTCTCGGCGTCGCTGTTGTTGGTGTATGTGGTGCAGCTTTTTTGGTACGACAGCTATATTGTCGGCAGTTTTTTGATCATGACGGCGTTATCCTTTATTTGGTTCTTTTTGTTTATGAAGAAGCGAAAGGAGCTGGACTACCGGAGATTCGGGCTGGCGGTCGAAGAGAGGTATTTCCTTAACGATCTGATATCGGGGATGACGGAGATAAAGATCAATGATGCGCAGGAGGGGAGAATTGGGAAATGGCATGAGTTACAGCAAAAGCTATACGGGTTCAAGGTCAGTAACCTGAAATTCCTGAGCGTTCAGCAAAATGGAACAAATACGATCAATCAGCTGAAGAGCATCTTCATTACCTTCCTGTGCTCCTATTGGGTTGTAAATGGCAAGATCACTTTTGGCGTCATGTTGGGGATAGGTTATATGGTCGGTCAATTGACGGTCCCGCTGCAGGACATCATGCTTTTTTTTCAGGACTTGCAGGATGCCAGGACTTCTTTTGAACGGCTGAACGAAATACAACAAAAGGCAAATGAGAACGATGAAGGCAAACTAACGTTGGAGGCCGGTTCGGGGAGTGGATTCAATATCGTGAATCTTTCCTTTAAGTATCCGGGTATCCATAATCCCTTCGTTCTTCGGGGGGTCAACCTTTTTATTCCGGAGGGGAAAATTACGGCCATTGTGGGCACGAGCGGCAGCGGGAAGACGACGTTGATGAAGCTGCTTTTGGCGTTTTACCAGCCGCAGAAGGGGTGCATCCTTGTCGGCGATAATGATTTGAAGGATATCAATACGGATGACTTCAGGAAACAATGCGGGGTAGTGATCCAGGATGCGTATATCTATAATTCGTCCATTGCTCAGAACATAGCCATGGCGGATAAGGATATCGATATTCAACGGGTATATCATGCGCTGGAGATCGCCTGTTTTGATGAATTTGTCCGATCGCTGCCGCTGAAGCATAACACTCTGCTGGGCAATATCGGATTAGACCTGAGCGGGGGGCAAAAGCAGCGATTGTTCATTGCAAGGGCGGTTTACAAGAACCCGAAGATCATTTTCTTCGATGAGGCCACTAATTCGCTGGATGCAAATAATGAAAGGAAGATCATGAGGAACCTGGAACGGTTCTTCATAGGCAAGACGGTGTTGGTTATTGCGCACCGGTTGAGTACCGTTAAGAATGCTGCGCAGATCATAGTGCTGGAAAAGGGGGAGATCGCCGAGGTCGGGACGCATGCGGATTTGGTCGGGAGCAGGGGGAAGTATTATGAATTGGTGAGAAATCAGCTGGAGCTGGGGAGATAGGGGCGGAGCCGGGGGGGCCGGCTGCCGGAAGATATGGTGAGGACAGGATCGGGGCGCAGGATCGGGGCACCGGATCGGGGCACAGGATCGGGGCACAGGATCGGGGCGCAAGATCGGGGCGCAGGATCGGGGCACCGGCTAATTTCTTTCGATCTTGGCTACGCGGGACACGCCGTCGGTTGTCCGGATGGCCAGGAAATAAATCCCAAACGGGTACCTGCTCATGTCGATAGTCTGGCCGGAAGCAAGTCCACCGAACAGCTGTAAAATGCGACCGTCGATGGTAGTCAGCGCTGCCGACTGGATCGTGCTGGTGCTGGTTATAGTCAGTTGGTCATGGACGGGGTTGGGGTACCAGGTGATGGCTATGGGGGAGCCGTCAAAGTCAACATTCCGGATAGGCGAGTAGGTCAGGGCGCCGTTGTCGCCGGTCTCCCGGAGGCGATAAAAGTTTGCGCCGGACGCCGGATTGTCGTCGATGAACTGGTATTGAAGTGTCTGGTTGCTATTGCCGGCTGCGGTTACCTGGCCGATGCCGGTCCAATTTGCGCCATCCGAGCTGCGCTGGATGGTGAAATAATCTGAGTTTTGCTCGGAGGCGGTAGTCCATTGCAGGCCGACGGAATGTTGTTGGGGCTTTGCCATGAAGGAGCTGATACCGATAGGGAGCTCGATAAGCGTATTTTCCGCGGAAACGCCGATCATCCAGGCGTCGCCGGTATGCTCAATGGCGTTGGACCAGGTGGGGGTTTTGCCATTGCCGCGCATATAGATCTGGAAATGCAGGGAGGTCACGCTGGAGCCGGTCACCAGGATCGATCCGGATGCTGCGCCCGCTCCGGTTGTTGCGGTAGGCGCCGATGCTGAATTGAGGATGGCGGTCGAAGTTACATTCAGCTCCTTTGAACCGGACAGCTTCGATAAGGTGACGCCGGTTGTAACCAGCTGCAGTTCGGTTGTAAAGCCCAGGGCATTATAGGTGCCGCCTATGCCGACGATATGGAGGACCGGGTTGGTGAGCGGAATATTGAAAGTTATGGTCAGGTCGGCCATATAATAACGGCCGTTGGTGGGTAAGTTGGCATTGTAAAGCCCTTCGGTAGAGCTGAAGATCTCGACGGCATAATTGATACCGACGTCGATACCGGCGCCGATATTGAGCGGGGTGGCGCTGAAGTCGGCGTTGGCAGGGGCGCTGATCCAGTTCATCGCCGGGAAGGTGGGGGCGCCGGTGATAAGAGCGCCGCTGGCGTTGTTGGTCGCGCCAAAAGAGATATCGCCGCCATTGGAGTTCTGGGACGCGGGTAAGACGTATTGCTGATTGCTAATAGCGAATGTTGCGGTAACTGTCGGGGAGAATGGTGAATAGGTACCTGTTGTCGGGTTAAGCGCGTTGGCTTCAAAGGTGATGACCTGGTTGGTTATTACGGAACCATTGCCTGCCGGGCCTGAGCCACTGACAAATTCAATTGCGGGTTGGGAAATTCCTGCGAAGGGTAAAAGGGCCGGCAGGAATCCGCAAAGGATATGGATAAATTGCGGTTTCACGGGTAGGGGATTTACGGCTAAATTAGACAACAAAATGCAATTATGCAAGTGTTTTCCCTTAGAATTTTCAACCGGGTGGTTTACACCACCTTGTTGCTGGCGTTTGCGGCCGGCTTTTGTGATGCGGCCACGTTCACCTCGGCGGACCGGCTTTTCTCGGCGCATGTCACGGGGAATTTTATTCTGTTTGCGTTTGACCTTGTGAAGGGTGGCGGGGCGGAAGCCTGGGTGAAGCTGGTCTCGTTCCCGGTCTTTATCGCTGCGGTAATCACGGCGGGATGGATCGGGCCGCGGCTAAAGAATGAGTACCGGCTGCTTTTTATCGAGGGAGTCATTCTTTTCAGTGGAGGTGTTGCGAGTGCGCTGTTACATTATTCCGGTGTTGTGGTTGTGTGGTGGCAAGCGGTATTTCCTTTCCTGGTGGTTTGGGCCATGGGCATGCAAAATGCGTTCGGACGGCTGTACGGCAAGACCGTATATGCGCAAACAACGGTTATGACGGGCAATGTGACGCAATTGATCCTGAATTTGTCGGAGATGTTCACCGGCAAAAATAAGGATACATCCGCCGGCGGTGCGGGGAGGCAGGCTGGGGTCATTGTCATTTTTTTGGCGGGTTGTGTGGTTGGGGCGTTGGCGGCGGCAGAGTTGGGGTTGTGGACGGTGATGTTTCCGGGGGTGTTATTGGTGGGGCTGGGGGGGGTGTCGCGGGGGGAATGATAGGTGAGCTTTGCGCTCAATTCGCGGATCAGCCGGTTGCCGGCGTAAATTTGATCGATAAGCGCGTCCTCACTATAATCACGCTGGGTGGTCAGGGGCTTGAGTTGTTCCTTTAACCGGCGCAGCAGATCACGGCAGTCCTTGTCCGTTGAGGCCGACGCTTTTTTGGTCAGTATCCTGATCTTCTCGTAGTCGACGATGCCTTCCCTTAACTTTTCGAAGCGGATACAGCTATTGGCGCCGGGGTAGACCAGGTAGCAATCCCCTGCGGGCCAACTGCCATGGCGGGCATCCCGGTTGGGGTCTTGTGTCCAGGCGTCGTAGGCCCAGCGCAAAAAGCCGTCGTAGCCATAAGCCGATGCGTACCACCCTATCCACCGGCCTTCGATCGGTAGTGAAAAGATGAATGTGTTGGGTTTCGCGGGTTGGCAGCATACATAGTAGGTAGTGGTTTGACCATTTGTCCTGCGGCGTTCGACGATATCCATGGGGGATTCTTTCTCCTTGACGAACGAATAGTCGTCAAGCAGGTCTTTTAGCTCGGGGTGCCAATCACCGGCGTAGGTGATCTTCCAGCCACGCCAATTGGACTTGACGAACCGGATGGCTGCCAGTGTTTCGTCGAGGGGATTTTCATTGATGCCGATATAAGTCTTGCTCAGCCAGCCCTTTTCGCTCAGGTGTTGTCGTAAGTCATCCAGGAATGGGCCCCAATAGCTTGAAAAGCCGGGTGATCCGGGCGGCCAGAATGCCGTGACATAATCTCCCGTGGCTGCATCGAGATACCGGAAGCGGTATTGACCGGGAACGGGCGTATAGATCGTGATGGCCTTGTCTATGCCCACGCTCATTGCAAGTTGCACATATTCGTCGAATATGGAATAGTCAAATTTCCAATGTCCGTCCGTTTGGCGGATCGACTCGATCATTCCGCCTTCAATCGTGTAGGAATTGTCACTCCACGGTGAATTCACTGCGTAGGTCGTGATATATTTTCCGCCAGCGTCCGCATAGAGCTTCAGATGCTTCTTCAACAGAAGCATGTGCTCTTCTGACCACGGTTGCAAATGATTATACCTGGCGACCACCCAGGGATTTTGCCATAGGTCCAGCCTGAATTGCCATTCGTGCGGCGGCGGGAGCGTTAGATCCTGCACCTCGACGTTTAGCGTAAGTAATTGTCGCGATCCCTTCAGGGACACTTCGATACTTCCTGTGTAGTGGCCTGGGTGTGCGGTGGCGGGGATGTCGATGCTGACCCAAACCGGCCGGACAGTTCTTCCAGGCATGTCGAACCGGTCAAAAGGCTCAAAGCGGTCAGGAAGCAAAAAACCGTCTTTAAAAGGAGAATCGCCGCAACTGGCCTCTTTGGATCCATAGGGATAATTGGCCAGCACATACCGAACCATATTTATCGTGATATTATTCTTGGCAATCGTGGCTCCATCAGGGGCCTTCAGGTCGCCAGGCCGAAATCGCACCTGTTCGAGGGTGTCGGCGGACCAAACGACGATCTGGGCGTTCAGGCGTTCGCCCCGCCATCCGCAACTGCTCCAGGTGTGGGATTCTTTGACTTCCGGAACCTCGGTTCGGAAATAACGGGCGTCCGTCGATCCGAAGCTCACATGCGCTCCTTGCTGGGAGGACCAGGCAGAGGGGTGAATTGATTTGTCAAACGTGAATTCGTCCTGGTAGTGCGGGCTCAAAGAGGGTAGCAGGGATGAATCAACCTGACCGCTGTATACCTGGCTGAATGCCGGTTTCATCAGGAAGGAGAGTAGGCAAATAAACAGGAACTTTCTTGTCATGTCGATAAACTTTCACCGGGGATATAATCTCCCATCCGTTTTGAATGTGTAAGTCCCCCTTTTTCCTACAGCCCGTAGGTGGACAAATCAGTTCGAAATCGGTAAGGAAATAACCTTTAAGTTAAGCGTTCGCTTAACCTTTGCTTTTTAATTGCTCCAAATATTTTTCAGCGTCAAGTCGTTTAATAGTATAATATTTTACTCCATTATTTGAGTTTGTATTAGCTTCCTTTTCACGTAACTCGTCAATTATTGCCTTTAATTCAGTCATTGACAACCCTATTAAGTCTTGATGTTTTTCTGTGTCATTTGGCGTGTCAATTTTGCTGTTTTCAATGTCAGCAAACTTTTGCTTATCAGTTATGGTTATTCATGTATTCGTGAACAACATTTTTGTCAACCATTATCTTTCCACTACCAGACCAATGTCTGTCTTGTCCATTCTTTTTGATTCCGGAAATCCAGTAAATGTCATGTGTCTGAATGTCGGAATAAATACCATGTCCATTGCCTTTTAGTGCATGTACACCCAACCGGATGGAGAGGAAGCGGAAGGAGCCTGGTCGCTTTCCGCATTTATTTTCAAGGTGTTGGACACGAAGGGCGGGGTCGGGCGCCGAATTTTGCACCGCATGATTTGGGAGAATTTGACGGGTTAAAGATAGGCTTTTCCCGTAAAAAGGGCTTGAAACGAATGTCATTTTTAAATGGTTCAAAGAGATTTAGTATCTTACATAAAGATGCAGAAGAATATTACCATAGCACCCACCGAAAACTCCAAAGGAGCTTATATCTTCAAAAAAATGCTTGAGGACAAACGTGCTATTCATGAATATCTCGCCAATGGTGGTAAGATCGAGGATTTAAAGGATAGGTTTCATTTTGTCAAGCCCATATCTTCTTCAGGAAAATAGCAATTACTCGTATGAGTTTGTAACTGACCAGCGGATCAGGTATGTCATATATTTCCTGGATTACAGCTACATGTTCACCGACTACCCTGACATTGCGGACAATATCTTCATGTTTAACATTGATGTAATAGACGGCAATGCCGATGAATCGATTGCGGATGAGCGGATTGGGCATACTGTTTTCCGGGTATTTACGCTGTTTTTCGAGAAAAGAGAGAATGTTGCCGTATATGTCTGTGATACTTTGGATGAACGTCATCTGTCCCGAAAGCGGAAATTCGACATCTGGTTTTGGAAATTTAATGACGGTTCCTTGCTGAAGGAAGATGGGATTGCTGTAATTGAAGGAACGCCTATTTATAATTCACTTCTGGTTCACAAGTCCAATAAGCGTTGGCCTGAAATTGTTTTGGCTTACAATGAGTTAAACGAAAGAGCGGGACAAAAGTAAAAGGAGCAATATCGCAGAGAGGCCAGGCAGTTCATGTATGAATATTAAATCGATCTAAATTTTCAGCGGAGAGAGAGGGGGAAGGAACTTTGGCGGCCTCCGAGTTTATTTTCAAGATGTTGGACTCGGTGAGTTGTGGGGGACACCGAATTTTCCACCGCATGATTTGGGTGAATTCGGATGATTAAATATCGTTACATTTTGGTGAATTCGGCTAGTTAATATCCAAAGTAATACGTATATTTGCTTTTTAAAATACACGTGTATGACAACTAAATTAACATTGACTTTGGATGACAAGGTCATAGAGGGTGCAAAGCGATATGCAAGGGCTAAAGGTCGAAGTGTTTCAGAACTGGTTGAAAGCTATTTCAAATCCCTGGCGGAGCCTAATAGGGAGGCTACTTCGGAATTCTCTCCAACTGTGAAGTCGCTGATGGGCTCATTTAAGGCCCCGGCCAATTTTGACTATAAGAAAATTCTGAAAGAAGAAAAACGGCGAAAGTTTGAATAAGGCATTCATAGATACCGATGTTATCCTGGACTTTTTGATTGCCAGAGAGCCACACGTGGCCGACGCAGCGCGGATATTTTCTTTGGCTGAAAATAAAGAAATAGCCATTTGCACGACTGGGTTGGTATTTTCGAATGCGTATTATGTTTTGAGGAAACTCGGGACACATAGAAAAGTGGTCGGGAAACTGACACAGTTGTCAAGGCTTATTGATATTATCGCGCTTTCCAACGCAGCAGTTGTGCAGGCGCTGGGATCGGATTTCAGCGATTTTGAAGATGCGCTGCAGCATTATGCAGCGTTGGCAGACGGGGTGAAGGTGATTGTTACCAGGAATACCAAAGACTACAAACAGAGTCAATTGGCGGTATTGACACCGGACCAGTATTTGAAGAGCAGGAATTAACTACTGCGAATGTAGGCGGGCCGACCCAGAATAAAACTAAATAATTAACGGTATTCTTATGAGCCAAAAGAATTTACCAGCAGATTTTGAGTATGTGCCTGACATGTACTCCGACGGATATTTTCCAAATTTCCTTGTCGATAAGGTCAGAGATATAATTAAAGGTGCGGTTGCGTTTATCGAAGAAGGCAATCATAGCAAGGAAGAAATTCAAGGAGCCTTTGATAGAATGACAATAGCCATCAACGAGCTTCAGGAGGAGTTTGAGCAAAATGACAGTGAAATTGAAACGGGTGTAAGAGAGTCGATAGGAGCGATCGTCGATAGCATAATTGAATTCTTTAATATCGATATCGACATAGAAGAAGCGATAAGGGAAAGAGATTGGTAAAAATGAACCTTGATTTGATTGTTTTGATGTTTTGGCTTGAAAATTAGAAAGACTTCTTAAATGAAAGTGCAGGGAAAGGGTTTTTAGGACAGTATGCGACGAAGATGAGAATTTATCGGGATTTATTCCTTGATGGATATGCAGTGATCCGACTTGATGGCTTTGGATTTTAAAGACACTAAAAAATTACGACACACACGTTATTATTGAAAATATCAACAAGGACTCTCTTGACTTTCTGCGGCCTTACGATACAATTCTCGAACCGCTTTCTTATCGATTTAAAGCGGCTTGTGAGCATACGACTGAATTCATTAAGCCGGCTGCTATTTTGATTATTAAGATTTAATAAAAGCTAAAAGATCCTTATTGATAGTCGCGGCTTCTGTCGTAGGCATTCCATGGGGAAAGCCTGGATACGAAATGAGCTTTCCTTTTTTCAAAAGCTTTACAGCCTTCGCTCCGGAAATCGGAAATGGAACGATCTGGTCGTCTTCGCCATGCAACACCAGTACAGGAATATCCACACTTTTAAGGTCTTCTGTAAAATCTGTTTCTGAGAAAGCCTTAATACAGTCATAATGCGCTTTTATTCCGCCCATCATTCCCTGGCGCCACCAATTATCTCTAACGCCCTGAGATACTTTAGCCCCTTCACGATTGTATCCATAAAATGGGAGCGTGAAATCCTGGAAATATTGTGGCCTATGCGATGCCGTCCCTTCACGGATGTCATCAAAAACAGACAGAGGAACGCCGTCCGGATGACTGGCAGATTGTACCATGATCGGTGTAACCGCACTGATCAGCACGGCTTTGGCTACACGATCCTTTCCATATTTTGCCACGTAACGGATAACTTCGCCGCCGCCAGTCGAGTGACCAATGTGTATAGCATCTTTTAAATCAAGTGCTTGGGTAAGTTCGGCTACATCCGCTGCGTAAGTATCCATATCGTGTCCAACTGCAGTCTGGCTAGACCTCCCATGCCCTCTGCGGTCGTGGGCTATAACCCTAAACCCTTGCGCTAAGAAAAACATCATCTGGCCGTCCCAGTCGTCGCCACATAAAGGCCAGCCGTGATGAAAGACAAGAGGCTGCCCCGTTCCCCAATCTTTATAGTAGATTTCTGTGCGGTCTTTTACTGTAATCTTGCCCATTTTTCTTGATTTAATTATTATGAATAAATTCTTTTAAAGTTATGCTTTTTTATATGGAATGAAATTGTGACTTCTCCTGAGAGTTTCCACACAAAAAGGGGGAAGTTTAATGGGGGAGGGCTTAACTTTCCCTACATGCGTCTTCAGGCGGCCCCAGAGCTTCAGCCAGCACTACTGTTGCTGCCTCCGCTCGCAGCCTTGCGGCCGACTTCATTTATTTTCCTCCGCATTCGGATCAAGCTAGCTCGACCGTCTGCTCCAAACAAAAAACCCGCAGCTTTGCTGCGGGTTCCGTTGCAAGAACTTGGCGGAGAGGGCGGGATTAGCTCCGCGCGGCATAGCCGTGCTCGCTGATCCCAATGAGAGGGGCTTAAACGCAACGGCAGCAGTGACGCACATATTGCGTCCTTTTTATTCCCTCCCGCTCAATCGAGCAAGCTCGGCTCTCGTCCGGGAAATAAAAAATGCCCGGCCAAAAGGCCGGGCAC
>DASRRX010000018.1:0-226016 GCA_035695565.1 Puia sp. | reverse complement strand
CTTCCGCCAACTGAAGACGCTTTACCCCACGCTAAAACTGCACACCCTCGGTCCGCCCGAAGTAGCACATATCTCCAGGCTGGAAAAGATGAGCCATCACGACGTACTGGTCGAACTGAAAGCCGCCGGAATGGACTCCCTCCCCGGCGCCGGCGCGGAGATCCTCGTCGACCGGGTCCGCCGCCTCATCAGTAAGGGCAAATGCGGCGCCCAGGAATGGCTCGATATCATGGCCGAAGCCCATCAGCTCCATATCACCACCTCGGCCACTATGATGTTCGGCCACGTCGAAACCCTCGCCGAACGCATGGAACACCTGATCCGCCTCCGTGAAGTACAGTCCCGGAAACCCGCCGGCGCAAAGGGATTCCTGGCCTTTATCCCATGGACCTTCCAGGACGTCGACACCCTCCTGACACGGATCCGCGGCGTCCACAACCTAACCACCCCGGAAGAATATATCCGCATGATCGCCATCAGCCGGATCATGCTGCCAAATATCAGGAACATCCAGGCCTCCTGGCTGACCGTAGGCAAACAGACCGCCCAGCTCTGCCTCCACGCCGGCGCCAACGACTTCGGCAGCATTATGCTGGAAGAGAACGTAGTGAGCGCAGCAGGCGCCCCGCATCGTTTTACGGCAAAAGGCATCCAGGCCGCCATCCGCGAAGCCGGCTTCGAACCTCAGCTTCGCAACCAACAATATGAATGGCGCGAAATTCCCGCCCAAATGGAGGAACAAACCATAACTTATTAACGGTCAAGAGATAGGTATTTACCCTGGGTTTTTTTGTAGTTCCGGAAACTTAACTGGCCGATTTTACGTTCCTATAGGAAGACCCTAACATCTCAATGAAAAGCCCTTTTCGGAAATTAATTCGTATTTCGGTTGTTCTATTCGTGTTGGTGCTTCTGTTTAATTTCTTCGGGTATTATATTAACCACATAAGATCCTTGGAAACCAAGGAGTTAATTGAATCGATCAACCGCTCCGGCTACCAGCAGACGCTTTGCCAGCGAATTGCGAAACAAGCCGTTCTGCTGCTGGACCACCCCGAACAGATCCGTCAGGGCGCATCCGCCGACAGCCTCTCCAAACTCACCGATATTTTCGAATCCAACCACAACCTCCTCGTAGCGAAGATTAACTCCACCCCCACCCCCGTCCCTCAGAAGGTATTTGAGATTAAACTAGGCCTTTCCACCGCCCAACCCTGGTTCGAGTCCATTATCAAGATCTCCCGCGATATCGCCCGGTCCGATTCCGTCAGGCTAATCGCCAACCGGAAACTCTATCTCCACGACCTGCTGACCGCCGATAACAAATACAGCGCCCTGATGAGCGATGTCAATAGCCATTTCTCGGCGATCTTCCAGGAAAAGACCGGCGAGGTAGCAACCATCGACACGACAAAGCTCGTCTCCCTCATCGCCGCCATAATCGGCCTGATCATCCTCGTCCTCGAACCGGCCTTCAAGAAAGGTGAACGCAACTATAAAGATCTCCAGAAGGCCAGAAATGAACTGCTCAACGAAAAGAAATTCCTCGCCTCCATCCTCCAGTCACAGACCAACTATGTCATCCGCATCAACCGCAACGGCCACTTTACCTACGCCAACCCCGCTTTTCTGAATACCTTCGGCTATACGGAACAGGAGATCCAGGACATTCTCTTCTATACCACCATCTTTCCAAAAGACCTCGCCCGTTGCCAGCAGGTAGCGGAGCAAAGCTGGAACAACCCCGGTAAAGTATCACGGCTCATCATCCGCAAACCGATCGGCCACACCCGCGACTTTGTCTGGACCGAATGGGAATTCCTCGCGCTGCAGGGCGAGAACGGCAGGGTGGAAGAGATCCAGGGGATCGGATCCGACATCTCCGAAAAACTCCAGATGGAACAGGTAAAGGAAGAGGCCATCAGGACCTTATCCTATGCCATGACCTACGCCAAGATGGGCTCCTGGAAACTGGACTTCATCAATAGCGAGCTGGCCCTTAGTAAGGAATTTAAGGCACTGCTGGCCATGGACGACGAAGACCCCGACAAGATCCTCATGGAGGAATTCCTCAACCTGTATATCGTCCCCGAAGACTTCAACCTCGTCGCCGAAGAATTCGCCAAATCCATCCAGCAAAAAGAGAATACCGGCTACGAGACGTCCTTCTCCTGCCGGATCATTACGAAACAAGGCTGGATGCGCTATCTCTCCGTAAAAGGAAAAGTGGTCGCCGAACAAATTGAATTCGGGATCGCCCAGGATATCACCTTCCAGAAAGAAGCGGAGAATGCCTTGCTGAACAGCGAACAGAAGTTCCGCCTGCTTGCCGAGAACTCCGAAGATATCATCAGCGTCCACGCCATCGACGGCACCATCTGGTATCTGTCCCCTTCCGTCGGCACCGTTCTGGGTTACGAAGTGGATGACGTCGTCGGCAGGTCCATCGAACAATACGTCCATCCCGATGACCGCCACAAATTCGTCCACGCCGACCGCCTGAGCCTCCTCACCGACAAAGCCCCGGAAGAAAGCATTATCGTCCGCTACCGTATCCTTCACAAAGCGGGACACTATGTCTGGCTTGAGACGATCATCAAGCCCATCGTCGACGAGGAACAGCTCGTCAAGCTGATCTGCACCTCCCGTAATATCACCGATCAAAAGATCGCCCAGGAAAAACTGAAGAAGAAAGACCACCTGCTAAGCGGCGTCGCCCAGGCTACCCATTCCCTGCTTATCAACACCGACCTCGGCCAGGCGATCACCGAATCCATCCAGGCCCTGGGCAGCATGGCGCTTGTAAGCCGCGTTTTTGTGTTCAGGAACCACTTCAATAAAGAGGAAAAGTGCTGGATGACCACAGAGATCCACGAATGGACGGAGCGCCAATCCGATAACCGGCAAGCCGAACCCACCGTCCACAACATCCCCTTCGATAGTATTAAGAAGGTCATCGAACCGCTGCAACTCCACCAGCCCTTCGTGAGCTATAGGAGCACCGAAGACGATCCGCAGATCCTCGGCATCTATCAACGGTCGGACATCATGTCCTCCGTAGCCGTACCCATCTTCGTGAACGAAGACACCTTCTGGGGTTTTGTGGGTTTCGATGAACAGAAGGAAGAAAGACGCTGGTCTGAAGCGGAATTCTCTATCCTCCGCAGCTATGCCTCTTCACTGGCCGCCGCGATCGAACGCAAACAGATCGAAGTAGAGCTCGTACAGGCAAAAGAGCTCGCCGAATCCGCCAGCCACGCCAAAAGCGAGTTCATGGCCAACATGAGTCATGAGCTCCGGACGCCGATGAATGGTATCATCGGCTTCACCGACCTTGTCCTCACCACCGAGCTTCAGAAGGCTCAGCGCGACTATCTCCAAAACGTGAAGAAGTCCGCCTACGGCCTGCTGGAGATCATCAATGACATCCTGGACTTCTCCAAGATCGAAGCCGGCAAGCTCCTCATCGACAATACCCTGTTCAAGCTCGACGAGCTCATCGAGGAGACCATCGACATGCTTACCCTTAAGGCTTTCGAGAAGAAACTTGAAATGCTCTACCGCGCCGATCCGTCCATGCCATCCCAATTCGTGGGCGACCCCGTCCGCATCCGCCAGATCGTCGTCAACCTCCTCGGAAATGCCATCAAGTTCACCAGCGCAGGCGAGATCATCGTCTCCATCCGCAAAAGCGACAATACCTACCAACAGGCCGGAAAGACATTCGTTCGCCTGGCTATCGAAGTAAAAGACACCGGCATCGGCATCCGGAAAGAAAAGATGCAGAAGATATTCGAAAGCTTCACCCAGGCGGATACTTCAACCACCCGCAAATATGGCGGCACCGGCCTGGGTCTGACGATCTCCAAAAGCCTCGCCGAACTGATGGGCGGATATCTCACCGTTGAAAGCGAGCCCGCAAAAGGCAGCGCCTTCACCCTCCACCTCGTCCTCCAGGTCGCCAATGAACAGCCTGAGGTCCAGCTGCCTAAGAAAGCCATGCTGCAGAAGGTCCTGATCGTCGACGACAACCAGAGCAATCTCCGCCTTGTCCAGGAGATCCTCGGCCACTTTCATATTCCCGCCGACATCGCCTCCTCCGGCGCCCTCGCCATCCAGAAAGTAAAGGAAGCGCGCGGGCGGAAAGACCCGTTCAGCCTCGTTATTACCGACCACCAAATGCCCGGCATGGACGGCATCGCCCTCGTCCGCGAGATCAACAAGCTCTTCCCCGAACATCTTCCGTGCATCCTGATGCTCCCGGCCCTCGAAAAGAACATCTACCAGCACGAAGCCGTAAAATTGGGCATCACCAAATTTCTGTCCAAACCGGTCAAGATCCACGAGCTCCACGCGATCCTGCTGTCCCTGTTCGACGGTAACCTCCAGTCTGACACTATCCATCTTCCCCTCCCGGCCAATACCGTGGAAAAGATCTCCGAACCGACAAGCATCATGGTCGCCGATGACGACCCGATAAATATGTTGCTGATCACCGAAGTGCTGCGCCGGATGGGCTTTGAGGTGATCCAGGTCAGCAACGGGAAGGAAGCGCTCGAACGCCTGCCCCACTGTGACCCGGTAATGATATTCATGGATGTCAATATGCCCGAAATGGACGGCTACACGACCACCCGTCATATCCGCAAGATGCCCGAGCCCTGGTGCAACCTTCCCATTATCGCCCTGACAGCCGACGCCATGAAAGGCGACCGCGAGAAATGCCTGGAAGCCGGAATGAACAAATACATCTCCAAACCCTTCCGCCTGGAAGAGATCGATGGCGTTCTCCGTGATTTTACTTTGATGGTTTAATGCGCTGGAACCCGTCCCGCCTTTGCTAATTCGATGCCACCCGCGGAGCCTCATCCTTGTCATCCACCGATAACAGGATCTTCCAGCTGCCCTGCTCCTGCCGAAGCGTCAATTCCACTTTCAACTTCTTCATGTCACCTACGCCGGGCAATAAGGTAAAGATAATGCAGGTGGATTTTTTGTCTTCAACAGGCGCCTCATATTGCCCGGACAGGATAAAGGTCTTCTGCCCGCCGGTAGTGATGATGCTATTGCTCAACTGCCCGAAGATCACCGCAAACCGGTCCCTGGCCTCCGCGAAGCTCTTTGTCTGCATCACCACGCAGGACCAGTCTGAGCCCTGACCCGCGGCGGATACTGTAATGACCGTGGACTCGGCGCCGGGCAATTGCAACGTTGACCTGTACCGCGTGGATTGCAACGCCTGACTGATCAGCTCGCCTTTGATGTTGTAAAAATGATTGGGATAATCCCGTATGACCTTCTCCAATACGACCTGGGTCTTATTGGAAAAAACCCCCTGCGCCGAAAGCGTGGCAGACAGCAACACAGGAGTAAGGGTGAGAATTACGCTTCTCATGAAATAGGATTTGGAGTAAGGTACAACCCTTTCCAGCATCCTGCAATAGAAAAACTACGAAGTCCCCTACCCCCCTTATCCTTAAATTCTATTAATCAATGGGATACATTGGTCCGCCGCGGAACCCTCCGCCACCCGGCCTGCCCATGAACCGGCCCGGGAAGAACCCGTCCCGCCGCTGCGTCCCCGGGAAGTTATTCAGGTTATACGTAAAGGTCAGCATCGCATACCGCGACAGCACATTATTCCGGGTAAATGACGTATTCGTTCCGACCGATTTGGATACGATCGTATTCTGGTTGAACAGATCGAAGACCGTCAGCCGGAGCTCCCCATTCTTCTTTTTAAAGAATTGCTTCGCAACGCTTGGCGTTAAGATCGGTGCGCTCACATTGTAGTTCGACGAATGCGTATACGTATAACTATAATCGAACGTGGCCGCGATCAGCCATCCGCTGTTCGTATAAGCGGTGAATTCCGTCGACACCGTTTCACTGAAAGAGGTCAGGCTTGAATTCCCGTTACTCTTGGAGTTACCCGTTTGAAAACCCGTACGCGTGGGGATCGTATAAGCAGAACGCGCGCTCAGGTTCATGTCGAAGTTTTTCTTGATATTGGTCGTCCAGGAGATCGTCTCCGCCAGCGTCGTGTTCCGCGTATACAGATGACTGAACGGTCCTACCGTCGAATCCGAAGACAACACCGTCTGGCTTTGCGAATAATTGACATTCGTAATGAAATTCATGTTGGACTTGGGCCTGTTCAAGGGGAACCCATAGTTCATATATCCAGACAAGTTATACGTCCCGTTCAGATTGGTATAGGTGCTTACGGTACCGCCATTCGACCGGTTGTACTGCAGGGATTGGATATCGTTGTGGATCATGCTGGCATTCACCGTTATAAAAAGGACCTTACGGGTGGCTGGATCAAAGGATGCATACAATATCCGCAGCGAATGCGTGAACTGAGGCTTCAGATTTTCATTTCCCAGCTGATAGTTGACGCTGTCGGACGTCGTCAGCAGCGGCTGCAATTGCGCCGGCGACGGCGTGCCCGTTCTGCCGGAATAGTTGAGCCGGAAATGTTGGGTCGACGAGAAATTATAACTGAAATTGACCGTCGGCGTGAAATTGGTGTACGGCCGGCTGACCGTCAGATCGTTTTTGGTCGTATTGACACTACTGAAGGTCATCCACTGGATACCCGACCCGATCGAAAAATTGAATTTCGTCTCCTGGACCCGCCACGCCAGTGAGGCATTGTCGGAATTGGACGTGAACGTATACGAATTGCTGAACAAACTGTCGTATTTCGAATACTGCTTTAACGAGTCATCGAAGTCATAGGTATTGTTGACCGTCCGGCTATGCGTGTAATTGTGGCTGTAATTGAATTGCAGGATCGAATGCTTGGATAAAGGCTCCGTATACGATAAGGTTGGGACGATATTCACCGAATGCAGTGAGTCATTGTAGTATTGATTCAGGTTGATCGACGGCTGACCCTGATAAAAACTGTCGGCGGACTGAAGATACCCGTAACCATTGTTGACGCTGGCCGATCCGCTGATGTCCAGCGAGATGGTCCGGAACTGCTTGGCGAACCGGTGACGGAACTGCAGGTCGGTATTCGGGATCGAAAAGCCGGAATTGCTGCTGTTGGAATGCGAATTCAAAGTATATACAAGCCCATTGTCATTGGTCAGGCTCGAAAAGGAGGAACCACTCGGATAGCTGTGCTGAATGATGACATTGGGCCGGAAGATCAGTGAATTGTTACTGTCGAAGCGGGATTCGATATTCAGGTAGATCCGATGATTCTGGATCCGGTTTATATTGTAGGAATTGCCGCTCGAATTGGTAGTGCTGTCACTTAACCCGTCCTTCGTAAGAAGGTTATTGTTCGAGCTGTCATTGATCTTGTTGACCGTATGCTCGAAAGTGTAGAAATAGCTGCCGTAAATATCGGTTTTACCATTCCCCGTAGTATTCCGGTAGTTCAGCCCGCCGCCCCAGACCGTGGTCACCCCCGGCGACTGGAAGCTGGTAGCCGCACCGGATGCCCCCCCTGAATTGGTTCCGCCACCACCCCCGCCCACTCCGCCGCCGCCTCCACCGCCGCGACGCCCGCCGCCACCGCCACCGCCAAAGATATCCTGCGCCGTGAAGTTCTGCTTGTTGACATCATTTCCCTGCCCTAATAGCGAGATCTGATCGTCACCCCAAAACCGGTGCACATTGACGCTTTCATCATAATCCTGTTCAGTCCCGGCCCCGCCTACGAACTTGCCGAAATACCCCTTGCGCATGTTTTTCTTGGTGATGATATTGATCGTCTTCACCCGGTTCCCGTCATCGAATCCGGTGAATTTGCTCTGATCGCTGAGGTCATCGAATACCTGGATCTTGTCGATCACATCGGGGGGCAGATTCCGCGTCGCCATCTTCGGGTCATCGCTGAAGAAACGCTTGCCATTCACCATCACCCGCTGCACCTGCTCACCTTGCGCCGTCACATTCCCGCTGTTGTCCACCTGGATGCCGGGCATCTTCTTCAGCAGGTCCTCCGCCGTGGCATTCGGCTTGGTCGCAAAAAGCCCGGCATTGTATTCTACCGTATCCTTCCTGATCCCCATCGGCGGCCGCTGCACAATGGCCGCTTCCAGCAATTCGCTGCTCCGCTGCAAAAAGATCGTCGCCAGATCCACATTGGCATTGCTGTCCGTGATCGCGATATTCCTTCCGATATGGGCATACCCTTCATAAGTGATCAGAACAAAATATTGGCCGGCCGGAAGGCCTTTAAAGAGGAAAGCACCCTGCTTGTTGGAAACGGCATATTCCGCCTGCGTCGAATCTGCACCCAACGGGCGGACCGAGATCGTGGCATTGGCTAGCGGCTGCTTATTCCCAAGGCTGTCCACGATCACCCCCTTCACCGAGCCCCGGGTCTTGGACTGTGAGAATGAAGGCGTTGCGTAAACAGTTCCCAGTAAGATCAACAAGAAGGCATATTTGCTCATAGCCGCTAAATTACCATTCCCTTCTCTGGCGGGGTAGCCCATTCGTACCAGTGGCAAAATAACCGGACACTAGGGTCAGGAACCTTCCCCGGATCAGCATTTTATCGGTAAATAACCACACCCCACTGCACTCTAAGAGAAAAGGTACTCCACATCCGCCCGGGTAAGGCTCTTGACAAAACCATCGTCGTCCGCGATCAGGTCCTTTGCCAGTATCCGCTTCTTCTCCTGCAACTGCAGGATCTTATCCTCGATCGTGTCCTTACAGATCATCCGATAGGCAAAGATGTTCTTGGTCTGACCGATCCGATGCGTCCGGTCGATGGCCTGCTGCTCCACTGCGGGATTCCACCAGGGGTCCACGATATACACATAATCCGCGGCAGTAAGATTCAAACCCACTCCCCCCGCTTTCAACGAGATCAGGAATACCCGGCAGCTATCGTCATTCTGAAAGCTCTGTATCGCCCGCTCCCGCTCTATCGCCGAAGTGCTGCCATCAAAATATTCGAACTTGATCTCCAGCTCCTTCAACCTTTCCCGGATCAACGCCAACATCCCCAGAAACTGCGAAAAGACAAGCGCCTTGTGATCCCCGATATTCTCCGTGATCTCCCGGGCCAGCTCATCCAGCTTGATGGAATTATTGTCATACTTGTCCGTCTCGTTCAGGATCGCCGGCGAATCACAGATCTGCCGCAACTTCATCAGCCCCTGCAGGATCGTAAGCTGGGACCGCTGAATACCTTGCATCTCGATCGTACCCAGGATCTTATCCCGGTAGTCGTTCCGGTAGGCCTCATATACCTTGCGTTGCTCGTCCTCCATTTCACAGAACAAGATCGTTTCCGTCTTTTCAGGTAGGTCCTTGGCCACCTGCTCCTTGGTCCGGCGCAGGATGAAAGGATATAACAGCTTGCGCAAATGATCCTTCCGGTCCTGTTCCCCGAACTTGTCGATCGGCACCGCAAACTCCTGCCGGAAGAATTCCAGACTCCCCAGCATGCCGGGATTCAGGAAGTTCATTTGGGCAAAAATGTCGAAAGTATTGTTTTGTAGCGGCGTTCCGCTCATACACAGCCGATGTTTGGCCTGCAGCAAACAGGCCGCCTTGGTGACCTTGCTTGACGGATTTTTGATCGCCTGCGATTCGTCAAGCACGGCATAATCGAAATTCAACTCCAGCAGGAGCTTGATATCGCTTCGCAGGGTGCCATAAGTCGTGATGATGACGTTGTACTCCGCAAGGACCTCTTTATTCCGGGTCCGGTCCCCGCCATGATGGATATGATAGGTCAGCGACGGAGTAAATTTCTTGATCTCATTTTCCCAGTTGAACATCAACGTGGTCGGGCAAACGACCAGCGCAGTCAGCCGCCCATTCATATCCCGGAAATGCTGCAGGAAAGAAAGGGCCTGGATCGTCTTGCCAAGACCCATATCGTCCGCCAGGATCCCACCCCAGTTGACATCCTGCAGATAGTTCAGCCAGTGGAAACCATGCACCTGGTAAGGCCGCAGGATCGGCATCAGATGCGCCGGCGGCGGGACCTCCCGGATGCGGTTGAACTCCCTTAACTGCTCGTATTTTTCCTCCAGCCTGATGATCAGCTCCTCCTCATTCCGGTTATCATACAGCTCGTCGATCACGCTCATGTGATATTTGGACAGCCGCAACTGGTTGCTTTTGCCCTCGCCGACCCGGAAAAGAAGCGAATATTTTTTTATCCATTCCTCCGGCAGCACCCCCAACGTCCCGTCATGCAACGGCACGAATTGTTGCCGGTTTCCCAAAGCCTTCTTAACATCCGCGATCGTCACCTTCTGATCCCCAAAGACAATGTCCACCCGGGCGTCGAACCAATCCGTATTGCTGCTGATATGGATCTTCGTCTGCGGCTTGGCCGTGTTGAAACGGAAATTCTTTAACGCATCATACCCATATACCGGCACCTTCATTTCCTCCATCGCATCCACGAAAAGAAAGAACCAGTTGTTCTTAAGGACGTCCGCCCCCTTCAACGCCAGACTTTGCGAGCCCTCCGGCCGGATGAATTGGGAATGCAACGATTCCAGCTTGCGGTAAAACTGGAGTTCCGCCTCCTTGTTCCGGTGGACGATCAGCACCTGCTGGCCATCGGGCACCACGATCTCATCCTTCCCCCCCGGCCGGGTCTCGAACCCCTTATATGAAAACAGGGGCTGAAAGACCAGGTAATCCCCTTTTTCCTGTAACAATAACTTCCTTTCCGGATCCCCATCCCGGATTTCCCGAACCAGCTCCGGATCAAACTCCACGGAATACTCCCGCGTGAGCGGCAGAATGAGATCCCGCATCCTGGCCGGCCAGTCCTCCCGGCTGATGACCCACTTCTCCTTGCCTGCAAACTTTTCCACCAGCGCGATGTCCTCCGGCCTGTTCCAGAGATACCCATTGTTGTTATAGAAGAAGATGACCGGGCTGGCGCATTCGTTACGCGCGATATCCACCGCCTGACCATTGATCTTCACAAAACAGGAGACCTCGAAGCCATCCGGCCCCGGGCTCACGCTGAACTGTGGAGTGATGGCGTCCGCCGAAAGCCCCATGGGCTGCAGATTGGCCGTCTTGAACGCCTTATGCCCATTGAGATAGAAGACGAACGGGCTCGAATTCAGCTCCGCGAACAATTTCCGCAGCTTCGGATGCAGGTACTCCACCATGAGCTTCTTGGTCTCCTCAGGGAGATCGTCCTCTTCATGATGGATGATATTTTCCCAGATGCCGCTGAACGGCGAGTTGCGGTTCAGATATTTATTGATCTCCTGCCCCTGCATCTTTCGGAGGAAGGGGATCAGCTGCCGGTCGAATTCCGGAAAAGGTTCCACATTGACGAATTTGGCCAGGTCCATCTTCTCCGTCTTCCCGATATACCCCGTCTGCTCATCGTTACTTTCACCGGCGACGGCGTCCAGCCCAAAACCCGGAAACCCTTCCTGATTGAAAAGGAAGACAACCCCCACCCGCTGCAGATTGCCCACCGCCCTATCCTCCTCCGGGATAACGGCAGCCGGGATTTCAGCTTCCACCGGCCGCGGCCGGCTGCTTGCCACGGGCGCCACCCGTTTGATGGTGGTATCCAGCACCCGTAAAAACGGCTTTCCTTCTTTATAGGAGAATTCGAACTTCCCTTTCAGATCATCCGACAGGGAATACCCATATGCCTCCAACAGCTTGTTCTTCTCCTTATCCCAGTTTCGGATGCTTTCGAAGTAGTAGGCGCCATGCGAATGAAGCAATTGCAGAAGGACGATCACTTTCGGCAGGTTCAGCGGATGCGCCATGTCGTCATAGTCGCTGCTCGTATCGAAATTACGTTCCTCGTTCTTTCGGATGACCACCTTATAAACCTGCCCGTCCATTTCCACGGATGCCTTGACCACTTCATCCTTTGCATATTCGATCTGCGCCCGCTGCGTCCGAAGATATTGCTCCGCATCCGCCAGGGTCTGCGCCGAACATAACACCCGGATGCTCTTCAGATCGATGAATTTCATTTTCACGACCGTATGCCGCTGATCATACCGCACCTCCTCAGCCTTCAGCATATTCCGGTCCAACAGCTCCTGTAGCTGGATCAGCGCACCCGCCTCATGCCGGCAGATATCCCCCAGGTTATAAGGACAGCTGCACCGGATTGAGAGAGACTTTGCATCCTTGAATTTCTGGACGTAGACCTTGTAATAGGTCGCATAACTGTCATCCTTGACCCGGAAGGTGACGGATTCAAACAGCTCATCATATTCGATCAATTCTACGTACCCAATTGCATGGATCTTCTTTCCCCGGCGAATCACTTCATCGGTCCCATTGGTATATACATACTTGATAAGGTGCGGTAACGCCATATAGTTTATTGACAGGTCCCTTTTCCGCCAGCACTCTACGTCGACTGTGGAAAGGCCAATCTGCAAAACTAAAGGAAAAAAGGTGACTGTAAGAAATAAATCATCGTAACTTTAGTCGCGATGAAGCATCGCATCCATATTTGCATTCCCGCCCTACTTCTTGCCTGTTTATCCGCTGATTCCCAAAAAATTAGCAAAAACGACAAGCTCGTACTGACCAACCTTCAAAAGCATATCCAATCCCTTTCCGCCGATACGGCGGGAAGACGGGCCATGGGCACGGCGGGCGAAAAAGCAACCGCCGATTATATCATCTCCGGCCTCAGCCAGACGGGCGCCCGGCCAAAAGGCGACAATAACGGCTGGCTCCAAACTTTTACCATCGACGACGGCCGCCGGTTCGGCGCCGATGCCATGTTCACCGTCGACGATCAACCCCTGATCATCGGCCATGAATGGTTCCCCCTCGCCCTCAGCCGCGCCGCCGAGATCACAGGATCCCCGGCCATTGCCTTACAGGAAAGTGGCGTTCCCTGGTTCCAGGACCTGAAGGAATGGCTGGAAGCCGCAGCGGGCAATCCCCGCTTCGATCTCATCGGGGCGATCCGCGACAAAGCCCTTTCCTGCGCAAAAAAGGGCGCGACCGCCCTCATTCTCTACAATTCATCCACCCATACCCCGGATAAACTGACCTTCGACCCAAAGGACAAACCCGAGCCCGCCGCCATCCCCGTTGTATACATCACCCGCGAGGCAAAACGAAAATATTTCAAGGATGAATCGGCCTCCGTCGATCTCCACATCCGGATCAGCTACACCAGCCAGCAACGTACCGGCCACAATGTGATCGGCCTCCTCGATAACGGCGCCCCAACCACCGTAGTGATCGGCGCCGGTTATGATAACAGCAGCGGACTGGCTGCCATGCTCGAGCTGGCCCGCCTTTTGGCCGGCTCGAAGCTAAGATCGAACAACTACCTGTTCATCGTCTTTTCCGGCGGCGGCCCCGAATGGCTGGGGTCGGAATATTACATCGGCCATCCGGTGATCGACCTCGGGAAGACAAACTACCTGCTGGAGCTCGACCGGCTGGGCGCCCCCAACGATACGCTGAACATCGGCGGCTTCACCTCCTGCGCGACCTGGACGGCAGTCGCGGGTTCCATCCGCGATAAGAAGACCCTTTTTTTCCAGTATGACAACAGCGCAGGCCAACCTGGCGATGCGAACGCGTTCTATCGCCAACAGATCCCCCTGCTCATTTTTTCGACCCGGCCGGCCGGGCGGGGGGACGACCCCAATGATCCGGTCAACACCCCCGGAGAGCTCCGGGTTCTCAAATACATCTATGCCCTGATCGAAGGCGCCAATTCCCGCGGCCGGCTCATATTCACCCCGGGGACCTCATCTACCCCCGGGACGTCACTCATCCCAAGTCCCCTATTTATCCCAGGCCCCTCATCCACCCCCGGGATCTCACTCATCCCGAATCCCCTATTTACCCCAAATCCCCCATTCGTCTCTTCCAAATGAAGCTGAAGCTCAACATAGAGGATATGACCGACGGTTTCTTCGAGAACACCCGCCTGATCGGTATCGTCGCACCCGTAAAAGACTATCAGCTGGTCTTGCAACTCAACAACCGCCTTCGCTTCGACTTCCGCAGCAACCATGACCTCGAGATCCAACTCACAAAAAAACACCGGCAGTACTTTTTTAGCATCTTTGAATACCACGAGCCCGGCAACGCCCTTGAGCATTTCCTGTACAATAACCAATTCGATGGGGAATACCTCCTCCCTGAATTCAAGCACCTCGACTTCCTCTGGTTGCAAAAAGGCGACACCGTATCGGATGAGAAGCTGACAGATCTGATGAATTCAGTCCGCGCCGTGCCTGGCATACAGTTGGTAATGGAACTTAGTCAGGACAAGATAAAAAATAAAGGACACTTGATTTTTTGACCAACCGGCGCCGGAAGCCCGTTAAAAATTATTACAAAACGGCGCCAAAGGCCCGTTAAAAGACATTACCAAACGGTGCTGGAAGCCCGTAAAAATCATTATGTATGTGGGAAGAAAAGAATAACACCCTGCACCGCAAATTCGAATTCAGGAATTTTTCCGAGGCCTTCGCCTTTATGACGCGCGTAGCGCTCGAAGCCGAGAAGATGGACCATCATCCCGACTGGTCCAATGTCTATAATAAGGTAGAGATCAGCCTTTCCACGCACAGCGCAGGCGATATCGTCACCGAAAAGGACAGGAAACTGGCAAAGAAAATTGATGAATTGGCCTAGCTGTTCATGCTCGCCAGGAACTCTTCATTGCTCTTCGTACCCCGCATCCGCTTGAGGAGCTCATTCATGGCCTCCTCCGGATTCATATCGTTCAGATAAAGCCGCAAGAGGTTCATCCGCTGCAGGACCTCCCTTTCCAGCAGCAGGTCATCCCGCCGGGTAGAGGACGATACCAGGTCGATAGCAGGATAGATCCGGCGATTGGCCAGCCGGCGTTCCAGTTGTAACTCCATGTTACCGGTTCCCTTGAATTCCTCAAAGATCACTTCATCCATTTTTGACCCGGTATCGATCAGCGCCGTAGCGAGGATGGTCAGCGAACCCCCATTCTCGATCTTCCGCGCCGCGCCAAAGAACTGCTTTGGCTTTTGCATCGCGTTTGCTTCGACGCCACCCGAAAGCACCTTTCCGGAAGCAGGCGCCACCGTATTGTGGGCGCGCGCCAACCTGGTGATGGAGTCCAGCAGGATCACCACATCATGCCCGCATTCTACCAGCCGTTTGGCCTTTTGTAATGCGATCGTGGAAACTTTTACGTGCTTCTCGGCCGGCTCGTCAAAGGTGGAAGCAATGACCTCCGCCTTTACGCTCCGCTCCATATCCGTAACTTCCTCGGGGCGTTCATCTACCAGAACGATCATGAGATAACACTCAGGATGGTTTGCCGCAATGGCATTGGCCACCGCCTTCAAAAGCATCGTCTTACCGGTCTTCGGCTGGGCCACGATCAGTCCGCGCTGCCCTTTGCCGATCGGCGTGAACAGGTCGATGATCCGGGTGGAATAGTCGCTGGGCGTAGTGAACAGATTCATTTTCTCGAAGGGGAACAACGGTGTCAGATAATCGAATGGCACCCGGTCCCGGACTTCTTCGGGGCCCTTGTTGTTGATGGTTTCCACCTTCAGTAAAGCAAAATATTTTTCTCCTTCCTTCGGCGGCCGGACCGAGCCCAGCACCGTATCGCCCGTCTTCAGGCCAAACAGCTTGATCTGTGAAGGGCTGACATAGACGTCATCGGGAGAAGAAAGATAATTGTAATCGCTGCTGCGCAGGAAGCCATAACCGTCAGGCATCATCTCCAGCACGCCTTCTGCCTGGATCACGCCGTCAAACTCGATATTGAAGACCTCATTCCTGCGCTGCGGATACAACCGGCCCGCCTGCGAATCACCCGTGCGGCCTTCCGCAAACTGTTCGCCACCTTCCTGCTCCTCGGGATTGACCAGCGCATCTTCCTGCCCATTCTGATCCTCGCCGTCCTCGCCTTCAGGCCTCGGCTGGTCATGCCGTTGCTCGTGACGAGGTTCGTGGCGTTGCTCGTTCCTTGCCACTTCCTGACGCCCCTGTTCGGGCCGCTCCGCACGCTCCGGCCGTTCCGGACGGTCTTGCCTGTCGGGCCGCTCCTGCCGCGCCGCCCGCTCATGTACGGGCCTTTCATGTCCGGACCGCTCATGCGCAGGTTGGACCCTCGGCGCAGCTTTTGCAACCGGCGCGGGAGCCGCCTCATGCTCTTCTTCCTTCTTCTTTGCCGCCGGCTTTTTCAGGACTACGGGCTTTTCTTCCTTCTTGCGGCCGTCCTTTTTCACCTCCGCCTTTTTCGGCTTATCATCACCGCTTTCCACAATGGCCTCCTCGGTACTGTTAGCCGTGGAGGTCTTTATAATGCGCTTGCGCTTGGGCTTGTCATCGTCACCATCGGATTTGACGTCTTTCGCCGCTATCGCTTGCTTATCGAGAATTTTGTAAACGAGATCCTGCTTTTCCAGCTTTTTTGCCCCCGTGATCTTTAACTGCTCTGCAATATCGAGGAGTTCCGGAACGAGCATGTCGTTCAATTGGAGAATATCGTACATAAAAAAACTTGAGAGTTGAACACCATTCTCAAACAGTGAGTCTGTCTAAATGATTGAAAATGTTTGAAATGAATTTTGATTATTGTGAACCGAAAGACTTAAAACTGATGAGCTGTGAGCATTGGAAAAGGAAACTAATCAGCTTAATTCCACTGCAATTTTAGCACAAAATTTGATAAATTCAAAAAAAATTTTGAAACCTCCTGGCATTCAATTACTACTTTCTTTCTAAAGTGAATTTCCTGCACATTAATTTTGCCCCACTATGTTCAACACAAGGACGAAGATCAAACAGCTTCTGGCCTCCGCGCCCGAAGGACAGGAAATTACCGTAATGGGATGGGTTCGCAGCTTCCGCAACAACCAATTCATCGCCCTCAACGATGGCTCGACCAATAATAACCTCCAGATCGTCGTGGAGCTGGGCTCCTATGACGAAGATCTCCTGAAGAAGATCACTCCCGGAGCCTCCCTGAAGGTCACCGGCCAGCTTGTCGCCTCCCTTGGAAAAGGCCAGGCGGTAGAGGTGAAAGCCCGTACCATCGACGTCCTGGGCGAATGCAACCCGGAAAAATACCCGCTTCAGCTGAAGAACAGACCCAGCCTCGAATATCTCCGCGAGATCGCGCATCTGCGATTCCGCACCCAGACTTTCGGCGCCGTCTTTCGCGTCCGTCACGCCCTGGCCTTCGCCATCCACAAATTCTTTGACGAGAACGGCTTCGTCTACCTCCATACCCCCGTCATCACCGCTTCCGACGCAGAAGGCGCCGGTGAAACATTCCGCGTGAGCACCCTCCCCTTGGACAACCCGCCCCGCCGCGAAGACGGCTCGATCGACTTCAGCGAAGATTTCTTTGGCCGCGCCACCAACCTGACGGTCAGCGGCCAGCTCGAAGGAGAGCTTGGCGCCATGGCATTCTCCGAAATATACACCTTCGGCCCCACCTTCCGTGCGGAGAACTCCAATACCGCCCGGCATTTAGCCGAGTTCTGGATGATCGAGCCCGAAATGGCCTTTTATGATCTGGAGGATAACATGAACCTCGCCGAGTCCTTTATCCGCTACCTGATCCGGTACGTGATGGACAACAACCGCGAAGACCTCGAATTCCTCGCCGCCCGGCTTGCGGATGAGGAGAAGCAAAAGCCACAGGCCGAACGAAGCGAACTGGGATTGATCGAAAAGCTGGAATTCGTGCTGAACAACCAGTTCGAACGCATCACCTATACCCAGGCCATCGACATCCTGCTGCAATCTCCGGCCTATAAGAAAAAGAAATTCCAGTACGAGGTCAAATGGGGTATCGACCTGCAAAGCGAACACGAACGTTACCTCGTGGAACGACATTTCAAAAGGCCCGTGATCGTCACCGGTTACCCCAGGGAGATCAAAGCATTCTATATGCGTCAGAACGACGATGGAAAGACCGTCGCCGCCATGGACATCCTTGTTCCCGGCATCGGCGAGATTGTCGGCGGCTCACAGCGTGAGGAAAGGCTGGACCGGCTGGAGACCCGGATGACCGAAATGCATATTCCCGTTCAGGAAATGTGGTGGTACCTCGATACCCGGCGCTTTGGGACCGTACCACATGCCGGGTTCGGCCTGGGCTTCGAGCGGATGATGTTGTTCGTTACCGGCATGACCAACATCCGTGACGTTATCGCCTTTCCGCGGACGCCCAAGAGCGCCGAATTTTAATTACATTCGCCCAAATTCCTATCTATGGCCATCCCCGTCGTCGACCTGTCCGAATTCTCCGGCGCCGCCCGTCAAAAAGCAGCCTTTGTATCCGCACTGGGCCGGGCCTACGAAGATGTCGGATTCGTCGCCGTAAAGAACCATGGCATCTCAACCGCCACGATCGAAAGTCTTTATCGGAATACGACCGCCTTCTTCTCGCTGCCGCCGGCGACCAAAAGCAAATACGAGATCCCCGGCCTCGCCGGCCAGCGCGGCTATACCTCTTTCGGCAAGGAACATGCGAAAGGCAGCACCGCCCCCGACCTGAAAGAATTCTTCCAGTTCGGCCAGACCGTAGAGGACAATGACCCCATAAAAGCCCAATATCCCGACAACGTTATCGTAAAAGAGCTGCCCGAATTCAACCCCATCTTCACAACGGCCTACCGCTCTTTCGAGCATTCCGGCGGCCTCCTGCTAAAAGCCATCGCCCTCTACCTCGGCCTCGGCGAAACCTGGTTCGACGATTATATCCATAACGGCAATTCGATCCTCCGGGCGATCCATTATCCCCCGATCACTTCGGAACCAAAGTCCGCCATCCGGGCCGAACAACACGAAGACATCAACCTGATCACCCTGCTGATCGGCGCCTCCGCCGATGGCCTCGAGATCCTTTCGAAACAGGACGAATGGGTGCCGGTCACCTCACTCCCCGAACAGATCGTCGTCAACGTCGGCGATATGCTCCAACGCCTTACCAACAATAAACTCAAATCGACCACCCACCGCGTCGTCAATCCCCCGCGCGAAAAATGGGGCAGTTCCCGCTATTCCATCCCCTTCTTTCTCCACCCGAGAAGCAGTATGAGCCTGGCCTGCCTGCCGGGTTGTATCGATACGGCCTGTCCGAAGGCATATCCCGACGCTACGGCCGGCGAATACCTGGACGAACGACTGCGCGAGATCGGGCTGAAGAAGTAAGGAACCTACTGCAGATGGAAGAGTCTAGACGTGAAGTACGTATAGTAAAATAAGAGCCGAGGCCGCTCCAAGTAAAAAACAGAGAATCAATCTCATCTGTACAACTGTCTTTAGGGGTCCATCTCAAAAATACAGCTTAATCCCTGCTTTTGCCCGCTATTTTTCAGATTTTTTTAATCTTATTTTAATCTTCCGCCAAGTTAACCGCTTATCCCGTTTTAAAGCCGTTCATTTGTCAATTACTAGCCTATAAAAATTACCTTCCTTAAAACAGTACTTTGTCTTGCATAGTACTAAAATTCGTCTTACCTTTAGGTTGTTATTAAAACCGTAAGCGTATGAATATCGAGAATACTCAAAGCCAGATGCGTAAGGGTATTTTGGAGTTTTGCATCCTCTCGGTGATCAGGCGTGGCGAAGCTTATCCGTCCGACATCGTCGAAGAAATGAAAGCCGCCAACCTGAATATCCTGGAAGGTACCCTCTACCCGCTACTAACCCGTCTGAAGAATGCAGATATGCTCACCTACCGCTGGGTAGAAAGCAACTCCGGCCCGCCCCGCAAATATTTTTCCCTGACGCCAAAGGGTGAGGCGTTCTACGGGGAACTCCAGGCGACCTGGAACGAACTTGCAAATGCCGTCCACGCACTAACCCAAAAGATCTAACTACCCGTTGAAAACCACGACTTCTAAATTTCAACCGTCAAACTACCATTTGTATGAAAAAGATCATTAATATAAATTTTCATAGCCGGGTGATCCCAATCGAAGAGACAGCCTACGAGATCTTGCAGCAGTACGTTGAAAGCCTGCGCCGGTATTTCGCCAACGAAGAAGGACGCGAGGAGATCATCAGCGACATAGAGAATCGCTTCTCCGAGCTCTTCGCCGACAAGCTGAAGAAAGGGGCGGCCTGCATCACCGACGACGACGTCAACGCCATCATCGCCAGCATGGGGCGGCCGGAAGAATTCGCCGGGGAAGAGCCCGAAACCTCCCATGCCAGCTCGGCAACCGGCGCCGGCAGCGGAACGAGCGCCACCGGCAGCGGAACGGCAAGCGGAACGGGTGCCACCGGCAGCGGCCCGCAACAAGGCTATGGCCCGTATACCGCCGATGAGCCCCGTCGTCTCTTCCGCGCGTCCAATGACAAAGTGCTGGGAGGGGTCTGCGCCGGTTTGGCCAACTACCTCAAGCTTGACCCGGCCATCGTCCGCCTCCTCTTCGTCCTGATCACCTTTACCTGGGGTTTCGGTTTCCTCTTATATATCATCCTCTGGATCGTCCTGCCGACAAAGGCGCTGGCAACCAACGCCCGGAAAAGGCTTTACCGCAACCCCGATGACCGCGTCATCGCCGGCGTCGCCAGCGGTATCGCCGCCTATTTCCATATTGATGTCTGGATCCCCCGCCTGATCTTTTCCCTGCCCCTGATCATCGGTATCGTCACTTCGATCTTTCAGAACATCTGGTGGCACTTCTTCCGCTGGGACGGCGGCCATATCCTGGCGGATGGCTTCGGCGGCAGCTTATTTATTGCCTATATCGTCCTGTGGATCGTCCTGCCGGAAGCCATCACCGCCTCAGAGAAGCTGGAGATGCGCGGCGAAAAGATCGACCTCGAGTCCATCAAGAATACCGTGAAGAGCGATCTGGAAAGCTTCAAAGGCCGCGCCCGCGACATGGGCGCCGAAATGAAGGAAAGCTTTCAGAACATGGGCCAGCAAATGGGTTCGCAGATCCGCCAGAACGTGCAGAATTTCAGCGCCGAAGCCGGCGCCGCCGCACGCAAAAGCAACAGCGGCATCGGTCACGCCATCGGCGTCGTCTTCAAAGCCTTTTTTCTTATGATCGCCGGGATCGTCGCCTTTGCCCTGGTCATGCTCCTCGTCGCCCTCGCCTTTAGCGGCGGCGGTCTCCTGGATCTAAAAAGCTATGTCCTCGACGGCTTCTGGGAAGACATCCTGGCCTGGGCCAGCTTTATCCTCTGCCTTGTAGTACCCGTAATCGCCCTCCTGACCTGGCTGATCCGCCGTATCACGGGCATCCGGTCCCAACGGCATTACCTCGGCTATATGTTCGCCACCCTCTGGGTCATCGGCCTGATCAGCTTTGTCGTCCTGGCCGGCATGGTCATCAACAACTTCAGGGTCCGCGCCCATTCCGAAGAAGACTTCGCCCTTGCCCAGCCTTCCCACGGCAACCTTATCATCCGTGCGCGCACCAACGTTCATCGGGAATACTACGACGACGACTGGTGGTTCAATAACGGCTGGCGTCACCACGGCTACTTCTATACCCTGAATGACGACAGCGTCTTCCTGAATACCGTCCAGATAAAAATTCTCCGAAGCGACGATTCCAGCTACCACATGCGCATCCTCCGGGGTAGCCTCGGCCCCGGCACCAATGCCGCCCTCGACCATGCCCGGCAGATCAACTTCCAGATCGCCCAGACCGACAGCATCGTTCTGCTGCCCGGCGGATTTCCTGTCACCCGGGACCAGAAATTCCGTAACCAACAGGTCATAGTCGCCGTCTATATACCCAACGGCAAGAAGTTCATGATAGATAATTCCGTCAACCGCTATGACTGGATGAATCTCCGGGTCGGTCGCAGCCATATCGAATTCGATGACCACGACCGGAATGACGATAGCTATGACGACGAAGGATTCAGCCTGGAAAATAACTTCTACTGGAATAGCGGCGTCCAATATATGATGACGACCGAGGGCTTGCAACGGGTCAATGCAATGGGGAAACCTGAAGACCGGCCCGAACGTCCCGAAATAAAGGAACGCCCCGAGAAGCCGGACCGCCCCGGGAAGAAGGAAAATGACGAGAAACCCGAAAACCCGACCCCCGGAAATGGCGGCTACCGGTATAAAGAGCCCGCCAAAAAGAATAATGCCGATACCCCGGCTACCAGGAGCAGCACGATGCTCATGAGCCACAGGCCGTCCCGGTTCGTACTTTTTTCGCTTTTTATTTGATAACCGATACTCTCGTTGGTTGAAGTTGGAACATAAGCCCCCCGGCTTCCGCCGGGGGACTAAATCTTTGTCACCATCTAACTCGCTCCTTTCCCATAAATTTGCGGCCTCAACTACGTTCCATGAAGAGCACGCCTTTCACCCCCTTCCATCTCGCACTTGGTGCAAAAATGGCCGAATTTGCCGGCTACAACATGCCGATCAGCTATAGCGGCATTAACGACGAACATCAGGCCGTCCGCACCAACGCCGGAGTTTTCGACGTCAGCCATATGGGTGAGTTCATCGTGAAAGGCGAACACGCACTCGATCTGATCCAACGCGTTACCACAAACGACGCCGCCAAACTGACCGCCGGCAAAGCCCAATACAGCGCCCTTACCAATGAGACCGGCGGGATCGTCGACGACCTGATCGTCTACTGCCTCGAAGAGAATAAAGCTTACATGCTGGTCGTCAACGCCGCCAACATCGAAAAGGACTGGGACTGGATCTCCCGCCATAATACAAAAGGCGCCGAACTTCATAATATCTCCGCTAAAACTGCTTTACTCGCCATCCAGGGCCCGAATGCCAACAGGATCATGCAGGCCCTTACCGATATCGATATCCTGAACCTCAAATATTACACATTCGCCAAAGGCCGGTTCGCCGGGGTAGACAACGTCCTGATCAGCGCCACCGGCTATACCGGGGCCGGCGGGATCGAGATCTATTTTGAAGACAAGGACAATGCGGCGGCGACGATCTGGAACCGTATCTTCGAAATGGGGTCTCCTCAGGGACTGAAACCTATCGGTCTGGGCGCCCGCGACACGCTTCGCCTTGAAATGGGGTATTGTCTCTACGGTAACGATATCGACGACAACACCTCGCCGCTGGAAGCCGGTCTCGGCTGGATCACCAAATTTACCAAGGACTTCACCGCCAGGCCTATCCTCGAAAACCAAAAAGCCGCCGGCCCCGGCCAAAAGCTGGTCGGTTTTGAAATGCTGGAGAAAGGTATCCCCCGCCACGACTATGAGATCAAGGATTTCTCGGGCGCCCCGATCGGCCGTGTGACCTCCGGAACCCAAAGCCCCAGCCTTGGTAAAGCCATCGGAATGGGATATGTCCGGACCCCCTTCGCCGCCATCGACAGCAAGATCTATATTAAAGTACGGGATAAGCTGCTCCAGGCTAAAGTGGTCAAGCTCCCGTTTAACTGACCGGTTCCGCCCAATAGTTGTTCAGTTCCTCCCGGCATGATTTTTTCTTGATAAGTGGGCCGGGCCCATTCCGGTATCTAACTATCCAACACCTATTAATAAGAAAATGCCAACCATCCACCTGACAACCTTTGTCGCGGCCCCCGCCCAACGGGTCTTCGATCTAGCCCGGAGCATCGACCTTCACCGGAAATCGATGGTCCACACCGGAGAGGAAGCTATCGCTGGCACCACCAGCGGCCTGATCGGCCTGGACGAAACGGTCACCTGGAAAGCCAAACACCTGCGACGCGTCCGCATCCTGAAATCGAGGATCACCGCCATGGACCCGCCGCTGTCCTTCACCGACGAGATGGTGGATGGGGATTTCAAAAGCCTACGGCATGAACATCATTTTAAACGGATCGAAAACGGAACGCTACTCATCGATATTTTTACCTACGAAGCGCCTTATGGAAGTCTGGGCAGGCTTGCTGACCGGTTGTTCCTCGCCCGCTACATGAAAACTTTATTGGAGACGCGTAACCGGATCATCAAGGAATATGCAGAATCGGAAAAATGGAAATTCATTTTAGAAAAATAAAGGTCCCACCCCTACATTTGCGTCTATCACCATTATGACAAATTCCAGACAACCCTTGCACACCGCCCTGTCCCCTGCCTTGCTGCATCTGTATGATGTGAACCATGCCATTGTAGTGATCATCGACGTCCTTCGAGCCACTTCCACCATCGCCACCGCCCTGCATAACGGGGCAAAATGCGTGATCCCCGTCGACAGCGTCGCTAAATGCATCGAGCTCGGCCGCCAGATAGACGGCATCACCGCCGGGGAACGTGACGGCATGATCGCCGAAGGTCTCCAGCACGGCAATTCCCCTTTTGAATATTCCCGACCTTTTATCGCCAACAAAACACTCGTTCTGACCACCACGAACGGCACCAAGCTCCTCCACATGGCCCTCGACCGCGGCGCCGGCCAGATCATCACCGGCTCCTTCGCCAACCTCCGGTCCGTTTGCAACTACCTGATGGAACAGAATTTACCTGTTGTCCTCGCCTGCGCCGCCTGGAAAGACAAGATCAATATCGAAGACCTTCTTTTCGCCGGAGCCGTCATCCACCAGGTAAAAGACCATTTTTCCGTCAACTGCGACTCCTCCCAGCTCGCCGAAACCGTATACCTCGACGCCCGGGCGGATATGTTCGAATTCATGAAAAGCAAGGACGCCTCCCATTACCACCGCCTGATGGGCCATGGGCTCGAAAAGGACATCAGGTATTGTTTAACCCCGGATACCGCCCCCGTCCTGCCTCTTTACGAAAACGGCAAGCTCATCGTCCTCTAGGTCAGGCTTACCAATCCACCCGCCCGGTTATTCCATCTATCCCCAAGTTCCTCATTTCGTAAATAGGGTAACCCCCCCACCCCCTACCTTTGCCCTCCTTAGCTGGTCTCCGGGCCTGCCAATACATTGAAGCAAAACAACATCCATATTGCCCTCGTCGGCAACCCAAACAGCGGGAAAAGCTCTCTCTTCAACGCCCTGACCGGCCTCAACCAGAAAGTTGGCAATTTCCCCGGCGTCACCGTCGACAAAAAAAGCGGATCCACCAACCTGGCGCCCGATGTCCAGGCCACTATCATCGACCTGCCCGGGACCTATAGCCTCTACCCAAAACGGGCTGACGAATGGGTAACCTACAAAGTCCTTCTCCACCAGGACCCCGCCGTCCATGCGGATATGGTCATCCTCCTCGTAGACGCCAGCAATCTTAAACGTAACCTTCTTTTCTGCTCCCAGATCATCGATCTGAAAATACCCGTCGTCGTCGCACTGACCATGATGGACCTTGCCGGAAAAAAAGGCATCGAGATCGACGTCGAAGGCCTCGAAAGAGAGCTGGGCATCCCCGTCGTGACCGTCAACCCCCGGAAAAATAAGGGCATCCCGCAGCTAAAGAAGATCGTGGAGTGGCGCGCCCGCCAATTGCACCATGCCCCTCCCCGGGACTTTATTCCCAACAATAACCTGGCGTCCGGCGCCATCCAGGACGTTCGACGTCTGGTTCCGGAGATCAGCGACTACACCGCCATCCATTACCTGATCAACCACGAACATTTTCATCTTTCGCCAACCCTCCAGTCCGGCGTGGAACAGATCGAATCCGCCCACAATTTCAACCATACCCGCATCCAGGCCGAAGAGATCCTTCAGCGTTACTCGCGCATCCGGACGATCATGAAGCACACCGTCTCCGAACCAGACCCGCTGGAAAAGACGCTCTTCACCGAACGCCTGGACAAGCTCTTCCTCGACCGCACCTGGGGTTATGTCATTTTGTTGGCCGTGTTGTTCCTGCTGTTCCAAAGCGTTTTCTGGCTCGCCCAATTCCCGATGGATGCCATCGACTGGTCCTTTTCCCAAATTGGCGGCTGGCTGGGCCAGCATCTGCCCACGGCCTGGTGGAGCAACCTGCTCGTCAATGGTCTGCTGGCCGGGCTAAGCGGCATCCTCGTCTTTGTCCCCCAGATCATGATCCTGTTCGGGCTGATCACCGTCCTTGAAGATACCGGCTATATGGCCCGCATCAGCTTCTTAACGGACAAGCTCATGCGGAAGGTGGGATTGAACGGGAAAAGCGTCATGCCCATGATCAGCGGTTTTGCCTGCGCCGTCCCCGCCATTATGAGCGCCCGCAACATCGAGAACCGGAAAGAACGGCTCCTGACCATTCTGATCACCCCGCTGATGAGCTGTAGCGCCCGCCTCCCGGTCTATACCATGCTGATCGCCCTCGTTATCCCGCGGAAAGACGTTCTGGGCTTCTTCAGTCTCCAGGGTCTGGTGATGATGGGCCTCTATATGCTGGGATTGGTCATGGCCATGATCGTTAGTTACGTTGCGAAATGGTTCATCCGGCTGAAGGAAAAAAGCTTTTTTATCCTCGAATTGCCGATGTACCGGGCGCCCCGCTGGAACAACGTGGTCGTAACCATGGTCAATAAGGCCCGCATCTTCGTAACGGACGCCGGGAAGGTCATTATGGTGATCAGTCTTATCCTCTGGGCCCTCAGCTCTTTTGGCCCCGGCCATCGAATGTCCTCGGTAGCCGCCGCCTATGACGCCAGCATCCGGCAATATCCCGCCCGGTCCGCCGACCTCGAAAAAGAACGCCAGTCCGCCCTCCTCGAAAATTCCTTCGCCGGCCGCCTCGGCCATATTATCGAACCCACCATCCGCCCGCTGGGTTACGATTGGAAGATCGGGATCGCGCTGATCACTTCCTTTGCGGCCCGGGAAGTCTTTGTTGGAACGATGGCAACCCTCTATAGCGTCGAAGGCGGTAAGGACGCCGACCGCCAGACCCTGCGCCAACGGATGCAGTCGGCCCGGCGTGAAGATGGAACACCCGTCTATACCCTGGCCACCGGTGTTTCACTGATGATCTTCTACGTTCTTGCGATGCAATGTATGAGCACCCTGGCGGTCGTCCGGCGCGAAACCCGCAGCTGGAAATGGCCCGTCATCCAGTTGGTCTATATGACCGGACTGGCCTATGTCGCGAGTTTGATCGCGTATCAGCTGTTGAAATAAAGATGCTACAGCATCCCCCTCACCCCCTCACCCCCTTGGCAGCACCCCCTCATCTCCCTGACAGCACCCCCAACTGCACCAACTCTTCCCGGAAAAGCGCCGGCGTGCGAAAATGAATGCCGATGAAGCCCAGCTCCCGCGCCGGCAGCACATTGCGGATATTGTCGTCGACATAGATGGCCTTCGCCGGTTCGATCCCAAACCGCTCGATCAGGATGCGGTAGATCTCCGGAAACGGCTTCCTCATTTTCTCCTCGCCCGATACCAACCGGCCGTCGAACCAGTGAAGGAATTCGAAAAGCTCCAACGCCACCGGGAACGTTTCCGCACTCCAGTTGGTCAGCGCATATAATTTCAGCGCCCCCGTCCCCGGTGCCGCCCCCGCCCCCGCCTCCGCCCCCGATCCCGGCGAATCCTTGCCGGCCCTGGGAAATTTCAGTTCCCGGAAGATCTCCACCGTTTCATGGATCGGTCCCCCCAGCATCTCCTTCCACCGGTCATAATAAGCGCGGATAGACTTCTCATGCTCCGGATACTTCGCCACCAGGTACTCCGTGGCCTCCCGCAAACTCCGGCCCGCATCCTGCTCTTCATTCCAGTCCGGCGTGCAGATCGTGGACAGGAACCAGTTTCGCTCCTTCTCATCCGGAATGAGCTTTTTGTACAGATACTCGGGATTCCAGTCGATCAGCACGCCGCCAAGATCGAACACAAGCGTATTTATGTTACTCATTACCTGAATTTATATTTTGATCAACCGCTCAACCGCTTTGTCCAGCGTCTCTTCTTTTTTGGCGAAACAGAACCGGACCACCCGGTCATCCTTTCCAGCCGTATAGAAGACCGATACCGGAATGACCGCCACGCCATATTCTTTGGTGATCCGGATCGCAAAGTCCGCATCCGGTTCATCGCTGATCCGGTCGTATTTGTAAAGCTGAAAATAACTTCCATAAGAGGGCAGGGAAGTGAACCGCGTTTGCTCCATCCGCCGCGCAAAATAGTCCCGCTTCTTCTGGATGATCGCGCCCAGCGAAAGATAGGAGTCCTTATTGGTGAGATGGCGGGCCAGGCCGAACTGTGACGGGGCGTGGCAGCTAAAGCAGTTGAACTGATGGACCTTCCGGAATTCCTTCATCATTGCCGGAGAAGACACGCTATAGCCTAGCTTCCAGCCCGTGCAGTGATAGGTCTTCCCGAATGAGAACGATACAAAGGCGCGTTCCAGCAGATCGGGATACCGCAGGATCGATTGATGTGGAATGCCATCGAAGATCAAATGCTCATACACTTCATCGGAATGGATCAGGATATTCGTCCCCGCGACCACGCTCCGCAGCTGTTGCATGTCATCCGGCCGTAAAACAGCTCCTGTCGGATTATGCGGCGAGTTCAGCAGGATCATCCGCGTCTTCGGGGTAATGCGCCGCCGTACTTCCCCCCAGTCGATCCGGTAGTCCGGGAACCGGAGATCGATCCGCACCGGGATAGCGCCATTGATCTCGACGTTGGGAATATAGCTGTCATAGGCCGGCTCGAAGACGATGACCTCATCGCCCGGCTGCAGTACCGTCGTCAGCGCGGTATAGATCGCATAGGTCCCCCCGGGCGTCACCGTGATCTGCGTTTCCGGGTTGACTGCCGTGCCATATAGCTCCTCGATCTTCGCTGCCAGCACTTCCCGCAACGCGGCCAGTCCATTCATATGCACATACTGGTTGTGCCCTTCCCGCATGGCCTGCGAGACAAGCGCAACCAGCTCTTCGCTCATCGGGAAATCAGGATAGCCCTGCCCAAGGTTGACCGCCCCGACCTCGGCCGCCAGTGAGCTCATAACCGTGAATATGGTCGTTCCGACATTGGGTAGTTTGCTTTGGATCATCTTATCTCTATGTTTTCCGAACGGACAAGCGGCTCGCCATGAAACCGCAGATATACCTGCGCCACGGTCACTACGTCCTTTTGACAATAGGTTACGATCCGGCCCAGGTCGCGTTGTCCCCAGTAGACTTCTCCCACCTGACTACCGTCGATATCATCCTTCGGCGTAGCGATCTGAAGCGTATGCGCAAGCAGATGCAGCGAAATGAAGCTTTTGAATTCGCCGAACTTCCAAAGTTCCATCGTATCCAGATGCGGAACCTCCCAGGGTTTTTTTCCGGTGAGATTGAGCACGGAGGGAAGATTCATCCCGTGAATGACCATCCGGCGGCAGAGATACGGGAAGTCAAAGTCCTTTCCATTATGAGCGCAGAGATATTTTTGCCCTTCCGATCCCCACTTGTGCAGCAGATCATAAAATCTTATCAGGATATCTTTTTCATCATCCCCGAAGAAGGACTTCAGCAACAGCTTCCGCTCCGCCGGCGGCCCCGACAGGATCCCGCAGCTGATACAGATGATCTTGCCAAACTCCGCGTAGATAGCCGCGCGCCCATATAATTCCTCCGGCGTCACCGGCGCCTTATCCCTGATGAGAGTCTCTGCCTTATGCCGCCACAATTCCTGCCAGTCTTCCGGAACTTCGCCGAAGGAGGGATATTGCGACACCGTTTCGATGTCCAGGAAGAGAATGGTATGCAGCGGATAGGGAGACATATTTGTGTTTGGGCGCCCGATCCCCGGTTCGCCCGAAGTCTAAAGATACTGATCTCCCTTGTTCCGTCTTACTTCGGCTACATATTCTTTGATCTCCTGCTCCTTTTCCCGCTTGCAGATCATCAGTACATCCGCGGTGTCGACCACAATGAAATTGTCGAGACCCTGCAACAGGAGCAGCTTGTCATTCGGCGCGTGGACCATACAATGGGCGGCGTCGATCACGATCACATTGTCACCGGCGACGGCGTTGTCCAGGTCATCCTTCTCCAGGTTCTCATATGCGCTGTTCCAGGTCCCAAGGTCGCTCCAGCCAAAAGAAGAAGGGATGACATACACATTGTCCGCTTTTTCCATGATGCCGAAATCAATGGAAATATTGGTGCATAGAGGATAGATCTGCTCGAGGGCCTTCTTTTCCGCCGGCGTGTTGAAGTTGTCCTTCTCAGAGCTGAACACATCGAACATCTCCGGCAGATATTTTTCAAACGCCGCGATGATCGTCTTCACCTGCCATACAAAGATCCCGGCATTCCAAAGGAAATCGCCGCTTGCCAGAAAGGTTTTTGCCAGCTCCAGGTTCGGCTTTTCAGTAAAGGTCTTTACTTTATATACATTATCCGAGACCGAATGCTGCTCATACTGGATATAACCGTAGCCCGTATTCGGATAGGTTGGTTTGATCCCCAGGGTGATAAAAGCGCTGTGCTTGCCGACGAAATCGAGAGACTCCAGACAAACCTTGGTAAAAGCGGTCTTATCGAGGATCAGGTGATCGGCGGGCGCCACGATCAGCGAAGCCTTGGGATCCATTTGTTGCAACTTGAACGACATATACGCGATACAAGGCGCCGTGTTCTTTCGCGATGGCTCACCCAGGATATTCTCGGCGGGGAGCTGCGGCAATTGTTTGCTTACGATATCCGAATATTCCTGGGATGTGACGACATAAATATTCTTGGCGGGGATGAAGGAGGCAAACCGCTCATAGGTCCATTGTATCAGGGTTTTACCGGTATTCAGGATATCCAGGAACTGTTTGGGGAAATCCTGGCGGCTCATCGGCCAGAAGCGGCTGCCGATCCCTCCCGCCATGATGACCACATAGTGATGTTTGTTCATACAGTCTTTTTGCTGGCGCTTTCGCCTTTAAATAATGCCTTCGCGAATAAGGTTATTCAGATCGATAAATCCCAGGTATTGCGTACCGCTGGTCACTACCAGCCGCGTTATGTCATGAACTCGCATCAGATCCAGCGCCTCCACCGCCAGCGCCTCCGCCTCGATCGTTTTGGGGCTCCTGGTCATAATGTCGCCGGCTGTCGTGGCTTCATTCATTCCGCGCTTCTCCAGCATCCGGCGAAGATCGCCATCCGTGATGACCCCAAGTAATTCGCCCGATCCATCGGTCACCGCCGTTGCACCCAACCGTTTGGAAGTGATCTCGATGATGACGTCCCGCAGCGAGGTGTCGGCGCCTACCTGCGGTTTCTCATTATGAATATACAGCTCCTGTACACGCAGGTATAATTTTTTCCCAAGCGTGCCACCCGGATGGAACCGTGCAAAGTCATCGGTACCGAATCCCCGGATTTCCATCAGGGCAATCGCCAGTGCGTCGCCCAGCACCATTTGAACGGTAGTGCTGCTGGTTGGAGCCAGGTTATTGAGACAGGCTTCCTGCGCCACAAACGCATTTAATACGACATCTGACTGCCGGGCCAGACCAGACCCGGGGTTGCCGACCATCCCGATCAGCGGGTTGCCAAAACCCCGGATAAAGGAAAGCAGCATTTTAATCTCCGGGCTTTCGCCGCTTTTGCTGAGCAGCATAACGACATCCTGCTCCTGGATCATTCCCAGATCCCCATGGATGGCGTCCGCCGCATGAAGGAACGCAGCCGGCGTGCCCGTAGAATTCAAGGTGGCGACAATTTTTTGCGCGACAATGGCGCTCTTCCCGATCCCGCTGACGACAACCCTGCCTTTGGAGGCGTATATTAATTCAACCGCTTTCTCGAATTGTTCGTCGAGCAGTTCCTCCAGGGCGGCGACCGAAGCAGCCTCTTTTCTAATGGTACTTCTGCCAATCTCAATGATATTTTTGCCCCTGCTCATAGATTATTTGAAAGTGCAAACTTGGCTCAGCCCGGTTTTAAAGTCGCAAACCTACAACACTCCATCACCTTTTGCAGCGGTATTTATATCTTTTATAGAACTTTCTCGGGCAGATCATAGCAACAATTTGAATATTAATTGTTTATAAATCAAGTCTTGCCGTGGAACACATTAAATTTTTCTTCATGTTTTTGACCGCTGGTCCAATTTTAACACAATCCGCTAGTACCTTCGATCGATTTTGCGTAATTTCGCCGACCTCGGGATTTGGAATTATCATCCTTTTATCCGATTATCCGTTACTCTTAACAAGGCAACCTGTGAGAAAGAAAATTATTGAGCATGGCAACAACCGAAACAAAAAAAATAGCCCCCAGAAAAACCAAGGCATCAAGTAGCAAAACTGTAAAGACTCCCGCAAAACTGTCCAGAACACTTCTATCGCATCTGCAGGAACAATTTGGTTTTGATTCGTTTAAGGATAGCCAGGATGCGATCATCCAAAGTCTGTTATCCGGTAAAGATACTTTCGTCATTATGCCGACCGGCGGCGGAAAAAGCCTTTGCTACCAGCTTCCCGCCATCATCAGCGAAGGGGTCGCGATCATCGTCAGCCCTTTGATCGCGCTCATGAAGAACCAGGTCGACCTCGTCCGAAGCTACAGCAGTAAGGACAGCGTCGCGCATTTTCTCAACTCGACCCTGAATAAGAAGCAGATCCGGGAGGTTCACGAAGACCTCCTGAATGGTCACACCAAAATGCTGTATGTCGCCCCGGAAACATTGACCAAGCAGGAGAACATGGAATTCTTCAGCGACCTGAAGATCTCCTTCTTTGCTGTGGATGAGGCGCATTGCATCTCCGAATGGGGACATGACTTCCGGCCGGAATACCGCCGCCTCCGGGAAATAATGGACCAGATCAACCCCGGCATTCCCGTGATCGCCCTGACCGCCACTGCGACGCCAAAGGTAAAGAGCGATATCATCAAGAACCTCGGTCTCCGCGATCCGAACATTTTTATCTCGTCCTTTAACCGGCCGAACCTTTACTACGAGATCCAGCCAAAAATAAAGAAGGACCAGACAATTAAAAGCATCGTCCGCTATATCGTTCAACAGAAAGGAAAAAGCGGCATCATCTATACCCTCAATCGCAAGACCACCGAAGAGCTGGCCGACATGCTGGTCGCCAACGGCATCAAGGCCGTAGCCTATCACGCCGGACTGGACGGCAAGCTGCGCGCGGAACGGCAGGACTTGTTCCTCAACGAGGACGTGCAGGTCATCGTGGCCACGATCGCCTTTGGGATGGGTATTGACAAGCCCGATATCAGGTTCGTGATCCACTTTAATATTCCCAAGTCGATCGAGAATTATTACCAGGAAACCGGCCGTGCCGGTCGGGATGGCCTCGAAGGCAATTGTATTCTTTATTACTCCCACAAGGACGTAGCCAAGCTCGAGCACCTCATGAAGGACAAACCTTTGAGCGAAAGGGAAGTGGGCGCCCAGCTCATCAATGAGATGGTCGGCTATGCCGAGAGCGGCGTCTGCCGCCGGAAAGTGCTGATGAGCTATTTTGGCGAGGAATACGATACCGAAAATTGCGGGGAATGCGACAACTGCCGTCATCCAAAAGAGTGGATCGAAGCAAAGGATAAAGCCATCAAGGTCCTGAAGACCGTCCGGGCGCTCGATGAGCGTTTCGCCACCGGCTATGTCATTAATATGCTGCTGGGCCGCCTGACGCCCCAGATCCAGATGTTCCGTCATGAAGGCATCACTGAATTCGGCATCGGCAAGGACGATCCCGAGCATCTCTGGAATTCCCTCATCCGCCAGTTGCTGCTGGAAGACCTGCTGACAAAGGATATCGAAGAATATGGCGTACTGAAGATCACGAAGAAAGGGGAAGACTACCTGAAAAAACCCCGCCCCTTCAGGATCGTTCTCAATAACCTCTTCGAAGAAGCAAACGCCGACGATGAAGAAGAAGGAACCGATGCCGCCGGTACCGGCACCACCGACGAGCACCTGTTCGAGCTGCTCAAGGAGCTACGTCAGAAAGAGGCGAAAAAGAAGAGCCTCCCGCCCTTCGTCATCTTCCTCGAAACCTCCCTCCAGGACATGGCTACCCTGTTCCCCACTTCGACCGCCGAGCTCGAAAAGTGCCAGGGCATAAGCAAGGGAAAAGCCCTCCGTTACGGCAAACCGTTTATCGAGTTGATCGCCAAATACGTCGAAGAGCACGATATTCAAAAGCCCGACGACTTCATCATGAAGAGCGTCGTCAATAAAAGCGTCAATAAGGTCTATATTATTCAGCAGGTCGACAAAAAGATCCCCCTGGAAATGATCGCCAAGAATAAAGACCTCCGCCTCGATGCGCTGCTGGAAGACATGGAGACCATCGCCGCCAGCGGCACCAAGCTCAACCTCAACTATGCCGTCGACGAAATGCTCGACGAATACGAACAGGATGAGATCATCGGTTACTTCAAAAGCTGCGAGACCAGCAGTCTTCAGGTAGCCCAGCAGGAGCTGTCCGATGGGAATTTTACCTGGGAGCAGCTCAAACTCATGCGGATCAAGTTCTTGAGCGAGTATGGGATGTAGGCGTCCTCGACCCTTTCACCCTCATGAATTTTAAGGATTTACCCCCTATAATTTCGATTTTAAGGCCGAAATACCTATTTTTGCCACCCCAATCCAATTCAGGTCCCGACCTGATCGGACTACGGAAGGCGGTGCGGTAGCTCAGTCGGTAGAGCAAAGGACTGAAAATCCTTGTGTCGGCGGTTCGATCCCGCCCCACACCACAGAATTAAGAGTCAATCGTCTGTAAATGAATAATTTGCGGGCGATTTTGTTTTTGGGGGGACATTTTGGGGCTCTGATTTTCCGGGAATTTCGACGATTCGTCCCCCATGTAATTTACTCCGGGTACGATATCATCCGCTACCTGGAGTTTTACTTCGGCGAGTTCGCCGACAAAAATGAGTTTCTCCGCTTCCTCTCCTACGAAGTTTCCGAACGTCTGAAGCTTCCGATTCCTGCCGGATATCGGCGGAGATTACAATCAACCCAAGCTTGGCTTACTGAGAAACAGGATAGCCGAGAGATTGTTAATGGCACCGCTGCAGCGCAAAATATCAATCCGCCTTTAGATTTTAAAGGTGCAGTTCGAAACCTTTCCGATAAGATCGCAACTCGCATTGACGAGGTTATGTCATCGACGGAGGAAAAATTTGGCCGACTGACCGACTCCTTTGTGACCGGAAACATCGAGCTCAATAATCACAACCACTTGGAAAGGCTTGTCCAGCTGCACATTCTGATCCAGTCGATAAAATCGCCGGACGGCGCCTCAGAAGATAGGCTGTACAAGCGCAATTCTTCCACGGACCTTGCCTCAATCCTGCATCTCCATTTCCGCGCCTTTAAAGGCAAAAAATTCAATACTGTCCAGGTGAAGATCATGGAATGCAGCGACCGGTTAAAAATTAATGATCCAAAAGTTCAAAAGGTTGTGCGGGCGTTGACTGACTTCTTTTATTAGCCCCAATTCTATTAATGAATATTTACTTGTTCAAATTTTGGATTGGGAATTGTATCAAATACAAAATTATTGCTAATTGCCGCCTTCTTGGTAATTGAATATTCATGTTTGGTATCAAAGATTAGTAAATCATTTATATTGTATTGGTCTGAGTAGCCGATAAAAATTGGGTTTGCTAACCTCACCAATTTATCTTTGTCTTTAAATAATTACCTGTTATCCATAAATAGTGTAGCGTAGCTAAAAGGCTCAGTTCGCCCAGATATAACAATTGACAAAATGCAATTGGTTAAGTCAAAGCCACCTAGTCTTTTCTCATAAGGTTTTATCTCAACGCCAAAACCATGTGACATCACCTGTCCTTGGTCTCCATACAGAAACCAATCACCGATCCCTTTGCCATCCTTGAAATTGATCAGCTCCACAATTCTGCCGTCTGCTTTTCGGACCACCCTTCCATCAACAAGCGTATTTGACGCTTTATATAACTTAATCCGTGGTCCCTGATCTCGATGTTGTTGATATCGATGTCGGTTTTGCATCCAATAAAACAAAGTAGAAATAACAGGATAGATCTGCTCGTCAAAAAGACTGATCTTGCTCTTATCATGGCAAAACCGGTTTCATTTGGTTCATAAATTATCATTTCAACCGCGGCGATTTGGACCCACGTTTCGACAACACATTCTACCCAAATCTATGGCTTTTATTTTTCTTCAAATTCAATCTTTCCCGTCCGGCGTCAAGTTAAGGGACACCTGGTTGACTTCATTTGCGCCTGGTGGGGAGTAACACCGAGGGAGATATTTCGCGACATCGTACCCTACCGTCTGTATCTGCTTTATCATGAAACAGAAAACGAAAAGGCAGCACCTTGAGCTGCCATTCATTCATTGGGCTTAAAAGCAAAAGCCGAAATTTACATTTCGGCTTTATTTCGAATATGATCGAAAAAGATCTATTTCTTTTTGGCAAACGATTTCGGCACCCCGTGTTTCTTTAAGAAAGCGACGGCTTTCCTGGCTTTTTCTTGAGCAGCCGGAATATTTCCGTGATCCTGGATGCTCTTGTCCACTACAACATCCACCGCGAATTTCTTATTTGTACTTACGTTGCCCATATCGATGTAATTACTAGTGTAATTTACGATTTTACTTTCGACGTAACAAGAACGCCTCGTAATTCCTGTTCTTCTGGAACCTTTCCCACTCGCCTTCCTTAAAGCCTTGTAAATCAAAATATTCCTTAATTATCTGCCAATTTGCCGATATACCCATCTGATACAGCCTGGTGCGTGAGGCCGTGCTGCCCTCAGCAAAGATAACGGCATGTGGGATTGCAGCCGTAAAATGAACCACAATTGCCGCTACTGTTGCCAATATTTTTTCGCGGTCTCTGTTATTGCTGATGACAGTATCGCTAAACCGATCTTCCGCTTCCAGCCAATCACCCAAATAGAGATTATAATAATCATTCTCGTACTCGGTTAGTGACACAAACCTCACCACCTTTTTGATCCTTCCTTTTGGACCCTCACTATAGAATTCATAATGAAAATCACTGCCGCCTTTGACGATAGTATATTTTTCCAAATGCATAGCAAAAGATTAATGGCGGTTTATAATAGGTTTCGGAGACGTCATGAAATGCTAAATTGCTGAAACTTCGGAGGTGGTTGACCTACTCAACTTCCTTCTCCCAATAATCCTTCAACAACCTGGCATGATCGGAAGGCACCAGTTTGATATACCTCAAAAAGGCCTTTTCCTTCTTATGGCCGGTTATCGCCATAATCGTAAGGGTAGGGGTGCCGGCCAGGTACTCGTTGGTCGCAAAACTTCTTCGCGCCCGGACACCGCTTTCCGATCGAGCGATCAATTTTTCGAAGAACCCGAATAAATCGGTCTTAAATTCCACCGAACGACCCAGGTTCTTATCTAGGCTGATCTTGATATCATCAAGTGACGGCGACTTTCCCCGGTGAGCAAACTGATAATCGCGGTATGCCGTTACCGCCATATTGTTCAGGTTTTCAAGGAAAGCATTTATTTCAATACTATGCAAATTCCTCCTGACGTTCTTCGTCCGCTGCCGCTCGGCGTCCCACAAATCCGTGTGGATCCGCTCGTTGGTGGAATACTTTAACTGTTTTCCTCCCAAGACCATTCTCATTACGATCGGAGTTTCTTTCTGTGCCCGCGGCTCGCGCAGGTAAAAGCTGATGTTTAGCATACACAAACAATTTCATTTCGTCACGGTTGCATCAGCAGAAACAGTGGGCTGGGCTCTCGCATATGAGTAGGCTAAGATAAAGAAAAAGATATCATTTGATGGGACAAAATCGAGAACGACACCGCTCTTTTTCAACTACGTCCGCTTACCAGTTATATATCATGCAAAGAGGCATTAAAATATGTTAAGGCAAGTAAGGGAGAGCAGGGGCTTGGAATCATAGTACGTTAGCAAATTTGGGCTGCAGCCGAATTTCACCTATTTTGGATTCTATTTTAACCTCAAATGACTTCCGAATTTTGGCATTTTCTGCTGAATGGCAAATATGACAACAATACTGGGATTTTTGGTAATTTTTTCGCGTATGGGAAACATTATGAAGAGGCGTTGCATTTTGCCATCTTGTACAGGTGACGGAGATGGCGTTAATGACGCCCAATTTGCACACCTATCCTTTGGATGGTGTTGAGCGTGATTAGTCGGGTGGTCTCCTGACAAACCAGTTTGGGTACTTCCTGCCTCGATGCGAACCAAATGGCCTTTCCCACTTAACCTCCACCCGGCGGTTTTCATTAAGATAATACAGTCGGTTTTTGTGAGATAGGAGTCTCGTAGGACACGGGTACCTATTCTGGCCTCCAGAGTATAGTACGGTCGAGGGCTCCGGAGTTTTGCGCTCTGCTATCGTGTCAAGCGAAAGTACTATTGAATCGGCCACTGGTTATTATTTGTCGTATACGTCACTGTATCGTAAATGGGAATCATGGTTAGAATGATGGTGTCGTTGTCGCAACTCCAACTACCTTTTGTCCAACTTCCCATTATATCAAAATGCCAGGAGAAATGGAATGTCGAGTTTGAATAGATGTCAATAGTACAGCCATCAAAGTTCTCATAATGTCCTGGGATTTTGCGTTGTGCAGATAACGAATTCCAGGAGATAATACATATTAGTAAAAGTGAAGGCTTCATTTAAGCTTGATGCATGTGACCACGATATTACATATGAATCGGTCGAATTAAAGCCTTCAAAAATAGCGATTTTGGATGGGATAGGTCGCCCTGGCGATTCCACCAAATTGAAATGCAAAAGTAGAGTATCTTAGAAGCATGAGACTGCCAATTCAATTGTTGATGTCCTTTATTCTTTGTACCGGAGCCTGCCAGCAGCTTGGCCGCGCTGGCAAAGAAGACAAGGATTCAGCCTCATTGAAAATGGATTCCGGCGGCCATCGAAAGGACCCGGCTCCGGAATCGACGGACCCTTCAAATAGCAGCCAGGATTCCATTGAATTGAGCAAGCTGAAAACTAGGTTTTCGGACACATCTATTCCGTTTGAATGCCTATGGGTCAATGAGCACTATGTCAACGAGATTAAAGGAGGAAAACCTATTCGCGAATGCCAGGATACCGAAACCAAGTGTGTAGTGGTTCCCTGGCGAACGTTGCAAGTTACTAGTATCATCTTTGGTTTCCATGAAGGAGGACAGAGCCTGGCGTTCGTAAAGAAAGGCCCCGAGTATTTTGCTCATGCCCTTTATGATGGGCACTGCGTCGATATATGTCATGGCAGGCGAAAAATTGAAATTTGGGCGAGACTATTATATCCGCGTAGGTGAGGAGGACAGTACTTTGCCAGACTTGGGCGTCTTGGAACAATTGTTATTTGCCGGAGAGTACATGCGACCAGATGCGGCAGGCAACGTATCCTTTGAAAAAAATGGAAAATTGACGGTCTCGATAGCCTGAGCTGGTATGAGCCGGCAATCGACTATGCAGATTGGGGCTACGAAACTAAGTTGGACCATATCAGACTTGGAGCAGATAGGGAGCATCTACATGATTACGGCTTCCGCTTCGTCGGCAATATCTTGGAGATTTATACAATTAACTGCCTAAAGCAGGCAGGGAACGACTGCGTTTTGGATACTTTGGGACGACAAATGTATAGACTACAGAAAGTAAAATGAGGGCGATGCAGAACTTTACCAGTCGCCCTTCCTGAACCAAAGCCCGATCAATGTCCGCATAAGTGTAAATAGTAGTATCTACCCGAATGCTGACAAAACAAAAGCACCGCATGGTTTTATCGGGGTGAAGTTATTGAATTCTGAGGTTACTGACCTGGTATCGAACGTATTGTTCTAGGGTACTCCGATGGCCATAGGGCGTTGTGAATTCAATCCTAACCGGAATAGAGTACTGGCCGGGTCTTTTCGACGCACGCAAGGTGTAAAAAGCCAAGCCGCCTGAAATGGTAGGAACTGAGACCCCGGCAATCGTAATGTTCGGTCTTGCCGATGAATAATAGGCCCCGATACCCGCGGACAACTTAATGGTGTCTCCCGGCGCTACGACGTTGCTATTGAGGGTTATCAAGGCCGCAAAAATGTCAAATCGGTCGATGGTTGATTTGACATGTATATCGCAATATTTGACAATTTCCTGTTCGGACAGCAGAATATCGATCTTCAATTTATCTAAGCTGAGCGCGATCAGGGTGGTATCCCTTTGGAAGAGAAGGTCAGACCATTCGGTAAAGGTTAGGCCGGGCTGGCCGTGAGCGGATGAATCGAATAACAGCGGAATATGTCGCTTCAAGCCTTCCCGATCATTCGCGAGAAATTGCTTGTATGGATCGAGGCTATCCGGAAAAACGTCCAGGAGATCATGCTTGCAGTTGACCAGTGCATCAAACAAACTTTTTTCATCTTCTTTAGATATCGATCCGAGGGTGGTCATTTTCGTGTGAAGGGAATCGATAAAGCTGATTATGCGCGCGGAAAGCAATCGGACTTTAAATGCGGGGGACGACCAAAGGTTGGATAGATCTCGGGTGGTGGCGTCGGTCATTTTTTGCTGAATGGAGGCATAAACCTCTTCGTTTTGACCAGCAATGAAGTGAATAGAAAGCCGGAGGCCGTTATCGATCTCTTTTAGATGAGAATTACTGGGGTCGGAACGACAAGAGGCCAGGCAAAGGAAGAACGAAGAAAGTGCAAAAAGGCGGGGGAGGGACATAGATGGGGGATTTGAATACATAACGGCCATGGCGATGTATTGTTGTCATTTACCGCACCGTCAGCTGCCCTTTCCCTTTTTAATAACCTACCACAAGTTTTGGCCACTTGGTTGAATCCGACCCTGCGCTGGAATAAAACATTCTTGAATTGTAAATCTGTTCCGTTTGCATCCGGATTTCAAACCCGTAATTTCCTGAACTGATCATATTATTCACCATCGTAGTCACATCTACATTCGTCACATCAAGAAACGATTGATTGGTCTGCGGAATAAGTACCTGCCCGGCCGTATCCAGCCCGGGCTGGTTTGCCCACATCGTAGTGGCATGATCCCACGAATTTCCGACCCTGGTGATGTAAAATGCATTCGTCGACCCATACCCCTGTCGTCAGCCCGCTGATGGTAGTGGAAGGCGACCCTTCCGTCTGGATAACCGCGACATTGGGTCCCGATACCTCGCTCCATAGCCAGGCTACGACCATACCCTGCCCGTCAGTGGCGCTTCCGTGTAAGGTCACAGAATCAATGGGTAGTGTAATATTTCGTGATGAGTCGGCATATACCTTTGGAACGTTGATTTGAACGGTAAAGGTACAAATAACCGCGTTGTATCCTCGTCCGCGAAATAAGGCAGCATGAGGTCATTGATCAAAAGATTGAATAGCGGGTTGTGCAGCACATCATCCCATGTCAGGCACATTAACTTCCCGCCTGGCTTTAACACCCTTGATATTTCATCAAAGCCTTTTTGCCTGTCGGCTATGAACATCATTCCGAACTGGCAGATCGCCAGGTCAAATGCATGATCGTTAAAAGACAGATTTTGTATATCTTCCGCCTTAAGCCTTACACCATCGTTGCCAAGCCGCTTTTTTGCAATGTCCAGCATGTCGCCGCTAATATCGGTTGCTAAAAAGTCTACACCGGCGGGCAATGCCTGACGTATGTATTGCGTACCTCTGCCCGTTCCGCATGCCAGCTCCAATACAGCAGACAGGTTCGTGGTTTCAATCCGGGATGACATGTATTTGCCGTATGGCTCAAATAACACGCAACCAAGATAAAAATCATAGTTTTCGGCATCCTCGCTGGTAAACTTATACGCTTCTTTACGTCCCATTAGCTTATTTTTTGCTCTTGCGCTTATCCAATGAAGATCAATTACTTATAAAAATTACCCTCTATCGGTCACTTTTACGCCTCCCGCGCCCCTTTAAACCAATGAGATAAATATCCTATATTTCTGAATCATTATGCTTCAGGTAAACATATTCATCTCTTATAGAAGCAAAGACTCTCCGATTAGAGACCGGATTATCGAATATTTAAAGCCTCTTGAAATCTCCTACCAGCAGAATTCTGACGTTGAAGTTAAAATTTGGTACGATGAAAATGAAATGATCGGCGGCGATCAAATAAAATTCACGATTAGCGAAAATCTTCAAAAATCACATATAGTTGTTTGCATTTTTACTCCAAGCTACTTTGACTCGAAATGGTGTATGTTTGAATTGGAGACGAGCGTGAATCAAACGAGGCCGCCAAGCAAAAAGAGGTTGCTCCCGATTGTATATGAAAGCGTTCACTGGGAGACGGATTGGTTGAAAGACATTAAAGTAATTCCGCAAAAAACATTACAACCGCTCAGCAACTGGGAAGATCAAGGTAAAGCCCTTGTCATGATTGCGAACGAGGTCGACGAAAACATTAAAATTTTTGTCAATCCCAAGGCTTTGGATTTTCAAACGAAAAGGCGGGGCATCTATAATACACTTTTGATTCCAAAGCCGGATCTGGCTGCATCCGTACTGAATTTCCTAAACATGGTCGGTGAGCATTTGCCTGATCAACTTAGCGAGGCTGTTCAATTGCATATTACCTATTCAACTTACGAACAGAAAGAAGAATTAGTCGATGTCGCAGAGCTGGCTCAAATTAAGTGTGACGTTGTGAAAAGGATGTTTGTCATTTTTTCAAAAATCGAAGAGAAATATGGCATCAAATGAGCTTTACGATTTGATCCTTCAATATGTTACGACCGGAAATTGGGCCGAAGCATTTTCTTGCCTATTGGATTACGCCAATATCAACAACGCAGATGATAAAACAATAAATAACATCATTAAATTCATCTCAGGAACTACCGGAACGTACGAGCCCGAAGAGATGAAAATAAAGATAGTTGATCTGTTGAATAGCATTAATCCGAATACCAAGGCTAATCCTGTGGAAAATGATTCTGACGTTGTCAAATTGAGCAGAGACAACTTTTTCAACCAAACCATAAATCCTGTTTTTTCCTGCGCAAATATTTCGAAAAAATTGGGAGCCTTTGCTTTACAGAATATAAGCATAGATCTGCGCGTAGGCCAAATAACAGGGGTTGTTGGTGAAAATGGTAACGGTAAGACAACCTTGTGCCGGATCGTGGCCGGGCTATTGTCGAAAGATGAAGGAAATTTATCCTATCCTTATCTTACTGAAGGCAATTCTAAGAAACCAACCTGGGAAATAATAAAAAGCTATATCGCGTACCTGCCACAAGAGCTTCCATCCTTATCAGGAACCGTCCGGAACACATTGCACCTGGAAGCAAGTTTGCATGGCATAAAAGGGGATGCAAACACCCAAAGGGTAGAGTTTATCATTCGCAGTTTAGGCCTGGTTAACTATGCCGATAAGGAATGGAACCAATTGTCGGGTGGATATAAATTAAGATTTGCCCTGGCTAAAGTCCTCATTTGGCGTCCGCGCTTGATAGTCCTTGATGAGCCTCTTGCAAACCTTGACCTAAAGGCGCAAATTACGGTACTTACAGACTTACGCGATTTTGCCGACAGCATTAACTACCCCATGAGTATTTTGGTCACTTCCCAACACATCCATGAGATTGAATTTATAGCAGACAAAATTATTTTTCTGAAAGATGGAAAAATAACTTACTACGATACGATCGATAGAATAGGCGAAGACAGGCTTATCAACAATTATGAGCTGTACTGCAAGCATACAGCTCCTGAATTAAAGGATGCACTTAATAAGTTGGGCGCAATTAAGATCTTTTCTAATGGCCTTTATTATGAGATAGAAAGCCCTATCGGCTTAGGGTCAAATAGCATTTTAAAAGCCTTGAATGAATCCAATATTGAAGTTTTGTATTTCAGAAACATAAGCAATTCAACAAAAAAATTCCTGTTTGCAAATTCTTAGATCCTATACAAGAATCTTAGGGAATATCGAATTCCACCTCCTTAAAAAAAGACCTCTGTTATGGATTCTTAAAATTCTTAGAGCTTTACTGTTTGCCGTTATTTTACTTTTATTGGCCTTGATCTGTGGCATCCTTATACCGCTTTGGATAAATCCTTGGTGGTTCGTGGGTACTTTTTTAGGTATTAACTGCCTGTTTTCGGCTATTTGGAACAAGCAGGTCGAATCTTATCTTTCCACCCTATTCACCATAAGGAGCAAAATAATTATATATTTATTTAAATTCGTCTTTTTCACAGTTATTTTTTGCATCCCTCTGCTTATTCCGACGTTGCAGCATCATCGGGCAAAAGCAATTTTCGGAAAAGAAAATCTTTTTAGCGCTGCTATGCCGGTGGTGACAAATCATGAGTTTGTTATGGATCATTACGCTGAATTTGTTGACTTAAGCCGGGTATACGATACGGTTTCAGTAATTGAAACAATGGCGGATCCGATGCAATCCGTTTTCCTGGATACCAGCGGATCCAGGTTTTCGTCGGTATTTGTCAACAATCCGAAGGGAGGTGTATATTTTGATCAAAGTCTTTTTCTGAAATGTCTCAATAACTATTTTGACAAATATCTCTCGGGCAAGGAAAGTACAAAAGCGGTTCTGGCCGAGTATTCAAAGCAAGACAGGAAAAAGAAGAAGGAACTGACGGCATTAGACCGGGATTCAATTTCAGATGCTTCGGATGGTTATAAAAACCTGGCAGCATTGGCTGATACCGGGTTTTATCGATGGTTAAATACTATTATTCCATGGGCCCTTTTGAAAGAATTGAGAAACAGGAATGATACGATGTCTTACAACATAAACTTGTTGAGTGTTGGATACAGCGATACCTCATTTCGCGGCTACCTGAAAGCGAAGAGAGAACATGATAGAATTTTCGCAGACGTTAATGTCACATCCGAATTACTGTCTTTAAATTCTTCCGGCTATACCGGTGACTCCGATCGAATATTTGTTAGATATCCTCAAAAAAGAGATTACCAGCGTTACTACGATAAGATTTGCAAGAATATCTTAAATAGCAATAGTATAAGATCTGACAGAGATGTAGAGCGGCTCGGTATTCGGACAAAACATGTCTTAAAAAGCATAGAAGGCCCCCAAATCGATTATTTGGATTTTTTAACTGTCATATCCATTCTGAGTGCGTTTTTCTGCAATATTATGCTGCTTAATAATATAAAAGGGGTCCAAATAGTCTTTAGAATTTTTTTCTTTTTGCTTATTCTGTTAGTCATTGCTTTTGTGCTCGACCTTTTTATCTCATCTGAAATCGAAGGCTGGGCTGGCGATCATTTGTCAGGTATCTTTACAGCGGCGATTTTTCTCCTTTCTTATGTGTTCTTATTATTATTTATATTGTCAGGTAACTCCTTTATTAATAAATTTCAAAATTACTTACTGCCGTATATTCTCGCCGTTTCATCTTTCTCGCCATTGGGGATATCCTTATTTAAAGACCTGCTAAAACACTTTGTCAGGATCAGCTCATCCACTTCTTCGGATTTTTATTTTGAAATAGCCGCTGAGATTATACTTGTAATGACAGTTTACGCGGCCGCAAAAAAGGTGATCGTTTTTTATTTATCACCCCAAGCCAAATAAAAGGCCCATCATTTGACAGCCGCCTCCGCACTCTCCACGTTGCTGATCTCGGAATATCCTAAAGAACCTGACTAATAAAATGACTTGATGAGAAGCGTCATTCCTATTGAGATAGCTGCCCCTATCGTCATGGCGCAAATCAGGACTAATTTCCACCCGGCCCAACGGAGTTGGTTCGGAGCTATCCTAAACTGCTTGAAAATAGATTTCTTACCGACGATTGCTATTGTGACTGTAGCAATGATCCACAAAATGATGGCAAATTTTGCATAGTCCATGACCGTAATAGTTTAAATAAAGTTACAGCTATTGCGGCATTTTTTTAATGACAATAACTATGATCCACAAAAGCCGATCCGCGAAGACATTTTCCGATGCATCCCGCCGTGCCTTCAACTGCCGGCCGAACGGCACATTTAACGTTGGCCATCTCGTTATCGTCATTGCCGTCAACGATCATCCCTATAGATGAATTCGGTCTCGACAACAGAGCCATCCTTGTTGATCTTCTTCTTCCGATAACTGACAAACCGTTTGGGCTTCATGGCTTGCACGATTTTGACAATTCCCTCCAAAAAAAAATTTCGATTTCCCGGCGGCTTAAATGATTCCCCTTCTCCCGTAGAAACGTTTTGATCCTGTCGGTTTTGCTTGCCTCCGAAAACATCATTTTCCATGTTTCCTTGTTTATAAATGACGAATTCCCTACCCATGCCACAGCCATGAATATGGACGGATACCTAATGTTTGGGACATAGCAATCCCAACCAAAACAAAATGTCTAATAGGAGGCGTTGGTTCAACGATTACGATACTTGAAGAGTGCATCACTTGCGCCTTAAGCGATGGATCGCTTAAGACGGGGGATTCTCGGCTTGCCATAAAGGACAAATGGCGCCGGGGCGGCGATGGCACCCTATGGGAATTTCTTCAAAACTAAAATACAAATATTTTTATAATCTCAAAAAGTAAAACCTGACCAACTGTTATCCCCGTTTAAATAATACCGCTTTATCCGCCCAAATGCGTATATTGGACACAACCTAAACGCCGCCACATGTTCCAAAAGCAAACCGTTAAAGCCTTTTCGATCGTCGCCATTATCTTATCCGCGATCGGCCTCCTGCTAAGCATCGCCGGCTCCCTACTTCTCAAAACAGGCATGTCAACCGTCGCATTTGTCGTCGGGATCGTTTCCTGGAGCCTCCTGCTCTGGGCCAGCATCATCGGCTACCAGCTCTGTTCCTCCTATAATCTATACGAAGACGAATACAAGAAAGTGGGGTATCGCATTTATGCCATTATCCTCGCCTTTGTGCTCTTCTTCTTTGTAGGCCTGGTCGCCGGTCTGGCTATATCGACGATAATTTTGGCCACCCTGTGGGGCCTGAAAAGGAACTATGATGAATGGGATAATAGCGATACCATTCCGACACCCGCCCCGGAAGATCCCGCCTAACTGCCTCATTGGCAACCGCAAAATGGCGTATTGGTCGCTGCCTTCCCGCCACCATTCCGCATACTCGCCGCCCTACCGGCCGCCATTCCAAAAAAAATCTCAAAAAAAATTTGCGTAGTTAAATAGCTACGCATATATTTGTAGTCAAATAGCTACACAATGAACCTGAGACGAGACGTATTCCAGGCGATAGCAGACCCCACCAGACGCGCCATACTTTTGCTGGTCGCTTCCAACGCCATGACAGCAGGCGCCATCGCCGCCAACTTCGACACCGCCAGGCCAACGGTTTCTAAACACCTCCAAATACTCACCGAATGCCAGTTACTCCAGCAGACCCAGACCGGCCGCGAGATCTATTATCACTTCAATGCAATCAAAATGAAAGAAGTAGCCGACTTTATCGAACCATTCCGCAAAATGTGGGATGACCGCTTTAACAAACTGGAATCGATCATGAAAAGATATAAAACAAAAAAATAAACTACCATGGAACAGAAGACAAAAGTCAACGCCGAAGACGGCAAGCAGGAAGTTGTAATTACAAGGGACTTCGATCTGCCATTGGAATTACTTTTTAAAGCCCACATCGACCCCGACATCGTCGGCCAGGTAATGGGCACCAAAGTACTGAAACTGGAAAGCAAAAAACAGGGCGCTTACCAATTCGAAACAACCGACCCCCAGGGAAATGTATTATTCCAGGCAAACGGCGTGATCCACGAATTTATTCCGGAGCGGAAGATCACCCGCACATTCGAAATGCCAAATACCCCCTTCGGCGTCCAGCTCGAGATCTATGAATTCGAGCCCCTCACCGCCGATACCAGCAAACTCAAAATGCACGTCATCTACGAATCCGTCGCCCAAAGAGACCAGGTACTGAAACAAGGCCTGTCGTGGGGCCTCAATATGGCCCATGACCGGATCCAGGACATTGCAGGCAAAACAAAATAAACTACCATGGAAAAGAGAAACAAGATCATCTATTGGATCGCCACCATCTGGCTCGCCCTGGGAATGCTGGCCGGCGGCCTTCAACAGATCTTTCAATCAAAAGGGTACGTGGATATCATCGTCCACGTCGGTTATCCAAAATATTTTCTGTACATTATCGGCGTCTGGAAAATACTCGGGGTCATAGCCATATTGGTCCCCGGATTCAGACTGTTGAAAGAATGGGCCTATGCAGGCTTCTTCTTCGTTATGTCAGGTGCGGCGTTGTCGCATCTCGCCATCGGAGATACCATCAGGGAAACATACCCCTCGTTGGCGCTTTTGGTACTGACGGTGGTCTCCTGGTATTTCAGACCAGCCAATCGGAAGATCATTTTAGCTCACCAACAAAATAAATACTATGAATCCCAAGGTTGACAAATTTTTAGGCCGGGCCCAAAAGTGGCAGAAAGAAATGGAGAAATTAAGGAAGATCGCCCTCGAATGCGGACTGACCGAAGAATTGAAATGGGGCAAGCCCTGCTATACGTCTGAGGGAAAGAACATCATCGTCATCCAGGGTTTTAAGGAATACTGCGCACTCCTGTTTCTAAAAGGCTACCTCCTGAACGACCCCGACGGCATTCTGATCAAAACCGGCGAAAACACGGTAGTGGGCCGCCAGATCCGGTTCACCGCCGTCCGGGAGATCGTCAGGCTGGAAGCCACCCTGAAGACCTACATTTATCAAGCCATTGAAGTGGAACGATCCGGGGTGAAACCTGCTGTCAAAAAGGAACCCAAACTCAATATCCCTGAAGAGTTCCAGACCAGGTTGGATAAGACCCCCACTCTGAAGAAAGCCTTTAACGCCCTCTCCCCCGGACGCCAAAAAGCCTACGTTATTTATTTCTCCGCACCCAAACAATCCAAAACCCGGGAGACCCGGATCGAAAAATGTATGCGGCAAATTCTTGCCGGAAAAGGACTGAATGACGATTGACCTATGGCCACGGCCTGCTATGACTCACTCACTCCTCAAACTCCTCACCGGACTGCCCACCGCCGCCCTTATCGCATGAAAGCTTACCGTCCCCATCGCAATCATCAACGCCACCAACCCCGATAACCCAAACATCCACCACTGGATCGTGACCCGATACGCAAACGTCTCCAGCCACCGATGCATCGCAAGCCACGCCACCGGCGTCGCGATCACAAACGCCAGCACTACCAGCTTCAGAAAATCCACCGATAACAACCGTACCATCCCCACCACCGAAGCCCCAAGCACCTTCCGGATCCCGATCTCCTTACTCCGCTGCTCCGCACTGAACGCCGCAAGCCCAAACAACCCCAGACAAGAGATGACAACCGCCATGACTGTGAAACAATTGATGATATTCGCCATGATGATCTCCGTTTCATACTGCCGTTGCACCTCCGCATCCAGGAACGCATATTCATACGGAACACCGGGTGCATTCCGGCGCCAAATGGCCTCCATCCGCGCTAACAACGACCTATAGTCGGAGCTGTTACAACTGACCATGATCGTACACAGGCTGGAGCTCTTTGGATCGCAAATAAGCATAAATGGCTGCACCGCCTCATGCAGGGAACCCGTATTGAGGTCCTTGATCACCCCGATTATATCGAATACCTTAGCCGGACTTTTATCATATTGCGAATAAAGCTTTGTCCCGGGCGCCTTCGCCGGGTCCAACCGCAGCCTGCGGGCCAGCGTTTCATTTATAAGCACGCGCCCGGAATCGCTATCCCCGAAATCCCTTCCGCTGGCCAGCCGTATCCCCGCTGCGCGTACAAAATATTTGTCCGTTACCATTTCATGCGCATCCGGCCCATTCGCCATATTGCCCCCGGCTAAAAAGACATTCTGATCCTGCATGATCGGCTTCCCCAACTGCGTACTCGTTGCTGTCACCGCCTTCACCCCCGGCAGCAACCGAAACTCGGCCATTAGCTCGGACTCATTCACCCCCGACGTATAGATATTGAAAATGATCTTCTGCGCCCGATCATATCCCAGATCCTTGTTTTTGATATACTCCAGCTGACTATAAATGACTACAATGCCTGAGATCAGCAGGATCGAAAGCGAGAACTGGAACACCACCAATACCCGGCGCAGCCCGATTGCAGATATCCGATTGGTGAAATTCCCCTTGATTACCCTGGTCGCCTGGAATGCCGACAGATAAAAGGCTGGATAACTCCCCGACAACAGCCCCGTTCCAACGACCAACCCCAAAAGGACCAGCCAAAACCGATAGTCACCTATCGCCTCCATCGAAAGATCCGCCTTCGTCAGCTGGTTGAAGGACGGCATCAGCAGCCACAACAACGGTAACGCCAGCAGGATCGCCGCAAACGAGAGCGCCAGCGATTCCCCCAGGAACTGCCGGATCAGATTCCCCCGCCCCGCCCCGATCACCTTTCGCACCCCTACCTCCTTTGCCCGCTTGAACGCCCTCGCCGTTGTCAGGTTCATAAAGTTGATACAGGCGATCACCTGGATCAATACCGCGATCAACACCAGGATCGACAAAAAGGAAGGGCTCACCGACCGGCTCCATTCTACCTCGAGCCCCGTAGTCGTATGCGCCGCAGAAATGGGCAGCAGGTGTAGCTCTTTCTCCATCCCGATTGCTTTCAACTGCTGCTCCCCATGCGTCGCCAGGAATGGCGCCAACTTTCTTGTCAGCGCCTGCGCATCCGCTCCCGGCCGAAGCTTCACATAAGAATACATCATGTTGCCGCCGGCCCAATTATCGATCCCGCCGATGATCCGGCCGATCAGCCCGCTGTTCAGCGTTATAAATACATTGGCCTGCAAATGCGACCGGCCCAGCGGCTCGATGACCCCTGTTACCCGCAAATGCTCCTCCCCCGCCTTATTGTTGATCAGGATCGTCTTCCCCAGCGGATCTTCGCCGCCAAACAGCTTGTCCGCCGTCGGTTTTAATAACACGATGGAATAGGGCTCCATTAGCGCCCGCGCCGGATCGCCCTCCAACCAACGGTACGTAAAAAGCTGAAAAAAAGTCGAATCGACAAAGAGCGCCTCCTTTTCATAAAAGGACCGGTCCTTATACTTCAACATGTGCTGATCCGCTCCGAAGATCGCCGGATTGAAGGCCCGCGTATATTGCTGTACCTCAGGAAAATCGTGTTTGATCGCCCCGGCGATCGGCGGCGAAGACGTGGCCATCCGATGACTATCCCCCGTCAGCTTGAACACCGAGATGACCTGGTAAATATCCTCCGCATGCGCCTCGTGACGATCATAACTGTACTGCTCCCGGACATACAACAAAATGTACAGACAACAGACCGTCCCCATCGCCAGCCCGACAACATTGATAAAGCTGAAGGTTTTGTTTTTCAGCAAAAACCGGATCGCCGTCTTCCAGTAACTTTTAAGCATATAGATTATGTAATTTCATTCACTCCTCAAACTCTTCACCGGATTCGCCAGCGCCGCCCTGATCGCATGATAGCTCACCGTGGCCAGCGCCAGCCCAAGCGCCAACATCCCCGCGAGCCCGAACATCCACCACCGGAGCGAAATGCGAAAAGCAAACGTCTGCAACCACCTGCTGGTAACCCACCATGCAACCGGGGTCGCGATCAGAAATGCGATCCCTACCAACCGCACAAATTCCATGGAAAGCAGCCGTGCCAGTCCCACGGCACTAGCCCCAAGCACCTTCCGGATGCTGACTTCCTTACCCCGCTGCTCGGCGCTAAAAGCCGCCAACCCGAACAACCCGAGACACGAAATGACGACAGCCATGAGCGTAAACGAATTGATGATCCGCGAGACGGTAATATCCGTCTCATAGATCCGCCCGACATACTCATCCATAAAAGTGTATTCGAACGGTACCCCCGGCACATCCTTCCGCCAGATCTGTTCTATCTTTGCAACCAATTGACGGTAGTTGGGCGTATTCGTATGCGCGATCACGGTAGGCCAAAGCCCATATCGCGGATTGTTGATCCAAACCAGATAGCCGCCCACCTTTGCATGGAGGGACCAGAAATTGAAATCCTTCATGACCCCGACCACCTCTACCTCCCGATCCTGACTGTCATGAAGCCTGACCCCGGGTGCCGTAGCCGCCGTCAAACCCAGCTGGCGGGCAAACGTCTCATTGATCAGCACCCGGTCCGAATCCCCCTCCCTGAAATCCCGGCCACTCACCAACCGGATGCCGTTTGCCTTGACGAAATACCGGTCCGCCAACACATATTCCGCATTTTGCGATTGACTGATATCCTTCCCCGGCAGCGACCAGCTATTATTGAAAATATAGTAGGTGGCAAGCGGCTTGCTCGCATTGCTGACCTCTTCCACCCCCGCCAACGACCGGAGATCATTCATAAAATCCCCAAGCCCGTTGAATGCGCCCGTCGAGTTGAACGTAAATAATAACCGCTGGTCTTTATTAAAACCCAGATCCTTGTTCCGGATATAGTTCAGTTGATTGTAAATAACGACGATCCCGCTGATGAGCACGATAGATAACACGAATTGCACTACAACCAGCATCCGGCGGATCCCTCCGATAGAAATGCGGTTCGTCAGCTGACCCTTGAGAACCCGCACAACACTGAAAGCGGAGAGATAAAAAGCCGGATAGCTCCCGGCGATCAACCCCGTAAATACCACAAGACCGCCAAGCATGATCCACGTATGATAGTCTTTCAGAAAAGACAACGTCACGGTAGCATTCGTAATGCCGTTCAACCACGGCAACGCCAGCAGCAAAAGCGGCAGCGCAATCGACACCCCCGCCAGCGCGAGAAGAAAAGACTCCGCCAGGAACTGTCGTAGCAGGTCACCCCTTCCCGCTCCGATGACCTTTCGCACCCCTACCTCCCTGGCCCGCTTGGAGGCCCGCGCCGTCGCAAGATTCATAAAATTGATACAGGCGATAACCTGGATAAGCACCGCGATCAGCACCAGCGTCGACAAAAAGGTCGGATCCACCGGGGTCCCGATACCGTTGTTGTCCAGCCCCGCGGTCGTATGAATGGAAGCGATCGGCTGCAGGTACAGCCTTTCATGAACGCCCCATTTTTTGAGGTCCTGGCTCGCATACTTATCTTCCACCGCCGGTAGCTTCCTCTCCAGGGCCGCCACATCGGTATGCGGCTGGAGCTTTACATAGTTGGACATGAACGTCTCGCTGACCCAGGAGTCCCAGTTCATAAACCGCTGACCCATCCCCTTACTGTCCAGTGCGGTGAAAAGCTCGCCATGCAGATGGGATTTTCCCGCTTCTTCCACCACCGCCGTAACCGTATAGGCTACATTATTTTGATCCGTATTGTCGAGGGTAATGGTCTTGCCTACCGGGTCATCATTGCCAAATAACGCCTCCGCCAGCGGTTTTAGCAGCACCGCCGTATTAGGCTTGTCCAGCGCGGTCTTCAGATCGCCGCGTACGGGCCGGTAAGTGAACACGTCGAAAAAGGTCGAATCCACGATAAACGCATCCTTGATCCAAAGATGCTTCTCCCTATAACTGACCAGGTTCTTATCTACGCCGATGAAAGGAATCACCCGCGTGAACTGCCTGACTTCCGGTAAATCCCGCTTCATAACCGGTCCGGCCTGCATCGCCGTTATGGCAACATTGTATTCCACTCCATCCTTCCCCCGGTCCCTCCGGTTCACCCGGTAGATATCATCCCCCTCCACGTGATGCCGGTCATAGCTGTACTGGTCCCGTACATACAGCAGGATATAAAGACAACAGAAGGTCCCGGCCGCCAGCCCGAAGATATTGATAAAGCCGTACGTCTTGTTTTTCAGCAGCGACCGCACCGCGGTCTTCCAGTAGCTCTTTAACATAAGGAATTCATTTTGCTTTCCGGATATAGATCGATCCGTAGGTCGAATTCATCATGATCTCGGAACCGCCGCCATTGAGCTTTCCCAATATCCAGTCGTCGATCTTGATCTGATGATAATGATCTTCGTTCTTGGTCTCCACCTTGGGCTTTGACTTGTCAATGTCGATATCGAAATCGGAGAACATCTCGTCATTGCCGCTTTTCAACTTGAGATTCGCCTTCGTATCCGCCGGCAGCGTGACATCGATCTTCCCGTTAAGGGATGAGAACGCCATTGCAGCCTTGGGGTCTACCGTCTTGAACTTGACAATGATCTCCCCATTGACCGTATTGGCTACCACCGAACCGGAGATGCCGATGGCCATGATAGCGCCATTTACGTTGTTGATCTCGATCTTGCCGCTTACGTTGCTGACTTCGATATCTCCGCCATTGACTGTTCCGACTACTATCCGCTCCGTATTTTGCGGCACCTTGATGGTGATCCCTAGCAATTTCCTGCTCTCGATCCCTGCATTGATGCGGACCGTATTTTCGTTCTCCTCGGCCCTGACGTCCAACCCGCCCGCCGTCCCTATCCGCTTCATCCCCCTCGAATCGTCATCCCTGTCCTCATCTTCCGATTTCGTAGAATCGAGGTGGACCTGTACGATGACATCCTTCCCTTCATATCCGATCACCTTGATCGATCCATTCAGCAGATGCGCCTCCAGTGTAGCCGGTTTCCCCGGATCACTCAACGGCACCGTCATCTCTTCCGTACCCTTCGTTTGCGCCATCACCTGTCCGATACACGTCATCAGGCAAATAAATAAAACTGCTCTTTTCAGTGTTTTCATGTTCCTTGTTTTTATGCTTGTCGTTTGATATAAATGTTTCCATTAAGGGTTTCGAACTTGAACAATCTGCCGCCCTCGCCGATCCGGATCTGCTTATCGATGATAAGCTGATATTCCGTCCCCGCATCTTTCTTGCGTACATTCCTCGTCACCTTCACCGGCAGCACCTCCCAATTCGGAAAATCAGTAAAGAAGGAGCCATTCATGCTTTTGAACTGCAGGTCAGCAGAAAGATTCTCCGGGAATGTGACCAACAGCTTCCCGTTCAACGTATAGAATTCCGAATTCCCCGAAGGAGCTGTGAGATAGTTGACGACCAGGTTCCCATTGATCGTATGGGCCCAGGTATCCGATTTCGCATCCTTGATGGTGATCTTGCCATTGACATTGTTGACCCGCATCGCGCCGGATACGCTTTCGACCGTGATATCACCCTTGTTGACCGTCGAGATATCCAGGTTTGTGTTGTAGGGTACCTTGATCGTAAAGGCCAGATCGAAATCATATTCGAGGTCCCTCCGGTTCCACCCGTCCCGGTAACAATTGTGACACGGCCGCGTATCAAAGGGCTCCGCAATATAGACGCAGATGCTGTCGGCCGTCGTGTCGAATCCCAGCTTGAATTCCTTCTTGCCGGTCTCCAGCTTCTCAGCATCGTCCGCCGTAAGCCGCTCGTCGATCTCGATCAGTACCTTATCGCCGGAATAACCTTCTACATTCAGGGATCCGTTGAGATTATACAGCGCCAGCACGCCTTTCACTCCTTTGGCAAGGGTGAACTCTTTGCTGATGTGTTGTTTGAATTCCTGCTGCTGTGCCTTGGCGTCCATACCGGAACAGCAGACGAAGCCCAGTCCCGCCAAAAGCGGAAAAAATAGTTGTTTCATATCATGTTTGTTTTATGTTAACCGGGTGATGGTTTGCTCGATCTTGGTCCTCACCATCCCATTGAGATCTTTTTGTTGCAATAACTTTTTGAAAGGAACTATCGCTCTTTTTTCCTGAAGTTTCAACATGACATCCGCCAGCGCTGCCTGTACCAACGGTGAATCCTGCTGCAGAATGGATTGTATCAGCCCTTCCCTTACGACCGGGTCCCGGACAAAATGGGTCAATGCTTCAAGCGTCGTCAGCCGCACGTTGACATTCGGGTCATTGTTCAGCGTCGCCAGTAACGCGGCGGCAATATTCGGATTGACATGCCGGATCTCACTGGTATAGCTGACCGCCCGGATACGTTCGGACGCCGAAGGATTTTGTAACAACGACAACATCATCAGCTCCCGCATCTCATGTACCTGCGCCGTCAACGCCTCCAGTTGCTTGCTTTCCGCCGACGGCTTCTCATTCACCGCCACCGGCGCCCCCTCCGTCCGCGTCCCCACTGCCACCACTTCCTTCCCCGGCGCTGTCGTCCCTTCCACCGCCGCCCCTTCCTCCCCCGGCGCTGTCGTCCCTTCCGCTCCCTTCCCCGGCATCGCCGTCCCTTCCACCGTCTGCTTTATCGGCACGGTCGCAGTTTCACCCGCTGCACTCTTTACCGGTCCCTTTGTCAAAGGCGCCAGGCTTGCCTGCACAACAACCGTTTTTGTCCGGTTGATCATCATCCCCAATCCAAATCCGCCAAGCAACAATACCATACTAAAAGCCGCCGCCACCCCGGGTCTGATCGCAAACAACCGCCAAAGCACGCCGATCCCCAAGCCCCTCCTTCCTGATGCCTCCGTCGCCTTATAGCTCTCCAGCATCGCATTGAACTGCGCCTGCATCTCCCCCGATGGCTCCGGCACAGGCACATACCCCATCAGATCCCACAACTCCCGGTTCCCCTCCAGCTCCCGCCGGCAGTCTTCACAAGCTGTTAGCTGCGCTTCCAGTTTGGCCCTTTCAGCTTCCGTAAGCCGGTCATTCCACCAGCGCTCCAGCAAGTCCTTATGTTTTTGACACTGCATACTATTCGATTTCTGTTTGCTGTTTCAGATATAATGTCTTCAGTTGGCTGATCGCCCGGAAGATCCGCACCTTCACCGCCCCTACGCTGATATCCAGTATCCCCGCGATCTCCGTCCCCTTTAACTCCTGAAACCGGCTCAGGATCAGGATCTCCCTGCTTTCCGGGCTCAACGCCGCCATCGCTTTTTGCAAAGCCTGCACCGCCAGCCGCTTCTCCACCCGCTCAAAAAGCCCCGTATCTCCGCTGAGCTTGTCCTCTAGACCGGCGATATCCACTACCGGTCGCCGGCTGCCTTTATAGTGATCACTCAGCACATTCCTCGCCACATGATACATCCACGTCTTGAATTCCCCTTCCCCCGTAAACGTATGCCTCGACTTCAACAGCCTGTAAAACACCGTTTGTCCCATATCCTCACTCGCCTCCCGCTGCCCCGTCATATGATAAAGGAACGCATATAAAGGCCGGTGGTAACGCTGAAACAACAACGCCATCTTATCCAGGTCCCCGGACTTCACTTTTAGCATTAGGGCATTATCCGATAATATATTCAAGTAGCTTGGTGGTTGTATTAGTCAATGCCAGAAGAGGAAACTTCGCCGGAAGAAAAAGGTTACTCAAAAAGTAAGATTTATTTTTTCTCCTGCAAAAATTCTATCTTCCACCTTCAAACTGAACGTCTAACGCCATGAGAAATCTCGTTCTCGCCTTGCTGACCGCCACCATCTGTCTTCCAGCCTTCTCCCAGGATGCTTCCGGCCCCCTGTCCCTGATCCCCGAACCCGTCAGCCAACAGCTGGCCCAGGGTCGGTTTACCCTGCCGGCCTCGATCCTGATCGAGGCTCCGACCCAACCGGAACTTGGCCATACCCTCGAAGACCTGAAGGCCCGGCTTAGCATTCCAACCGGCTATACCGTATCCTTCACCCACGAGACCAACGCCGCCCCTTCCATCCGGCTCATCCTCAATAAAACCGCCGACCCTGCCATCGGCGCCGAAGGCTATACCCTCACCGTGACCCCCTCGGTCGTCACCATCCACGCCAACAAGCCCGCAGGCATCTTCTATGGCGTCCAGACCCTCTACCAATTGCTGCCAAAAGAGATCGAAAGCCGCGAGCTGGTAAGAAATATCTCGTGGACCGCCCCCTGCGTTACCATCACCGATTATCCCCGCTTTGGCTGGCGGGGGCTCATGTTCGACGTCGCCCGCCATTTCTTTACGAAACAGGAGGTAAAGGCCTTTATCGACGAAATGGTCCAATATAAATTCAACCTGCTCCACCTTCACCTGACCGACGACGAAGGCTGGCGCATCGAGATCAAAGGCCTGCCAAAGCTGACCCAGGTCGGCGCCTGGAATGTCAGGCGCGTCGGGACCTTTGGGACTTTTGACCCGCCGGCTGCTGACGAACCGAAGGACTACGGCGGCTTCTATACCCAGGACGATATCCGGGAGCTGGTACAATACGCCAAAGACCGCTTCGTCAATATCCTGCCGGAGGTGGACGTCCCCGGCCATAGCCTTGCCGCCATTACCTCCTATCCCGAGCTTTCCTGTACCGCCGGCGCCGATACCTACCGCGTCCGCTCGGGGGAAAAGATCATGAACTGGTACAAGGGTGGTTTCTCCGCACTCGTTGACAATACGCTCTGCCCCGCTAACGAAAAAGTATACCCCTTCCTCGACAAGGTCTTTACCGAGATCGCCGCCCTTTTTCCCTTTGGATATATCCATGTCGGCGGGGATGAATGTGCCAAGAACTTCTGGGAGCAAAGCGACGCTGTGAGACAACTGATGAAGAAGGAAGGATTGAAGACGATGGAAGAAGTACAAAGCTATTTCGAAAAGCGCGTGGAAAAGATCGTGGAGTCAAAAGGCAAAAAGGTCATCGGCTGGGATGAGATCCTCGAAGGCGGGCTCGCTCCCAATGCGGCCGTAATGAGCTGGCGGGGCGTCGCCGGCGGGATCGCAGCCGCTAAGCTGCAGCACTCCGTGGTCATGAGCCCGACGACCTTTGTCTATCTCGATTATATGCAGGGCGACGCAGCCATCGAACCGCCGGTATACGCAACCCTGAGGCTTAACACCGTCTATTCCTACGAACCGGTACCCGATAGCGTAGACCCCAAATATATCATCGGCGGCCAGGCCAACCTCTGGACCGAACAGGTCTATAACGTCCGGCATCGCCAATATATGATCTGGCCCCGCAGCCTCGCCGTCGCCGAAGACTTCTGGTCGCCAAAGGAAAAAAAGGACTGGAATAATTTTGCCCAAAGAGTGGAAGGTCAGTTTGGCCGCCTGGATATCGAGCAGGTCAAATATTCCCGGTCGATGTTCGACGCGATCATTACGCCCAAGAAGGACGTAGACGCTTATGACTCCATTACCGTCGACCTTGGTTCCGAAATATCCGGGCTCGATATCTACTATAGCTTCGACAACTCGAATCCCGATAATTTCTATCCCAAATATACTTCGACCCTTACCATTCCAAAAGAGGCTGCATGGCTGAAGGTCATCACCTACCGGAACGGTAAACCAATCGGCCGGGAGATCGACGTCCGGATCGGCGACCTCCAACGTCGGGTGGGGCTGACCGGTATAAAGGAAAAGATCGCGGACTAGCCGGCCCCGACCCGATTGCCATCGCGGTCTCGCTGCTACGGTGTATCCGGCCCCATACACTCAATACTTCTGCATCAGCTCCAGCATCTGCCGGTCCAGCTTGTGCCCATACCAGTCCTCGTAAGCCACGTCTTCGCGGCCGGAATCAAGTACCCCGAAATCGCCGATGAAGTTCCATGTGGCAAAGCCGATACCCGCCGATTTCAAAATATCTAGCACATCCGTGAACCACGCCATGAAGACAGGATGCGGCGTCTTCTTCCAGCACCCGCATTCCCCGCAATGTACTCCTATGCCTTGATTCACCAGGTCGATCCAGGGCTTATAGAAGCTCTCCAGCATCGCACGACTCAGATACTGGTTCCCCACCTGCCCCGGCCATACCGGCACAGGCTCGTGCTCCGGATCCTTATTGGCCCACGGCGCCTGATAGTGCGAAATAGCATGCGGATAATACCCCCTGCAGCTTTGCGCGATACCCAGATCTTTCAATTCCGGAACGACCAGGCTCCCGCCCCAATTGCCGTCCGCAATGATCAGCCTGTCCGGATTCTCCTTCCGGATCGCCGCCACCGCAGCGGCAGCCACCTTATGATACAGCTCGCCCGGCAGCGCCGTCGACGGCGAATGCTGATCGTTCATATCCACCCGCATCGCCGGCTCGTTCAACAGATCGAAACTGATCTTTTCCTTTGGCGCCGCCTTGTACCGATGCGCCCACATGTTCCAGTGGAAACTGAACGCATCCTGCGCCGCACTGTCCTTCCATAAATTGAATGGTTCATGAAATCCCGCATTGATGCAGTATCCCGGCGCCCGGTGCAGGTTCAGGCTTACATGCATCCCGTTCTCCTGAGCCAGATACACCAGCCGGTCGATCTCCTCCTGCTTCTGCGGATCGGTCTGATACACCTCTTCCGGCGTGATATCCTTACTTCGATCGAATTTCAGGTAATACGGATACGCAATAGGGATCCGGACAAAATTCAACCCCCAGTCCCGCATCCATTTGAAATGCTCGGCGGTAGTAGGCTTGTACCAAGGTCTCGCCTCAGGAGAATAAAAGTCGAGTAAATTGGCCCCCTTCCATCGGGGTAGTACGTTCGTCGCTTTCGGGTTTGCCGGGTTCGTCGCCTGCGGATTTGCCGCTTGTTCGTTCGCTGCCTTTTGGCTTGCCTCCTTTTTATTCGCCCCCCAAGCCTTTTCCCCCGCCAGGGCCGCCTTCTCCGCCAGCGACATCCCAAGAGTGATCATACCGGTCGTCCGGATAAATTTTCTGCGCTGCATGCCACAATTTAGTCAATCATCACCACATACCACGGGATGCCCCATTTTCCGGGATGCAGATAGACATTGACCGAATCTCCTGCCCGCACGGAATGATATAAAGAATAGGGGACCTGCATATTCTTGCCGTCTGTGTACCGTCCCCATGCCGACACCTCCAGGAAATAGGTAGTCGTCTTCCCACGGCTGAAATGCTTCCCGTTGACCCCTACCCGCATGATATCTTCCTTATGATGATCGTATTCGCAATTCGAGAACATCAGCGCCGGATAGCTGTACATCGCGGCAATCAGCCACATTCCCGCATACACGGCGAAAAGATTTTTCTCCCCGATGACCGCCGCCCGGCATACACCCGCCCAGACCAGCATTACCACCACCGACAGTGCCAGCACCAACCCCCAGGCCCGCCCGTCGAAGAGATAAATGTTGTATTCCCGCAGCACGGCGATTATCGCCGCGATCTCCGTGAAACTAACCGCCAGTATCAGGGTGGGATAGGGCTTCGTTTTTGAAATATAAAGCCGGAAGATCCCCTTATAATACCACGTCAGCGCGACGGCAACCAACGGTATCGCCAGCAGAAGGGGCATCAACACCTTGAATGGCTGCGGGCTGATGACCACCCAGGAAATAAAGAAAGGAGTAATCAGGATAGAATATACCATGATCTTCCGGGCCTTCGCCAGCCTTATCCCCCGCTCGTCCTCCGTCAACCCGTACCGCTCGTCATGCAGCACTTCCTCCGTTACCTCCTTCGCCAGTTGTGCGTCAATATTCGCGTACCGCTCCTGCAACCATTCCCGGAATTCCGGCCGCCGTTCAAATGAATCGCGAATCGTTAACGCCCTACCCCCATCCTTTCGCATCAGCAGGATCGCGGACTGACTTCCACCACGGTATCCGGCGATCTCATCCAGCAAGATCGATTTCCTGCTAAACCCGTTGGCTAACGTGATCGTATATTCGTCGATCGTCAGCCGTAACATGGCTGCCGAGCGGAAACAGAGATAGCTTCCCCCTAGCAGGAAAAACACCGCCAGTATCACCGGCGCCGCCGGTTTCCCTTGATGGAACGCCGAATAGGCCATTACCAGCCCGCCGATACCGAAGCCTGCCCCTAAAAAATACAGGAGGATCCTGTTATACAGCGACATCCGAAACTCCATCATTCACTCAAGGAACAAAAAAATTCCCACTCCCTCAAGTAATCCTGCTAATTTCTCCCGGATGAGCGCCAAACCCCGCAATTTATTTGTTAATGCCATAGGCGTACCCCTTCTTTTTTTCTACATTTAACGAATGAAAGGATGGGGATATCTCTTGATTCTTCTATTACCTGCCGGTGGAACTGCTTATGGTCAAACAGCCTCCGACTCGACATTTTCCCTGTTCTTTAACAGCAGCCTTAACTTCAATCACGCCAACGACCCTCATATCAACCACTGGCTGAAAGAATATGGCTACCCCGCTGAACCACACGTCCCGACCAGCCTAAACTTCGAAACCGCCGCTATGCCGGCCAATTCGCGGCTGCTCTATAGCGTACATCTCTCCACGATCACCAACGCTTACGACCTGACCGCCTTCAACATCGGCGCCGGGCTTTTTGCCGCCCCCGTGAAGACAAACCATTTTATGCTCTTCTTTGGCGGCTCCCTCGGCTACCATGCCGATATCATCACCCTGAACGGTAACCTGCCACCGGTCTATGAAGACCTGTCCGTGAGATACAATACCCCGCTGGCGCTCCGGCGTACCGGCCTTTCCATCTCCCCCATGATGCGGCTGTTCTGGTATCCCATCCGCCTGGGTAACGTCCTCCAGATCGGCGTCGCCGCCGCCGCAGGCTATGTCGTCGACCTCAATTCCAATTGGCGCCTGGGCTATTATACCGACGACCACGGCAGATACAATCATTTCAAAAAGCTCCTCAACAAGCCTAACGACCAACAAAAGGTCTCCGAACACGGATTTGTCCTCGGCGCCGGCCTCAGTATGCGATTCAACCTGCACTAGCCCTGATTGGTTACCCCCGCCGACCCCCGCCGGCAAAGCCCCCAAAGCAAGAACCCCCATAGAAATGGGGGCTCGGTTTCACTATGTATAACACCTTCTTGATTCTCTTTTGGTCGTACCAGCCTCCGCCCGTATTACGAACGACTGATCAATACCGGGCTGCTCGCGCGCGTCCCATCCGCATTGACGATGGTAAGAAAATACATCCCCGCAGCCACATCCCGGATCGGAAAAGTAACGACCGCGCCATTCCCCGTAGTCGCCGTCTTCTCCTGCATCACCCGCCCGCTCACGCTCGACAGCAGGATCGTAACCTGACTTCCGGTCGTCCCGCCAAGCGATACGTTCACATAATCATGCGCGGGATTCGGGAAGAAGCTGATCTTCGCGTCCATAGCCAGCTGCATGACCTTCACCTCGGAGTACATATAGCTTCCATCCAGGTTTACCTCCGCCAGCCGGTAATAATTCGCGCCGGTCAGCGGCTGCTCATCCGTAAAAGTATAATCGATCTGCATCGCGCTATTGCCTTTCGCCTGAACCGTCCCGATCTCCTCCCAGTTCGCCCCGTCGGCACTGCGCTCGATCGTGAAATGACCGAAGTTGACTTCCATCTGCGTATTCCAATTAAGCGTCACCGTACGATCGCTGTTGAGGAACGCCGTGAACCCATCGAGGATGACCGGCAGGGTCACGCTCGAAGTCACCCCGGAAGCCACCGTCGCAGGCCCGTATAGCGAAGGATTGGAGCAACTGTGCGCATAACCGGACCCGCAATTCATATTAAGGCCCGAACTATTGTAAATCTTCGCAGTGAAAATACTTGCACTTGAACTTTGCTGATAGAGATACGGCGACCAGTTGTAAAACACATTATTTTCATTGGCGACCGCTACGGAAGAATTATCGTATACCACCATAGTCGGCCCGCTCACGGTATAAATTGCCGAACTGGTCAGCGACCCGTTGCCAATCACGATCCGGCTGTCATCGATCAGGCTGACTGTCGTAGTCAGATTCCCATTCGAAGTCATCGAAGAATTGTCATTGAGATAGATCGTACTCGAAGTCAGCGTAACATTATAGCTGGTCGTCATCGACGCCGTGTTGCCGAACGTAAACGTTGAATTGCTAAGCGAAAGCGGCGCATTCGCAACGATCTCAGCCGTCCCGCTGGCCAGCAGCTTGGTGTTGTTGAAATCGGTCGCCGTCTGACTGCCGGTATACTGAAGATTCAATGTCTTGCCGGCAATGGCGACCGTCCCGCCGGCAATCGTACAATTCTGACAAGTAACGGTCTCATCGATCGTCAGCGTAGCGGCGGACCCGATATTGATCGTACAGGCATTACAAGTAGTAGGTAATTTGGCCGACCAATTAGCGCTCGAATTGATCGTGTAAGTTGTCTGGGCAAACGCTGAAAAATTCAGGATCATCAGCGTCAGGGTAATCAAGGATATGTGGATGTGTTTCATGAACACAAAGGATGCTAACCCCTTGCCAAAACACAACAACCTGTCAGTCAATTATCTACAAAATCAGATAATTCAGCTGATTTCCCCCGTTATGATGGCATTCCCATTTTGGTCCCGATTCCCTCTACTATTGTCTCTTCTTGATTCGATAGCTCCGAGATCAGCTCCGCCACAAGCGAGGTCCACCCCGTCTGATGACTGGCGCCCAGCCCCCGGCTGGTATCCCCATGAAAATATTCATAGAATAACAGGAGGTCCTGATTCCCCGGCTTTTGATAGAACCAGCTATGCTTTCCATGCAACGGCCGCCGTCCCGTCCCATCTTTCTTGAACATACTGACCACCCGCCTTGTAAGGTGATCGGCCACCTGTTCCAGCGTCTGCTTCTTCCCCGACCCCGCCGGATACTCCACCATCAACCCCTCGCCATAAAACTTCCCATACTGCCTTATCGACTGAATGATCAGATAATTGATCGGGATCCACACCGGCCCCCGCCAGTTCGAATTCCCGCCAAAGAAGTCGGATGTGGAATCCCCCGGATCATACTTGATATGATAATCGACCCCGCCGATATTGATAGTATAAGGGTTCTTTTCATGATATTTCGACAACGCGCGAATGCCGCCGGGCGAAAGGAATTCCTCCTCATTGAGCAGCCGCTCCAACAAAAAGATCAGCCGCTTCTGCGGAACCAGCGACAACAGGATCTGCTCCCCGTCACTATGCTCTTCGTTTGGCCAGTATCGCTTGTTCTTCAGCCGGTAACTCTCGAACCAGGTGATCCGCTTCTTGAAGTCCGTAAGCCGATGTAACGTGTTCTTTTCAATGACCGAAACGGCAAAAAGCGTCGTCAGCCCGACGATCGACTGGATCCGCAGCTGCACCGGGGAGCCAACGATGGACAACGTATCATAAAAGAACTTGTCTTCCTCATTCCACATGCCCTGCTCATTCAGCGCTTCCGCGATCAGAACGAAATGCTCGAAGAATTTCGTTGCGGTATCCTCGAACGTGTCGTCCTTCATCGCGATCTCCAGCGCCATATCCATCATGTTCAGCGCATACATCCCCATCCAGCTCGTCCCGTCGGCCTGCTCCAGCTGGAAGTCCCCGCCCAGCGAATGACTGCGGTTGAAGACCCCGATATTATCCAGCCCGAGGAAACCGCCTTCGAACATATTATTACCGTTCGCATCCTTTCGGTTGATCCACCACGTAAAGTTGATGAGCAGCTTTTGAAAGATGCGTTTCAGAAAGCCAAGATCGCCCTTCCCCGTCCTTTCCTTCTCGATCCGGTAGACCATCAGCGCCGCCCATGCCTGCACCGGCGGATTCACATCACTGAAATTCCATTCATACGCCGGGATCTGCCCGTCGGGTTTCATATACCACTCCCGCATGATCAGCAGCAGCTGATGCTTCGCAAACACCGGGTCGACAAGCGCCATAGTAATGCTCTGGAACGCCAGATCCCAGGCCGCATACCAGGGATATTCCCATTTGTCTGGCATCGCGATGATATCCTGGTTCTTTAGATGCTTCCAGTCATGGTTGCGGCCATTCAGCTTGCCCGCATTCACCGGCGTGATCCCATCGCTTGTGGTCAGCCAGCGCTCTACGTCGAAATGATAATACTGCTTGCTCCACAGCAAGCCCGCCAGCGCCTGCCGCTGCACGGCCGCCATCTCCGGAGGGACGCCCGCCGGCAATACGCTCCGGTAAAAGGCGTCGGCTTCCTCCTTCCGGCTGACGAACAACGCCGCGGGATCACCCGCAAATGGGCTTTCCACGATCTTATTGCTTAGCCGCAGATAGATCGATCGCGTCTCCTTCGGCCCCAGCGTATACTGGTAAACGGGAGCGAACTTGGTGCCGCTCTTTTTCGACTTCAGCAGGTCCAGGTTCTTCCGGTGGATGATCGCATCGTGGAACGCGTCTTTTACGAACGGCGTTTTGTTCGGCGTCCCCTTCACCTTCTCCAGGTTGGTTTCATTCTCGGTAAAAAGACAATACTGCGGCGGCTGATAATAAAAATAATAGGACCCAAGCCTGCTATGCGTCGCACGAACGGAATTGCGGTCCCGCACGCTGATCACCGGCTTCTTCTCCTGCCCGTCGTACGCCCAGCGGTTATAATACCACAAGGTAGGCAGGACAGTGATCTCCGCCCTTTTATCATTACGGTTGTGAATATCGATCCGGATAAAGATATCCTTGGAATTCTGCTTGGCATACCGGATCGTTACATCGAAATAGTCCTCGTTATCGAAAACCCCCGTATCCAGGATCTCATATTCCGGCTCTTCCCTGGACCGGCGGCGGTTCTCCTCGATCAGCTTTTTATACGGGAATTCCTGTTGCGGATATTTATACAGGTATTCCATATAATAGTGGGTCGGCAGGTTATCCAGGTAGTAATACAGCTCCTTCACATCTTCCCCGTGATTCCCTTCCGTATTGCCAAGCCCAAATAACCGTTCCTTCAGAATAGGATCCTTTCCATTCCATAACGCGACGGCAAAACACAGGTTCTGAAAAAAGTCCGAGATCCCGCCCAGGCCGTCCTCGCCCCAGAAATAGGTCCGGCAATGCGCCTGGTCGTAAGGAAAATATTGCCAGGCATTCCCATATTCGCTGTAGTCTTCACGTACTGTCCCCCACTGTCGCTCACTCAAATAAGGCCCCCACTGCTCCAAAGGTATTTTCTTGGTCGCATTTACTGATAAACGTTGATGTTCTGCGGTCATGATAGCACATTTCGGGCCCGAAATTACTAAAGTTCCGGCTGCTTTGATCGACTGAAAGCCGACCCGACCCTGCACAATATTTACTAAAAACCCATTCTTCCGAGCGAATTCGCCCGAAAAGTCCGAACTTTGACGCGAAAAAGCTGAAATTTGACATTTAAAGAATTTGGATTAGAAGAGAGCCTTTTGGAAGGCATAGACGCGTCGGGATATGAAAATGCCACCCCTGTACAGGAACAGGTCATCCCCCTCATCTTAAACGGAAAAGATATTATCGCCTCCGCCCAGACCGGCACCGGCAAAACAGCCGCCTTCCTCCTTCCCATCGTTAATAAGCTCATCCAGTCCCACAACCCCGATACCGTCAACGCCCTCGTTATCGTTCCTACCCGCGAGCTGGCCGTCCAGATCGCCCAAAACCTCGAGGGGCTTTCCTATTTCACCAACGTGAGCTCCATAGCCGTTTATGGCGGGGGCGACGGCAGCTCCTTCTCGACTGAAAAGCAGGCCCTCTCCCGCGGCGCCGAAGTGGTCATTTGCACCCCCGGCCGGATGATCGCTCACCTTAATATGGGGTATGTACGACTTTCCGGGCTGCAGTACCTTGTTCTCGATGAAGCCGACCGCATGCTCGACATGGGTTTTTTCGATGACATCATGAAGATCATCTCCTTCCTGCCGCCGAAACGCCAAAATCTGCTCTTCTCCGCAACTATGCCCGCAAAGATCAGAGACCTGGCCCGCAAGATCCTCCACGACCCCGCCGAGATCAATATCGCGATCTCCAAACCCCCGGCAAAAATCGTCCAACAAGCCTATGTCGTCTATGAGACCCAGAAGATCCCGCTGATCAAATGGCTGCTTCGCTCCGGCAACCACAAAAGCACGCTGATCTTTTGCTCGAAGAAGCATAACGTCAAACAGCTTACGATGGAGCTGCGCCGCTCGAAATTCAATGCCAACGAGATCCATTCCGATCTTGACCAGTCCGCACGCGAAGAGGTGCTGCTACAGTTCAAAAGCCGCCGCCTGCCTATCCTGGTCGCTACCGACATCCTTTCCCGCGGCATCGATATCGATAACATTGAAATGGTCATCAACTACGACGTCCCCAACGACGGCGAAGACTATGTCCACCGGATCGGTCGTACCGCCCGGGCCGAGACCGACGGAACGGCATGCACCTTTATCAGTGAGCGGGAACAGAACAAATTCAAGACCATCGAGGACCTGCTCGGCCATCCCGTCAACAAGGCGGCCATACCTGAAGATCTTGGTCCGGCGCCCGAATATCACCCCGGGACCAAAGGTGGAAAAAGCGGCAGAGGAAGACGTAACCGGAGCCAGGGCGGATCCAATAACCACAACAAAGCCCCACGCCACGGCCAGCAACCCGCCTCACAACACCATCATCAACCAACCCATCGCCAGCCAGATCAGCACAATCACCGGCGACGGCAGCCGGGAGAAGCTCAGCAAAGCCCAGGTAGCGCCGATCACCCCTAGGTTGATCCCAATGTCTTTCCACCCATCCTGCCAGAGATCTTTCATCATATACAGGGCTGAGGCGACAATGATCCCTACTACCACCGCATTGATCCCTTCCAGGGCGCGATAGACGATCGCATACTTTTTCAGGTTGTTCCAGATCGGAAAGAAAAATAGCACCAGCAAGGCGCTTGGAAGAAAGATCCCCGTCGCACCGATGAAGCATCCCATGATCTGCTGCGCCACCCCCCGATCCTTCATCGCAATTCCCCCCATATACGTCGCCACCGAAAATACCGGCCCCGGGATCGCCCGGACCATCCCGGCGCCCGAATAGAAATCGGCCTTGCTGATCCGAATCACGTTTGGGTTCCGCTGGATCAGCTTCTGGGATTGCGGCCGTGCCACAAACTGTTCGTACATCATCGGGATCAGCACATTTCCCCCGCCAAATACCAGGCTGCCGAAACGATACGTATTCTCGAAGAGGTTCAATGGCCTCCGGGTCGGCCAGTTGTTCTTTCGCGCAAGCTCGCTGCCCGCGCCCGCCAACAGAAAGATGATCGCAAACAGCCAGATATTTCCCCACTTGATCTTCCGCGGCAATACCCCCTTCTGGGGGATACGCCGGTCACTCAGGTTCGTCACGAACCCGCCACACACCAACAGGACCGGGAAGATCCACGGGGACTCGAACAACAGGAACGTGGCGATGGCACTAACGGCAAGGATCACCCGCGTGATCGTGTTGTGGATCGAGAACCGATACGCCCGCTGCGCGGCAAAGGCCAGGAAGCCGATCGTCATCGGCGCGATGAAACGGAACACCGCGATATTAGCCGTTGGGAAGAAGGAGAACAACCCCATCAGCACGCAAGCCGGCAACGTCCAGATCAGTAAGGTAATGATCGCCAGGACTACCCCGCCGCGTTTGTACCCGATCAATGTCAACGTCTGGGTCGATGACGCCCCCGGCAACAACTGACAAAAAGCATTGTAATCCATCAGCTCCTCCTCTGTCACATCCTTTCGCTTCTGCACAAAGGTTTTGAGCATCATCGCGAAATGCCCCTGAGGGCCGCCAAAAGCCGTGAGGCTGTACCACAGCACAGCTTTGAGGAATGCAATATGACGGAATAGCACTGTCACTCCACATACGAATTTAGGCAAAAAAATTACGCATACCCCTTACCGGTAATAGCCGCTTTTCTCGATCTCTTCAATCACCGGGTCCGGCAATAGATACCGCACCGATTGACCCTTTTTTAACTTGCTGCGAATATCGGTAGAGGAAATAGGCAAAAGCGGCGCATCCACGATCTCGACATGCCTGGCGTCTGGATAGGTGGGCAGCTTTTCATGCTCAGGCCGCCGGTAGACATAGATCGGATATTGCCGGAGCAACCAGGAATGATTCTTCCATTTGGTCAGGTTCTGAAAACTATCGCTACCCATAATGATCGAGAACTTCTCATTGGGATACTTTTCCTGCAAATAAGCCAGGGTATCCACCGTATAAGAGGGTTTGGGTAATTTGAACTCGATATCGGAAGCCCTCAGCTTGGTTTCGCCCTCAACCGCCAGCCGCACCAGGTAAAGGCGATGATATTCATTCAATAATGAGGCAGAACGCTTGAGCGGATTCTGCGGCGAGACGACAAACCACACCTGATCGAGACCGGCATGCTGAAGAATATAATTGGCAATGACTAAATGGCCGTGGTGAATGGGGTTAAACGAACCAAAGTATAACCCGACCTTCATTTGACCCCCTCCTCCATAAAAATGTTCTCAGCCTCATCCAGGCGCAGACTTAGGTTATAGCCGGCAACAGTAATAGAGATCGGGTCGCCCAGGGGCGCAATTTGCTCTACCTTGACTAACTCCCCGGGAACACAACCCATTTCCATGAGCTTTAAAAAAAGATCGTTTTTCTCAAATGAGTGAATACGTGCGATAGTTCCCGGTTCTAATTCCGATAATCTCTTCATTTTCTTCGGATTGGTTTGCCAAGGTTCCGACATAAGATATACCTTGGATCAGTAAAATTATGACAATCTCCCCTACTATCCGGTTTCATTTTTTGAAGAAAATAAGTCTGGAGGATCGCCGGCACCTAAAAGCGACCATTGCCCGGCTATTCAAAAAAGAGGGCAAAACCCTGACGGAACTGAATTATATCTTCGTCTCCGATGCGCGGTTACTGGAGATCAACCGCCAGTTCCTGCAACATGACTTTTATACCGATATCATCACCTTCCCCCTCTCCAGTCCCGGCCAGCCAATCTCCGGGGAGATCTATATCAGTGTCGACCGGGTTAGAGAAAATGCCCGGGAATTTGGCTACCCGATCAAGGAGGAACTCCTTAGAGTCATCTTCCACGGCGCTCTCCATCTATGCGGGCACGGCGACAAGACCCCCGCGCAAGAAAGAAAAATGCGCCAATTGGAAGAAAAATACCTCGATTTGTTCCATGTGAAACAAAAATAATCGCCAATTATCGATGTTCCCCGTGGAACGTTTTTCTTCGCCAAATGGTACCTTTGCGGTATGTTTCCTGAATACGACGTAATTGTTGTTGGCGCCGGCCATGCCGGCTGTGAAGCAGCCGCAGCGGCTGCCAATCTTGGCTCTAAGGTTCTCCTGGTCACCATGAACATGCAAACTATTGCCCAAATGAGCTGTAACCCAGCCATGGGGGGCATTGCGAAAGGTCAGATCGTCCGCGAGATCGATGCCATGGGTGGCTATTCCGGTATTGTCAGCGATAAAAGTATGATTCAGTTCAGGATGCTCAACCGCTCCAAAGGACCAGCCATGTGGAGCCCCCGGACCCAAAACGACCGGATGCTCTTTGCCTCCACCTGGCGCGAAATGCTTGAATCAACCCCTAACGTCGATTTCTATCAGGATACCGTGACTTCCCTGATCGTCAAAGAAGATCGGGTCAGCGGCGTCATCACCGGCCTGGGACATCACATCACCGGTAAAGCCGTAGTCATTACCAGCGGAACCTTTCTGAATGGAATTATTCATATCGGCGAAAAACGCTTTGGTGGCGGTCGCGTCGCTGAAAAGGCAGCGACCGGAATAACCGAACAACTCGTTAGCCTTGGTTTTGAAAGCGACCGTCTAAAGACCGGTACCCCCCCTCGCATCGACGGCAGAAGCCTGGACTATAGCAAAATGGAAGAACAAAAAGGCGACGATGACATAATTGGCTTCTCCTACCTCGATACGCCAAAGCCCCGGCAACAAAAAAGCTGCTGGATCACCTACACCAATTCAACCGTCCATGACATCCTCAAAACCGGGTTTGACCGCAGCCCCATGTACACCGGCCGCATCGAAGGCGTTGGCCCCCGCTATTGCCCCAGCATCGAAGACAAGATAAACCGCTTCGCAGAAAGAGAACGCCACCAGCTCTTCATCGAACCCGAAGGCTGGAATACCATCGAGATCTATGTCAACGGATTCTCAACATCCCTGCCCGAGGAAGTACAATACGAAGCCCTGACCAAAGTACCCGGATTTGAACAGGTCCGCGTCTTCCGCCCCGGCTACGCTATCGAATATGACTACTTCCCGCCTACCCAACTTAAACACTCGCTGGAAACAAAGACCCTCCACAATCTCTTCTTCGCCGGCCAGATCAACGGCACCACCGGTTATGAAGAAGCCGCATGCCAGGGCCTCATGGCCGGGATCAACGCACACCAGAAGATCAACTCCCTCGCACCGCTTATCCTGAAACGTAGCGAAGCCTATATCGGCGTCCTCATCGATGACCTCATCAGCAAAGGCACCCAGGAACCCTACCGGATGTTCACCTCCCGCGCCGAATTCCGTACGCTCCTTCGCCAGGATAACGCCGACCTCCGCCTGACCGAACTTAGCTACCGCCTCGGTCTCGCCTCCCAGGAAAGAATGCAACGCACGATCGATAAGAGCAATGGAGTAACCGCCATCCGATCAATCCTGAACCAATTCTCCCTCGAGCCCGATGAAACCGCCAACTACCTCCTCGAAAAGAATACCACCCCGTTGACCCAAAAGCAAAAGGCAACCCAGGTCCTCCTCCGCCCAAATATCGACCTCCGCTCCATGACAGCCGCCATCCCCCGGCTGGGACACGCCCTTAACAGCTATACCCCCGAAATGCTCGAGCAAGCCGAGATCCAAACCAAATACGAGATCTACATCGGGAAAGAAAAGGAACTGGTGGAAAAAATGGCGCAGCTCGAAGACCTGCTTATCCCGGACAATTTTAATTACGACAAGCTCTCCTCACTATCCACTGAAGCGCTCCAGAAATTCAAGAAGATCAAGCCCCGGACCCTCGGCCAGGCCAGCCGAATAAGCGGCGTTAACCCCAGCGACGTTCAGATCCTTATGGTTTATATGGGTAGATAATTGATTATCAATATGTTAGTTACACTCTACTACAATCCATACCTTGCACTGATCTCCAGCATCCGCTCGATCGGCTTCCTTGCCGCTACCATCAACTGCTCATCCATCAATAACTCCGGCTGCTCATACTGCATGCACAAATACAACTTCTCCAGCGTATTCAACTTCATGTGCGGACAATCATTACAAGCGCAATTATTCGTCGGTGGCGCCGGAATAAATACCTTCCCCGGCGAAGCCAGCTGCATCTGATGCAGGATCCCTGCCTCCGTAGCTACAATATACTCCCGCGCGTCATCCTTCTTCGTATAGTTCAACAACGCCGTCGTAGACCCTATATAGTCCGCCTGCCGCAGGATCGGCTCCTCACACTCCGGATGCGCGATCAGCTTTGCCTCCGGATGCCGCACCTTCATCCGCGTGATCTTCTCCAGGCTGAAGATCTCATGGACCATACAGGCCCCATCCCACAACAACATCTCCCTGCCCGTCTTCTTGACCAGGTAAGCCCCCAGATTCCTGTCCGGTGCAAAAATGATCTTCTGCTCCTTCGGGATACTTTCCACTATCTTCTGGGCATTCGACGACGTACAGATAATATCGCTCAACGCCTTTACCTCCGCCGAACAGTTGATATAAGAGATCACGATATGATCGGGATGCTTCTCCCGAAAGGCCTTGAACAAATACCCCGGCGCCGAATCCGCCAGCGAACATCCCGCCTTCAGATCTGGCAATACCACCTTCTTCCCCGGATTCAGGATCTTGGCAGTCTCCGCCATGAAATGAACCCCGGCGAATACGATCAGATCCGCCGTCGTCTTCTCCGCCTGCTGCGCCAGACCAAGACTGTCCCCGATATAGTCGGCAACGTCCTGGATATCCGCCTCCTGATAATAATGTGCGAGCACGATCGCATTTTTTTCGCGCTTCAGCCGTTCTATCTCCAGAAAAAGATCCAGCTCCGGTGAAACCGGCACACCCAGGAAACCTTTTTCAGAAATACCCATGTTAATATCAGCCATAGTATTTAATAATATCTATTTTTTATAAAAAGAACTACTACTACTATCCGCGTGAATTAGTGGATAAGAATTTTCACCCGCCGCTGGATTTCCGGGAAACCCTTACTTATGCACGTTCATCCACAACAAATTAACAACCGGCTTCCCGCTTTTGATTAGCGTTTTCCCTGCTTTTCCACTACGGTGGAAGAAAACGGCGTCCGGATAACTTCTTTTACCCTCACGTGTCAGCGGCCGTGGAATAACTGCGGGTTTGTACACCACCCGCCATCACCCATATCGCCCTAAAAAAGTTATAGTCCAACTACACCCAGTTTCCCCGGGCCCCTGCCCCGCCTTTTCCACTTTATAAGTCCCACGTTAACACTCTTTTCCACAATTTGTTCATAAAGGATTTTTGCGCTATTTTCGCCCTCCGCAATCTGAACCTGGTTCAGAGCAAAGACATTAGAGGTATCATTATTACCCGAAAATCAAACGGAGTAGCAAAGTTATGTCAATTATTCAGTCGATCCGGGAAAGAGCAGCCTGGTTAGTTTTTGGTTTGATCGCCGTTAGTCTCATCGGCTTCCTCCTGATGGACGCAAGACGCAATAATTTTGGTGGTAGCGACCGCGGAACAGTGATCGGGGTCATAGATGGCCAGAAGATCCAGGCGGATGATTTCAACCAACAGGTTAATAGTATCGAAGAAAGAGCGAAGGCGCAACAGCCGAACGCCGCCATCACCGATGAGCAACGCGAACAGATCCGCGAGAACGTCTGGAACCGCATCCTACAGGAAAGCCTGCTCAGCAAACAATATACGGCCCTGGGAATGCAAGTGAGCGACAAGGAAGAAAGCGATATGCTTGCCGGTCAGGACGTCGTCCCTGAGATCCGCCAGGCATTTACCGACCCGAAGACCGGGATGTTCAATTCCCAGCTCGCAGCCCAGCAGATCAACCAACTCCGGTCGATCTATAAAGCCGGCCCCCGGAAAGGCGCAAATGCCGACAACAGCCAATATGAGATCGCTAAGTCATTTTGGGAAGAACAGGAGCCCCAATTCGTCCAACAACGCCTGGAACAGAAATTCGTTACGCTGATCGCCAACAGCGCCTACGTTCCAAAATGGATGGCCGAAAAGGAGAACGCCGACAACAACCAGATCGCTTCGATCTCTTTTGTCAATACTCCATATTATACTATTCCCGACAGCGCTGCCAAAGTATCCGACGCCGAGATCATGGACTATGTCAATCAACACCCCGACGAGTTCCAGCAGGAAGAAAGCCGCAGCATCGCCTATGTAGCCTTCGACGCAAGACCTACCTCCTCCGATAGCGCCCATATCCGCCAACAGCTGACCAACCTCGCAAAAGACTTCGCCGCTGCCAAAGATCCCGGCACATTCCTGGCCCGCGTCGGCACCGAAACTCCCTATCAGGATACCACGGTCGCCAGATCCATGGCCAAAATGCCGTCTAAGGATTCGATTTTCGCAACTCCCAAAGGCCGCCTGTACGGGCCCTATCTCGATGGCGGCAATTATGTTATCGCCAAGATGATCGACGAGCATCAGGTCCCCGACTCCGTCGAAGCCAGGCATATCCTCGTTGCAACCGTCGACCGCGACAACCCCCGGCAGCAAATTATGGACGACAGCACCGCGAAAAAGAAGATCGACAGCATCCGCAACCTGATCGAAAAGGGTGGCCAGCGCTTTGATAGCGTCGCGGCACATCTGTCCGACGATCCGGGATCGAGAGCAAAAGGCGGCAAATTGCCCTGGTTCGGGCCGAACCAAATGGTCAAGGAATTCCAGGACTTTGCCTTCGGTCATAAGGTCGGGGATAAAGGTGTCGTCAGAAGCCAGTTCGGATATCACTATATAGAGGTCACCGGCCAAAAGGGTTTCGAACCCGGCTACAAGGTTGCCTATCTCAGCCGGAGGATCGATGCCAGCGATTCTACAGAGACCGCCGTGTCGGGCATCGCCAGCCAGTTTGCCGGCATCAGCCGCGACGCCAGGTCGTTTGAGGACAATATCCAAAAGGACCATCTCCAGCGGATCGTCGCCCCCGATATTACCCCCGCGGCGATCGACATCCCCGGTCTCGGTCCAAATCGTCAGCTGGTCCAATGGATCTATGGCGCTGAACCTGGCAATGTCTCCGAGCCCTTCGCCGTCGGCGATAAATACGTGGTAGCCCTTCTCACCGAGATCAACAAGGCGGGCACGATGACCGCCGCCAAAGCCCGCCAACATGTCGAGCCGATCCTGCGCAACCGCAAAAAGGCCGAACAGATCTCAAAGAAACTCGGCAGCCCGGCCACCCTCGATGCGGCCGCCAGCTCCAGCAAACAGCCGGTAATGCACGCCGACACCGTCAACTTTTCTTCAGGGATGATCCCCAACGCCGGCCGGGAACCAAAAGTCGTCGGCGCCGCCTTCGATAAAGCTCTGGCCGGTAAACCCGCCTCGCCACCCATCGCCGGCAACAGCGGCGTATTCATCATCAAGGTGGATAATGTCAGCGCGCTTTCCAATCCCAACGGCGACATCCAGCAACAACGCTTCGCATTGGAACAGCAACAACGCCAAGTCGCTTATCAGATCCTCGACCAATTGAAAAAACTGGCGAAGATCACCGATAACCGCGGTAAATTCTTTTAGTATACCCCCCGCGCCCCCGCCGAAGGCGGGGGCGCACTTTTATCGTATCTTTGCGCCTGGTATGAGCGAAGAGATCATCAATAAAGTGGCGCAAAGCGGACTGCTGACGCTCGACCTGGAAGACTACTACCCCCGGGAAGAGATCGCCGTCTTTGATCTGAAACCATTGCTGTTCCGGGAAATGATCCTGAAGGAAAAAGAGTTCCGCGCCGGCCTCCTCGACATCGACTGGAGCCGGTTTAACGGCAAGATCCTGGCGGTCACCTGCACGACGGACGCCATTATCCCCGCCTGGGCCTATATGCTGGTCGCCGTCTATGCACAACCCTTTGCCCGCAACATCGTCCTCGGCGACGCCCGGACAGCCCTTCAGCAGACCTTCCTCGCTAACTTGCAGTCGATCGGCCTCGACGCCTTTACCGACAAACGAGTGATTGTGAAAGGATGTGGAGACCTGGCCGTCGGGCCCTTTGCCTACCTCGAGATCGCTCGCCTCCTGCAGCCGGTCGCAAAGAGCATCATGTATGGAGAGGCTTGCAGCAACGTCCCGGTGTATAAGAAGAAATAACCGGGCTAAACTCACCGTTATGGATGTCGAAATCTTGGCCAGGATTCAATTTGCCTTCACCATCGGGTTCCACTACATCTATCCGCCGCTAAGCATCGGCCTCGGCCTCATCCTCGTGATCCTCGAAGGCCTCTACCTGAAAACGAAAGACAAAAGGTTCGAAATGGCCGTCCGCTTCTGGATCCGCATCTTCGCCCTTATTTTCGGCATCGGCGTAGCCACCGGCATCATCATGGAATTCGAATTCGGTACTAACTGGGCCGCCTACTCGAAATACGTCGGCGACATCTTCGGAAGCGCCCTCGCCGCTGAAGGCATCTTTGCCTTTGCCCTCGAATCGGGCTTTCTGGGCATCCTCATCTTCGGCTGGAATCGCGTCAAACCGCCGGTCCACTTTTTCTCGACCATTATGGTCTTCTGCGGCTCGCTCTTCTCCGCGGTCTGGATCGTGGTAGCCAACTCCTGGCAGCAAACTCCGGCCGGATTTCACATCGTCGGGTCCGGAATGACCGCCCGCGCCGAGATCACCGATTTCTGGGCCATGTGCTTCAACCCCTCCAGCGTCGACCGGATCCTCCACGTCTGGATCGGCGCCATCCTTGCCGGCGCCTTTCTGGTTCTCAGCGTCAATGCCTGGTACCTGCTCCACGGCAAACACCTTAACATCGCCCGGCCTACCTTCAAAATAGGCCTCACCGTCGCCGCCCTGTTCTCCCTCCTCCAACTTTTCATCGGCTCCCGGAGCGCCGATAAGGTCGCCCGGTATCAGCCGGCGAAACTGGCCGCCATGGAAGGCCATTTCGACAGCAGCTCGACAGCGCCTATGTATATTTTTGGATTTGTAGATAAGAATAAGGAAAAGACCAGCGGTATCAGCATCCCCGGCGGCCTCTCCTTCCTCGTGCATGGCAATTTCACCACACCCGTCACCGGCCTCCGCGCTTTCCCGAAAGAAGACCGGCCTTCACAGATCAATACCGTCTTTCAGCTGTATCACCTCATGATCATCCTCGGCGTCGGCATGATCTTTCTTTCCTTGTATGGCTGCTGGCTTTGGTGGCGAAAGAAGTTGTTTGACAAACGCTGGCTTCTATGGATCTTCGCCTGGAGCGTTGTCCTCCCGCAACTGGCCAACCAGGCCGGCTGGTTCACCGCCGAGATGGGCCGTCAGCCATGGGTCGTCTATGGGCTGCTGAGGACCTCCGATGGGCTGTCCAGGGCCGTTACCGCCGGGCAGATCGTTTTTTCCCTGATCCTTTTCACCATTGTCTATATCGTGCTGTTTGCCCTCTTCCTGTTCCAGCTGAATCGCAAGATCCAGCATGGGCCCGTGGACTACGGCACGAAAGAGCCGATTGAAGACGGAGCCCGCCGGGATAACCCCCTGCTGAAACATGGTCAATAATTTCTTTTGGTATGCACACTTTCCTTGGGATCGATTATCAGATTTGGTGGTTCTCCATCTTCGGCGCGATCATCAGCGGCTACGCCATCCTCGATGGCTTTGACCTTGGCGCGGGTTCCCTGCATCTGTTCCTTCGAAAAGAACAGAGCCGCCGGATCGCCATGAACGCCATCGGGCCCATCTGGGACGGCAACGAGGTCTGGCTCGTCATCGGCGGCGGCGCATTGTTTGCCGGCTTTCCGGTCGCCTATGCCGCGATCTTCTCCGCGTTCTATCTTCCTTTCATGGTCTTTCTGATCGGGTTGATCTTCCGCGCCGTCTCCATCGAATTCCGCAGCAAGGAACCCTGGCTCTGGTGGCGGAGATCCTGGGATATCGTCTATTGCGCCGCCTCGATCGTCATTTCCTTATGCCTCGGCCTCATGCTGGGCAACGTGGTCGGCGGCCTCCCCCTCGACGCTAATCATGACTACGCCGGGAACTGGCTGTCCTTCTTCAACCCGTTTGCCATCCTCGTCGCCATCACCACCCTCGCGCTGTTCATGATGCACGGCGCCATCTTCCTGACGATGAAGACGGAGAACCGGCTTTTTGTAAAGCTCCACGTGCTCGCCAATAATTTCATCGTCTTTTTCGTGGTCAGCTTCGGCATCACCACCATCTATACTTTATTGTATATCCCCCACCTGAGCGATTTCTTCAAGAGCCAGCCGGCCTGGTTCATCATCCCCCTGCTCATGGTGCTGTCCATCGCCAATATTCCCCGCCAGGTAAAGGTTGGCAGATACCGCTATGCCTTTCTCAGCTCGGCCGTCACCATCGCATTGCTCCTGATCATGGTGGCGATAGAGGTCTTCCCCTATCTGCTCTATTCACCCCAGCGACCAGCCAACAGCATCACCGTATATAACGCCGCATCCTCCTCCCGCACCATGCGCATCCTGCTTATAATGGCGCTGATTGGCACGCCCCTCGTGGGGATCTATACCTCTTTTGTGTTCTGGACCTTTAAAGGGAAAGTCCGGTTGGATGAGATGAGCTACTAGGCGCCATGCCCTCCCATTACAATGGACCCCACCGTAAAGTAAATGATAAGCCCGGTGACATCCACCAGCGTTGCCACGAACGGCGCCGAAGAAGCGGCCGGATCGGCGCCAAGCCGCTTGAGAACCAACGGCAGCATAGCGCCCGCAAATGTCCCCCACATAACGACGCCGATGAGCGCGAAGAAGACGACAAAAGCTACCTTTACCCATTGCGCCCCATAGCTGAAAATGTGGAACTCCTGCCAGATCGAGATGCGCAGGAGACCGACGATACCGAGGATGACCCCAAGCGTAAGCCCCGACAGGATCTCTTTCCGCATGACCCGCCACCAGTCCCGGAAGCCGATCTCACCTACCGCCATCGCCCGGATGATGATCGAGGAAGCCTGGCTGCCCGAATTACCGCCACTCGAAATAATGAGTGGAATGAACAACGAAAGAACCAGCCATTTGTCAAGCTCGCTTTCGAAACCCTGCATCGCCGTCGCCGTCAGCATCTCGCCAAGGAAAAGAATGATCAGCCACCCCGCCCGCTTGCGGATCAGCTGGAAGAAGGAGATAGTGGTATACGGCTCATCCAACGCTTCCGAACCCCCGATCTTCTGGATCTCTCTCGTGCCCTCTTCTTCCGCCAGCCTTAACACATCATCCAGCGTCACGATCCCCAAAAGCACGCCCGTATCATCGGTGACCGGTAATGCATACCGGCTGTTATTTCGGAAGATATTGATCACCGCCTTTTGCGAAGCATTCACATTTAAAGCAAGGAATTGATAGTCCATGATCTGCGACACTAAGGTCGAAGGCTCCACGACCAGGAAATCCTTGATGTTGATATCGTCGATCAACACCCCCTTTTCATCCACGACAAACAGCCAGTTCAGCGTCTCCGTAGCCTGCCCCCGCTGCCGGATCACCGAGAGCACATCCTGGCAGGTTTGCTCTTTCCTGATCTCCATATAGTCCGGCGTCATCAGCCGCCCCACCGAACCTTCGTCATAACCCAGGAGCTCCAGCGTCTCGTTCCTGCGCTCCGGCGTCAGCACTTTCAACAGCTCCTTGACATAGCTGCCGGGCAGTTCTTCCAGGAAGGCCGTCCGGTCATCGGGCTGCAACGCATTCAGCAGCTCCGCCGCCTTCGCCTCCGGCAGCGCCTTGATGATCTCTTCCTGCTTATCGACCTGCACAAACTTGAATGCCTTCGCCGCATGTTTCGGGTCGAGGTTCTGAAACAGCTTCCCAGCCCACTTCGTATTGCGGTTTGCAAATTCCGCTATATCCCGCGGCGTTAGCTTGTTGAGCTTGACAAAATCCGTGATCTTGTTGTGCTGGAGCAGGTTTTTGATGTCATTCATTTTGAGCATAGCCCAAAAGTAAGTAACGGCGCTCTTTTGGCGGAAAACTCAACAAGTTATTTTAATGTTATAGCCCCTTGCCCCTCCTTACCCCTGTCAGGGCGAGAGGATGCCGTCCGTCCGGTGCACCACGATATTGGAGCCCGAGACGAAATTGCCGCTCAGCCAGTTGACAGGCACGGGATTCCCGCTGGCCGAAAATTGCAGGATACCATTATTCCGGCCCACGGTTACCGGATTGCCGGTCACATCGTAGACCGGCCCGGGGACCGGAAAGGAATTGGTCAGGTAGAAGCCCTTGATGATCTGACCCTGCACCAGGGCCATCAGCGTATCGATATTTGCCGAATCGATCGCGCCGATACTATCGTATCCGGCCTGCATAAAGGCCGTATTGACCGGGGCCAGGATCGTATAGCTGCCGGTTTGCAGCGTTGAATCATAAAGGTTGGTGATCGCGAGCGCAGTGGCAAAAAAGCTGAGCGTACTGTCCGATTGCAGCAACGCCGGAAGCGAATCCGCCGCCAGCGGCAGCAAGGTATTCAGAAAATAGACCGACGCCCTTCCGACGGCCGTCGGCGTGCTCCCGGCCGTAGCATTGGCGTTTAGCAGCAAAAGCCCCGAAGAAGTATCCCGCTCGATATACAACGGCGCACCCAGCAGCGTCGCATAGGAGGTATACCCGCTGTCGGGTGAGATAGACGGCGCCAAAACATAATTATACCGCAACATCTCATCCAGTATGAACGCGCTCGTCGAATCGATAATGACGGAATTATAGCCGGCCTGCTCCAGGACCGCATTGGTGGGGATCAGCAAGCTGGCCGTAGTATCCTTCAACAGGCCTACGTCATTTGCGTCTATGAGCATTTGATGAAATAAGGTCAGACTGGTATCCGAATTGACCAGCGTCTGTAATGGCGTGATCGCTACCGGTTTGGGGGGCGGCGTCTTCTTACACGATAGCATGCAGATAAAGAGCAGGCCCGTCAGAACTCCCAATATCCAAACACGTTTTTGCATAGCTACAATTTCTCGTAAAGCGCCCTCAGCCGGTCACGGGTCATGATCTTCTCCCAGTCTTTCCCGAGCGCATTCTCCCACAACGGCTTCATGACTAAAGAAACGTCGATCATCGCGTTGAATTGTTCATCCGTAAGCCCTTTTGTAATATGTTGGGGGATATCTATCTTGTTCTTTTCCACCATCTTTTTGAATTCAGCCACCCCCTCCGGATAAAACTCTTCCAGCTTGTCGAAAACGATGCAGTTCCCGATCCCATGCTTGGTCCCCAACAGATAGGACAGCCCATAGCTGACGGCATGCGCCACCCCGACCTGCGAATAGGCAATGCTCATTCCTCCCGCATAGGACGCCATCATCAGCTTGTCATCGCAATCCTCATCCCACCCCTGCTTTTTGACATAGACTTCCTGGCACAGCTGTAATGCCTTTTCGCCATAGGACTTGCTAAACTCGTTCAGATAGGTCCCCTGAAGACTTTCGATACAGTGGATATAACAGTCCATTCCGGTATAGAACCGCTGGTTGACAGGGGCGTCAGCCGTCAGCTCCGGGTCCAATACGATCTGGTCGAAAGGGGTATGATCCGAATTCATCCCCAGCTTTTTGGTTGGCCCCGTCAGGACCGTAGTCCTCGATACTTCCGCTCCCGTCCCGCTCAACGTCGGAATTCCCACTTTATAGACCCCCGGCTGCTTCACCAGGTCCCAGCCCTGATAATCCGCCGATGAGCCCGGATTGGTCATCATCAGCGATACCGCCTTGGCCAGATCCATTGCCGACCCGCCCCCGATACCAATGATGCCGCTGACCTTGCCAAACTCCTTTCTCAACTCACCTGCCAGCTGATCCACATACGCGGTCTTGGGCTCATAAGTGACGTCCGCATAAATGATCTTATCCCTGCCCCGTAACGGGATCCGCCCCGCCAGCGGCTTATTTTCAAAAAAGTGATCTACCAGGAAAATCATCGGAGCATCCCCCTGCCGCCGGGGGCCCAGGATCTCATCCAGCTGGTTAAAGCTGCCGCGGCCATAGATAACATAGCCTACCATCTTAAAATTCCGAAACGCCATAGCGAATTGATTTGAGCCGCAAATTTACGGTAAATCCGCCACTATCCTACCTTCCTGCCACCAACGCCGCGGCCCCGAATACGCCTGCACTATCTCCCAAACTCGGTTTCAACAATCGCACTTCCACCCGATTGTTAAAAATAAACCGGCCCAACTCCGCAAGCCCCACCGTATACAACGCATCGATATTCCCAACTCCACCTCCCACAACGATCACATCCGGATCAAGCAGATTCGTGATCACTGAAACCCCCTTCCCAAAAAAATGACATAGCCGTTCGATCGTCTGTGTAGCAGCCGCATCCGACCCCGCCTTATGCCGCGCAACGATCTCCTTCAGCGAAAGCGCCTGCTCCGTCAGCCCGAAATAATACCGCTCCGTAGCGGGCCCCGAAATGACCGTCTCTACACAACCCGTCTTCCCGCAATAACATTTACCACCGGATTCATCCAGGAAATTATGCCCCCATTCACCACTGATCCCATGACGGCCTGCCCAGATCTTGCCATCCATTACCAACCCTCCGCCAACGCCTGTCCCCATAATGATGCCAAATACCATCCGTGCCTCCGGCGTCTCGCGACTGACGACCCCCCATTGCGTTTCCGCCAGGGCAAAACAATTGGCATCGTTGGCCAGCACCACCGGTACGCCCAGGCGCGCGCCCAGGTCATCGGCCAAAGGCCTGCCATTCAATATGACCGTATTGCAATTTTTCATCGTCCGCAGCGAAGGATCGAGGACCCCCGGCGTTCCAAACCCGATCGCCCTGGGCCGAAGCCCCGACCGTTGCTCCATTTCCTTGACGAGGCGGCCGATCTGATCGAGGACATGATCGTATCCCTTGGCGGCTTCAGTATCGATGCGGGTGCGAACAATGGGGTTAGGATGATGGGGAGACTCCAGGATAGCGCCTTCGACCTTGGTCCCTCCAAGATCGATTCCCCATATTGGTTGGTTCATTCTTAAAAATAGCGATTACCTATTTTAGCAAATTCAGATTTTTTATGGCGTCGTCCGCTTCTCTCCACCGGCTTATAGCAGCCGCGCGGCCCGGTCCAGATCCTCCGGCGTATCGATCTCCACTCCCATATAATTTGTGACTGCCATCCGGATCGGCACCCCATTTTCCAGATACCGCAGACACTCTATCTTCTCCACCGCCTCCAACGGGCTTACCGGCCATGCCGTGAACCGCAGCAACGCCTGCTTCCGAAAAGCGTATACCCCAATGTGTTCGTAATATACCGGAGCGGCCGCCGGGTCCCGCGGATAAGGGATCACGCTACGACTAAAGAAAAGCGCATTGTTATGTTGGTCCAGCGCCACCTTGACATAGTTCGGGTCATCGATGAACCGCTGCTCTTTCAATACCTGCACCAGCGATGCAACCTGAACCTGCCGGCCATCTTCTCCGCGAAACAACGACAGCAGCTTTTCCAGCGGCTCCCTTCGGACAAAAGGCTCATCACCCTGCACATTGACCACCAGATCCACATCCATTTCAGCGACGGCTTCAGCTATCCGGTCACTACCGCTCTCATGCTCACGCTTGCTCATCACCGCCGCCCCCCCATGATCCACGATCTCCCGGCAGATCAGCTCACTGTCCGTCACCACCAGGACCTGATGGAACAATCCCGTGGCGACCGTATTGTCATAGGTGTGCCGGATGACGGTCTTCTCCCCCAACACCTGCATCAGCTTGCCCGGGAACCGTGTAGCCGCATACCGGGCGGGTATAAGAGCAACAGTTCTCATATTTTTCGAAACCTCCAATTTTGCCCGAAAATAAGTATATTTAATTAGCTAACGCCTGCCTGCCTTCACGCTTCGCTCAACCCCCGATCTGCATATGCAAACCACCGAACTACTGAACAACTATCATGTAGACTCCCACACGTGGGATGAAATGTACTCCGCCAGTACCGTTCGCCAGCAGTACGAAGGCGTGGTCGGCTTTCTCCAGGAGCTGAGCATTGACGAGTTGAACAGGAAAGAAGAGCTGGCCAAGCGCCTTTTTATGAGCCAGGGCATCACTTTTACCGTCTACAGCAGCGGTGAAGGGATAGAAAAGATCTTTCCGTTCGATATCATTCCCCGCATTATCACCGCCGCCGAATGGAGTTATATAGAAGCCGGCATTCGCCAGCGCCTGAAAGCCCTCAATCTTTTCCTTAAAGACGTCTACAATAGTCAGTTCATCTTGAAGGATGGGATCGTCCCCTGCGAAATGGTATACAGCTGCCCGCATTTCCTCCGGGAAATGCATGGATTTCCGGTCCCTTATGACATCTATGTCCATATCGCCGGTATCGACCTCATCCGGGACGCGGACGGGACCTTTTATATCCTTGAAGATAACCTGCGAACGCCAAGTGGAGTAAGCTATATGCTCGAGAACCGCGAGATCACGAAACGAATGTTCCCCGATCTGATCCCCAGGAATAATGTGCGCTCCGTTACAGAATACCCTGCTATCCTTCATCGCAACCTCGCAAGCCTTTCCCCGCGCCAGACCTCGCATCCGACCGTCGTTCTCCTGACCCCGGGCATCTACAACTCCGCTTACTTCGAACATACTACCCTGGCCAGGCTCATGGGTGTGGAGCTGGTCGAAGGACGCGACCTCGTTGTCGACAACCACCGGGTATACATGAAGACGACCGCCGGCCTCCAGCTCGTCGACGTCATCTATCGCCGCGTGGACGACCATTTCCTTGATCCCCTCGTCTTTCAGCCCGACAGCCTGCTGGGCGTGGCCGGCATCATGAGCGCCTACCGGAAGGGTAATATCGCCATTGTCAACGCCGTCGGCAATGGTGTCGCGGATGACAAAGCCATCTATGCCTATGTTCCGGCGATGATCCGCTATTATCTGAATGAGGAACCCATCCTGAAGAATGTACCGACCTACCAGTTGGGGAACCCGGAAGAAAGAGAGCACGTCTTTTCGAACATGAATAAAATGGTCATCAAAAAGACCAATGAGAGCGGCGGCTATGGCATGCTCATGGGGAACAGCGCCGGCGACGAGGAGATCCATCGTTACCAGGACGAGATCCTGAAGGACCCCCGCCAATTCATCGCCCAGCCTATCATTAGCCTGTCCTCAGCCCCTTGCTACATGCACGGCCGCCTCAAACCCCGGCGGGTCGATCTTCGACCCTACGCCCTTTGCGGTCCGGACGGCATCCAGATCGTCCCCGGCGGCCTGACCCGCGTGGCATTGCGCGAAGGGTCCCTTGTCGTCAACTCCTCCCAGGGGGGCGGTAGCAAAGACACCTGGGTACTTGCCAATTAACACGAAAACCCCGATCAACAAATGCTGAGCCGAGTAGCCGACAGTTTATATTGGATGAGCCGTTATATGGAACGGACGGATGGCATCCTCCGCATGCTGCGCATCAACTATGCCTCCTCCCAGGATGACCTGCAGAATTTTTCCTGGATGCCCGTCCTCCGCATCTTCACATATCTTGAGAAGGATCGCGCCGCCGCCATCGCCCATCAGTCCCGCACCGTTTTGCAATACATGGTCACCGACAGGGAAAATAGCAACTCCGTTCTGAATGTCGTTACCCATGCCCGCGAGAACGCCCGAAGCGTCCAGGACCATATCACAAAAGAGCTCTGGCAATGTCTGAACGATTTTTATCATACCATCCGCGACCAGCAAGTAGTCCGCGGGCTTTATACCGACGACCCCATTGGAATCCTCGACGTCCTCATCCGCCAGGGTGTATTGTACTATGGGATCACCGATATCACCATGGCCAGAGGGGAAGGCTACGCTTTTCTCAACATCGGGAAATTTATCGAGCGGGGCGTCCAGTCCGCGGATATCCTCGACGTCCGGATCAGCGATCTCAATTTTGACGTCACCCGTACCGATCCGACCTACTGGAAATATCTGCTGCTCTCCATCTCAGGGTTCGAGTACTATCTCAAGACCTATCGCAGCGGATTTGACGCCCGCAACGTGGTCGGGCAGATCGTCCTTAGCGCCAATTTCCCCCGCTCCATTCTCTATTCGATCAGCCGGCTGCAGCTCCATTTCCAGCGGCTGAAAGGCGACGGCAACCGCGAAGCCTTCCAGAAAATTGAGTTCATGATCGGAAAGATCCATAGCAAAGTCCTGTATAGCACCGTCGACTCCATCCTTCAACAGGGCCTTCATGCCTATCTCATCAGAATAAAAGAAGAGCTCTACGAAGTGGGAAATGCCCTCAATCAGCATTACTTTGCGTACTCATAGCCAAGAAAGATGCCGCGTTTCAACATTCACCATATTACGAAGTACACATATGAAGGCCCCGTGAGGGACAGCGCTAACCAGATCATCCTCTATCCGATAAAGGACGAATACCAGGAAGTGCTGCGCCAGGACCTTTCCATCACCGACAATCCCCTGGTCGAGGTTTACAAAGACTATTATGGGAATGAGGTGGGCTCCTTCACCCATGCTGCCCCCCATCAGTCCCTTGTCATCGACTCCCGGATAGAAGTGATCACCCGGCCCCGCCCGCCGCTACACGATATCACGGACAAAGACGAGCAATGGCAATGGCTGGAACAGGCCCGCTGGAAAGTGCCCTTCGTCGACTTCCTCCAGCACGAACCTTTTGCCTACCTGACCGAAGCATTGAGCACCCTCGGCAATATCCGGTCTCTGACGCCCCTGGAAGCCGCCCGGCAATTGCGGACCTATGTCTACGAACAATTCAAGTATATCCAGGGGATCACCACCGTCGAAACCACCCTCGACGAGGTCTGGAAATTGAAGGCCGGGGTCTGCCAGGACTTTGCACATATTCTCCTGGTGTTCTTACGCCAGATCCGGATCCCCGCCCGGTATGTAAGCGGATATATTTGCCCCAACCGTAATGGAATGCGCGGTGAAGGAGCTACCCACGCATGGATCGAGGCCTATATCCCGTTAAACGGCTGGGTCGGGCTGGATCCCACCAATAACTGCGAAGCGGATGACCTTCACGTACGCCTTGCCGTCGGCCGGAATTTCTCCGACTGCTCCCCCGTCAAAGGAACTTATAAAGGAGCGGCCGGACAACAACTGGAAGTAGGAGTGTCGGTTTCCTATGAAGATGGCCGCCGCAGCGCCGATCCGGCCGTAACGCTTTCCCCGCAGCCCACCACCAACGGAGAGGACAATAATTCTTACCGGCGTTATTTGGAAATGATGCAACAGCAGCAGCAGTAGGATTTGCCGCCTTCCGGGCGCCCGGCAGCCCCCGAAAATCACTGGACTTATATAAATAAAACTTTTAACTTTGTGGCATGACCACCGTAACTATCGACATATTGATGAAAAAGCGATAAACCTTTTGCGCGACTTAGAGGTTTTAAAGCTAATTCGTCTCCGTAGGGAAAAAGGTGAACCGAAAGCCAGCGGAATTAACCTGGTTGCAAAATATAAAGGGGCTATGTCCCGCCAACCCATTAACGAAATTGATCATCAATTAAAGGGTCTTCGTAACGAACGGGAATAAAATACCTTTGGGACACCAATACTGCTATTTACTATTTACAGAAACAGTTTCCTCCAACCGCAGAGCAATTCATGGATAGCATCCTTCAGTGGTATCAGCACTCGATTTCCGTGATTACTGAAATTGAGCTATTATGTTGGAAGACAGCTAGCGAAGGAGATATGACCGTCCTGAAAAACTTTATTGACGAGAAATATCCAGGACTTTTCAAATATTGAGAAGTTGGCATTGATTGACCCTTGGGTTGCACAATAGCAGCCCCTCACTCCTCATCTTCCCCTCCGGGCTCGCCCTCCGGCTCCGCCAGCAGCTCCTGCGCCTGCTCCACCTGTCTCTCCGGCACCATGAGTTTAATACCCCCAAGCATCGGGCTTAACAGCGGATCGATCGTGATCGTATATTCATCCTTTAGGAAACAGGTGATCCCGGCGTTCTGCAATTTCGCAAGGGCGATATGCGCGTAGATATAGTTGTCGTAAGCTCGTATCTGAATTAGATTTTCCAATCCTCTAACTATTTAGCATCAGCGGCATCACCAGCATCAACACTTCTTCATTCTCCTCTTCTTCCGTCGGCTTGATGATCCCCGCCTTCGTGGGAGTGGATAGCTCCATCCGGACCTCATCTGAATCCGCGGACGCCAGCATCTCGATGAGGAACCGCGCATTGAAAGCTATAGCCAGGTCCTCTCCGTCATACTGGCATTTCATCCGCTCGTTCCCTTCAAAGGAAAAATCGACGTCCTGCGCCGTCAGTTGCAGTTCGCTGCCGTGGATGTTCAGGACCACCTGGTTGGTGCTCTTGTTACTGAAAATGCTTACCCGCCGCAACGCACCCTGAAAATCATTCCGCCCGACCGTAAGCTTATAGGGGTTGTCCGCAGGGATCACCACCTTATAGTCGGGGAACCGCGCATCGATCAGGCGACAGCTCATCTGGGTCGTTCCATGGCTGACAAAAAGATGGTTGCTGTTATAGCTGATGGTGATCTCATCCTCATTGGCCGGAAGCGCGGATTTCAGGAGATTCAGCGGCTTTTTCGGTACGATCAGGGAATCGTTCTTCGGACAGCTGACATCCTTTCGCTTATACCGCACCAGCCGGTGCGCATCCGTGGCCACAAACTGCAATCCCTTCTTATCCATTTCGAAGAAGACGCCCGTCATCGCCGGCCGCAGATCGTCATTGCTCACCGCAAAAAGCGTCTTGTTGATCGCCGTCACCAGCGCAATGGAAGTCGTAGTGAATGACGTCGTCTCATCCGCCGCCGGCTCCTTGGGAAAATTATCCGGATTTTCACCCATCACCTTGTACTTCCCATTGTCGCTGGTCAGCTCGACCGCATAATGTTTGTCGATATTGAACGTCAACGGCTGATCAGGGATATTCTTCAATGAGTCCATCAGGATCCTGGCCGGGATACAAACCCTCCCCGTGTCCTTCGCTTCCACTTCCAAATGCACCTTCATGACCGTTTCCAGATCGGTGGCAACGACCGTTAGCTTATTCTTTTCCACCTCGAACAGAAAGTCTTCCAGGATGGGCAGAACCGTATTCGCATTGATCACACCACTAATCTGTTGCAGTTGTTTCAATAGTGCCGAAGAGGAAACGATAAACTTCATGGAGGATGTCTTTGGTGGCGAAACTACTGATTTTTGTGTAATAGCCAAGATATTAGGAGAGGTCAGTCCCCCGTCCCGAACAATTGTTAATTTCCTGTGACTAACCCGCAACCAGCCTCCTGCCCCGGCGCATTCCCGCCTCCTACCTCCACGGCATTCCTTTCTCCCACCTCGCTGCATTCCCGCTTCCCCCCACACTGCATTCCCAAAGCTGGAAAAGAAAAAACCTTATTTTGCACCCATGTCTACGCTCACCGTCACCACCATCCAGGCCGACCTCCAATGGGAAGACAAAGCCGCCAACTTCCGCCGGCTGGAAGAAAAGATCGACGGTATCATAGGAGACACAGAGCTGATCATCCTTCCTGAAATGTTCAGCACCGGGTTCAGCATGCGCCCGGAAGCCTTCGCCGAACAGATGGACGGCCCGGCCGTCAGCTGGATGCGATCCATCGCCGCCCGAAGGAAGGTCATCCTGACCGGCAGCCTTATCATCGAAGAAGACGGCAATTATTTCAACCGCCTCGTCTGGATGCTCCCCAATGGCCAATATGGCTGCTATGACAAACGCCACCGCTTTGCCTACGCCGGCGAAGACGATCACTATGCCGCCGGTCAGCGTCGCCTCGTCGCCTCCGTAAAAGGCTGGAAGATCCTGCTGCTGATCTGCTACGACCTCCGCTTTCCCGTCTGGAGCCGCCAAACCCCGCCGGAACATGTCCCCGCCTCCGCCTCCATCTCTAATTACGGCGAATTCGCCCCAATTAAACCCACCGCGAAAACCGATACCCCCCCAACCCCCCTGGTGACCGGCCCCACTCCCACCCCGGCCCCTCCTTCACCCCCCAACACCCCGGCGAAGCCGTCCACCCGGGCGTCCGACAACCCCGCATCCCCGGCTGCCGCCCCGCCCCTCGAATACGATCTTATCCTCTACGTCGCCAACTGGCCCGAACGCCGCTCCCACGCCTGGAAGACCCTGCTCCAGGCCCGCGCCATCGAGAACCAATCCTACGTCATCGGCGTCAACCGCGTGGGAGCCGACGGCAACGGCATTACCCATAGCGGCGACTCCATGATCATCGACCCCCTGGGCGAGACACTCTACCATGCCGGGCCAACCGAAGACGTCTTTACCCTAACCCTCACAAAGGACCATCTCTCAACGATCCGGCAGCGATTCCCCTTCTGGCGCGACGCCGACCACTTCTATATAGAACCTTAAAACTTCCCCATGCCGACCGCATATACCGCCCGCGAGATCTTCACCGGCCACGAGATTCAGACCGGCAAAGCCGTCCTTGTCCATAAAGACAGGATCACAGACATCGTCCCCGCTAACGACATCCCCGCCGGCTACCGCGTCCGCGAGCTCCCCGGCTATCTCCTCGCACCGGCCTTCATCGACCTGCAGATCTATGGTGGCAATGGTCTGTTGTTCTCCGCCGAACTCTCCACCGCTGCACTGGAAGCCACCTATGAATATTGCCTGGAAGGCGGCTGCACCCAGTTCATGATCACCATGGCCACCAACTCCATCGACAAATTCCTCCGTGGTCTCGAAGTCGCCCGTGAATACCGTACTGGCGGCGGCAAAGGCTTGCTGGGCGTCCACCTCGAAGGACCCTATATCAACCCCGCCAAACGCGGCGCCCATCTCGAGAAGTTCATAAAAACTCCAACCCCCGAAGAGATCAGTCTCCTCCTCAAAAAGGGGAAAGACGTTTTTCGCATGATGACCCTGGCTCCGGAACGCTGCGACGCCGCCTGCATTCAACAGCTGCTGGATAACGGCGTTATCGTCTCCGCCGGCCACAGCAACGCAACATTCGAAGAAGCCGCAGCCGGATTCTATCAGGGGATTCCCGCGGCAACCCATCTCTTCAATGCCATGTCCCCGCTCCAGGGTCGCCAACCCGGGATGCTCGGCGCCATCTATGACAACAATGACGTCCGCAGCAGCATCGTCTGCGACGGCGTCCACGTCGACTTTGCCTCCGTCCGCATCAGCAAAAAGATCATGGGCGACCGGCTCTTCTTCATAACCGATGCTGTAACCGAAGTTCAATACGGCGAATACAGCCATATCTTCAAGGGCGACCGCTATACTCTTCCCGACGGCACCCTCTCCGGCTCATCGCTTACTATGCTCCGCGCCGTCCGCAATAGCGTGGAGAATGCCGGCATCCCACTCCCGGAAGCCCTCCGCATGGCATCCCTCTACCCCGCCACCGTCCTCGGCGAACAGGACAAACGCGGCTGCATCCGGCCGGGCGCCAACGCCGACCTCGTCCTGCTGGACGAAGAGCTCAACCTCCTGCAGGTGATCGTCGACGGTGAGGAATGAAAAATAGGAGTATCCACGTAATCATCCATTCGGATTCTCTTATTCCCGCGAAAAAGACCGCACGGGATATTCATTATCTCGCCAATGCGCGTTAATATCGCATCACGTACTATGGAAAACGCTGTAAAATTTTCAACCGCTTACCCCCTGAACATCCTGATCGCGGAATCCGGTTCCGATCCGCGCTTCTCCGCACATGACGCTCTGATCCAACTAGGCTACCGGCCTGAATTAGCGACAACCGGCCAGGAAATGTTCAATATGGCCAGTAATAAGTCATATGATGTTGTTTTGATGGATATCGGCATCCCCGAAGCAGAATACATCCTCGCTTCCCGGCTGGATGATGCCGACAGCCGCCGCCCGATCTTTATCGCCATGACCACCAGCGGACCTGCCGGTTTCAGGGAAATGTTCCTCCGGGAAGGCATGGACCATTCGATCAGTAAACCCGTCGACCCTGAAGAGCTGAGCCTTCAGCTCAAGGCATGTTCAGTACTGACCGGAAGCCGCCACATCCGCGGGTAACCTGCGCTGCCGCCCCCGCATCCTCTAATGCGCCACCCCGCTGTCCACCGACTTCAGCCGGATCAACTCCTTTGCCTTGGCGGTCTTGAAATCGAGCCCCTTGGTCAGCGCCTCCACGCTGGGCAAAGCCGGCACATCCGGCAAGATACCCCGGCCATCCTTTACCCGTTGCCGGTCAACCACCAGCCGGTACCGCGGGAGCCGGAAACGTACATGCGTCTCCGGTAGCGTGACGTCGGGGATCATCCAGGCGGTATTTCCATAATACCCGCCCCCCGTCTCTTCCCCCACCAGCGTAATATTGGACTGGCCCTTCAACGCACCGGCGAACAGACAGGTAGCCGAAAACGAATATCCCCCCGTCAGGATATACACCGACCCGTCGAAATGATCTTCCTTCACCGGCGAATAATAATGCCGCTCGAAATACCCGAAATGATAGTAACCGTCGGAATGCCGCTTGCTGGTGAAAAAGGTGAGCATGTCATAGATCAACCCATGCTGGATGTAACGATCGTACCGGCTGTGCAACCGGACCGTATAGAGCGAATCCGCGACCTTGAACTTCCTGTTGATAAGATACCGGGTGAGTTGAGTCGAAATTCCCGCATCCCCGCCGCCATTGGTCCGGACATCGATCACCAGGTTCTTCACCTGCTTTTTCCGCAAGGTGCGGAAAGTGGTCCGGAAGAAAGGCTTGAGATGATAGCCGTGCTCGAAGGTATTCAACATCAGAAAGGCCGAATGGCTCGCGCTGTCCAGCTGCAAACTGCGGCTAAATAATAACTCCCTCGCCTTTCGCGTGCGATGACCCGGCGGCCTCGTCCGCCGCGGCTTGCCCGGCCTGGGTTGCTCCGTTCCCGGCATCAGCGCCCTCCCCAGACTTCTCCGCATCGTATCGGCCCGCGGATCATAGATCGGAATATAAGTCTCCCTGACGATCCCCGCCGTATCCAGATATCGGATGTCGTATCCTGAATCATACCCGAAAATGTCCTTATACCACGAGGAAAAATGGAACCCCGAGCTCAGATATTGATATTTACCCGTCAGGTTATATCCGTCGGTGACGATAAAGGGAAAGATCGTATCCGTCAGCTCCCCGGCCGTCCTGCCGTTGATACTGCAGATCACCGTACCCCTCTTGAGAATGGAATCGCGCCGGTTCAGATTGCTTGCCACTACCATCGTATCGCGCCACCATTTCAGGATCAGCGGGAACTGCCGGAGCCTCGCCGTATCCAGATAGCGCGAATAGGCTTTCGACGGGCTGATGGAAGTGTGGCCGCAACGGACACGGGCGATCACATAACTCAACACCTTCCTGAATTGCGGCTCTGTCATCGAATCCTTTAACGCCGCATATCCCTCGTTGAAATAATAATCCATGCTGTCGCGCGAGGTATACCAGTAAAGACTGGGATGCCACGCCTCCAACGTGCCCCGGAATATCCGGTAATCCTTTCGCAGCTTCTCAGGCGCATATTTGTGGTCAGGCTGGAAACCCTTGTTGGAAACCCCGCAGGACAAAAGAAGCGAAAAGCTAACCAGGACAATGAATGACAAGGATTTACTCATGCACGCTCATTTGGAGGCAAAGGCATTCCACCCCTGCGCAGTAATATCAAACGTATTGCCTCCCTTTGTAATTATCTTTTTTCCCTTTTCCGGTTCGGTCATATATCCGATCACACTTACTTGTTCGTTGAGAACCAGCTTATCATAATCCTGCTGGGCGATCGTAAACAACAGCTCATAATCCTCCCCGCCGCTAAGCGCGCAGGCCGTCGGGTCCAGTTCGAACTTAAACGCCGCATTTCGGGTGTCTTCCGCTATCGGGATCTTTTCTTCATATAAGACACAACCCAGATCACTTTGCCGGCAGATATGCAGGATCTCGGAGCTGAGACCGTCGCTGATATCCATCATAGCGGTCGGCGTCAGGTTGGCCTGCTGGAAGAATTCGATAATGTCTTTCCGGGCCTCCGGCTTCAACAACCGGCCGATCACATATTTTTCCCCTTCCAGATCGGCTTTGACAGCCGGGTTCTCAAGGAAGATCTTTTTTTCCCGCTCGAGCAGGATCAACCCAAGGTAAGCGGCTCCAAGGTCACCTGAACAACAAAGCAGATCGCCCTTTTGGGCGGTACTGCGGCGGACGTAACGATCCGGGGTCACTTCCCCGATCGCTGTCCCCGAAATGATAAACCCTTTTCGCGAAGAGACCGTATCACCCCCTACCAGATCCACCCCATAAGCCTCGCACGCCGCATAGACCCCTTCATAGAATTCATCGAGCGCCTCCACACTGAACCGGTTGCTGATGCCCAGACCCATTGTTATCTGGGTCGGAATGGCGTTCATGGCGTAAATGTCACTCAGGTTCACGATCACCGACTTATAACCCAAATGCTTAAGCGGGGTATATATCAGGTCGAAATGAACCCCTTCGACAAGCAGATCGGTGCTGATCACTGTCTGTCGGCCGAAATGGTCGATCACCGCGGCGTCATCCCCAACCCCGACAAGGGTCGACGCATTCTTTATTTCGATATTCGCCGTCAACCGGTCGATCAATCCGAACTCTCCAAGCGACGATATTTCAGTTCTCGTTTCACTCATATTTCAAATGTCAAAAGTATCGGTCACAATTCAGAATGCTGATCGTTCACTACAAGGACCAGCTCATCATGGATCCGGCCGTTCGTGGCGATGATATGCGGCTGATAAGGCGAATAAGGGCCACCGGTAAAATCCGAGACCCTTCCACCCGCTTCTTCTACGATCAGAAAACCGGCCGCGCTGTCCCAGGCGTTCAATTTATGTTCATAAAAGCCGTCGAAACGACCGGCCGCCACCCAACAAAGATCCATAGCCGCCGATCCCAGCCGCCGCACCGGCACCCCCGCACGGATAAGCCGGGCGAATACCTCCAGCGGACCATTTGGCTGATCCAGGTACGTATAAGGGAACCCCGTGACCAGACAGGCCTTCAGGACCGAATCCTCCTGACTGACCGCGATCTTTTTGTCGTTCAGGGTCGCCCCGTATCCCCGCTGCGCAAAATAGAATTCCTTGATGAACGGATTATATACGGCTCCCATGATCATCTCGCCATCCTGCTCGACGCCGATCGAGACACAACACAACGGCAAACCATGTGCAAAATTGACCGTCCCGTCGATCGGATCGATGATCCATTTAAAGTTGGAATCCATAACGACCTCGCCGGTCTCCTCACTCAATAGAAAATGATCAGGAAAATCGTGCCGGATGACCTCGAAAATCGCCTTTTCTGATGCATGATCCGCTTCCGTGACCAGGTTATTCACCCCTTCCTTATTGGAAATGACAAACTCTCCCTGGAAATATCGTTGCATTTCAGCTGCGCCTGCCTCTGCCGCTTTGATAAGTGTTGATTTTAGCATGGCGCAAAAGTACGCTTTCACCTCGTATCAACATCGTCGCCGAAAGGCTTATTGTATCGTCAGTTTGCTGCTTTCCAGCTTCTTTAACGACTCGATGTATTCATTCAACACACCGCTGTTAATGGTGTACGTGTAGTTCCGGCCTTCTTTTTCACCCTCGATCAGCCCCGACTCCAAAAGGATCTTGACATGATGGGAAATAGAGGGCTGAGCAAGATCGATGACGCCCTGTAGTGCCGAGCATTCACCACAGCCGCCTTTGCCCGCGAGATAATAAAGGATCTTGAGCCGGTTGCTGTCCCCCAGCGCCTTCGATACTTTTTCGATCTGTTTGAAAGAAAGAGTCATAGTAGTATTAAGTTTCAAGCCAGCCACCCAAAGTCTTAGCCGACCTTAAATTGACAAATGCAAATATATCAATTTTTGCCCATGTCCCAAAAAAAAGTCGTAATTCGCAGTCCTCAATGGTCCTCTCCGTCATCATCGTCAATTACCGGGTTCCCTACTTTTTGGAGCTTTGCCTCCACTCGGTTAGAAAGACCCTGCAAGGTCTGGACGCCGAGATCATCGTCGTGGATAACCATTCGGCCGACGGCAGCGTAGACCTCCTCCGCCCCCGGTTCCCGGATGTCAAGTGGATCGTCAATACAGAGAACGTCGGGTTCGCCCGTGCCAATAATCTGGCCTTCCTGCAGTCGGCCGGCGATCATCTCCTCTTTCTGAATCCCGACACCATCCTGCCGGAAGACTTTGCCCCGAAATGCCTCCGGTTTACTCAATCCCTCGATAATCCCGGCGGCATCGGCGTCCGCATGATCGACGGCGACGGCCGGTTTTTGAAAGAATCCCGCCGCGGCTTCCCCTCCCCCTGGGTCGCCTTCTGCAAACTGTCCGGCCTCACAGCCCTCTTCCCCCGCTCCCGCCGCTTCGCCCAATATTACCTCGGCTATCTCCCCGCCGACCACGCCCATCCAGCCCCCGTCCTCTCCGGCGCCTGCCTTTGGGTTAGCCGCGCCGCCCTCAGCCGGTCCGGCCCTTTCGACGAGACCTTCTTCATGTACGCCGAAGACATCGACCTTAGCTTCCGGCTGCAAAAAGCAGGCTTTGTCAACTATTATTTTCCCGATACCACCATTATCCACTTTAAAGGCGAAAGTACCCCCAAGGATATCCGGTACATTCGTCACTTCTATAAAGCCATGATCCAATTCCGCCGCAAACATTTTCGGCTGACGCTGGATCCTCTCATCTGGTTCCGCGCCGTCCTGAGCGCCGTCGCTACCGCCGTCCCTACCACCATCAAAACCGGCCAGACCTCCGCCAAACCCCGCCGCACCTGGCTCACCGGCGACCCCGCAGCAATCCAACGCCTGCTCCCCGCTCTAACCGCCTCCCGCGTCAGAACCCCCGCCCCCGACGAACAGCACGCCGGCGAGATCATCTATTGTATCGGAAAAGAATTCTCATTCAAATCGGCCATCCGGGCCCTGGAAGAGAAAAGCCCCGCGCAAACCGCCGCATTCTATGCCATCGATGGCCTCGCCGTCATCAGCAGCTCGCGGCGCGATGACCTGGGGGAGACCTGGGTTCTATAAAGGCGGCTCTATAGGGATAGCTCCCTGATCAGCCCTTTCAATTTTCGCCTCGTCAGAAAAAAGCATATGACCAGCACCGCAAACCATATCCCCACATAAGTATAGGCCTGCCACTGCGTCGTCTCCGGACCGATCAACCACTTGTTGAGCTGATGGTTCCATAGCCTGTCCAGCCAACCCGGTAACAGGAAGAACAACGGGAAGGCGATCAGCTTCCCTTTATATCCGGGTAACCGCAGGAACGCCCGGATCAATGCAGGCAGAATGATCAGCAACTGGATCACCAACCCCATCCAGGTCACCAGCCGATGGTTGGTCGTCGGGCCATGCCGCTGAACATAGCGCAGACTCTCGGTAATATCACCCCCGCCACTAAACGCGGCTATCAGATTGTCGAGGGGCAGCGCTGCAAAAACCAGCGCGACGCCCAGCGAATGCTCCTCCACCGAATTCTCCGCATCCAGCAGACTCCAGCCGGCCCAGAACAATACTATATTGACCAGCGGCCCGGCGATCGAGATCAACGCATGCTGACCCGTGGTCGGGCTTCCGCACAGCACCCAGTCGCCAAAGGTCCGGACCGGCCAGCAATGGCAGGTTACTCTAACAGCCAGTACATGCGCCCAGTCATGGAGCTCATATACCAGGAATACCAGCATCAGAAAGGAAAGGATGTACAGGGGGGGTGCTTTCAAGTTCATAAATAAATGTAATAAAAATATCATCCAAAACATTAATTTCGCCGCAGATAAAAGACCGGGTCCTCTAATGGCATTGATTGAAATTCAAGTACCTAAATCCCTGGCAAAAGCGCTTCGCTTGCCCCAGAAGTCTCCTCTGCGGCAACAGCTGAAAGTATTGCGGAAATTGCTGCGGAAAGCCCGGTTTACCGAGTTCGGCCAGAAATTCCGCTTCGACGAGATCCTGCTGGACCGCCAACCCGACAAGAAATTCCAGGAGATCGTCCCGACTTACGACTATAGCTCGATCCACGCCGAATGGTGGAATCAGACGCTCGAAGGCAAAGCCGACATCTGCTGGCCGGGTAAGATAAAATACTACGCCCTCTCCTCCGGCACCTCTGAAGCCGGTAGCAAATACATCCCGATCACCAATGATATGCTGCGTGGTAACCGGATCGTCATGGTCAAACAATTGCTGACCCTGCGCACCTACCGGGATATCCCCGTCAAAAGCCTTAGCAAAGGCTGGCTGATGATCGGCGGTTCTACCAGCCTGCAAAAGGGCTCCGGCTACTACTCAGGCGACCTCAGCGGGATCACCGCCCGGAAAGTCCCCTTCTGGTTCCAGCCCTTCTATAAACCCGGGAAGAAGATCGCCCGTACCATCGACTGGACAAAGAAGCTCGAAGAAGTAGTGCGGCTGGCCCCGCAATGGGATATCGGATTCGTCGTCGGCGTACCGGGCTGGATCCAGCTCTGTATGGAGAACATCATCGAACGCTATAACCTGAACAATATTCACGAGATCTGGCCCAACCTCGCCTTTTTCGTGCACGGCGGCGTTTCCTTCGAGCCCTACCGGATCGGCTTCGAAAAACTCCTTGGCAAACCCTTGACCTATATCGAGACCTACCTCGCGTCGGAAGGTTTCATCGCTTATCAGGATATCCAGAACAGCCGCGGCATGCGCCTCGTTACCAACCAGCATATCTTCTTCGAATTCGTCCCATTCGATAACAGAAATTTCGACGCCGACGGGAATCTGGTGAAGAACCCCGAAGCGTATATGATCCATGAGGTGGAAGAAGGCCGGGACTATGCCATCCTGCTGAGCACCGCCGCCGGCGCCTGGCGCTACCTCATCGGCGATACTATCCGCTTCCTGGACAAGGAGCGCTGCGAGATCATCATCACCGGAAGGACTAAGCACTTCCTGAGCCTCGTCGGCGAACACCTGAGCGTCGATAACATGAACAAGGCCATCCAGGTCGCCAGCGAGGAAATGAATCTTTCGATTCCCGAGTTCACCGTGGCAGGGGTGCCCCATGGCCTTTTTTTTGCACACCAATGGTGGTTATCCTGTGACGACCCCGCGGACGTGGAACTCCTCCGCCAGAAGATCGACAATAAGCTGAAGGAGTTGAACGATGACTACGCCGTCGAAAGGAACAGCGCGTTGAAAGATATCTATGTGCAAGTGCTGCCCGAACAAAAATTCATGGATTTCATGCGCCTTAAAGGAAAGATCGGCGGTCAACATAAATTCCCCCGGGTGCTGAAAGGAAAAATGCTGGAAGACTGGCAAAAATTCCTGGAGACAGGGAGTATCTAATAGACATATACACCATTATGACGGAGTCCATATTGAAAGGATTGGCGCTTGGACTTGTTCTGGCCTTATCGGTTGGGCCCGTCATTTTCACCATCATCAAGCAAAGTCTCAACAACGGTCATACCGGTGGATTTAGTTTTGTCGCCGGTGTGTGGATCAGCGATATTCTTCTGGTTACCCTCAGCAATACCCTGACAGCCCTCGTCAGCACCCTGCAGGAACACTCCACCGTGATCGCCTATGTCGGCGGCGCCTTCCTGATCGCAATGGGCATTTATTTTGCAATTTTCAAGAAGGCAGTCGTGGCCGGAGACGCCGTTGCAGCCGAAGGGCGGTTTCGCAAAAGGGATATGGCCCGCATCTTTGCCTCCGGATTTATTATCAACACCCTGAACCCCGGCGTGATCCTTTTTTGGCTGGGGAACGCCACCGCACTCTCGGCTAGCCATACCCTGCAGGAACGGATCGTTATCTTTTCCGTTTGCCTGCTCATCAATATGGGCGCCGATGTCGCCAAGGTCATGGCCGCCGGCACCCTGCGACGGAAACTGACCGCGCGCACGTTGTCGGTGATCAATAAGATCGCAGGCACGATCCTCGTAGGATTTGGTATTGCGCTCATCTGGGACGTGATCGTTTTTCATCAGTTGCCAAAGTAGCCGTAGATTTGTCAGACTATGATGCAGCGGATCGTTATATTACTTATTTGCCTTATTCCATTTTTCTGCCAGGCTCAACGCGACGTCCTCGTTCTCGAGCGTCGGGGCATGCACGAAAAAGCATATACCGTGGGCGATCCCCTTGTCTTCGAGACCATCTATGGCCAATGGTTTAACGGAACGATCGAGGACCTGCATCATGACACCGTGTACATCGCCGGCCAGGCATTCAACTACAATGAGATTGCCGTCATCCGGCGAACCTCCGTGGCCGCCTGGAGCCAGGCCGGGAAATACATGATGATCGTCGGCGGTGGATTTGTCGCTATCAGCGCCATCAACGGCGCTCTCCGTCAGGACCACCCCAATGAATGGTTCACCACCAGCGGATATATTATCGGCGGTGTACTGCTGGTCGGCGGTTTTATCGCTACGGAGTTTACCCCGAAATATTATAAGCTGGGAGGCCGGTTCAAGCTGACCTACCTGCAACTCACAAAGTGACGACCGCTAAAACCAGGACCAAAGGACTGCTATCCCGTTTCTGGCGGGTGACCAAACGCGTATTCCTCGCCCTTTTCATTCTGCAGTTTGTCTATATCTTCCTTCTGAAATGGGTCGACCCTCCGATCACCCTCACCCAGCTCGGCAGCCTCCTCGCCGGCGACGGCCTCAAACGCACTTATGTCAGCCTGAAAGATATCTCCCCCAATGCCAGGCTGGCCGTGATCAGCAGCGAAGACCAACTGTTCCCCGATCACGACGGATTCGATTTTAAGAATATCGAAAAGGCGATGAAACATAACCAGCACAGCAAATCCCTCCACGGCGCCTCCACCATCAGCCAACAGGTGGCCAAGAACGTCTTCCTCTGGCAGGGCCGCGACTGGTTCCGAAAAGGCCTCGAAGTCTATTTCACTTTTATGATCGAGCTCGTCTGGGGAAAAAGACGCATCCTCGAAATGTACCTCAATGTGGCTGAAATGGGAAAAGGTATCTATGGTATCGAAGCCGCCGCGCACGCTTATTACCATACCACCGCAAAAAACCTCACCCGCCTGCAGGCCGCCCGGATCGCGGCCTGCCTGCCAAATCCAAAAGTATATACTGTCAAACCGCTCTCGGACCATGTCGCTACCCGATCCGCCTGGGCCCTTGACCAGATGTCCCATCTCGAATCCGACACCGATATCCAAAAGTTACTGCAATAGCCGGATTAACCCAGCCGGATTAACCCAGCCGCATTACCCCAGTAGCCGCTCTACCGCTCCGATCGCTCCCGCCAGCCGCTCACCGGCCACTCCACAGACCTCCGCCCACGGTACGGGTTGATTCACCAAAAGATCTTTATAGATATGGAATAGCCGCTCCCGGATCCCCGGATCGGGATACTCGCGCAGCGGATCAGGCGCCCACGGCAGATCGGTATTGCAGAGCAGATAAGCATCGTACTTCCGTCTCACGATCTCATCCAGTATCCACGCCTCGCAACGCCCAAAGACATACTCACTCCAAACCTTCATCACATACATGTCGGTATCGATAAAAAGGAGTTTATTCGCCTTCCCCGCCCCCTGATCCTCTAACGCCAGCTGCCCTCTCGCAATCACCGACAACGTTTCAACCGTATACCCCATCCCATGCTCCTCCAAATACTCCCGCGCATACTCCCGCACCCATTCCGTATGGAAATGCGCCGCCAGCTCTGCGCAGAGCGTCGACTTGCCGGTGGATTCCGGCCCGATGATGACGATCTTCTTAAGCGGCATACGTCACGCTTTTTGCCCGCCGCCTCCACTCCATCAACCCCGACACCGCCATGATCAGCAGGATGAGATAATACCAACTGGTGAAAACATAATGCTTGACGAAATAAAGCGGGATTGATGCGACATTTGTCGCGATCCACCAATACCAGCTCTCTACCTTCTTCTTTGCCATCAGCCACATCCCCGTGTATGCAGTCGCCGATGCAAACGCATCCGCCCACGGGATGGCAAGCGGAGCAAACCCCTTCTTCAGATAGACGAGGGCAAAATACACTACGATGTAGAAGAAGCCAAAGAAGGCCAGCTCCTGCCCCCACTCCCTCCGCGTCGACCTCGTTATCCGCAGCACATGCTGCTGCCGGTCGTTCTTCCGCGCCCACAACACCCAGCCATAGATGCTGACGACCGTATAGTAAAAGTTGACGCTTGCCTCTCCTAATAAAGCGGACTTGAAGCTCAGATAAATATAGATGATGGTATTGACGAGGCCGGTAGGGTAGACCCAGATGTTCTCGATCCGGCTGAGCCAGACACTCAAAATGCCGCTGATCACGGCAATAAATTCAAGCAGGGAAGTTTGTCTTAGATCCGAGACAAACTGAGACCATAATTCGGTTATTGTCATTATTCCGATTCGGCCACCACTTCTTTTACCTCAGGGATCATCCGTTTCATCATACCCTCGATCCCGGCCTTCAGCGTGATCATTGAAGAAGGACAACCGGAACAGGAACCCTGCAGCATGAGGTTGACAGTCCCTTCATGATAGCTTTTGAACTGGATCGCGCCACCATCCATTTCAACGGCAGGCTTGACATAGTTCTCCAACAGTTCCTTGATCCGTTTGACGACGTCGTCATCATCCGCATCGATATGATTCCCTTCTGACTTGACCAAGACGATTTCCTCTTCATTGATGACCGGCTTATTCTCCTCCAGGTATTCCTTCAGGAACTGCCGGATCGCGGGGATCACATCATCCCAATCGGTATCAGGGGTTTTGGTGAGCGTCACAAAGTTACTGGCGATAAAAACGCTTTTGATAAAAGGGAACCCGAACAGCTCGGTAGCCAGCGGAGAAGGTTTGGCGGCTTCCGTATCGGGAAGATCAATGCTCTTTCCGGGATACAACAACTTGTTCGCCACGAATTTCATCGTCTCCGGATTGGGAGTCATTTCCGTATAAATGCTGATAATCGGATTTCCAGTTCTGATCATAAAGGTCCATTTTTCCGTTTGAGGCGGCATCAGCCCGCCAAACTATGCAAAGATAACAAATCCCCCGCAGGCCTGTCCCCGAATTTGGGAAAAACCGGCTTGCGGATTGGACGCCAAATTTAACAAAACGCAGCGATGTTGCGAAAAGTTTGATTTAACCGCCTCATCCTTACCTTTGCACTCAGTATGAATAAGAAAAAAATAGCCTTTTTTGTCGGGTTCTTCATCCTGCTGTTCCTCGGCTTCTATTTCGCGCTGGCGAAGTTCATCCCCGGCTTTGGCAAACCCGGGCTGCCCGTGCTCAGCTATGTTCCCCCTTTTGCATTCGATAACCAGGAAGGAAAGATCATCACCGATAAAGACCTTGCCGGCAAAGTCTATGTCGCCGAATATTTCTTCACTACCTGCAAAGGGATCTGTCCCCGGCTAAATACCAATATGAAAAAGCTTGCCGAAGATTATGCCGGCGAACGTGATTTCCGCATCCTCTCTTATACCGTCGATCCCGAAACGGACACCGTAGCGCGGATGAAACACTATGCCGATTCGCTTGGCGCCGACCCGCAACGCTGGTGGTTCCTTACCGGTAGAAAGGACAGCCTCTATCATCTCGCCAGGACCGGCTATCTGCTGGATGACCCCAAAAATAACGCGCTGAACATCAACGAACAGTTCCTGCACACCCAGTTCCTGGCGCTTGTCGATAAAGGGGGCCGCGTCAGAAAGATCTATGACGGACTGAAGAAGGATGAACTGCAGGAGCTGGAGAAAGACATAACGATATTGCTTAAGGAAGATCCATCCGCACCGCGATTCGCCAATAGTCTCCTAAGGACTCCATAGGGGGCCTGTCCGGAGGATAGACATAAGATTCGATAACAACCCCACGGTTATCATCATGGAAAAGAAAATAGATGAGCTGCTGCGCAAAAGTCAACTAAGCGTCACCGGTGGACGCCGGAAGATATTGGAATTGTTTCTGCAACAGGACGGCGCGCTGTCTCACAGCGATATTGAAAAAAAAGCAGGCGAGAAATTCGACCGCGTTACCGTCTACCGCACGCTGCAGGCCTTTCTCGAAAAAGGTCTCATCCACAGTATCCCCACCTCGGATAATTCTATCCGGTATGCATTATGTAAAGAAGATTGCTCCGCCGGACAACACCGCGATGATCATGTACATTTTATTTGTAACAGCTGCGGAAATACTGTTTGCCTCGAAGAGGTCGTCGTTCCCGGCATTAAACTCCCACGCGGCTATGTGGTACAGCAGGTGGAAATGCTGGTTAGCGGTATTTGTAAGAGCTGCGCCATACATTGATCTCCGTGAAGCGGCTACCGCTTGATCCCCGTGAAGCCGCTACCGCTTTCCGCGCCCAAAGACGCGATATAAAAGAAAGCCCCGATGTAGAAACACCGGGACTTTTGGTTAAGGCTCTGATTAGTAGCTTCTTTATACAAAACGGCGTGTAGCGCCGTTCTTGTGTCTTGCAAATATACCCGGAAAAAAGCATACGAACAAGCAGAATAATTACAATTTCTCCATTTCTTCTTCGACAAAATCCATCAATTGTTTGATCTGGTCTTTGGCGAAATTGAACTTCAATCCCGCTGCATTGTACAGCTCCGGCAAGGTCCGGGTACCCCCAAGACTAAGCGCCTGGACATAGTTCTGCAATGCTTTGTCTTTATTGCGCTTATACTGCATCCAAAGCCCGAGGGCTCCTAACTGCGCGATGCCATATTCAATGTAGTAGAAGGGGACTTCGAACAGGTGTAGCTGCTTCTGCCATCCAAACTCCCTGAACTCCTGTAGCCCGGTCCAGTCAACGGAATGCGAAGAGAACTCCTCCAGAATGTCCATCCATTTTTGCTTCCTTTCTTCCAAACTGTGATGAGGATTTTCGTATATCCAATGTTGAAATTTGTCAATAGTTGCGATCCAGGGGAAAATGGAGATCACTCTTTCCAATTGATGTTCACGCGCCCGTGCTAAATCGTTTTTATCTTCAAAGAAGAGATCCCAGTGATCCATTGTAAATAATTCCATCGACATACTCGCCACTTCCGCGATCTCCATCGGGTACTCCTTAAAGGCACTAAGCTTAAGCGGATGTGTCAGGAAAGAGTGGATCGCATGGCCACCCTCATGCACCATAGTCGTCAGATCACCCATTTGCCCCGAGGCATTCATGAAAATGAAAGGCGCGCCGGTCTCAGCTAACGGACAATTATATCCGCCTGGCGCTTTCCCCTTCCTGCTTTCAAGGTCGAAACGGCCCATTTTCAACATGGTTCGCAGACAATCCCCGAAAAAGGGATTTAAGCGATTGAAACAGGAGATCGTTTTTGTCAGCAGATCATCGCCATTGGTAAATGGCCGTAACGGTTTTATCCCTTCCGGCTCGGCTTCCACATCCCAGGGCCGCAGTGTTTCGAGGCCAAGTTTCTTTCTCTTTTTTTCGTTGATCTTATTGACAAGCGGAACAACGCACTCCCGCACCGCATCGTGGAAGCGGAAACAATCCTCCTTCGTATAATCGAAACGCCCCAGCTCTTCGAACTTGAAATCCCGGTAATTGCGAAATCCCGCATTTAACGCCTGTTGGTGGCGGATCCCGATCAGTTTGGAATACAGCTCGTTCAACGAATCCTTATCCTGCAGGCGCCGCTCCTGGACCTTCCGGTAGACGCTTTCCCGCAGCACCCGGTCCGGGCTTTCCAGAAATTTGCTGGCCTGCTGTAATGTGTACTCCCGTCCGTCTACTTCTACCGTCATCTTCCCCGATAACACCCCGAACTGCTGCGCCAGCACGCTGGCCTCCGCATACAACGGGATATTTGCCTCGCGGAAAAGCTCTATCCGCTTCTTCACCGCACGCAGATAGGTGAAATATTCCTTTTGATCCAGCTCCCGCGTATGCGAGCTCTCTACCAACCTCCTGTTTAGCCGGTCGGCATAAGGCTGGATCTTCGGCTGGATCTCCATAAAGAAATAATTGAACGACTGCTCCAGATCCTTGTTCTCCGTATCGCAGGTCATTTTGATTTGCCGCCAGCAGGCGTCTTCACTCACCACCGCCTCTAGCTCGCTCATATCGAGCAGCCACTTCTCCAATGCCTCCCGGGTCTCCAGCGGCCGCTCTTCCAGGTCCTTGAAATACGGCTCAAGGCTATTCCAGTCCGTCAACACAAAGTCGGCCGGCAGGAAATGCCGGACCGGTTTTTTCAGGTCTGCCGTCACTGTCATCATGATTATTTCTTTTTGGCGGCCTTCTTCGGTTTATCGCTTTCCGTTGACGCCGCCTTTTTTGTCGTTTCCTTTTTTTCCGGTTTCTTCTCGCTCTTAGCCGCCGCCTTTCCCTTTTCCTCAGCCGCCTTTTTACCAGTTGCAGCGACCTCTTTCTCCTCCACCTTTTTCGCCGCCGCCTTCTTCGCCTTTGGCGCCTCTGCCGGCTCTTCCTCCTGTTCCTTCTTTTTCGTTGCCTTTTTCGGCGCCGCCTTCTCTTCCGCCTCTTCCGCTCTTACCTCCGTCTCATCATCTGTTTCACCTTCCGTTTCCGCCCCTTCCCCTTCTTCCGCCTCGGTCAACTTGATCTCGATATTATTTGCTTTCAAAACCGAAAACCACTTCACCATTTTCTTCAGATCACTGCTATACACCCGGGAAAAGTCAAGGTCCGGATATACCTTCGTGAAATAATTCTTCAACGCATCGGCGTCCTTCTCATCCGGCAGCTTCTCCGTGCCGGTTTCCATCGCTTTCAAAATATCCACCAGATTAACATTGTCCCGCACAGTATAAACCTCGATGCTTTCCAGATGCGAAAAGTTATGGATGCGGCTCGAGACGAACCTTGTCGTCTTGTCGTCAAGCGAACGTACGATAGCTCCATCGGATTTACTGCTCAGCAGTTCATAAAGTCCCGGCAACCCGGTCACGGCAATGATCTTGTTATATTCCATATTTCTTATAATTCCCCATTAGGGGACATGCAAGTTAATGTTAATCGCCCATTTACAGCCAATTATTTTCGCTGCGGAACCATCTCAGATAGAGCTTTGTCGAGATTATTCTTCAACGTGGAATAGTCCGTGTAACCTCGGCTCAGTAAGTAGAATTTCGTATCGCTTATCTGTAGCAATACGGTGGGGAAACCCGTAACATGCAACTGTCGCACCAGTTCGAACTCTTCATACGCCTTCGCTTTATAAGAAGGGTCGCGTAGCTTTTGATAGAACTCCGTCTCGGCGATCCCATATTTTTCGAGCAGGTGCCGGTAAGCTTCATCATCTGTCAGGTCCCGTCCCTCATAATGAAGCGCATATTGCAGCTCCGCGCTGAACGGCACACAGAGATCGGGATGATACTCCCTGAAAACACACATCGCGATCGCCGGCTTTTCCGAACTGGGATACCAGTCGCTTTCCTCCGGATGAAATATGTGCCATCGCCAATCTTCGCCAAACCGGATACCTGTGCGTTCTTCGACTGTTTTGTAGGCTTTCTGGATATATCCAGCCATCACTCCGATCGGCTGTGGTTCCTCCGGCAGGATCATCCCGCCGGAAAGGACCTCGAAGGCGAGAACAGACCGGTATTCCTGAAAAATGCGGCTGATGACAGGACTGAACCCGTAACACCAGCCGCAATAAGCGTCATAACAATAATATATCGTCGGCGTCATATTCTCCTATCAGTGCCTTCCGCCACGGCTTCCGCCGCCACCCGAAGGTCTCGATCCCCCGCCGGAAGGTCTCGCCCCCCCACCCGAAGGCCGCGAGACTCCACCGCTTGGCCGGGAAAAGCCCCTCGCCTGGTTGAAGTTTTGCGTCCTGACCTGCCCGCGATCACGCATCTGCTGCTGCCGGTTCAGGTTTTGCCGGACCTGCGGATTATTCTGCATCGGCCGCCAGGAATTGTTGCTACGCTGTTGCCATTGATTGGTTGGCGTACGCTGATATACGTTCCCCGCCCGGTCGCTGAAGACATTATTTGTTCCTGGTCGGGCGCCATTGGCAAACCCGCCCGGCCGTCCACCTACACCACCAACACCACCCGGCCTTGGAGCAAAGCTATGGTTGTCACGCGTGACCACTCCCCGCCGGCTCGCATAGATATTCGTGTGATAGCTGTTGGCAAAGACATTCCGGTTGCGGGCAAATCCGGCGCCATAGAAGCCTACGCTCCGATACCTGTTCCACGCATAAGCGGGATGATATGACGCCGGGCCCCACCAACCCCCGCGCCAGCCTCCCCAGCCGCCATGCCAGCCTGCACCCCAGCCGCCATGGAACCAGCCAAAGCCATAGCCAAAACCAAGCGACCAGCCCACATACGGATTATAGCCGAAACCAAAGCCCCAGGACCAGGGCCGCGGATAATAGAATCCGTTGAACCAGGGATTGTAATAGAACCCGGTCCCATATACGCAGGTCGGACCGTAAACAAAATCATTCAGATAACCCGGCGTATAACCCATATATACATAATCGGGAGTTACATCATATACATAAACATATTTCACATTATACAGTGGCGACGTCGGCGGAATAGCATCTACGTCTGCCGGCCTTTCCGTTGCCACCGTCCACGGCCCGTTCGGACTGGGCGCCTGGAACCAAACGCCGTTGTCGACGCTGTAATAAACACCGTTCTCCTGGATGACCGAAGACCCGGTATTGATAGCATATTGCATATCCGTGCCCTGCACAGGTGCAAATTGCGGATCACCGTCATAATTCACGGAAGTGGTTGCCGAATTCCGATCGACCTTTGCGGTCTGCGGGATCTGAGCGTCCATGATCGCCTCACGCGCCGCATCGGTACCGGCTACGCTGGCCAGCACATTGTCCTTCGGCGAACCTTCGGGGATCCTTGCAAAATCAGCAGGCAACGCATTGGCCGCCAGATAATGCCAGCCTCCCGTAAGCGATCCTGAAGTATACCAGCGACCGGAGATCAGTACATAATACTTGCCACCCTGATCCTGGAAAATATCGTTGGATGAATTGCTGGCATAGGAAAGACCGGTTCCCTGGATCGGCGTAAAAGTCGGCTGGCCATTCGTCTGGATCAACTCCGCCGGGCTCGTGCTGACGACAATATCCGACACCACATTGTCCTGGGCTACAGCCGCCGAATCGGTGTACCCCGGCTGGGATGAATTCGCATTGTCGACCGCGCTCTGTACCTGTTGCAACTCGGAAGGGACATTCCCCGCGGGCGAATAAGGGCCCGTTGCCTGCTGCGCCGTATACCAGTGCTTGGCGCCATACAGGTAGAACTGATTGTCATGTCCCTTCACGATGGTGAACGGCGTATTCACTACGACATCCAGACCCCAATCTTTATTCGTTTGCAACTTGGGCTGCCCGTCGATCACCACCAAAAGCGACGGATGATCCTGGTAAATTATCCGCGGGGCATTCGTATTTAAGTTCTTTGACATTTTTTGCTGCTCCAGATCCTGATCGAGGGAAGCAAGCAGCTCATCAAGCGAGAGATCACCCGCGGTTGCCGGCAGATTCGTCTCCAACGCGGTCTTCATGCTGTTGGTGAAATTCTCATCCGGCTGGCCGGGGAATTTCACGTTTGGCACCTTCGCGGATTGGATCACCACCCGGCGGGCATCCCTGTCCGTCTCGACATTCGCTACCGACCAGAAGGTCCCGAAGACCGGGTCCGTTTTGCCCAGCTGAAGGACCGAGATGGCCCAACGGGACTTCAGGACATTATTGGAAAAGGACTCCGGCTGCGGTTGGTAGATCTTTACCACCGTACCGTCATCCATGGTGAAACTCCTTGGCCAGTCTTGCTGCTGCTCCGCTTGTGCCGGCGGGCCCGAAGGCGGCGGCTGCTGGGCAAATGCCGGGGCAGATAAAACGCTAACAGCCAAAAGCATAGAGACGAATATCTTTGTGCTTCTCATATTTTGTTTTTTACGTTTAAAAGGTTTGAATATATGACTTCTCCCGGGCACTAAAGTTTGACCGCATTTACAAATAAGATGTTAATTTTATGCCAGATTTCAGCCCCGGCGGCCACCTCGCCCGGACCCGCCCGCCTAATGCGCTTCCAGCCAATTGATTCCGGAACCGATCTCCGCCGTGGCAGGGACATCCTGCGGCAGGGGCAGCGCTGTCTGCATACAACGCATTATTATAGGTTTAATTATCTCGATTTCCTCCTTATGCGCATCGAAGACCAGTTCGTCATGAACCTGCAAAAGCATTTTTGAGCGCAATTTCTGCTGCCGGAATTCATCATGGACCTTTATCATCGCCAGCTTGATCATATCGGCCGCCGTTCCCTGGATCGGCGAATTGATGGCATTCCTTTCGGCAAAGCCCCGGATCGTAAAATTAGCCGAATTGATATCCCGCAGCCACCGCTTGCGGCCCATTAAGGTCTCCACGTAACCATGCTCCCGGGCAAAATTGATAGTGGAATCCATATAGCGCTGGATGCCCGCAAACTGTTTCTTATAGTTGTCGATGATCTCCTTCGCTTCCGTCCGGCTGATCCCCAGGTTGTCCGCCAGCCCAAATGCTCCCTGGCCATAGATGATCCCGAAATTGACACTCTTGGCTTTGTACCGCATCTCCTTTGTCACGTCCTTCTCTTCCACGCCAAATACTTTTGCCGCCGTCGCCGTATGGATGTCCTTCCCGTCCCGGAAGGCGGCACACATATTCGGATCGCCGCTGATCGCCGCCACGATCCGCAGCTCGATCTGCGAATAATCCGCCGAAACAAGCACGAACTCCTCGTTCCGTGGAATGAAGGCTTTCCGGATCTCCCGCCCCCGCTCCGTCCGGATAGGGATATTTTGAAGATTGGGATTGTTGGAGCTCAGGCGCCCGGTTACCGCAACCGACTGCGCATAGCTCGTATGCACCCGGCCCGTCTTCCGGTTGACCATCAGCGGCAACGCATCCACATATGTCGAGCGGAGCTTGGTCAGCTCCCTGAAGGCAAGGATATCATCCACGATCTGATGGCGGGCCGCCAACTTCAACAATACATCCTCACCTGTCGCATATTGCCCGGTCCTGGTCTTTTTTGCCTTCGGATCCAACTGCATCTTTTCGAACAGAACCTCGCCAAGCTGCTTCGGCGACGAAAGGTTGAACCGCTCTCCCGCCTGCTGATAGACCCGCTCCTCCGCCTGCCGGGCATCCCTCTCCAGCTCCTTGGAATATTCCCGGAGAAAATCCATATCCACCCGGATACCTTCAAATTCCATATCCGTCAATACCCGCACCAACGGATTCTCGACCGCATAAAAGACCTTTTCCACCGCCTTCTTCACCAGTTGCGGAAAGAAGGCCTGCTTGAGCTGAAGAGTAATATCCGCATCTTCCGCCGCATAGTCCTTTATCTTTTCCAGTTCCACATCCCGCATATTGCCCTGCCCCTTTCCCTTCTTTCCGATCAGCTCCTCGATATGCACCGGCTCATAACCCAGGAACTGGGCGCTAAGCAGGTCCATGTTCCGCTTGCCTTCCGGTTCGATCACATAATGCGCCAGCATAGTGTCGAATATCGGTCCGCGCAGCTCGACCCCATACCACTTTAGCATGAGCCAGTCATATTTCAGGTTCTGTCCGATCCAGGTGATCGATTCCGAATCGAATAAGGGCCTGAACGCATCCAGGATCTTCTTCGTCTCACCCTGATCCGCCGGGCAGGGCACATACCAGGCTTCCCCGGGCTGATAAGAAAAGCTAAGCCCCACCAGCTCCGCATCATTCGGATCGATGCCCGTGGTCTCCGTGTCGAAACAGATCTCCGTTTGTTGTTTGAGCAATCCGACAAGCTCCCCGATCGCTTTTTCCCCGACGATCGCGGTATAAGAATGCGGAGTATTGTAAATATTTCTGCTCCCATGCGGAACGGGAGCCGCAACCACACCTTCCCCCTCTTCACCGCCTTCCGCTTCCACGCCTCCTCTCTCCACAGCCGCTTCCAGCCGCGTGCTGGCCTCTTCCAGTATGTCCAGCCTTTCTCCGCCCGCGCCATTCGCCGGCCCGCCTGTCGTCGCACCCGCTGTCCCTCCACCGGCGCCACCTGTCCCCGTACCGCTTCCCCCGGCTTTCTTCTTCCCCGCACCAGCCGGCTTGACCGCATTGCCAAAAAGATCGGTCTGCACTCCTTCCGGCGCCGAATAACCGCCGCCGGTACCCCAATTCTCCCCCAGTATCCTTTTCCCCAGCGTCCTGAACTCCAATGCCGTGAAGATCTCATTCAACGCCTCCCTGTCCCACTCTTTTAACCGAAAATTCTCCTCATGGAACTCTACAGGAACAGTCGTGATGATAGTGGCGAGCTTCTTGCTCATCAATGCCAATTCCCTTCCGCCCCGGACCTTTTCCCCCAACGCCCCCTTGATATTCTCCCCATTGGCAACCACATTTTCAAGCGTACCCCACTCGGTCAGCAGCTTGGCCGCCGTCTTTTCCCCTACTCCTTTGATCCCGGGAATATTGTCCACCGCATCCCCCATCAACCCCAGAATATCGATGACCTGCGCGACGTCTTTGATGTTCCATTTTTCACACACCTCCTTCGGCCCCAGGATCTCCGCGATCCCACCCTGATAGCCTGGTTTGTAAATACGGATCTTCTCCGTCACCAACTGCCCGTAATCCTTATCCGGCGTGACCATATACACTTCATACCCGTTCGACTCCGCCTGCTTGCTCAACGTCCCGATCACATCATCCGCCTCATACCCATCCATCTCGATACAAGGAATATTGAATCCCTTGACGATCGCCTTGATGTCCGGCAGCGCACTAACAAGATCCTCCGGCGCTTCCTGCCGGTTCGCCTTATACGCCGCAAAATCCGTATGCCGCTCCGTCGGCGCCTCCGTATCGAAACAAACCGCCATATGCGAAGGATGCTGATTGTTGATCAGATCGATCAACGCATTCGTGAACCCGAACTGTGCATTGGTATTGCGGCCCTTCGACGTGATCCGCGGACTGCTGATCAACGCATAATACGCCCGGAAGATCAACGCCATCGCATCGAGAAGGAATACTCTTTTGTCCAAATTTTCCATGTGACGAAATTAGGCATTTCCACCCTATGCACGTCCTCCCGGAATACTAATTTTTTTAGTTTGATTATTTGAATTTGCCCTACTCCTTCATCTCCTTCAATCTCTTCTGCAACCCGAACATCTCATCCCTCAACCGCGCCGCCTCCATAAAATCCAGATCCCGCGCCGCCTTTTCCATATCCTTTTTCATCCGCGAGATCGCCTTCTCCACCTGCGGTATCGTCTGATAAACCTCCTGCTCTTCCGCCGCCACCGAAACCAGCTCCTCACCCGGCCCCACCGCATACGGATCAGCCGGATTATAACCCTTGATGTCCAGCACCGAAGTCTGCGCAAAAACCTGCTCCTTCGACTTCCGCACCGTTTGCGGGATGATCCCATGCTCTTCATTATACGCCACCTGCTTTTCCCGCCGCCGCAGCGTCTCATCCATCGTCCGCTGCATGCTCTCCGTAATTTTATCCGCATAGAAGATGACCAGCCCGTCTACATTCCGCGCCGCCCGCCCTGCCGTCTGTGTCAGCGACTTCTCATTCCGCAAAAACCCTTCCTTATCCGCATCCAGGATCGCAACAAGCGAAACCTCCGGCAGATCCAACCCTTCCCTTAACAGGTTCACCCCCACCAGCACGTCGATGTCCCCAAGCCGTAACTGCCGCAGGATCTCCACCCGCTCCAGCGTTTCCACTTCACTATGGATATACTTCGATTTGATATCGATCCGATGCAGGTATTTGTCCATTTCTTCAGCCATCCGTTTGGTCAGCGTCGTCACCAGCACCCGGTCCCCCTTTTTGACCCGCTTGTCGATCTCATCCAGCAGGTCATCGATCTGGTTGACGCTGGGCCGCACTTCGATCGGCGGATCCAGCAGCCCCGTGGGCCTCACCACCTGCTCCACCACCACACCCTCGGTCTTTTCCAGCTCATAGTCACCCGGCGTCGCTGAAACAAAGATCGTCTGACCCGTCATCGACTCGAACTCATGGAAGTTCAACGGCCGGTTATCGAGCGCGCTGGGCAGCCGGAACCCATAGTCTACCAATACCAGCTTGCGGCTCCGGTCTCCCCCATACATCCCGCTGATCTGCGGCACCGTTTGATGACTTTCATCCAGCACCAACAGGAAATCCTTCGGGAAATAGTCCAGCAGACAGAAGGGACGCGTCCCCGGCTGCCGCCGGTCAAAAAAGCGCGAGTAATTTTCGACCCCGTTACAATAACCCAGCTCCCGGATCATCTCCACATCATAATTGACCCGCTCGCTCAGCCGCTGCGCCTCGATATACCGGCCGATATTTTTAAAATAAGCGACCTGCTCCGCCAGCTCGTCCTGGATCTCATAGATCACCTGCTGCAGGATATCCTTCGGCGCGAGATACAGATTAGCCGGAAAAATAGCCGCATCCTCCATCTGGACCATCCGCTTGCCCGTGTTCAGGTCAAAGCTTTCGATCGAGTCGATCTCGTCCCCAAAGAAGCTGATGCGGTAGCCATAGTCCACATAAGGCAGATTGATATCGATCGTGTCCCCCTTCACCCGGAAACAGCCCCGCGTGAACTCGATCTCGCTGCGCTTGTACAGCGAATTGACCAGCGAATGCAGAAATCCCTGCCGCGAGATTACCTGTCCCCGCCGGAGCCGGATGATGCCGTTCTCGAATTCCGCCGGATTGCCGATACCATAGATACAGCTCACGGACGCAACCACGATGATGTCCCGCCTCCCGCTCAGCAACTGGGTCGTGGCCTGTAACCGCAGCTTATCCAGCTCTTCGTTGATCGAAAGGTCCTTTTCAATATAGGTATTGCTGACCGGCATATAAGCCTCCGGCTGATAGTAGTCGTAGTACGATACGAAATAGCCGACAGCGTTCTCGGGAAAGAACTGCCTGAACTCGCCATAAAGTTGCGCAACGAGTGTCTTGTTATGCGTCAATACCAGTGTGGGCCGTTGAACGTTCTGGATGACATTGGCGATAGTGAACGTTTTTCCCGAGCCGGTCACACCCAGCAAAGTATGATACTGCTCTCCCTGTAAAATGCCTTCCGTCAGCTGACGGATCGCCTCGGGCTGGTCTCCCGCGGGGGGAAATGGAGCCTTGATCTTAAAAGCCATGATAATTGATTAAGCGCCAAAGTCTGACCGGCAAAATTACAAAAAATTCACACCCCGGTTCAGCGTCCGGCTTTTTTCGCCTTTTTCAGCGCCTTCCGGAAAGGGTCCCAGCTGATCTTCAGCTTGCCGTCATCATCGGTTTTGGCGCGGAGATGAAGACTAAGCCCTCCCTTGCTGTCATTGCCCCGGCTCTCGGGCGGAACATCTTCCGCACGCGTCTTTAGATTGCTCAGCGGAACCTGCAGGCTCATATCCGCGCCTTTCCTCAGGTCATAAGTCCCCTCCGCATACAAGGTAAAGGCCGTTGACTCGATCTCCATCCGATGAAGCGTCACTGTCGTGGAATCAATATTCAGCGAGTTCTGTAGCGTACCGAACCGCACCTCGCTCATGTCCCTTTTCTTCAGTACCGTTTCATGGATCTTCTCCATCGGCTCAAAATCGATCAGCTGACCATCCGATATCGAAAAATCGATCGTCCCTTTCAGACTGTTGGCCACGACCCTCGCGTTATTGGTCAGCAGCCCGGTTAGCCGGACATCCGCATTCATCCGGCCTTTGAGATTATGCGCACCGATCCCCTTCAGCCCGAAATTGTCAAAGGAACGGAACAACCCCGGCAGATCAACTCCCTCGAGATGCGACTCCAGCGTCAACGGGTTGGCATCGTCCTTCACCCGCCTCAGCAGCGTTGCTTTAAGCCCCAATGTCCCCGAGCTCTGTTGAACCGTTAGCTGCGACAGCCGGATCTCCCCATCCCGGAAGGTCAGGTCGGCCCTGGCCCGCGCGCCCGAAAAATCCTCGTAACTTATATTCTCCGCGTCCAGCCGGAGCCGGATCATGCCATTCTTTAGAAAATTGTCTATCCGCGCCGCGACCGTCCCAAATGCAGGACCGCCCGGCTTCCGCCGCGCCGCGCCCGCCGCGACTCCCGGTTCCGCTGACCCTCCCGAACCCGCCGGCCCCGTTGCGCCTGCCGTCCCCGCCCCGTCCGCTGAAACGGCCGACCCTCCCGCTCCCCCTGAACCTCCTGATCCCACCCCGCCCCCCGAACCCGCCGCCGCCTTCCCGATCAGCGAAGTGAAATCCTCCAACGCAAGATGCCCCGTACTAAGCGACCAATCCATGCTGACACTCTCCGAATTGTGGTCGATCAGCGTGATCAGATTTTTCGCTACGCCCTTTATCCGCACCCGCGTATTCCCGGCCCTGGCCTCCAGCCGGTCGACAATCATGTCCTGATCCCTGAACAGCAAAAGACCACTTGCATCCGTAAGCTGGAATTTGACCGGGAGATAGACCATTGCCCCACTGTCAACTTTTAGCTGCCCGTTTACTGTTGCCCCGGTCGTATCGTTTTCCGACAACGGCCCCTTATACCGCACGTCCATCTCGCCGGTCCCGGCCCGGAATTGCAGGGTCTGACTGCCCAATACATCGTTCAGGGCCGCGATCCCAAACCGCGAATGCAGGTCACAGGATAGCTGCGGATGTACGAGATCAGTGATCAGGATACTGTCAGCATGGAGCGAAATATCCCCCAGCCGGCCGGTAAAACCCATAAACCGCATGCCCGAATTCCCATCATCATGACCTTGCCCGCGGACCCACTCGTTGGTGAAACTGCCCTTGAAAGACACGTCCGCAAAGGCGACCGCCGGCGTCTGCACCCCGCCCTTGTCCAGATTGAGCCGGACCTGGATCTGCGGCTGAGGGTTATCGGCGGCGCCCGCATCCAGCTGCACATGAATGGCGACCGGCTTGTCGATATCGTATTCATTTAGCTTTTGCTCCAGCTGCGGCGTCAATAGCCCGATAGCCACCTTGAACGGGATCCGCTCCACATCGATGGTCAGGAAGAAAGGATCGGGTTTCACCGTAGGGAAAAAGCGGCCTGACAGGACAAAAGGATAACCGTTGATATCCAGCCGGGCTTTTTCCGTCTGCAGGATGTGACTCGCCAGATTGTAAGTGCAGCCGAAGTGCCCGGTCAGCAGCTTATCCCGCAGAAAGCTGCCCTTTTCCGTTTTGAATGAAAAGCTTTTAGCCATCAGCATCGTAGACACGTCGAATCGCAGCACCCGGTCTTCCGTTTTGATGACCGCCGTAAGCCGCCGGACATCCAGATCGAACAGCTTATGCTGATCCTGCCGGTCCATCACCCAACGGACGTCCGAGAGGACGACAGTCGGAAATTCCCCCAGGTTTCCACCCTGCTGCCCTTGACCCTGCTGCCCGCCGCTCTGCTGCTCACGGCCGGCCTCCCCGCGATCCTGCTGCCCTTCGCCGGCGCCCCCGGCGCCGCGGCCCTTCAAAAGATAAGTATTGCTATAGCCACTGCTGTCCGTATAGAAATAGAGCGTTGCATTCTCGACAAAGACCGTACTCAGCTCGACCCGCCCATGAATAAGGCTTCGCAACACCGAACAGGCAATATAGACGCGTCCCGCCTTCAAAAGATCATGTCCATGCCGCCCCCAGGCGCTATCCCGCAACGACACATCCGTAAGCGAGAGCGTTACAGCCGGGAAATGCCGGAACAACGAGATATCGAGATTACCGATCCGCAGGTTCCCCCCGATCCGTGCATTGATCTCCATCCGCGCTTTCTCCAGCAGACTGTCTTTTTTCCAGCTGATGTATACCGCCAGAATGACCCAAAACAAGAATAGCAGGCACACAACCGCACCTGCTATCCTCAAAAAATATCGTAAGATTTTTTTCAAATCACATCGACCCCATGATCGAAGCCAGATAGGAAGAGAACTTATTCAGCACCGCCGCATCGACTTCGATCTGCTCCTGCGCTTCCTTCCAATTCCGCTGTTCGATGGCCTCCCGGATTCCAGGCAAGGTCTTTACCCCATAACCGGTATAAAAGCCGGGGGCATAGATCGTATGCCGGTACCAGGAGCGCCGGGGAAGTCCCTTATCCGATAGCAATTGTTGTTCCGCTTTGTAAAGAACCTGGTTGACAGCATCGGCCCGCGCCCCAGCCGGCTTCGACTTCGCCAGCGTGTCCGCCAGCCGGGTGGTGACCTTTTCCAGCTCATTGAGCGCATTTTGAAGCGCGGAGAAGTTTAAAAAAGGCACCTCATCCCGGGCCGCCGGCGGCATCAGATGCATTGCCGTATCCGTAGCATTCCCAAATATATGCTCTTTGATCAGCTGATTGGTCAGTGCGGTAGTCTCGCGCATCTGGTCGAGCTCGGTCATCAGCTCCGTGGCGTACCCGTTGATCGTCTTGTAAAGCGAGCGGAAATCAAAAGGCAGCAGCGTAGCATCCGCCATCCGGAGCGTCGTTCGCCCCGCCGTCTCCGCAAGCGCTACTCCATATTGGAAGCTGGGGTCCTTGAACCGCCGGTAGTCGTCATAAGAATCATAGATGGAATGATATTCGCCACCCGGGTCTTCGCCGCCATAACCCAGGTTGAAGGACGGAATCCCCAAATGCTGCAGGAAAGGCGAATAGTCGGAACCGGAACCCAATGCCCCGATTGTAAAAGACTTCTTCTGCATCAAGTCCTTCTTGAGCCGGCCCGCATTGATCGCATTCACCAGCTCCCGCTCATGCAGCCGCTCCGCCACGGTAAGATGCGTCTCGGGATCTATGACGTCCCGGGCTACCTCGTTCATGAACGGCTCGAGCGCATGCGATCCCTCCGCGCCAAGATAGCCGCGCCCATTCCCGTCGGAATTGATATATACGACCGCCTTTTGTTGTAATTCGGCGGCATGATCCTCCGCCCACTCGGTGGAACCCAGCAGGCCCGGCTCTTCCCCGTCCCAGGCGCAATACACGATCGTTCGTTTTGGCTTCCAGCCGGTCTTGAGCAGTTCGCTGACCGCCCGCGCCTCTTCCAGCAGCGCCGACTGCCCGCTGATCGGATCGCCCGCACCGTTGACCCAACCGTCATGGTGGTTGCCCCGGATCACCCATTCATCCGGCCACTCGCTGCCCGGAAGTTTGGCGATGATGTCATGCAATTCCTTCATGTCCCAGTTGAAGGCCAGCTTGAGGTGGACGTGGGCCTTCCCCGGCCCGATGTGATAGGTGAAAGGAAGCGCGCCGCGCCAGTCAGGCGGGGCTATCGAGCCGTCAAGAGCCCGAAGCAAGGGCTCGGCGTCGTGATAGGAAATCGGTAGCACCGGGATCTTCAGCAGGGTGGGGGCTTGGGACCGGTCCAGCCGCTTGGCGTCCTTGGTAGCGCCGACGCCGGGCGTTAACGGGTCGCCGGGATAGATCGGCATATCCAGCACCGATCCGCGCTGGACGCCATATTCATTTTTGAAAGCGCCCTTGGGATAAACGTCCCCATCATAGTAGCCGTCATCCTTTGGATCGGAATAGATCAGACAGCCGATGGCGCCATGCTCCTGGGCGACCTTTGGCTTGATGCCGCGCCAGGACCGGCCGTATTTCGCGATGACAATCTTTCCCTTTACCGAGATCCCTAACCTGTCCAGGTAGTCATAGTCTTCAGGGATCCCATAGTTGACAAAGACAAGCTCTCCCGTCACATCTCCATCCGCCGACCAGCAGTTATAGGTTGGCAGCTGTTCCGAGGTCTGACCGGAAGTGGCGTCCTCCTTTAGCGGCTTCTCCGCCAGGCTTGCTTTGAAGGGAGTGGGGCCCGTCATTTCCAGGAGCCGTTCTTTTGGGGTGGGAAATGGCACATAATAGGTCTCGACCTGCACATTATAACCCCAGCCCTTTAACTTATTATAGATGTAGTCGACGACGGCTTTATCCCCCGGTGAGCCGACATGATGCGGACGGGCCGACATGATCCGGATCCCACTGTCGATATTAGCCGCACGAAGATAGCTGTCGTACGTCGATTCAAGGTCCAGTTGCTGCCGGGCAGCCGGTTCGCTGAACCCCGAAAGGGTTTTTGTCTGCGACCAGCCTTGCAGCCCGGCCAGGATGAAACAAGCGATAAGAAGTTTTCTCATGAAACATTGTTTTGTGTCTGCGCCGGAGGCGACTGCAGACGGTTATTATAAGCGGAGTAATCAGGCGGAAGGATCTCATACTCCTCCAGCATCAGCGGCGAAGTGAACAGGAAATCTGCCGTGGCCCGGTCACAGGCGAACGGGATGTTCCAGGTAACGGCCAGTCGCAATAAGGCCTTGATGTCCGGATCATGAGGCTGGGCTTCCATCGGGTCCCAAAAGAAGATCAGCATATCGATCTTCCCTTCCGCGATCCGGGAGCCGATCTGCTGGTCGCCGCCAAGCGGGCCGCTCAGGAATTTACTCACAGGCTGACCCAAGGCCTGTTCCACCAGCATTCCCGTAGTGCCCGTTCCATACAGCCAGTGTTGGGAAAGCGCCGTCTTATTATATACCGCCCATTCGATCAGCTCGTTCTTCTTGTTGTCGTGCGCTACAAGGGCTATTCGCTTCGCGCTGCTCATTTTTCTCACGGGCGTTTGCATACGCAGATAGTTTGCTGAAAGGTACGGCGGAAAAAAATTTCGTTTTAAGAAGATTATAACAACTCGAAAAAAATCTTGGGACAGCTTTTGCGTTCTAATCAGCTCGTCCCTTTCTAAAAATGAAAAACCTGTTCTCACTGATCGTATTCGTGGTCATCTGTGCCCGACCCGGACATGCCCAACAGGCAAGCCCGGCGCCATCGGATACTACAACCAATTCCCCCGGCGGACCACAGCCCGCCGCCACCAATTTGTTCGTCGGTTTCACCGTCACCCCGAATGGCTCCAATCGCGTGCTCTTGAAATGGGATGCCGACAGCACAGCGGACGGAGATTATTTTGTCATCGAGCGGAGCGCCGACGAAACGCATTTTGAAACCATCAGCGTTGTGCGGGTAACCGCAGGAACGGAACATTATGAGATCGTGGATGGAGCGGCGCCAAATGGATCGGATTTCTACCGGATCAAATATACTACCCGGACCGGCGCGCCGGTATACTCAAAAACAATGCAGCTGAGCCTGTCCGGCGCGGTAGATTTTAAATTCTATCCTAACCCCGTGGACAAGCTATTCATCGTGCGTACGGAACATACGATCGACCTGCAGGTGATCGACGCTGCAGGGGCGGTACGGTTAAGCAAACGGTTGCAGGCCGGGATTCAGGTTGTTAACGTTTCCACACTTGAAAAAGGGGTTTATGTTCTGCGAGTAACTGATAAAGAAAGCAATAGAGCCGCTTCTCACCAGCTTGTAAAGAATTAAAAAGGGATAAAAAAAGAAAATTACCCTAAAATGGTATTGCAGATTTGATTATTATCCTCTACCTTTATCTCGGTTTTTCATAGGATATTGGATTTTAAAACGGGGTTGAATTTCTATTCAGACCCCTTTTTATTTTAGCCCTCTTCCCATCGCCAGCCCGCAACAAAGCCGCACTGGGCAAGCTCAAAGCATCCTTCACCAAGTACACCCCCCGCAAAAACATCCCGCAAAAAAAGAGGCCATCTAAAAATAGACGGCCGATACTTACTAACTCAATTAAATAAAAAACGAAAGCTTTTATTTATGCTGATTTACACGTTTTGAATTTCCCTGACTTTCTCGCGGATCTTGCTCTCGATCTCTATAGCCAGTTCCGGATTGTCATGTAGTAATTGTTTGACCGTATCACGACCCTGTCCCAGTTTGTCGGTTCCATAGCTGAACCAGCTGCCGCTCTTCTGGATGATACCCAACTCCACTCCCATATCGATGATCTCGCCCATCTTCGAAATTCCCTCGCCAAAGACGATATCGAACTCCGCTGCCCGGAAAGGCGGCGCCACCTTGTTCTTTACCACTTTTACTTTTACCCGGTTGCCTACCGCCTCTTCTCCATCCTTGATCTGCGCCATGCGCCGGATATCCAACCGGACCGAAGCATAGAATTTGAGCGCATTTCCGCCGGTGGTCGTCTCCGGATTGCCAAACATGACCCCGATCTTTTCCCGGAGCTGATTGATAAAAATGCAAATGGTATTGGTCTTGCTGATCGTTGCCGTTAGCTTTCTCAGGGCCTGCGACATCAGGCGGGCCTGCAATCCCATTTTGCTGTCCCCCATCTCCCCTTCCAGCTCACCCTTAGGCACCAACGCTGCAACCGAGTCGATCACCACCACGTCAAGCGCCCCGGAAAGGATCAGCCGGTCAGCGATCTCCAATCCCTGTTCACCATAATCGGGCTGCGAGATCAGCAGGTTGTCGATATCGACCCCCAGTTTCTGCGCATACGCGCTGTCGAACGCATGCTCCGCATCGATGATCGCGCACATGCCGCCTTTCTTCTGGGCTTCGGCGATGATATGAGTAGCGATGGTGGTCTTACCGGACGATTCGGGTCCATATATTTCAACGACTCTGCCTTTTGGCAACCCCCCAACGCCCAGCGCCATGTCCAGGCCGATCGAACCGGTGGAGATCACCTCCATGGGGTCCTGGCTTTTTTCATTCATCATCATCACGCTTCCTTTCCCAAAGTCTTTGTCGATCTTATCCATCGTCAGCTTTAGAGCCTTTAATTTTTCTGCGTTTGACATAATCGTAGGTTTTATTTCACCCAAATTTATTGATTCATCAAAGCTAGGGGAATTAATTTATACACACTAATTTTTTTAGTACTTTCTAGCTAATTTTTTTGGGTTGGTTGCCGCAATTCTGCCGTATCCCCCATTTTTTTGATGTATATTTCTGTTTCCGGGCAACGGGATTTTCATAAACTGCATTTAATAGCGGGGAGACCCTCCGGCGGGGGGGACCTCGCCAATTAGGAACCGGATGAACCTGGCCGAACAACTGGAAGACGCCCGATCAGGCAGCGCAGCCGCGCAGAAATGCCTTTTCGACCACCTGGCCGACCCCATGATGGCGCTCTGCTGCCGTTATGTAAAGAACCGCGCCGATGCCGAAGAGCTCCTGCTGGACGGGTTTTATAAGTTCTTTAAGCACCTGAAAGACTTCCGCTACCACGGTGAAGCCGCCCTCTATGCCTGGATCAGGACCATAATGGTCCGCGAATGCCTCATGTTCCTGCGCCGGCAACGCGCCTTTTCCATGCTATCGGCCGAACCGCCTGCCGGGATTGCACCGGATACCGGCCCTGAGCCCGAGCCCCTGGCCGGACTTTCGGCAGCCGAGATCTTCGACCTGATCGTCCGGCTGCCTGTTGGCTACCGTACCGTGTTCAATCTTTATGTGATCGAAGGCATGGAACACAAAGAAATTGCTAAAGCCCTCGGCGTCTCCGAAGGGACTTCGAAGTCCCAGCTGAGCAAGGCCCGGGCATTATTACAGAAAATGCTGCTGCAAAAAGGTATACTTTATGTCAGACGAAAGACCCAATGAATTTTTGCCCTGGCGGGGGAAGCTGACCAGCCCTGACTCCCTTCCCGAACAAGGCCTCGAAGACAAAGAGCCGACCTGGCAACGCCTCGCCGAACGGCTGGAGAAAAAACCCGCCCGCCGCAATATCGCCTGGTGGATAGCGGCGGCCTGCTTAATGCTCGCCTTTTTTCCCGCAACCCTCCTGCTCAGGACGCGCCCCGCCCACCCGAACCATATCGCTCGCCACCCCTCCGCCCAACGCCATTCCATTATTCCATCTCAGTCACATTTCCCTCCCGCCGCCACACCGTCCGCCTCTTCCACCGCCTCCACACAATCCATCCCTCCCGCCGCCACACCGTCCGCCTCTTCCACCTCCTCCACACAGTCCGTCTCTCCCACCGGCTCGACCTCCGTGACCACCCTCTCCGTCCACCCAGTCATTATGGCCCGCTCACCATCAGCCAAACCCCATATCCATAATCCCACAAATTCTAATTACGGCGAAATCGCCCCAATTAGCCCACCCGCAATTTCCGCTACCCCTCCGCCCCCGGCCTCCGTCCCTCCGCCATCAGCCGCCCTGGCCCCCCATACCCTCCGCATCGTCTATTTTAATGAAATAAGCAAAGACCCCGGCCCCCCGCCACTCCTGGCCTCCCGCCCACCCGCATTCCTGCGGCTCAGCACCGCCAGCGCCGCCGAATTGACCGATGATCAAAACCCCGGGCCCATCATAAAGATCAGGATCTCTTCACCCAATCACTGACACGATATGCAAAAGACCACACTAGCCCTGCTCGGCGCCCTGCTGAGCATCGCAGGCCCCCTCCGCGCCCAGAAGACAAACAACGCCATCCCCGAAAGCCAACTCTTCGACCCGCCGCCCTATAGCTTTACCGTTGTCTATAAGATCCGCCTTGGCGACGGGAATATGCTGGACATCCAATTGTCCAATGGCCGCGATATCCGTAACTTCCGGAATATCGACTCCCTCCTGACCGCTTTCCTGGACGACATGAAGGCCTTCCGCGACTCGCTCTCCGACCCGCTTACCGTCAAACATCTCGACTATCTGATCGACTCCACCGGAAGAAAGAAGCTGCGCATTCGCCAATACCGCCCCGCCGCTACCAGCTTCCTGCTCGATGAGCCCGAACCAGCCATCCTCCGCACTCAGCAGGATACCATCAACATCCTCCTGGTTTCCCCCGTAGGCGCTTCCCCGCGCCGCGCCATCCGCGGCCTCTGTTATGACCGCCTGAGCTTTTTTGTCAATCACTACGGCGAATTGGAGACCCTTGACATCGCCGGATTGAAAGCCGGGATCGCAACTATTATTTCCCATCAGATCATCAAACCCCATGCATATAACCGTCCGACCAATTACATCGTGAACGATTCCATCCTCCACACGGATCTCCCCGAACGCCTGCACGACCAGCTCCAGCTGGATGCCGGCGGCGCCGTGGAAAACTATAAGAGTAATTTCGCCCCCTCCGTCAGTGTCAGCGCCATTGCCAACCTCAACCGCGGCTATAACCAATACCGCCTCGGCGTCTCCTGGGAACCCATCTTCCTCTTTTCCCCTAACGCCCAGGGCCACCTCCGGACCTATATCGACAACCTGGTGGTAGTGAACTACGAGCATACCCACAAGGACCACTCCCCGGTCAACCTTGACCCCGCCTATTCACTCGGCTATATCGTCGGCCGCCAGGGTGATTATTTTCCCCAACCCTCTTTCCGTTTTACCTTCGGTGTGGCGCGTCTCGCCGGCGGCGCCATCAGGATCGAGCCCTGCCTCTTCTTCAATAACTTCTTCCGGGGCGTGACGCCAGGTCTCCGGCTGAGTGGTGGCGGGTTCTGATGAGAAAACCTGTGTCTTTCATTAAATTCGACTATTTTTGCGGCAAACAAATTAGCAAATTTCGTTTGTTGGCTTATCTTTGGCACTATTCTTCTCAAGGACTATCACCGGAGGAGAATGATCTTTTTAAAAAAATATTACTATGAAGCTTAAACACTCATTGCTCTTAGCCGCGCTTGCTGTATTCATGTTTTCATGCGTAAGTACAAAGAAATTCAAAGCAGAGCAGGCAAAGAACGACTCACTGACAGCCGCAAACGCCAAGCTGGCAGCAGACCTCAAAAACTGTAACGACCTGACTTCCCAGGACGCCTCGGCAAAATCCGCTCTGCAGAAACAGATCGACGATCTCAACAAACAGATCGATCTGGCAAAGCAGAACCACGACGCCACCCTCAAACAGCTGCAGGACCTCTCCGTCATCTCCAGCTCACAGGCCGAAAGCATCAAGAAATCCCTGGATAACATCGGCTCCAAAGACGTATATATCCAAAACCTGCAAGCCGAACTGGCCCATAAAGATTCGCTCAACATGGCCCTCGTGATGAACCTGAAAGGCGCCCTCGCCGACGTCAATGACCAGGACATCAACATCAAGGTCGACAAAGGGGTCGTCTATATCGACATCTCCGACAAGCTGCTCTTCAATAGCGGAAAATGGGACATAACACCCGCCGCCAAGACCGTCCTCGGTAAGGTCGCTACCGTCCTGAAAGCTCAACCCGATATCGAATTCATGGTCGAAGGTCATACGGATAACAAACCCTACGTTCATCCCGGCCCCATCAAGGATAACTGGGACCTCAGTACGAAGCGTGCAACTTCGGTCGTCCGCATCCTGCAAAAGGAATACGGCCTCGACCCCGCTCACATGACAGCAGCCGGCCGCGGTGAATACGTGCCCGTCGCCACCAACGATACCAACGACGGCCGCGCCGCCAACCGCCGCACCCGTATCGTGATCCTGCCTCAGCTTGATCAGTTCTTCAAGCTGCTCGAACACAAATAATCACCCAAAAAGATAAAATCGAAAAAGCCGTTTTCCCATCGGGGAGGCGGCTTTCCTTTTTTGACGCTCCCTCCCGTGACCGCCGCACTTATTTTTACTCCCATTTATCATTTTATCCGCCATTCTTCGTTATTTAGAAAATCTCTAATTCAAGCATTTACGTGTTCGGTAACCGGCCTCTGAGACCTATTTCATCGATATTCGCGGGCATCGCCCTGATAGTAGCAATCGGCGCCTCGTGTCCCGCCTACAGCCAGACCCCCGTTGCCCGTCAGGGCCTGATCGACCTCCGCAATCAGGACTTGTTTGGCAACTCACTGACACTCAATGGGGAATGGGGGTTTTACTGGCATTACCTGCTTTCCCCGGACAGCGTTTTTACCCCGCCGCCCATTTACGTTCCCTATCCCGTTCTCTGGAAAGACCTTTCCGTAAATGGCCACACCGTTCCAACCATCGGCTACGCTACCTATACCCTTACCGTCCTCCTTCCCCATAAACGCCCCCGTATCGGTCTCGAAGTCCCGGACGCCTATTGCTCATATCGGCTTTTTATCAACGGTGTTCTCCAGGCCCAGGACGGAGTTCCGGCCACCACCCGCGAAAAAGCCACCCCCTACTGGGCCACTAAGAATCTCGCGCTGCCGCCCGGTGAGCCCGACACGCTCCATTTCGTGATGCAGATCGCCAACTTCTGGCATGCCCGCGGCGGGCCATATAAGGATATCCTCATCGGCGATAAAGACGTCCTCTTCCTCAAAAAGAACCGCGACGTCGCCTACGATTTTTTGATGGCCGGCTGTATGTTCATGGGCGGTCTTTTCTTCCTTGGCCTTTTCGTATTTAGCAGGCACGATAAGACGATCCTCTATTTTGCGCTTTTTTGTATCGTCTTTAGCTACCGGATGGTAGGCACCCAGCACTATGCACTCCACCTGCTGTTCTCAAATCTCGATTGGTTTATCACCATCCGCGTCGAATACCTTTCCCTTTCCCTGGCCATGGCCTTCTTCTGCGCCTACACCCGTAAGCTCTATCCCGACGATATCATCCCGATTATCACAAGGGCGCTGATCTGGTTTTGCCTGGGCTATAGCGTGCTGGTCCTCTTCATGCCCACGCTGATCTTCACCAGCGTCCTGATCGGATTCCTGAGCATAATGTTCTTTTGTATCGCCTATTCCATGTATGTTTTCCTGCGAGCCGCCAGGCATCACCGCAGCGGTTCGGTCTTCGCACTGCTGAGCACCGGCGTAATGCTCTTTATCGGATTGATAATGAACCTGCACTATTTCGGGTTCATTTCCGACTGGCGCATCGTCCTGTTCGTCTCTTATATCACCTTTTTCTGGCTCCAGTCCCTCGCGCTTTCTCACCGCTTCGCCCATAGCTTCCGCCACGCGACATGGCTCGCTCAGCAGGGCCTGCGGACAAAATCGGAATTCCTCTCCACCATGTCGCATGAGATCCGGACGCCGCTCAATGCCGTCATCGGCATGACCCACCTGATGCTGCGCAATAAGCCCCGGTCAGATCAGAAAGAAGACCTCGGCGTCCTCCTCTTTTCCGCCAATAACCTGCTGTCCATCGTCAACAATATTCTCGATTATAATAAGATCGAAGAAGGAAAGATCGGATTCGAGAACATCCCCATGGACCTTGCCGCCATCGCCAGGAATATCGTCGCCGGCCTGAAGAACGCCGCCGAAGAACGCGGGATAATCCTTCGCGCCGACGTCGACCCCCGCCTCGACAGAAAGGTAATAGGCGACCCCACCCGCACCAGCCAGGTCATCAATAATCTGGTGCACAACGCCGTCAAATTCACCAAGGCCGGATCGGTTCGGTTGTCCCTCACCGTTGAATCCATCCAGCAGGACCGCATAAGCGTTGCAGTTAGTGTTGAAGATACCGGCATCGGCATCCCCGTGGAGAAGCAGGGCGTGATCTTCGATCGCTTTACCCAGGCCGACTCCTCCACCTCCCGCAGCTACGGCGGCACCGGCCTTGGACTGGCCATCACCAAAAAGATCCTCGAGCTCCAGGGAGTGACCCTCGATTTGCAAAGCCAACCCGGTATAGGCTCCACTTTTTATTTTACCCAAACCTTCACCCTCACAAGCGAGCCGGCCGGCGACAACCGCGATTGGCTGCCGGAAACCGAATCCGAACAGCGCCTCCGCGGTATCCATATCCTGCTGGTGGAGGACAACCCTCTCAACGTTCTGGTAGCTCAAACTATGCTGGAAAATAACGGCGCTACGGTTGACGTGGCCGTCAACGGCGCGGAAGCCCTCGACAAGCTGGACGCCCGCTCCCATCACCTCATCCTCATGGACCTGCACATGCCCGTCATGGACGGCTATGAAGCTACCGTGCTGCTCCGCAAACGCGGCGAGACCTTACCTATTATCGCCCTTACCGCCAGCACCCCGAAAGAGGTCGAAAGCGAAGCCTTCGCCGCCGGGCTTAATGACGTCGTCGTGAAACCTTTCAGCCCCGACGAGCTCTACCGCGTCATCCTCCAGCACGTACAGCCTGCGTCGATCTCATAGCCGCGCATCTCTCCGGGATAACACTATAGCGGGGAATATCTTCCACATCGGAGCCGGTGGAAGAACACCTAGGCCAATAAGCCGACCTTTTGCTCATTGGCACAGTTTTTCCCCTCAGGTATAAAAGCCTTCTATATGAAAAGTATCGGCACAGCAATCCTGCTGTTCCTGCTCGCCTGTCAGAACCCGGGCGGCGGAAACTCCAGCCAACCCCCGGACACGGCAACCGCTGCCGCCCGGGCAACGCCAACACCCCCGGATACTACAACCCTTGCCGGCCGCTGGTACCTCCAGCCCGTCCTACCCTCAGATACGGCGACCGGTAAGATCCCATGGCTCGACATCAACCTTGACCTGTCGAGCTTTACCGGTAACACCGGCTGCAATTCCATGCACGGCAAATTGTACTTCGCCAAAACGGATAGCAGCCTCTCCTTCGCCAACAAGATCACCATTTCAAAAAAGACCTGCACCGGTTTCAATGAAGCCGCCTTTTTGAAAAGCCTGCGGAATACCGCGCGCTACAAGCTGCACCATGACACCCTGACCCTTATCGGTGACGATCATTCGGAATTGTCCCGCTGGCTTCGATCACCGCCAACCGCAATGAAAGCGCTCAAAGCCTGAGCGCGGCATATCCACAGGTAATACACAAACGGCCATGGCTACGGTAACATAACAGAATATTCACATTGTGATAACATAATTGGAAGAATTTTGACCAAATCAATGATCATGACAACGACAATCTTAGCGGATCTGACAAGGGAACTGCTCAACAGCGGGGTCTTCAGCCATCTTCCGGATGATGAGATCGGCCGGTTGCACTGGTTGATCCTCCGCGTTCAGCACCAGGAGGATCTTCCGCTCCAGCCTTTGCTGACCTACTGGTACAGGGGAGACTACTATGCGTCCAACGCCTCTCCCCGTCTGCTGCAGCAATGCAACGAATACCTGCAGCGAATGGGTCAGCCTCTCATTGACGTCTACGGAGAAGAGTTCTACGAAGCCTGAGGACCCCGGTAATAGGTCCCTGGATCTTCCAGCACTTTCTTCCACTGACGCTGATGACTTTCCTGCCATTTCTTATCCGGGTGAACCCCCCAATTCACTCGCTTCAAGGCTTCTCTCACAAATTCCCGCCGCTCCGGATGCACAAATAGCGGATGCTGATAGTACCACTCCGGATCCGCAGTCAACGCCTTCCAGAACGCCTCCCAACTGACATACCAGGTATCGAATACTTCCACTTCGCCCGTCGCGGCGTCCGAAATGCTGTAGTTATAAAGGAAAGCGATTTCCCCGCCTTCCTCGGATATCCGGTAAAGACTACCTCCGCTGTCCTCCGAGCTGATATCAAAATAGAGTTCCTTCGACATGAAAAAAGTAGTAATTTCGACAAATTTTTATATGGCACTCATCCCAAATAATAAAAAGAAAAAAGACGGTAAAGCCCTCGCCGGCCCGAAAAGTAATATCCCCGGCTTCCCCGCTCCAAAGGGTAAGGCCAATACCAAAGCCGCCAACAAGAGCACCCGCATGCCCGGCAACGCCCAGCGAGGCTCCTAGGCGATACGGGTTGTTGGAATATAATAAATCTAATCAACTTTCCCCATTCCGAAGCCTCTAATCCCGTTAAAATTGATGCGGATTTGACTACCTTCGTAGTCATGCGTGACTATCTAGGCGAATTGAATGAACAGCAACGCGAAGCAGTACTGCACTTGAATGGCCCTATCATGATCGTAGCCGGCGCCGGAAGCGGTAAAACAAAGGTTTTGACCACCCGCATCGCTCATCTGCTGTCCCAGGGCGTCAGCTCATTCAATATCCTCGCCCTCACCTTCACCAATAAGGCTGCTAAGGAAATGAAGGAACGCGTAGAGAAGATCCTCGGCAACAACGAAGCCCGCAACCTTTATATCGGCACCTTTCATAGCGTTTTTGCCCGCATCCTCCGCGGCGAAGCCCACCACCTCGGCTATGACCGCAACTTCACGATTTACGATACGGATGATGCCAAAAGCGTCCTGAAGACCGTCATCAATGAACTGAACCTCGACGATAAGATCTATAAGCCGAATACCGTCTATAACCGCATCTCATCGGCAAAGAACGCCCTCGTCGGACCGGTCGAATACGCCAACGACTATGCCATTCAACAGGAAGACATGCGGAGCAACCGGCCCGCCATCGCCCAGATCTATGACGCCTACACAAAACGCTGCTTCAAGAACGGCGCAATGGACTTTGACGACCTGTTGATCAAGTTCTATGAGCTGCTCAAGAGCTTCCCCGAAAGCCTTCACAAATTCCAGCATAAATTCAAATATATCCTGATCGACGAGTACCAGGATACGAACCCCGCACAATACGAGATCATCAAGCTGCTCGGCGCCGCCCATGAGAATGTCTGCGTGGTCGGCGACGACGCCCAGAGCATCTACAGCTTCCGTGGCGCCACCATCGAAAATATTCTCCAGTTCCAGAAGGACTATGACGACGTCAAAATCGTGAAGCTGGAACAGAACTACCGCAGCACCCAGAGCATCCTCAACGTGGCCAACGAGGTGATCCGCAACAATAAGGGCCAGATCCCCAAGAACCTTTGGACCGAGAACGCCCCCGGCGAGAAGATCAAACTGGTCCGCCTGATGACCGACAACGAAGAAGGGAAATACGTAGCCGATACCATCCAGGAACAGCGCCTGCGCAACCACTACAACAACCGCGACTTTGCCGTCCTATACCGCACCAACGCCCAAAGCCGCGCCTTTGAAGAAAGCCTGCGCCGCATGGGCATCCCTTACACGATATACGGCAGCATCAGCTTCTATTCGCGAAAGGAGATCAAGGACTTCCTCTCCTACCTGCGCATCATCGTCAACCCCCGCGACGAAGAGGCACTCAAAAGGATCATCAATTTCCCCGCCCGCGGCATCGGCAAGACCTCCATCGACCGGGCCGTACTGGCTGCCAATCAAAACAGCATCTCCATGTGGGAAGTGCTCGAACGGGCAAAGGAATTTGGCTATAAGGCCGGCACCCTCGAAGCCATCGATAACTTTGTGCTGATGATCCGTAGCTTCACCAGCATGCTTGCCACAAAAAACGCTTACGACGTCGCTCAGCACGTCGGCAAACAGACCAACCTCGTAAAGGAATTGTTCAATGATAAAACCACGGAAGGATTAGCCCGGTATGAGAATATCCAGGAATTGCTCAACTCCATCAAAGAGTTCACCGAACGACCCGATGAAGACGGCGTCCTCGAAACCGAAACGAAAAACCTTGGAAATTACCTCCAGCAGATCACCCTGCTCACCGACGCCGATGAGAAAGACCCCAACGCCGACACCGTTAAGCTGATGAGCATCCATGCCGCAAAAGGGCTCGAGTTCTCCTGCGTCTTTGCAGCCGGCCTGGAAGAAATGCTGTTCCCCAATGCAATGGCCATCAATACCCGCGAAGAGCTGGAGGAAGAAAGGCGCTTGTTCTATGTCGTGATCACCCGGGCAAAACAAAGACTCTGGATCACCTACGCCAACACCCGCTACCGCTTCGGCAACCTGGTCCAGAACGAACCCAGCCGCTTCATCGACGAGATCCCATCCGATTACCTCGACCGCAGCTTCGCCGGCGGCGGCGTCCGCAACCAGGGCCAGGGTTTCCCGGGACCCGCCGGCTCCGCCTACGACCGCCTCCATGGCGGCAGATTCGGCAATCCCGCCGAACAGGCGGAACGCCGCTATGGATCGCCTCCCGCCAAACCCTCCTATGTCCCTCCCAAGCCGCCAACCAGGACCATCGAACACCAGCCGGGACCGGACTTCGTTCCAAGCGATACCTCCAGGCTCCAGGTAGGACAAAAAGTAGAACACCAGAAATTCGGTTTCGGTGAGGTCACATCCATGGAAGGCAACACCCATAATCCGATCGCGACAGTCAGATTTGAGCACAACGGCGAGAAGAAGATTATGTTAAATTATGCTAAGCTCAGGATCATCTAACCGGCGCAGTGACTCACCCAACTATCCGGCGCAGTGATACTGCGGTGTAACTGCGTAAACCCCTCATCTTTTACCCCCTCGACCCCCCTCTCCTGCTTGGAATTTTTCTCCTGCTGGGAAAAAGCCGGACGAATCGGCGCAAGCCGTAAAAAAAGCCCGTAAATGCATGCCCGGCAGCGCTTACAGTTATATATTTCAATAAAAGTTTGCTATCTTTTACGCATGACCGAAATGTACAAAGTACAGCCCGGTGGATTGTATTTTGTAACCCTGACCGTCGTCGGCGGCATCGATGTCTTTACCCGCCACGAATATTGTGATCTGTTAGTGGATAACCTGAACTACTGTATAGAGAACAAACGGTTAAGGGTATACGAATACTCCATCCTCCCGAGCCAATTGTATATGATAGCCGACGTGGAAGCAGGAAAGGGGAATTTGCCAAAAGTCCTTCGGGATCTGAAAAGCATATCGGCAAAACAGCTGCTCCGGGCAATATCCGAACACCCTGATGAAACCCGGAAGGAGTGGTTGATGCGGCAATTCCAGTTCTTCGCCAACCGCTACCAACATGACTCCGAACATCATTTCTGGCAGTTTGGCAATCAACCGGTCGATCTTGAAAAGATCGTTAAAAAAGGCAATCCTATCCCTTCCCCGATAGACAAGGTTCTCCAGGCCAGATGGGTCGACGACCCCTCCCACTATATCTATTGCAGCGCCTGGCCCCGGCAACGGGTAAGACTTGCCACAAAGGAGGCCGCCCTCGATCTAACGAAAAAATAAAGGCGTCGCCGCAACGAAAGGCACAGGATTTTTGTATCTTTAAAACAATCCTCTCCCGTCAAAGCGTATTCCCCTTCCCATACCCTGTTCACTTACACCTGGCGGGTTCCGGCCCCCGGAGTTTATTTGGTTTATCAAAATAAGCGCATATGCAGTTGAATGAAAAGCCGATGTTCCCGCTTGACGCCTGTTATTTCTTGACACTCAATATAGTAGATAAGATCGATCTGTTTGTCCGCCCCGCCTACAAACAAGTGATCGCCGATTCGCTCAACCATTTTATAAAAGCCCAGGGCCTGAATCTCTATGCCTGGTGCCTCATGAGCAGCCACCTCCACCTCGTCCTCCGTACAAAGGACGCCGCCGCGCCCGCCTACTTCGAGCGGGACTTCAAGAAATATACGACCCCCGCGCTTCTCAAAACCATTGAAATGGAAATGGACCTCCGCCGGGAATGGATATTCCAACGCTTTGAAGAATACGGTAAATCTCTCCGGCGTATCGAGAAATTCAACCTCTGGCAAAACTGTAGCGGCCCGCTTCGGATCGAGAACGACCAGCCCCGCCTCCTCATGGATCGCATCGCCCACGTCCATGAGAACCCCGTCCGTGAAGGCATCGTCGACCAGCCGGAAGCATACCTTTTTAGCTCCGCCCGCGACTATACCGGCATCCGCGGCCTCGTCGCCGTCAAGGTGGTTCAGCTCCAGGGGCTCTTCGCCATCAAACGGCTCTCCGCTAACTGAGTCCCCACCCCCCCCGCCATTTTGCATCCCGCCGCCAATGTAATATTTTCGCCTGATCCGCGACAAAAGCCTAAAAGGCCCAAAACTTCCCCTTTGCAGGATCCCGCCATACAGGAAGCCTTCGTTAAACTGGTGAGCGAACACCGTGGCATGCTGTATAAAGTATGCCGGTTGTATTGTTTTACAGCCCCTGACCGTCAGGATCTCTTTCAGGAGATCGTCTTCCAGCTTTGGCGCTCCTACCCCTCCTTCCGCGGCGAAGCAAGGATCAGTACCTGGCTCTACCGGATCGCCCTCAATACCGCCATCTCCGGCCTCCGCAAAAAACGCAGGCTGATCACGAGCGTCGACCCCGAACAACTGCCGGGCGATCTTCAGGATATCCAATATCCCGCTGAGAAAGAAGAACAGGTCCAGCTGTTGTATGCCGCCATCGACAAGCTGACCGAAGTGGAAAAGGCCCTGACCATGCTCTACCTTGAAGACAAAAGCTACCAGGAAATGGAAGAGATCCTGGGCATTTCTCAAAATAACCTCCGGGTCAAAATGAATCGCATCCGGGACAAACTACGTAAGATCACTCAAGCCGATACATATGGAATTGGAAAGTCTTAAATATATCTGGCATTCACTGGAAGCTCCGCCAGCCCGCGAACAGGATCGCCGCGCCCTCCTTGCCATGATCCAAAAGCGGTCCCAGGCCCCGGTCACCCGGATGCGTCGCAATCTGATCGGAGAGGGGATTCTTCTCCTCATCGCCTACATTCCCGCCATCCTCTGCTTCCTGCTCGGATTCGAAGGCCGCCTCGCCGCCATCTCCTGGCTGTTCATCCTCATACTTGCCTTCTTCTTTGCCTACTACTATCGCAAATACCAACTGCTGAGCAAAATGCAATGCCCCACCTGCCAGCTCAGATCGAACCTGGCCCGGCAGGTCGGCACCCTAAAGCGATACACCCGATTCTACCTCATGGCCGGGACCGGAATGGTCCCCCTGACCTACCTGCTTTCCTATCTCATCATTCGTTGGAAACTGCCCTCCGGCTTCCCGCCGGTCTACGAGCGGTTACACCCCTCTCATTGGTGGGCCACCCCTATCTTCTGGCTCGTCCTGCTCATCCCCATGACCATTGGCATGTATTATCTCAACGCCTGCTATATCAACCGCCTCTACGGCCGCCACATCAAAAAATTACAGGATTTGCTGCAGGAATTGGATTCCGAGTGAGTAAATTACCGGCAAAACAACATCCATGAACCCCAACCTCCTGACTGCCCGCTCCCGCTCATTCCAGACTGCCCGCCCGCTCCTCATTGCCCTCCTCCTGATTGCACCCCTCCTGACCCTGACAATAACCGCCTCCGCTCAACCTTCCAAAGATGAGGCCGCCATCCGCCGGATCATGGCTAACCAGGCAGACGCCTGGAACAAGGGTAATATCGACGCCTTCATGAAAGGCTACTGGAATAACGATTCCCTCGTCTTTATCGGTAAATCCGGCCCCAGCTACGGCTATCACCAGGCGCTTGCCAACTATAAGAAGAATTACAACGGCCCCGACCAGATGGGCAAGCTCTTCTTCGACCTGCTAAAAGTCAAAAGACTGTCCGCCGATTATTATTTCGTGATCGGAAAATGGTTCCTCAAAAGAAAAGCCGGCGATATCGGCGGTATCTATACCCTCCTCTTCCGAAAGATCAACGGCCAATGGCGCATCGTCGTCGACCACACCAGTTGATCGATCACCTTCCCCATTAACCCCCTCTCATTCTCATCGATCACCTTCCCCCCACCCCCTCACCCCAATCAATTTATCAGCAATTTCCTGAAATCCGTCGAATCCCCATTGAAAACATCGAAATCGACCCGGGTAACGATCCCATTCACCCGACCCGCTTCACTATGCTGCCAGAAGGCCCAGTCGCGTGTGATGTTGGGCCGTTGCTTTTGCAGATAATGCGCCACCCACAACGGATAGCCGTCGAAGTCATCCTTCAGATACAGCTTGTAGAAGTCCACATTCGTATAAACGATCGGGATCACATGATAATAGTCCTGCACCGTCTGCAGCCACTCCCTGGCCCGCTGCCGCAACTTATCGGGCGGCACCCCATAAGCCTGCTCGATGTCCAGAACCGGTGGCAGATCGCCGGTAACGAGTTCGACGGAATTGATGAAATTCTCCGCCTGCGCTTTCCCGCTCTTGGTCGCAAGGAAATAATGATACGCGCCCCTCGATATCCCCGCATCCCGCGATCTTTTCCAATTGCGCCTGAAGAAGGCATCCTCACTCCCCAATCCCTCCGTCGCCTTGATAAAGGCAAAACTTACCTGCACGTCTCCCACCCGCATATCTTTCACCATTGCCCAATCGATATAGTCCTGGTATTTCGAGACGTCGATCCCATGGATGCGGTAATTCACCGGGATCTCGATTCCAAATGCCGCATAATTTATAAAATGGGCCCTTCTCTCCATAAGCCAGACATAGCCCATATACCCGACTACAACCGCTACCGCCACGCCCAGTAACAATAACCCGATCTTCGTAACACTGTTTTTCCTTGTTTTACGTGCCATCGCATACAAACATAATTTAGTATTTTTATATTTCCATGCCCCGTTACAACCATAATGATACGATCAACCTCCTGTCCAGGCTTACCGCTCGCCGTATCTGGAATGGGTTGAAAGTCCTGAGCAGCTATTACCTTAGCAAATGGACAAAACGGGCGATCCAATGGGGCTACCCTGTCTCCCTTTCTTTTGAGCCAACAACATCCTGCAACCTCCGCTGTCCCGAATGCCCAAGCGGTCTCCGCGCATTCACCCGTCCCACCGGAATGCTGCGCGCCGATTTCTTCCGCGAAACCATCGACCAGCTCTCAGCGGAACTGCTCTACCTGGTATTCTATTTCCAGGGCGAGCCCTACCTCAACCCCGCCTTCCTCGATATGGTCTCCTATGCGGCTTCCCGGGGGATCTATACCGCCACTTCCACCAATGCCCATTACCTTAACGACCATAACGCCCGAAGGACCGTCGAAAGCGGCCTCGACCGTCTCATCATCTCTATCGACGGAACGACCCAGGACGTCTATCAACAATACCGGGTCGGCGGCCACCTCGACAAAGTACTCGAAGGAGCACGCAATATCGTCCGGTGGAAAAAGGAGCTGAAAAGCAAAACACCTTTTATTATCTTCCAGTTCCTCGTCGTCCGGCCCAATGAGCACCAGCTCGACGACATCCGCCGGCTCGCCGCCGGGATCGGCGTTGACCAGGTCCGCTTCAAGACGGCACAAGTTTATGACTACCGCAACGATCCCAATGGATTGATACCCGCCAGATCCAAATATAGCCGCTACCGCCGGCTGCCCAACGGCGATTGGATACCAAAACACAGCCTCGACAACCACTGCTGGCGGCTCTGGCACGCCACCGTCATCACCTGGGACGGCCTCGTCGTACCATGCTGTTTCGACAAAGACGCACAACACCCGCTTGGCGACCTGAAAGGCCGGCCATTCAAAGAGGTCTGGCGCAACGAGCAATACGTCCAATTTCGCCGCCAGGTCCTTCAAAGCAGAAAGAATATCGATATCTGCGCCAACTGCAGCGAAGGCGCTAAAGTCTGGGAGGACTGATCAAATGCCGCTATCTTCGTCTATCTCTGTACGTTTGCAACACCAGCACCACACCATTCGCGAGCTCATCCGCGACTTGCCGGACAATACCCTGCGCCGCCCCGTCATCCCCGGTAAATGGAGCGCACACGCAAACATCGCCCACCTGGCAGCCTATCAACCCGTCTTTATCGGCCGCCTCGAACGGATAAGCCGTGAACCCTCACCGGCATTCGGCCGCTACGTCGCAGAAGAAGACCCGCTCTTCCCCGGTTATCTGGATCGCCCCTCCGCATCACTCCTCGACCAGATAGCCGCCGACCGCACCCGCATCCTTTCCTTCTTCACCACCGGCGATGAAAACTTCCTCACAAAAACAGCCACGCATCCACGATTCGGCTTGCTTACCGTCACCGACTGGACCGAATTCTTCCTGCTGCACGAAGCCCACCACCTCTATACCCTGTTCGCCCTCGTCCGCTCGCCCGGATAACCATCCCTCCATTCACCTCCACCCCCACCCGCCCTCCCACCATTCACCCCATTCGCTCTCCCCCTTTCTCCTCCCTCCACTATTCGCCCCCCACTCGCCCCTCCCCCATTCGATAATTTCTGTAATTTTAATCCATGGCACTTGACAACGAGATAAACCAGCGAAAATTCCGTAACGATTACCAAAAGGCGCGCCTCAACATCCTCTACACAAATAACTGGCTTTCCGAAAAGATCAGTATCATCTTCGACAAATGGGATATCACGCCACGCCAATTCAATATCCTGCGCATCCTGCGCGGCGAAGGCCGGCCCCTTTCCACCCTCCAGATCCGGCAACGCATGCTCGACAAAATGAGCGATACCAGCCGCATCGTCGACCGCCTCGTCCGGAAAGGTATGGTCCGTAAGACTCCCAATGCCGAAGACCGCCGTCTCGTCGATGTCACCATCACCGCGCGCGGCAGAAAACTGCTGCAAAAGATCGACCCCCTCGAAGATGAAATGGACAAAATGATGGCCAGCCTCTCGCCGGAAGAAGCTTCGACCCTCAGCCGGCTGCTCGACAAACTGCGGAACGTCATGCCCCTGTTTCTCCTCTTCCTGGCCCTACCCGCCATCTCCCTTGCCCAGCAGCCCGACAGCGCCGCCCCGATCCCCCCCGATACCTCCGCTAACCTCCGCCCCAAATATGAATTCCGCGCCGTCTGGGTAGCGTCCGTTGAAAATATCGACTGGCCCTCCAAAAAAGGCCTGCCCGTCGATAGCCAGAAAGCAGAATTCATCCGCCTGCTCGACATGCACCAGCGCAATGGCCTCAATGCCGTCGTGGTCCAGATCAGACCCGCCGCCGACGCCTTCTATCCTTCGCCTTACGAACCCTGGAGCGAATGGCTGACCGGTATCCAGGGCCAGCCTCCTTCCCCCTATTATGATCCCCTTGCCTTTATGATCGATGAGACCCACAAACGCGGAATGGAATTCCATGCCTGGTGTAACCCCTATCGCGCCGTCCATACCATCGGGAAATCTTCCGTCGCCCCCGACCATATCACCCGCCAACATCCCAACTGGTTCGTCCGTTTCGAAAAGACGCTCTATTTCGATCCCGGGAATAAAGAGGTCCAGGACTATGTCACCAATATCATCCGGGATATTGTTCGCCGTTATGATATCGACGCCCTCCATTTCGATGACTATTTTTATCCCTACGACATTGTCGAAGGCGGCCCCCCCGGTAAAGACTTCCCGGATAACCGGACATATGTACTCTATGGCGGCGGATTGTCAAAAGCCGACTGGCGGCGCGCTAACGTCGATTCAGTGATCGTCCGCATCAGCAAGGTCATTAAAGCGGAAAAACCCCATTGCAAATTTGGGATCAGCCCCTTTGCTATCTGGCGCAACATCGACAAAGACCCCGAAGGCTCTGACACCCACGCCGGCGTGACCGACTACGATAACCTTTATGCGAATATCCTGCTCTGGCTTCGCAACGGCTGGATCGACTATGTGGTCCCACAGGTCTACTTCGAATTCAGCCACCCCCATGCCCCATACGCCGTCCTTGTCGACTGGTGGGCACGCCATAGCTATGGCCGCCAATGTTATATCGGCCTCGCCCCCTTCCTCGCCGGCACCCGCCCGGCCTGGCGCGATTCCACCCAACTGACCCGCCAGATCCGCGTCCTCCGTACCTACCCCACTATTCAGGGCGCGGTCTTCTTCAGCAGCAGATCCTTCGATACAAATCCAAACGGCTGGTGCGACAGCTTACACGACAACTATTATAGCTATCCCGCCCTCATTCCGCCCATGCCCTGGATCGATTCGACCAAACCACACGCCCCCTTGTTCCATATCGAAAACAACGAAAAGGAACATTCCCTGACCGCATGGCTGTCGAAAGGCGATCCGCAGGATACCCTGCGCGGATTTGCTATCTATCGATCGGACTCCGCCACGCTTCAGGTTGCAACCAGCCCGGCATTTCGGTTTATTCCCTACGACCCCGTCGCTGGATTTACCGTCTACTCGTCCGAATTTCAAAACAAAACCGCCCCCAAATTCTACTTTATCACCGCTATCAGCCGCACCAATGTCGAGAGTGACCCGGTTCCGGTGATTTTTTCTAACTTTGGCACTCACTAAGCACCCAACAAATCATTTTATATGCCCGGTTTTGAATTATTCGGCCCTGAAGAACGCAAAGAAGTCAACGACGTCCTCGAGACCGGTATCCTGATGCGCTATGGTTTCGACGGCCCCCGTAAAGGCGTTTGGAAAGCAAAAGAGCTCGAAGCGGAGATCAGTAAAAAGCTCGGCTGCAACTACACCCAACTCGTCTCCAGCGGTACCGCCGCCCTGACAGCCGCCTATGCCGCCCTCGGCATCGGCGCCGGCGACGAGGTGATCATGCCCGTTTTCACTTTTGTCGCCAGCTTTGAATGTATCCTTAGTGTCGGAGCCACACCCGTCCTCGTAGACGTCGACGAAACCCTGACCCTCGATCCCGAAGCCGTCCGCCGCGCGATCACCCCCCGCACCAAATGTATCATGCCCGTCCACATGTGCGGCGCCATGGCCGACCTCGATCCGCTGCTCCGGATCTGTAAGGAACATGGTCTGATCCTGCTGGAAGACGCCTGCCAAAGCTTTGGCGGCAGCTATAAAGGCAAAGCCCTCGGCACGATCGGCCACGCCGGGACATTCTCGTTCGATTTCGTCAAGATCGTCACCTGCGCCGAAGGTGGAGCGATCGTCACCAATAGCGAAGACCTCTATACAAAGCTCGACGGCTTCTCCGACCACGGCCACGACCACAAAGGCGCCGACCGCGGCGCCGACCTGCATCCCTTCATCGGCTACAATTTCCGTATCTCCGAACTTCACGCCGCCGTCGGCCTCGCCCAGGTCCGGAAACTGGATCAATTCCTCGCGCTCCAGCGAAAGAACCAGCAACAACTAAAGGCCATCCTCTCCACCGTTCCCGAAGTCTCATTCCGCCATATCCCCGATCCCGATGGCGATATCTGCACCTTCCTCACCTGGTTCCTCCCGACCGAAGAGATCACCCGCGCGGTTGTAGCCGAGCTCAGGAACCAGGGCGTCCTCGCCGGCAACTTCTACTGGTATGACAACAACTGGCACTATATCCGCAAATGGGATCACCTTAAGGAAGCCACTACTCTCTACAACCTGACCGAGCCGCAACAAAAGGCCCTTCTTGCGCTCGCCCACACCCAATTCACCGCCAGCGACCACATTATGAGCCGCTGTATCTCCACCGCCATCGGATTATTATGGACAGAGGAACAAACCCGCGAAAAAGGAGAAAAGATCGTCGCCGCTATCAACAAGATCACCACCCGGGCTTCCCTTCGAGTCGGTTGACCTCCTGTAGCGACCCCAGCCGCAACCGCAGGGGCAAATGGATTGTATTCTCCAGCTGAATTTCCTTCCTGCAGAAAAACCCCAGCTCATACGTCGCATCCCCGTACGTCACCGGCATCGCAAGCCTGGGGACCGCCGGCGCCACCACCTGCTTCGAACCGTCCGCCTTTAACAAGGTGATTTCCCTCTCCGCCGGCGCTGCCACCACCAGCCCGCTATTTTTCAATGCCCCTGACGGAAGCTTCTGCGCCCACAGAGGACTGGTAAGTATTGAGAAACATACAACAAGAAAACTTTTTTTTCGTTGCACGCGTAATCCTCCTTTTTTACTTAAATTTACGGCCTGATTTTTGTGGTTCGCGGCCCCTTTTCAGGAAGTTGAGGAAAGGGCTCAAGAAAAACCCCTGAATTACATGTCTTTAAGCCAATCATTACAGCAAAAACTACTCCAAAAGCTATCCCCGCAACAGATTCAGTTGATGAAGCTGCTGCAGGTGCCGACAGCCATCCTTGAAGAGCGGATCAAAGAGGAGCTCGAGGAGAACCCCGCGCTGGAAGTGACCGAAGACCATGAGGACGGAAGCGAAGAATTGAAAGACGAGTTTGAAGGGAACGAGGAGTACGAAGAGGCTGACGGCAGCGAGGACGAATACGACAACATCGACATCAGTGAATACGTCAACGAGTACGATGACGACGTCGCAGACTATAAGCTCCGCGACGACAACTATCCCGAAGCCGATGAAGATCGCGTAATGCCGCATAAAGTGGAGACCTCTTTTCATGAACTGCTGCTGGACCAGCTGGGCATGCTGGTGATCGACGATCGCACCCGCAAGATCGCCGAACAGATCATTGGCAGCATCGACGACGATGGCTACCTCCGCCGCGAGACCGCTTCCATCGCCGACGACCTCGCTTTCCGCCAGAACATCGAGACCTCCGAAGAGGAAATTGAAACGCTGATCGGCAAGATCCAGCAATTCGACCCTCCGGGCGTGGCATCCCGGGACCTCCAGGAATGCCTGCTGATACAGCTTAATCGCAAAAAGAACGGTACTAAGGCTGTCGACCTGGCGATAGACGTCCTTTCCAACTATTTTGACGAGTTCACAAAGAAGCACTACGACAAGATCCAGCGCGGCCTCAACCTGACCGACGACCAACTGAAGGATGTCATCAACCAGATCATAAAGCTCAACCCCAAACCGGGCGGCGAAGTTAGCGAGGCCAATAAGGGCGAAAGCTATGTGATCCCCGACTTTTTTATCGCCAACAACGCCGGAAAGCTCGAACTGTCCCTCAATTCCAAGAATGCCCCCGACCTGCGGATCAGCGAAGGCTATAAGGAAATGCTTAGGGAATACGACCGCGGCAGTAAGAAAGACAAACGCCAGAAAGAAGCCGTCCTGTTCATAAAGCAAAAGATTGACGCCGCCAAATGGTTCATCGACGCCATCAAGCAACGTCAGCAGACCCTCTTTAACACCATGCACACGATCATGGAGTATCAGCACGACTTCTTCCTGACCGGCGATGAGACGACCCTCCGCCCCATGATCCTGAAAGACATTGCCGAACGGACCGCCCTTGATATCTCCACCGTCAGTCGCGTCGCCAACAGCAAATTCGTCCAGACAGAATTCGGTACCTACCGCCTGAAGTTCTTTTTCAGCGAATCGCTCAGTACCGACAGCGGTGAAGAAGTCTCCACCCGCGAGGTCAAGAAGATCCTCAGCGACCTCATCGAGGGCGAAAGCAAAAAGAAACCGCTAAGCGACGAAAAACTGACCGAGCTCTTACAGGAGAAGGGATACAATATCGCGCGCCGGACCGTGGCAAAATACCGGGAACAGTTGAATATACCTGTCGCCCGACTGCGTAAGGAATTATAAAACTTCAACCATGACAGGTGTAACGCGATTTACCGCGAATTTTTTTTCCTATCTTTTCCACCCCCTTTTCATCAGCAGCTACGTGATGGGCTTCCTGATCTTCTTCCACCCGATGGCGTTTTCAGAGTTTGATCACATTACCCGCGTATTTCGGTTCATTACGATCCTTGCCTGTAACGTCTTCTTCCCCCTTTTCTCCGTATTCCTGATGTGGCGGCTGAAACTGTTCGTCAACTCCATGTACCTCCACGACCAAAAGGAACGGATCGTTCCCTATATCGTCGCTATGATCTTTTATTGGTGGACCTGGTATGCGTTTAAAAACCTCCCGGATACCCCGGAAGTGGCTATTCGTTTCCTGGCAGGCTCCTTCTTTGCCCTGGTCGCCGCTTTCCTATGCAATATCTATTTGAAGATCAGCATTCATACCGTCGCCCTCGGCAACGCCCTGATGTTCTCTTATCTCTTTTCCTTCACCGACGCCTATGCCTCCGGGCTCTATCTTTCCATTGTTTTAGCGGTCACCGGGCTGGTAGCTACCTCCCGTTTAATGGTCGGCGCCCACCGCAACTTCGAGATCTGGGCCGGCTTGTTTGTCGGGATGCTGGCCCAACTGGTTGGCTGGTATTGGCCCTTTTAGTAAGTTCCCGACCTAAAAAAGAAAAGCCCAATCATAGGGTACGAACCTAAATTGAGCTTTTTCACCTTCAAACCATCTGAAGAGTGCGTCCATGCTAGAAGTTAAGTATCTTCGATCGGACCAGGTATTTTTGCGTTGGATAATAAATAAACAAACAAGATCCTTCCTTCATCAGATCGATGATATTCTCCGACTCGTCCGCGGGAACAGCCGGACAACCATAACTTCTGCCACAATACTTATTCATTTGCAGGAAATCGGGACCGACATATTCCGAACCGTGTACCACAATGCCGCGTCCAAGCGCCCTGTCATTGAAACCTCTTTCCATCCCCCTGATCCTCAAAGAAAGCCCATTGCTTCCATAATAGGTGTCTTCAGTCACATAGAAACCGAGACTGGTCTTACGGGAAGAATTGCTGTTCGAAAAAGACCGCGCAAACTCTCCACCCGATGCCCGCCCGTGCGCCACATAAGTATTGACCACGACCGTCTTGGTCTCCATATCCAGTACATACAACCGCTTGTTCCGGCTCGACTGGCTCATATCACAGATCGACAAAATATTGGGATTGTTTAACCAATGATGCTCCAATAAGTAATTATACCCCTTCAAGGCATAATGAAAGGCCTTCTTCGTCAACCCCAACTCCTGAAGATTGAATTGCCCGTACAACTGAGATACTTCCGCCGCAAAAGCAGCCGCCTTCGCTGCAGCAGCCGAGCTCCGGCTCTTTACGGGATTACCCCCGGCCAAAACTACATTGACCGGAAGAAAGGATGCGATCCAGAGACACCAGACCAGCGGTTTCAAATTCCTGCGACGCATGTTTCAAAGGTTTTTTTATTGTGCCTTTCAAGGGATTTTCATGGATATTTTCCCGCCCTCCGGCTTTATATGAAACGGAGGGGAATCTAAAATATTATCTATTTTCTGATTGTGCAAGAATCTTTTATGAAAACTTTCAATTTTTAATGAGCAATAATATGACCCTGACGGAGTATCCGCTTAGATCTTAACCTTTTTCCATTTACCCCGCCTAAATACGACAAAACTTACAACCGTAATGGCGGATTCCGTTACCAGGATCGCAGTGAATACCCCCGAAGGCCCGAACTTGAAGAAATTCGCCAGCAACCAAGCCAATGGGATTTGGAATGCCCAGAAGCAAAATAGGTTGATGATCAAAGGAGTAAGCGTGTCTCCTGCGCCATTCAACGCATTCGTCAGCACCATCCCTACTCCATAGAAGATATAACCCAGACTGATGATCCGTAAGGCATGGATCGCCACCGCCTGCACATTCGGATCCGTATTCAAAAATGCAACGATCGGCGTCGCCGCTACAAAAAAGATCAGTGTCACCCCCGCCATGAACACTCCATTATAAAGGGCGGCCGTTCGCACCGCATTCACCGCCCGGTCCGGCAACTTCGCCCCCAGGCTTTGACCAACCAACGTAGCCGCCGCATTGGCCATCCCCCAGGCAGGAAGCAAAAAGAAAAGCAGGATGCGGATCGATACCTGATACCCCGCAATAGCCACTTCCTGGAATTGCGCGATCAACCTCGTCATTACGATCCAACTCGCAGAATTGATAAAGAATTGTCCAAACCCCGTCAACGTCATCTTCAGCAGATCACTCATCACTTTCCAGTCCGGCCGAAAATACCGTGCCACACCGGGAAGCATTGCAGTCCCGCGAAATAAATAATACAATTGGAATATCACCCCGATCCCTCTGCCCGTCGTGGTAGCGATCGCCGCACCCGGCAACCCATAATAGTGGATCATCACCGGACAAAGGATGATATTGCATCCGTTCGCGATCCACAATGACCACATCGCCATCGATGCATTGCCCGCCCCGCGAAAGATCCCGTTTATAAGGAACAACAGCACGATCACCACACTGCCGCCAAACTGGATCCGCGTAAACGATGATCCCATCCCTACCGTCTCCGGACTGGCGCCCATTACCTTCAGGATCTGCGCGGCCAGGATCGCCCCCATCACACTCATCACTATGACAAATCCCGTTGATAGCAGGATCGACTGCGCCGCGGCATGCGCCCCCGCCTCCGGCCTCTTTTCGCCGATCCGCCGGGCGACCATCGCCGTCGCTGCCATACTCAGCCCGATCGCCACCGAATAGACCAAAGTCAGCACCGACTCCGTCAACCCCACCGTCGCCACCGCATCCTTGCCAAGCCTCCCGACAAAAAAGAGATCGACCAGCGCAAATACCGACTCCATCGACATTTCCAGGATCATCGGGATCGCCAGCAACAACACCGCCCGGCGCAGACTACCCGTCGTATAATCGCGGTGCTCACTGGACAAGGCTTCCCGCAAGAAGCGCCCGGCCCGCACCAAAATCCCTGCCTTATTATTAGGAGAAGAAATTGACATGATATTCCTCAATAATATCTCCCGATCGCCGGGTCATCTACGATGATCTTCTTCAAAGCCGCCGGATCGACCGGCCCCTCCTTCGCATAGATCACCTTCCCGCCCGGCTCGATCACCATCGTATACGGTAAGGCGCCCTGCCACTTGGGATCGACGGCGTCGATCAGTTGATACTTGTCATCGACATTGAAGATATAGTTGGTGTTGGAAGCCTGCGACTGCTGCAGGAACTTCAACGCCTTGTCCCGCTTGGCCGGCTCATCGGCGCTGATGCTGATAAATTCGAAGTCCCGCCGCCGGTACATCCGGTTGATATCGACAAAGTCCGGGAACTCCGCCACACAGGGACCACACCACGTCGCCCAGACATCGATTACCCGCAGCTTGTCGGTATGGTTTCCGATCAGCTCCCTGATCCCGCCGGCCGTGATCGTATCCAGCTTCACCGGCTCCTTCGCCCACTCCTGCTTCGCCCTCTCGATCCAATCACTCTTCTCCGCCCACTTGATCGAGCAACCGAACACCTTCGTCGTCTCCACCGCCACCGGCTTCCCCGCCAGCACCGCATCGATCGCATTCCGGGCGTCACGCACATGCGGCGTTTTTGTCGGCTTCTCCACATCGTCTACCCGGCCGCTATACCGCAACTTTCGGCTTTGATCAAAGACAAATACATGCGGGGTCGCGATCGGCCCATACGCCTTGGCAACCGTCTCCGTCTGCCCGTCATATAAATAAGGGAAATTGAAGTGTTTTTCCGCCGCCCGCCGCTTCATCTCATCGAACGTGTCCCCCATATCCGTATACCCCAGCTCATCCAGCCGGATAGACGTCGGATCATTCGGCATGATAGCCACCACCGCTACCCCTTTGTCCTTATAGTCTTTCGTCAACTGGATCAACCGGTCCTCATAGGCCTGTGCCGTCGGACAGTGATTACAGGTGAAGACGACCACCAACACCTTCGCCCCCGCAAATGACGCCAGCGAATAGGTCTTCCCATCCACCCCCTGTAAGGAAAAATCCGGCGCCGCCGCCCCGATCGGAAGCGTTGGATGCTCATCCGGCAAACGCACCGGCCCGGAAAGGCAAAAAAACCCGGCGATAAAAAGAAGAAGCTTCATACACCATATTTCACCCAATTTACAAAATTTGCCCGCTCCGTTTGCCACCGATTCCTTTCATCCGGGAACGTGATGTACGGAAGATGTAGTAATTCTTATCCGCTTCAGCCGCTGACGTAGCCTTGACGTAGCGCCAAATCCCTCAATGCGCGTAATTTTAAAAAAATAACGATATGCACACCCGGAGATCATTCCTAAGATCAAGCGCCATTTATTCCGCCGGTATCCTGGCGGCGCCCACCCTCGCTCCTTTATTCAAACCCGGTCGCCCGGTCATCGGTCTTCAGTTGTACACCGTCCGGGATGCCATGGCGTCCGACCCTAAGGGCACCCTTGCCAAAGTGGCCCGGATCGGGTTCAACTCCATCGAAGGCGCGACCTATACCGGCACCGAGAAGTTCTATGGCATGGACGCGAAGACGTTCCGCGAAGTCCTGAAAAGCAATGGTCTCGTGATGCGGAGCTGCCACTATCGCTATGGTGAAGACGACAAGGGCGCCCCCCTGACAAATGGGGTTTTTAACGGCACCATCCTCCACGACTGGGATCGCGCGATCGAAGACGCACATGCCGTGGGTCTCCAATATATGGCCTGCGCCTGGCTTTCCCCCAACGAACGGAAAGGGCTCGATCATTATAAAAAAATGGCCGATGACTTCAATGTCGCGGGCAGGAAGTGCAAGGCCGCCGGCATCCGGTTCGTCTACCATAACCACGACTTCGAATTCGATAAGCAGGACGGAAAATATCCCTATGATGTATTGCTGGACAACACCGACCCCGGACTGGTGCAAATGGAAATGGACCTTTACTGGATCACCTTCGCGGGTCAGGATCCTGTCCAACTGTTCAATGCCCATCCAGGCCGCTTCCCCCTGTGGCACCTCAAGGATATGGACAACACCCCCGATAAGAAATACACGTCCGTTGGCAGCGGCGTCATCGACTTCAAGTCCATCTTTGCACACAAGAATACCGCCGGCATGAAATATTTCTTCGTCGAAGAGGACAAATGCCCCGGCTCGCCATTCGATGCGATCACCTCAAGCTATAACTATATCAAATCAAACCTCGTGTGACCGCTGATCACGCGACATCAACTCCAGCGCGCCCTCCCTCTGGGCGCGCTTTCACTGCGCAACACCTGCAGTTATCTAAAAGCAAATATCTATCTGGCGAAATTCATACTACGTATGAACCGTTTTTGCCCTAATTTCGTATACGCAAAGCTCATTACTCTACATCTATTGCCAGATTTAGTGTCAGCTATATCCAGCTATCATTAAGCGTCATTACCGCCATTAGGTAACCATTTCCCCACTTAGCCCTCGTTTGCTCTTATTCGATTTTGAATTTCAAATTCGAATGGCCATCCCTTAGCCCTCACCGTTGCGCTCATGCTTTCCTTTCCCGGAAAGCGGAGTTGACAATACGTGTGCACCTTATTCTGTTTTTAATGAAAGCGAAAAGCAGGTCAATAACCAACGAAGCATTTGTTGCCCGTTACTCAAACGAACTATTCAGGGGGCAATATCACAATACCATTGCGAAACAATTTCAATCGGCGGCGCAAGCCCTGTTCGATGTCCGCTGCGTTCTCTCCGCGCTGGACGAAAATAATCAGCCCGGGTCTGCCATAGCCGAATGGCTGCTCGATAATTTCTACGTGATCGAGGAACAGATCCGCAAAATAGCTTTTGCCCTCACAAGACCCTCGACGGCTAAACTGCCCCTACCGGCCCGCGTGTCCGGCGCCGGTTTACCCCGGATATACGATATTATCAAAACCGCGCTTCATCAGACCAGGGACCAGCTTACCTTATCTTCCATCACCGGTTATATCGACGCTTACCAGTCGGCATCGTGCCTGCAATCCGACGAGCTCGCCGCCGTGTCGTTTATTGCTCCATTGGTATTGCTGGAACGGCTCGGTCAGATCGCGGTCCGCATCGCCCTTATCAATATCCAACGGTTTCCGGACGTCACCGATGTTCAGCAATTGGAAGACCGTATCGCCTATCGAAGTCTCATCAACAGTCTTCGGATCCTCGGCTCGACCGACTGGCGCGAATTTCTCGGTCATACCAGAACGGTAGAGAAGATCCTGACGGCCGACCCCGCGGGGGTATATCATTTAATGGATTTCCCGTCCCGCGATATGTATTGCCGCGTGGTCGCCAGGATCGCAACCCGTAGCCCGCACACGGAACAGGAAATTGCCGCCATGGCCATAGACCTTGCCGCGGCTGCCGCCCATGTCACCTCCGCCACGCCTCCCGCGACCCCCGCGGTCACCTCCGCCCACGCCGCCCACACCACGCCCGCCGCCGCCCATGTCGGCTATTACCTGACCGGCAACGGCCGTAGTCTTCTGGAACAAGCCGCCGCCATGCACCCAACGCCATTGGAGGCGCTCAGATCCCGGGTGCGCTCAAGACCCCTATGGTTCTACCTGGGAGGCGCCTTCATCGTGACATCGCTTATCGAATGCGCCCTGTTTCTCTTCGTTCTGCGGAACATGCACGCGCCTGTCTGGCTAATCTCAACCGCCATGCTTTTAGTATTTCCATGCATTAGCCAGCTTTCTCTCAACTGGATCAACCGGTTAACCACTTCTCTCATCCCCCCCACCCGCTTCGCACGCCTGGATTTCTCCGAAGGCGTCCCCGCTTCCTCCCGGACGCTGGTGGTGATACCTGCCCTGATCGGCGGTACAACGGAAGTGGAGACATTGGTTGACGCCCTCGAAGTGCGCTTCCTGGCAAACAGAACAGATAACCTTCATTTCGCCCTGCTTACAGACTTCAAAGACGCCAAAGCGGAAACACTCCCTGAAGATGTTTCACTGCTGGAATACGCCGCTCAGAAGATAACTGACCTTAATATTCGGTATGGAAGCCCGCAACTTGAGCTTTTTTTCCTTTTTCACCGGCCCCGCCGCTGGAACCCCGCCGAAGGAGCCTGGATCGGATATGAACGCAAACGTGGAAAACTATCCGACCTGAATGCCCTCTTACGCGGGAAAGCAAGCACCGGTCAATTTTCTTTGGTTATCGCGAAACGAGAGATCTTCCCATCGATCAAATATATTATCACCCTCGACGCCGATACCCAGCTACCGCCAATGACAGCCTGGAAACTGGTCGGCGCCATCTCCCATCCCCTGTACAAAGGAGTTTACCGGGAAGCGGAGAATAGAGTGGTGTCCGGCTACGGAATGCTCCAGCCGCGCATGGGCGTTAACATCCACGAAAAGAACAGGACCCGCTACATCCGGATGCAAGGGGCCATCGGCGGTGTCGACCCTTACACCCTTAGTACCCCCGATGTCTATCAGGATCTCTTCGATGAAGGTTCATTTATCGGAAAAGGGATATACGACGTCGACATCTACGATAAGATGCTGCTTGGACGTTTTCCCGAGAACAGCATTCTGAGCCATGACCTGATAGAAGGATGTTATATGCGCTCCGGCCTCGTGACCGATGTGCAGCTTTTCGAAGAATACCCGATAACCTATGATGCCGATACCCGCCGCCATCACCGGTGGATTCGCGGCGACTGGCAGTTGTTGCCATACCTGATCTCTTCGGATCTCTCCCTTCTGTCCCGATGGAAAATGACTGACAATCTCAGACGCAGCCTGGTACCGTTCGCCACCATGGTTTCTCTTTTACTGGGCTGGTTCTTTATGCCAAAACCAGGTCTCTGGACAGCGGTCGTTCTGGGGATCGTGCTCTTCCCCACGATCGACATAATAATCAGAAGCATACTCACAAAGCCTTCCCGCCTTGTTAGTCTGCCTTACTGGCAAGACAGATTGCCCGGTATTGCCTGCAGTATCCTGCAATCCTCATATGCCATTATCAACCTGCCATTCGAGGCGTATTATACCATGGACGCCATCATCCGGACCGGCTGGCGGATGTTGATCAGCCGATGCAACATGCTCGAGTGGAACCCCTCCGGCGAAGCCCGGCACGCTCAAGCCAACACGCTTTACGCGGTTTTTATCGGAATGTGGATTTGCCCTTTTTCCGCCGCCGCGATCACCGCTATTCTCGCAAGTAGCCATTCCGGATCCTTCCCTCTGGCATGGCCCTTCCTCCTGCTCTGGCTGATAGCTCCGGCAATAACCTGGTGGATGAGCCTGCCGCCAAAAATAGCCAGGATCGCGCTACCCCCGGGACAGACCGAATACCTCCGCCGCATGGCCAGAAAGACCTGGTCATTTTTTGAACAGTTCGTCGACGCCACCGACAACTGGCTGCCTCCGGATTATTACCAGGAATTCCCCGTCAGACGGATCTCTCACCGGACATCCCCGACAAATATGGGCCTGGCGCTCTCGGCCAACCTGACGGCCTGCGACTTCGGCTATATTACCGTATCTGCCTGCCTTGACCAAATAAAACGCTCGTTGGATGCCATGACCAGGCTTGAACGGTATAAGGGCCATTTCTATAATTGGTATGACACACATTCGCTAACCCCGGTGAAGCCTCGCTACGTTTCTACCGTAGACAGCGGGAACCTCGCCATTCTCCTTTTAGTCCTTCGCCGCGGGCTGCTCGCCCTCCGGAAAAAGAAGATCTTCGAGCCGGTATGGTTCAACGGCCTTGCCGATACTTTCCACCTGGTAAAAGAGCATGCTCCTGATTCCCCGGCAATCCGGCGCTTTGCTTCGAGACTGGGGAAGCTGACCAACGAGCCCCCTCAAACGCTGACGGCTGTACGAGATTGTCTTGGATCGCTGGTCCGCCTGGCGAAAGATATCGTCGGCGCACGGGGCCTAACGGGCCAGGACAATGAAGGCCGCCGGTGGGCGCTTGCCTTGCTCCGTCAAAATCAGGATGCCCTGGACGAGTTGACCAGTCTTGCTCCCTTGATATCCGCGGTGGATCCCCGTCCCGGAGGTCCTCCCTTCACTGATCCGGTACCTGCCTGGGAGGAACTGGCAGCCTGCAACGGAACAACCCCCGCCAACCAAAAGGGGGCTCAGGCTGCCGCCGAAAAGCTTGCCCTCCTCGAAGAGATCGCCGCGCAATGCCAGGAATTCTCCGACCTTGATTTTGACTTTTTATATAACAGCCAGCTGCAGCTCCTGTCCATCGGCTTCAATATTGAAAAAATGGCCCCCGATAAAGGCTGCTATGACCTCCTCGCCTCCGAAGCAAGAATGGCGACTTTCCTCGGGATCGCACAGGGAAAAATCCCCCGGGATTCCTGGTTTGCGTTAGGCAGGCCGGTCGTAAAAGACACTAACAACTATGCCCTCCTCTCCTGGAGCGGATCCATGTTCGAATACCTCATGCCTTTGCTGGTAATGCCTGCTTATAAAGACACCTTGCTGGATCTCACGTATAGATATGTCGTCTCAAGACAAATCGCACACGGCAAAACCCTGTCCCTGCCATGGGGAGTATCCGAATGCTCGTATAATGATATCGATATCAACCTGGCCTATCAATACGGACCGGCAGGCGTCCCCGGTCTCGGCCTGCAACGCGGCCTGGGCGACAACATCGTAATCGCGCCCTATGCATCCCTGCTGGCTCTGATGGTCGCACCCTCCGCGGCCTGCGATAACCTGCAACGCTTGTCCTCCATGGGGCTCGAAGGGAAATTCGGATTTTACGATTCGATTGACTTTACTCCCGCCCGGCGTCACAACAACCGGTCCGGCGAGATCGTCCGCTCATTCATGATCCACCACCAGGGAATGGGCTTTCTTTCCCTGGCCGAAGCACTACTCGATAGACCCATGCAGACGCGCTTCGAACGCGAGCCGCTATTCAAGACATCGCTGATGCTGCTGCAGGAAAAGATCGACAGGAAGTCGGCATTCAAAATAGCGCGGGGGAACATAAAAAATAAACCCGCCCCGGGCAAGATCCAAAATGACTATGTCGAAAAAGCCACCCGGAGTTTCACTGACATCCACACCGCCCATCCGGAAGTTCAGCTATTATCCAACGGACGATACCATGTCATGGTGACCAATGCCGGCGGCGGCTATAGCAAATGGAAGGACCTGGCGCTTACCAGGTGGCGGCCGGACGGTACCCGGGACAGTCAAGGCGCCTTTGTGTATATCCGGGATCTCAGCGCGAATACCTGCTGGTCTTGCACCCATCAACCGACACGCATAACGCCGGATGCCTGCAAAGTGACTTTTTCGCCCGGCCAGGCCGCCTTTTATCGAAAAGACGGTGAAGTCTCCACTGTGATGACCATTGCCGTGTCGCCCGAAGACGATGTGGAAATGCGGCGCATCATCCTGACCAATAACGGCACAACGGAGCGGCTCCTGGAGATCACCAGCTATACCGAAGTGGTGCTGACAAGTCAGCTGGAAGATGAATGGAATCCAATATTTTCCAACTTGTTCATCGAAACCGAGATCGTCAGGGAACTGAATGCCATTTTTGCACATCGCCGTCCCCGGCCGGCAATAAAACATCTCCCCTGGCTGTTCCACTTCATGCAGCCGTATGGCGCTCAGGTCAGATCCGTATCCTATGAAACGGACCGGGCTAAGTTCATTGGCCGCCACCATTCCGCCGCTGACCCGCAAGCTATGCAATTATCTTCCGGATTAACGGAAACTCAGGGCGCGGTACTCGATCCTATCTTAGCCATTCGTTGCCTGATCGAACTGCCACCGGGCGGCCAGGCTTCGATCGATCTCGCATTCGGCGTAGGTAAGGACCGGCAGGCCTGCGAGTCGCTTACCGGCAAATACCGCGATCTTGCTCAGGCGGACAAGATCTTCACGCTCGCAGCAACCTATAGCCAGGCCATATTTACAAAAACCCGGACGACGGGATCGGACATCCGGTTATCCGACAGCCTCGCCGCGGCTATCCTCTACCCCTCGAAACCCTGGCGGGAAGGAGGTCTGACCATTAGCACCAGCCTGAAGCAGGCAGCCCTGCTGAACTATGGTATCTCAGGCGGCCTGCCGGTCATCCTTCTCGATCTCAGCGACCCGGCCCATATGGATCTCGTGGGCCAGCTTGTTCATGCACACTATTACTGGCAGCTTCAGGGCCTCGATAATGACCTGGTTATCTGTAATGCCAGCGAAGGAAGCTATCACTCGTTCTTGCAGGCATGTATCCTTGAAGCGGTTGGATCCGACGCCAGCGGCAGCGCCGATTCGCCGGGACATGCGGGAAGAATATTCACCGTCGATGCCGCACAGCTTCCGCGCGAAGACCATGCCCTGCTGAAAGCGATCGCCCGGGTTATAATTTCCGATGCTCAAGGCGCCTTCGCTGCACAGGTAGATCGGCATGCCGCACATCCCGAAACAATTCCCCCATTTAAAGCCACCCGGCTATACGTTCCTAAGCCAACGCCGGCCTTGCCGTTGCCCGACCTGTTATTCCCCAATGGTCATGGCGGCTTTTCTCCGGACGGAAAGGAATATCTGATCTTCACCGCACCGGATCGCGTCACCCCAATGCCCTGGTCGAATGTACTTGCCAATCCACGTTTTGGGACCGTGATCTCTGAAAGCGGTCAGGGCTACACATGGATGCAAAATTCACTCGAATTTCGTTTAACTCCATTCACCGGGGACCCTCTCGCCGATATCTCCGGCGAGGCGTTCTATCTCCGCGATGAAGAGGACGGGCATTTCTGGTCCCCGGCGCCATTACCGGCATCGGCGTCAACCGGCTACCTTACCCGTCATGGGTTCGGCTATAGCGTGTTTGAATGCAATGAGCATGGCGTCCATTCCGAAATGTGGGTCTATACGGATATGGAAGCGTCAGTCAAATACACCCTGATAAAGCTGCTTTCCGACCACGACCGCTCTCTTTCCGTCACCGGCTATATCCAATGGGCATTAGGGAACCTCGGCTCGACAACCGCACCGCAGATCGTAACGGCGGCCGATCGGCAAAATGGAACGCTGCTGGCGAGAAATCCATATAGCGATGAATTCTCCGGCATCGTTTGTTTTTTCGATACTAATGCTACGGAGAGAAAATATACGGCCGACAGGAAAGAATTCATCGGCCGTAACGGGAGCCTTCAACGCCCCGAGGCCTTGTTCAGGGCAACATTGACCGGCAACGTTGGGGCCGGGTTTGACGCGTGCGCTGCGATCCGGACGCCGGTCACGCTGCGGAAAGGGGTAGCTTCCGAAATAGTTTTTCTGCTTGGCGCGGCAGAAGATATTGCTGAAGCAAGCAGGTTGGCGATCCGCTGCAGGGCGCTCTCCCATGCCCTTGGCGCACTGCAAAAGGTCCGTCAGCATTGGCGGAATATCCTTGGCGCGATCCGCATCGATACCCCCGATCCTGCCGTCGACATTCTTTCCAACGGCTGGCTGCTTTATCAGACCCTGAGCAGCAGGCTGTGGGGTCGCAGCAGTTATTCCCAGCCCGCCGGTTGCCTGGGTTTCCGCGATCTCCTGCAGGATGCATCGTCCATACTGCATCCACTCGACGAAATGACCCGTTGCAACATCCTGCTGGCCGCTTCCCGGCAATTCGTCAAAGGCGACGTCCTCCACTGGTGGCACCCTCCTGGTGGCAAAGGTCTCCGCACCCGCTGTTCAGACGACGCACTATGGCTGCCATATGTAACTTGCCGCTACGTCCGGCAGACAGGCGATTTCGGTATCCTGGATGAACTGATTCCCTTTCTGGAAGGCGGCCCGCTGGGACGGGAAGAAGAATCCTGCTATGGTTTTTTTGAAAGCTCATCCTTCAAGGCCAGCCTCTATGAGCATTGCAAGCGGGCTATCGACCACGGGCTGAGACTGGGAGATCATGGTTTGCCCCTTATAGGCACCGGCGATTGGAATGACTGTATCGAACGTGTGGAGACCGCTGCGGAGACAGAAAGTTTCTGGGTTGCTTTCTTCCTGTATAACGTCCTTATGTCCTTCTCCGGGCTTGCTTCTTCCTTCAACGACCCGGCATTTTCAGCTTTTTGTCTGAAAGAGGCAAAGAAGCTCCGCTCGGCCATCGACCAGCATGGCTGGAACGGCTTCTTCTACCGGCGGCTGTATCCGGCAAACCCCGGCCCCTCTCCTCTCACAAACAGCATTGAAGATCCGATCGACTCTCCCTGTCAGAGTTGGGCCGTATTGTCCGAAGCGACCCTGCCCGCCCGCGGCGTGACGGCTATCACGGCCGCCTGTAACCACCTTATCCGCGAAGACCTCTCCCTGCTTAAGAGCTCGCATCCTCCATTTGGTCAAACTGCCGGCATTCCGGCTTTCCTGGGTAGTTATCCCCCGGGCGTCAACCAAAATGGCGGCCACCTTACGACCGCTGCCGTCTGGATGACCATGGCATTTGCTAAACTGGGGCGAAAGGATCGCGTTGCCGGCCTGTTGTCCATGATCAACCCGATCTATCGGTCAGATACAACCGAAAAAGCGGCGCTGTACGCTGCGGAACCCTATGTAATGCCGGCAGACATTTGCACTGCTCCCGGTCATGGCGGTCAGGGCGGGTGGTCCTGGTATACGGCGTCGGCCGGCTGGATGTACCAACTTATTCTGGACTATATATTCGGTCTTGTCCGGGAAGGGGACACGCTTCGGTTTTCACCCTGTCTGCCCGACGGCTGGAATTCCGCATCCATGGAATACAGGTATCTCAATACCATATATCGCATTTCAATATTCAATAAGGTCACAAAAGACAACCCGCCCGAAGGAATGACCCCCGAAGTAATATCCCTGGTTGATGACGGCCAGGTGCACCATGTAAATATTTATCCAAAAATGACCTTTACGTATGCCGACAAGACCCATTAATATCGCAATTGCTTGTGACCATGCCATCTTTGGTAAGGCGCTCAAATCATTTCTCACAAGCTTAAGGAATTTCAATGTAACGCTTACAAGCATCGATGACGATGACCTGATAAGAAATCTGAAGCAGTCATCGATCGAAATTTTGTTGCTGAGCATCATCGATCCGGAATCGACCGCAATAGCGACCTTGCAAAAACTACGGGACGAGGCCCCTGAATTGAAAATAATATTATTGTCGTCAAGTACCGATCCCGGCTTTATCAGCTCCTTTCTGGAATTGGAAATATACGGGTACATTTCCGCAAGGGACGAACCCGAATGTATGATCAGGGCGATCCAATCGGCTTCGGAAGACAAGATATATGAGACCCGCCTCTTTACCGAAGCGATGTACCTGAATAAGAAGAATAGCATCCGCCGATCCTCCCTTAAAGGCGGCGCCCGGCTTTCCGACAGAGATAAGAAGATAATTCGCCTGCTATGGGAGGAAAAAAGCAACAAACAAATTGCCGATGAGCTTTTCCTAAGCACCCGCTCCGTGGAAAAGATCAGACAGAGTATCAAAAATAAATTGGGCGTCAAATCCACGATTGGAATGTTGAAGTATTTGATGAGCCATGAGAACGGCAATTGATCGATCAAGCCAAGGCGTATAAACCGAACAAAAAATAGCATTTTCTCCCCGGCCGTTTCCTGTAATTAAAAATAATTTGCGCTACACCCTTTAACCCGTATCCATTATGTATACAACACGTGACATACCACTATTCATAGTCGAAGAGCATAACGAAGCCTTCTACGCCTGGAATTACGCCATTAAAAAGGGACTTATTCCGGAATCTTCCAATGCACTCCTGCATATCGACGAGCACTCCGATATGAACCCCGCCCGATTCAAGAACTCCATTCATGGTTTGAATGGCAACCTGGGCGATATAAAGCGGTTCACCTATTCCGAGCTGACCATTGACACCTTTATAAGTGCGGCCATATATCGGAATATTTTCAATAAAGTTCAATGGGTAAGACAAGTGCATGATTACGATGGCTCGGCTCAAAGCCGTCAAATGTATGTCCGGTCCTGCAACAACGAAGGAAAGAAGCTGATAGTCGGACTGAGATCCGATGCCGGTTTGCACGAACGCATCGATAAGGACATCATTATCCGGTATTTCGAATATGGCTGGACAAACGCCGGCAAAATAGCCGGTCACCCGCAAACCATCCTCGACATAGACCTCGATTTCTTCTCTTGCACGGGCCATCCCGGCAAACAAACGACCCTTGTCATAGAAATAAGCAAGGATGAATTCGACCGTTTCTCGGCTGATCCTCATCACCGGCTGAAGTATTTTTTTTCCAGGGTGAGCGTATCGGCTTCCGATGGGAAATATTACTACCTCATTAATGATTACGATGAGATTTATCAGGAACGAACCTATGTAAGTACAGAAATGATTTCCAATAGAATAACGGAACTCGTCGCTGTTCTTCAAAGAGAAGAGATAACCCCGCTCCTCATCACCATATGCCGTTCACGCTTTAGCGGTTTTACACCCGAAGATCAATGGCAGTTTATTGAGACCCAATTGTGCAGCCAGCTAAGCAAAATTTATCCCCTTGACCCTGTTTCCTTAAGTCAGCTATAAAAATTGTATGTGAATGAAACGATTTTCGCAAAGCATCCGGCTTTTTATTTATACCGCCTTTATAGCAGCCGCCTTGCCGCTTTCCTCCGCCGCTCAATGGAAAGCCATCTCCTACAAACAGGAATTCACCGATACCGCCTATGATATTCGGACCGACACCGGGTTCCATGAAAAGAAGGATTTCGTTTTCCCGGAATATTCCTGGTATGAGAATATCAATTCCCTTTCGGGCGCCGTTGAGTGCATGCTGCCGGCTTCCGAACCCGCCTGGCATAAGTCGTTTGACAAAGACATCGATCTGATGAGAAACTCTTCTGCCGTCTCCCTGCGGATCTATACCGAAAATATCCGGCAATACACGTATTTCCTCTATAGCGCCCACGCCCGCAAATGGCTGAGTAAGGTGGTTGCACTGCCATTTGACGGTTATCAGATCCCGACAACAGAGAAATTTTCAACCTGGTCTGATTCCGGCGCACCCCCAGCCGGCACCGCCTCGTCACCCGGTTCCTCCGACATCCCGCCGGCTACCACAGATAATTCAGGTGACCAGCTCAGTATCAGGGTGACCCCCGCTGACACCAGCCTTCCCTGGAAGTTTGTGATCGGCGACCTGCTCATCGGCCATTACCAAAGAATTGCATATCCGGTTACCCACCCATTCTTTTCCAACCTGAACGCTCCCACCGAAGCCACTCCCGGAATAATCGCCGCTTCCTACCATCACCCCCTGCACAGCGACTATTTCGAAAAGATCCCCAGCGGAATGGATACCTACGGCCTCTCGGCCAGTATCGACATTTTGCCGGATGAAAGCCACCGCGACTCGGCGTCCGACCGCCTGCTGCTTAGGAGGATAATAGCATCCAGCTTGAAATACTACCCCTTCTATAAAGAAAGAAAGCTGGACAGATCCCTGATCGCTAAAGACATTGACGGCATCTTTGCGAGCCCCCGCACCGGGAGCTACTGTTCCCTCGTAGACTCCCTCGATGAATTCATCCGGCACACGTTTGACGACCATCACTTTTACCTCGACTACCCCGGTGATCCCTGCCGCCCTGCCCCTGCCGGCAAACAACGATCGCCTGTCAGGATCGTCACATTGAACGGAAAGTATCTTATTGGGGCGGTTTTCGATACTGCCTACAACCGGATTCACATTGACGATTTGGTAATTGCCATAGATGGGGTGCCGGTTCAACAGGCGGTTGATAGGGAAGCAGTCCGGTTATACGGATCAACGCATCTCAGCGATTATGAGAAGTATGCCATCACCTCCTCATTACTGGACCGCGGCAGGAATGACTCCTGCCGGTTGAGAACGCGAGGCGCTACCACATCCGCTGTCTCCGGGACGGTGATCAGGTATGATAAAAAGTATTCTATCCCGGATAATTTCAGACCGGTCCATGCCGAATACCGGCGCTACGGTGATATCGCTTATTTCAGGATCAACTATTGGGAGGAGGCCGTCTACCTCCGGTTCATCAATCATTGGGACGATATCCGGAACGTCCGAAAGATCATCATCGATCTGCGGGGCAACCTCGGCGGCGAAATGACTGCCGCAATGCAATTATTTGCCGTTTTCATCCACCAGCCCAAAGACTATTATTGGAATATCGACCAGGAAGGACAACCCATAGCCGTCCGAATTCTGCCCGATAAATATTTTTCATATCCCTCTTCCGGAAAGGTCGTCATCCTTGGTGACCAGTCGACGGCCTGCGCCTCCGAATCATTTATAAAGGCGATGCAGAACAGCGGCAGCGCTATCTATGTCGGTGCAGGTAAGACCGCGGGCACCTTTGCATCGAAGTTCGATATCAGCCTGCCCTCAGGCGTCATCGTCCATGTCAACAGCCTTCTGGATAAAGCATATTACCAACCGGGTCTGTATGAACTGGAAGGCAAAGGGATTGCCCCGGACCTTCTTGTGAAGATCGACCGGGTGGAAGATCTCAGACCATACAATGACAAAATTCTCCGGGAAGCGATAAAGATCTTATCTGCAGATAAAACGGGATTAGCCGAAAACCGTCAAAAAGAGTAGGCAAGTCAAACATTCAAATTTTAAAATCATGGAAAATTTAATGACGAGCCCGGCTGAAGTACAGCCAAAAGAGCTCATTAAGCCCATCAACGTTGAGGAACTGCTGAAAGAAGAAAAGGTCATCGAAGCATTGTGTGAGACACGCGATTCCTGCGGTTTCAGCAACTCGAGCATCGGCAAAAATGATGATATCCTGTTCTAACCATTCATGTCGCCTGATCCTTGCGGGAGCTCCCAATGGGGTCAGGCGCCTTTTTGATCCAATAAATTTGGCAACATGCAACATTTGAAATCTAATTTTTTCAACGTCATTGTGCCGGTAGAAGAAGAGAGCGAGTGGCTGTTGTATAATACATTTTCCGGGGGCATGGAAATACTCGGTCAGACCGACGGCGCCTTCCTTTCATCGTTGATCGAGCAATCCATGACAGTCACCATGGATGAAGTAAAGTCTGATCCCTTCTTATCCTACCTGCATCAACGCGGATATCTGACCGATATCAGCGAACCCGAGCGCGAGGTATATTTCAGCAATTACCGGGAGCAGAAATCACATCGTTACGAAAAGAACACCGGCGATATCGGCCTGACTATCGGTACTACGATCACATGCAATATGGGCTGCCCCTATTGTTTCGAATTTGAGAAACCCAACAAGTCCCTGAGAAGTGAGGATAATATCAATGCGATCGTAGCTTACCTCAGAGATATGGTAGCGAAAGCCCCTGTTAAGAATTGGCGAAGATGTATGGTGGGCTGGTACGGCGGGGAACCGTTGATAAACGCCGGCGCGATCGAGAACCTGACCCCGAAACTCCTTCAATTTTGCCAGGAGAATGGGATCGAATATAAGGCGAGTATCGTTACAAATGGCTTGTTGCTGAATGCGAACATGTGGGAGAAGCTGACGAGGAACCATGTAAACCTGATCCAGATAACGATCGACGGAGCGGAAGAGCAGCACAATAAGAAACGGCCGCTGAAAGCCGCCAAAGGAGAAAATTATAAAAAGATCCTTTCCAACCTGGCCATAGCGCCGGAAGGAGTGGAGATTACCATTCGCATAAATGTCGACAGAGACGTTGCATCGTCCTTTGATCAATTATTTGATGATATGTACGACTATGGTATCTGGCCGCAGCGTTTCAGATCCATAACCTTTTCCCCTTCCTGGCTGCGGCCTTATGAAGAAATAACATCTAATCCGGTCAATAACTACCTTACCATCGAGGAATTTTTCGATGCCAACCAGGATTTCAGAAGGCGACTGGTTGACCGGTTTAACCGGTGGGGGGAACACAACGATGTACCACGGGCTAAATTGAAGTGGAACCTTCCCTCCCTTCAGGCCGACTGTTCGACCTGGGTCTCACCCTACAACATAGTTATCGACCCGGAAGGGTATATCCAGAAATGCTGGGAGACGATTCACGACAGCAGCAATCACATTCACCATGTATCGGAAGGCTTTCATCCGGAAGCTTTTCAAAAATATACCGCTTTCGACAAGGTAGAGCTCAACGACATTTGCCGGAACTGTCAATACATGCCTGTCTGCGACAAGCTGCCATGCGCCTTCGACGCGTTGAAACACGGGAAGCCGGATTGCACTTCCTGGAAGACAAAGCTAAAACCCAGCTTGAAAGATCAGTATCTGATGATGAAACACCACCCGGAATTGATGTCGGCGCCGGAATTGTCAACCAAAGAAAATACCGGACATTCCAATAGATAATGCAGCCTCTTCAACCAACACAAATAATGAATTTCAGGATCGCTATCATAGACCAGGGGACGGATCATCGCCACCAGCGGCTGAGCCTTTGCAGGATGAGCGGCGCTACCATAATGAAAACGGCCCGGGGATTCGAAAGACTGGCCGGGATCTTTACCGACGACACCGGGCATGGTACCGGCATTGCATCCATTATCCATAAGTTGGTCCCGCATATAGAGCTGTTTTCTGTCCGGCTGGCCTCGGCCGACAGACGGCTTTCAGAAGACCTGCTGACGGAGGCCATAAATTACTGCCTTGAGTTCAGCGATATCCGGATAATCAATATCAGCATGGGTATTCCAACCGAAGCTCCTTCCAATAGCCTCCTTGATGCATGCGGCAGGGCCGAACGGCAAAATGTTCTGATCAGCGCCGCAGCATACAAATACCCCAATACTTCCTGTTACCCCGCCCACTTCCCCACCGTTTTCGGCGTCTCGACCGGTCTTGTCGCCGACAAGTTCGAATACGGCTTCTGTGAAGGTCCGATAAATATCCTGGCCAAAGGGACGACCCAACGGGTAGCTACCCTCGATAACGGATACAAGATCTCCTCGGGGACCAGCTTTGCGACCGCGCACTTTTCCGGAATAGCAGCCTCCATCCTGGCGAAAACGCCGGTGACCCGCATGAGCGAATGGCGGGACCTTATCCGTAAGGGCGCGAGGGTGAATATTCAACCCCTGATCTATTTTCACGCGGATGCGCCTATCCCGACACTCCACCAGCGGAGCAGGGAGGAATTTGACGAGAAAGGACTTTCCCTTTTCACCAACAGGATCAAAGCCGGCTTTGGAAAAGATATCGCCATATATCCCGCTTCGGAGAAGGAAATGAATACGATAGTGGAATTTGCGGAATATTGCCGGTTCCGCATCAGGGCCCTTGTAGATTATCCGATCAGGCTGATCCGTCAGGACCCCCAAAAAAAGAGGGAACTGGACGTCATCCGGGATATCGGCAGGATCGACTTTTCAGCATTCGATACTGTCGTCTGCGGCTATTTCCTCGATCAACTCGCGGACGGAAATATTTCCTTCTCAATAAGATTTGTCAAAGAATGCCTCGCCCGCAACAAGAACTTTATCTGCTGGGACGTGGACGTATCCGATCTTATTCAGAAACTCATCCGTGAGACCGGCCCCTCCTGCACAAGCGCCATTGAGGTTGTCCGGGTGACGAATGAAATGTATCGTTCGATCAGGGAATACAACAATCTTCCATACCTTAAGACGCCCGTCATCAGCATAGTGGGCACCAGCAACAAACAGGGTAAGATTACCGCCCAGCTGCGGATCAGGAAGATCCTCGAAGAAGAAGGGTATAAAGTATCCCATGTGAGCACCGAGCCCCAGGGAATATTGTTCGGGGCCGATTTCTGCTTCCCATATGGCTACAAATGCCCGATCGAACCGCCCGAGCACGAATGGAGCCGCCTGATGCGAATTGCGCTTAGAGGTATTCAACAATATAATAAACCCGACATCATTCTTACGGGCACCCAGGGTGCGTTATTACCCCGCAGCCGGACCATCAGCAATGAGATAGGACACGATCTTTCCTCGCTACACTTCCTGCTTGGGGTCATGCCCGACGCCTTTTGTTGCGCCATCAACCCCGATGATGAACCGGAATTCATTTATCAGACCATTGAAGCAATTAATATCTGGTGTAAATCCAAATGCCTTTTTTGCTTCATGACGCCGTGGTCACGAACTATTTTGACGAATTCCGATAGCGTTCAAGGGCTTACCCGTCGCCGGCTTCTTGACAGGAAAGAGATAAGCGAAAAGCTGCACTTCTTTGAGCGGCGACTTTCGCTTCCGGTCATCGACGTCATGGACGCCGCTCAGGACCGATTTATTTTAAACGCCATTCAAGAGGCATTCAGCGCACCGGTAATGGCAGTTAATTAACAGCTGAACTAAATTCTAAATATGGATGAGATTAACATCAGAACAGCCTTGATGCGGATCGTCGACGGACTTATCATCGGCGTCCTGCCCGCCGGCGAAGAGCTATCGGCAAACGAGAAGATCAATATTATCCTCAGTGAATCTTTGCAAACGCTGATCTTCGTCACCTCCATCGAGGATGAATTCAATATCCAGTTTGAAGACGATGAGATGGACGTAGTCCTCTTTCAGGGCATAGACAACACTGTTCAACAAATATCTCAGCAGCTGCTGCTCAAATCTTATGAATAAATTCGGGGTAATAGGACGATACCTGAAATACCTCAGGTCTTATATCTGGAAGGAAGCGCTGATCCTTATACTGATGATCATCTCCGGCGCCGGATCGCTGGCCACCCCCTACGCACTCAAAATAATTATCGACGACATTTTCCCCTCCGGCAATTACCGGCAGCTGGTCGGGATCCTGGCCGCTCTTATGGCCATATATATCGTCCGTATCCTTTGCACAGTGATCACGGATATCATGTATACTAAGGTCAGCGTAAGCATTGTAGCCGATATCCGGGCTGATATTTTCTCCAACGTAATGGCCAGACCGCTGCTGTTCTTCAAGTCGGCGAAATTGGGCGAGATCATCTTTACGGTAATGAATGACGTTGAGAATATTCAGACCGCCCTCTCCTCGCTGATCCTCAATTTCCTTAACAATTTCATCTCCGTCGTGGGAATCCTTATCATGCTTGGTATCCTGAACTTCCGCTTAACCCTTATCAGCTTGCTGATCCTGCCCCTGATCCTGATCAGCATCCGGAAATTCACGCCGCACCTGCAAAAAAGCTTTCGCGGCATTCAGGAAGCCCAGGAAAAGATGAGTGACTTTTTTCTGGAGATCATGCGTAATATCAGAGCGGTCAGATCCTATAACACCCTGGCCTATGAATCGGAAAGACTGGCGGCGCTCCAGGACAAGGTCAGGAAGGGCAATGTCCTGAATACCATGCTTAATTCGCTTAACAGCAATATCACCACCTTTTTTGTCGCGACAGGACCCGTCATCGTATTGATCTACGGCGGCAGAAGCGTATTCAGTGGAGCTATGACCATCGGCGGCCTCATTGCATTCATTCAATATCTTAACAGGCTCTACGCGCCGACGATGTCGATTATGGAAAGCTACAACCATCTTACCAGGTCCATCGTATCTATGCAAAGAGTCTCCGAATATCTTCCCCATCTTCATCCCTCCGGTCGCCTGGCCTCCTCCTCTCCCGTCCCGCCTTCCCCCCGCCTGCCGGACTTCACGAGCATCTCATTCAATAAGGTATCTCTGGTTATCAATAATACCGAGATCCTGAAAGGCATCGATCTTCATTTTGAGAAAGGCAACGTTTACGGGATCATCGGACCTAGCGGATCGGGCAAAAGTTCGATCATTAATATGTTATGCGGTTTTTTTCAACCGACATCAGGATCGATCGTGCTGGACAGACGCGTGAAAATATCCGATCTCCGCGAATGGAGCCAGCAGATTGGATTGATCGAAAAGGAGAACCAGCTCTTCCACGATACTGTTATCGGCAACATCCGGTACGGAAGCTTCCAAAAAAGCGAAAACGAAGTAGCAAGGGCGGTTCACCATGCGGGGTTCACGGAAGTCCTTAAAAATTTACCCGAAGGATATGGATCCGTCATCAACGAAACCGGCACCTCCCTGTCGGATGGTCAGAAACAGCGGATATCCATTGCCCGGGCTCTCCTGAAAAGCCCCTCGATTATTCTGTTCGACGAAGCCACCGCAGCCCTTGATCAGAAACTGGAACGAACGATTATCGCCAATCTGAGAAAATACTATAACGGGTCGATCATCATTTTCGTCACCCATCGCCTGAGCTCGCTTGAAGAGTTCGACTACGTATATGAGATAAACGGCGGCCGGGTCTCGAATGAAGGAGCCCCATCCCGCTTTAGTCATGAATTCATAAAGGGAACATAAAACGATAAAAATGCTATCCGCCGGATGTAAAAATCATACGCTTTTATTGAACGAAGGGAGACCCGGCCATTCTCTTTTTATCATCCCTGGCATCGGCGGCCGGTGTGAGGGCTTTCGTCGCCTCGCAACTTATTTCGCGGGCGAATGCAACGTCTATGGTTTTCATATGGTGGGTACCTGGCTCGCCGAGGAACCGCTCTCCTGTATTGAAAGCATCGCGACACAAAATCTTGCGTGGATGAAAGAAATTCAACCCGAGGGCCCCTATTTTATTGTAGGCCATTCGTTCGGAGCATTTGTAGCCTTTGAGATGGCTAAACAGCTTTCCCTTGAAGCCGATGGGCCGGTAACGGTGATCATCCTCGATCAGGATGCCCCGCTTGAGCCGATCTTCCGGCCGGAATACGACCCCGTGAGATTTGTTTTACAGCTGACGGTTGATTATTGTATCGACTTCAAATTGTTCAATGCATGGGATAAGGAATGGGGCCGCCGGCTGAGACCGGCGCTCGCCGGGATGGATATAAGAATGCACGCAAGCTATATAGAAAACTTTCTTCACGGGGAATTGAAGAGTAAAAAAAGACTGATCAACCTGGTTATGCGGCTTGTCAACCTTAGGGTCTACAACGCATTCATGGAATATTATCCCACAGGCAAGATCAATGGCGGCTTACTGCTTTTCCTGGCCGCCGACGAGCTCGAAGAAAGGGGCGACGTGGATCCTGCACTGGGCTGGTCGGGTCATTTTGATACAATGGAGGTCATTACCGTTCCAGGTAATCATATCAACCTCGTCTTTGGCGAAAACGGGTCCAACATCTCTTCTGCCATTACTCCCTTCTTTCACCTCCTCAGGTTTCCCGCAAATTGTCGATAGGGTTGGTCAAAGAGGCTCGAACCGCCCTCACGCTCACCGTAAATATGGTCAGAAGAGCTGAAAACCCAAAGGCGACAAGGAATATCAACCAACTGATCTCGATCCTGTAAGCATAATCCTGCAGGAAATGACGCGTAATATAATATCCTGCCGGAACCGCAATCAGAAAGGCGATGAGCACCAGTTTGAAGAAGTCCCAGGTCAGCATGGTCAGAATGCCCGCCGTAGTCGCACCCAGCACTTTTCGGACCCCGATCTCCTTTACCTTTTGAAGACATACCAGCGAGACCAGCCCATAAAGGCCCAGACAACCGATCAGGATGCCCGCGATCGCCAGCAGGGTAAGCAAATGAGTGAATTTGTCTTCGGTACCATAGAAGCTCCTGATATCATCCGAAAGAAAGACATAACTGAAATAATAGTCCGGAAAAGCCTCTTTCCATGCTGAGCCTATATCGCCGATCGCCCGATGCATCTGACCAGGGTCGATTCGGATGGCTGCGGTTTGAAAATGCCCGGGATCGTAGAAGAATACGTGCGGCGTGATCTGTTCCTTCAGGCTTTGGGATTGAAAATTTTTCACGACGCCGACAATGGTAAAGGTCTCGCCATTGACCGTTAGCCTTTCCCCCAATGCCCGGTCAGGTGATAACAGACCCATGTCGCTCGCCGCCTTTTCATTGACGACAATGTTGTTCGGCGTATAGGCCTGGCGGGCCGTATCGGTTTGATGGGTCGTATCTGTTTGGTAGAAGGACCTTCCCGCCACGACAGGAATTTGAAAGAAACGGAAATAGTCGGTATCGATATATTGTACCCTGAACATTTCGGCGCCATTTGGCAACCCACGGTAGACGACCGTTCTCCACCACCAGCTTCGGGTACTCGATGGTGTGGTTAACCCAAAGGTTATCTGTTTGATATCCGGCCTGTTTCTCAGATCATAACGAAGCAGGTTCATGGCCTCCTTGCTTCCCCTCTCGGGCATATTCAGCGTTACTATATTTTCCTTGTCGAATCCCAGATCCTTATGATACAGATAGCGGGTTTGAAGTATCGCCGCCGACGTGATGATCACCAGCGTTTGGGCGATCACGAATTGCCCGACGACCAGCACCCGTCGTACAGAAATGCCCTTAACTTCGCTGGAGGCGTTTTGGGCCCGCAACGCCGGTACCGGTTTGAACCCGGATAATATTACCGCCGGATAGGCCGCCGACAGGAAGATGATCAGTATCGCCAGACACAACAGGAAAAGAAAAGTCCCGCCTCCCCAGGGGGAAACCAGAAAGGCCTTGGTGCTCAGCAAGCCGCTGACGTAAGGTAGCAACCAGGCGGCAAAGACCATTCCCGCAATAACTGCTATTATTACGATGATGGCCGTTTCAAGGAAGAACTGAAAGACGATCCCTTTCTTACTGCTTCCCAATATTCTGCGCATCGCAATTTCCCTGCTTTGCCGGGCGGCATGAACCGTAGCCAGATTGATGAAATTGACGCAGGCGATAATGAGAATGAACAGGCCGATGGCGGATAAAGAATTCAGCAGCCATAGTGGCATGCTATAATTGAAATTATCCATTTTCACGTCAAAATGCGCCTTCCGGATCGGGTTTAGATCAAACCGCACATAATTCGACTCATCCTTATGCTGTTGCGCGAATTGGGTCAGAAGCCGTTCGACATTTACCGGATCGGCCCCCGGTTTGAGCATGACATAGCCGTGATAATAGGAATCCCCACCGCCCCAGTAATCCTCATTTTTATACTCCGGCTCCATTTCCTTGAGGGTTTCATAGGAGATCATCATTTTCAACTGGAAATCCGAATTGACCGGAGATTTCCCGACAACCCCCGAGACTACCAGATCGACCTTATTGTCCATTCGAATGACTTTCCCCATCGCATCGCCTTTGAAGAGGATATCGGCGGTCTCTTTGTCCAGGACGACTTGATCCGGCCGGGCAAGTGACTCTTCCGGCGATCCGGCGATCCATTTGACGCCCATCATCTCAGGAAACTCGGGGCTTACAAAATAGGCTTCGTCCTGATGTAAATTTTGATGGTTTACCCTTATGACCTGGGGATTCCACTGATAAATAGCTGCGGCTTTCTCGATTCCCGGCACTTGCGTCTTCGCCGCTTTAATAAGACCCTGCGGGACATGCGAGCCTGTATTGCCGAATTTATCATAATCCCGTATCTGATAGAGGAGGTTCCCGTTAGCATGAAAATCGTCAAAGCTCTTTTCAAACCGGACGACCCAGAAGGTCAAAACCGCAACGATAACCCCGCATAACAACCCCCCGATATTAATAGCTGCATAAGCTTTATTCTTGAAAATATTCCGGATAGCGATCTTTAAGTGGTGCCTGAACATAAGATGGTTTTTATCAATATACTTGTCTCCAAACCAATGCCAGATTTTCACCAAGCCAATGCCGGCTTTACTATTTTTCACTAATTTTTTCCGGCTTTTACCCCAACACGGTTTTACCCCTCGTATGCAGCTCCATCAAAAAATCGAACAGGTTGATCTCCGTTGGGATCCGCAGCTTTTTCCGCAACCGGTAACGGCTGATCTCCACGCCCCGGACCGAGATATTTTCAAGCTGCGCGATCTCCTTGCTGGATAGGTTCATCCGCAGATACGCACATAGCTTTAACTCATGGGCGCTGAGCTGCGGATAGGCGCTTTTCAGTATCTGAAGAAAATCGCTGTGAACCTTGTCGAAGTGGATGGCGAATTGCTCCCAGTCCTTGTCCATCTTATTCTCCTCCCCAAGGATCCGCAACATCTTTTTGAACTCCTCCGCGGCGTCGCCATTGACCCCACCCGCACCCTTCTTTATTCGCATCAGCTCCTCCCGGATATTGCTCAGCAGTTCCCCCTTCTGCACCAGATGCATGGCGGTGGAAGCCAACTCCGTATTCTTGTGCTCGATCTCCGCCTCCAATTTTTCGTTCCTCAGCTTAACGATCTCCTTCTCCGACTTTTCCATCTCCAGCTGATGCAGATATTGAAGTTGTTTTTGCTCCTCTTCATGCCTGGCCTGCTGACGCAGAAATATCCGGCGCAGCCAGTAATACACCAGAAAGACCAGCCCGGCGAATACGCAGCCATACAACAGATACGCCCAGCTCGTCTGATACCAGGGCGGCAGAATGCTAAAGGAATATTCCGTGACCGCCGACTCATTCCCGAGGTTGCTCTTTGATTTGACCTGGAACGTATAGTAGCCCGCCGGCAGATTCGTATACTCTTTTTCCGTTTTCCTGGACCACTCCGACCAGTCCTTGTCAAAGCCTTTCAGCAGGTAGCTGTACTGAATGCTGCTCTGCGCGGCATATAACGGTGAACTATATTCAAAATGCAGCGAGCTCCATTGATTGGAAATATTGTAGATGGCGCCCGCCGGCTGTTCCAGGCTGTCATTCACTTCCCCGAAGTAGCCGCCGAACAATAAACTGTCCGTCTTACCAAGGGCTTTCACCACGCGGATCCGGGCCTGGATCGGATACCGGTTCTTCTTGTATTCTTCATAGTTGATCAGATAAAAGCCTTTCTCCGCGCCGACGAACACATTGTGCATGTCATACGGATAAATATGCTCCAGGTCCGCCACCATCTTGCCGCTTAATTCCGGAAAATGGATGATCTCCGGCTGCGTCCCGGACATATCCACCACCCCAAGGCTCTTGTCTTCGATGAACCAGATGTTCCCTGCCGCATCTTCCCGCAGATACCGGATATTCTTTTCCCCGAACAATCCTGAGAAATAAGGAGATCGCTCAAAGGAATCCGTTACCGGGTTATATTCATAGACGCCCTTTTCGGTCGTTATTACGATGTGATTCCTGACCTTGAACAAATGATTCTTCAGATTGGACGGTAGCCCGTTCTTTTCCGTGTACAGTTTTATCCGCGGGTGCAACGTATCATTCAGGTCGATCCGGAAGACCCCAAGATAGGTATGGGCGACCCAGACCGTATTGTTGTTGTCCATCGCCATATACTGCGAAGAGGCGTTATAGCCGGGGATGCTTTCTTCCGGAGAAAATCGTCCGCGTTCATAATGAAGCAGCTCGATCCCATTGTCATCTCCTCCAACGATCAGGGCCGAGGGCAATACATTGGAAAAAGGCAGGAACATCCAGTAAGACATCCGCGTGTCGATAGGAGTGAGCCGGTCATTGACGATCTCATAAGCGCCGTCATGATGCCCCAGCAACAAACTCCCATTGACCTCATATAGCCCGAAGGTCGATCCCTTCGTTCCCGGAACGGACTTGAACTCCCCTCGCAGAAAGCTGAGATCCTCCCGCTCGTCGACCGGCAGACAATACAACCCGTTCGACGTTCCTACGAACAGCTCTTTGTTGTAAATGATCGAAGTATAGCCCAACCCCTCATTTAGCTTTTCCGGATAGATATGCTTGATCGCATTGTTGTATGCCACAAGATCGATCCCGTCATCCAATCCCATCCACAGATTTTTATCGCCGTCCAGGAAAAGATCAAGGACATTGTTGTCCTGCAACCCCTCCTTGCGGGATAGGTTCTGAATAACCTCGCCTCTTTTGTCGACGATATATACTCCGCCAAGGTTGGTTCCGATCGCCAGCCAGTCCTGATTGACTGCAATTGCCGTCAGCACCCGCTCATTCCCAAAAGGATCGGCGCCGGAGAAGCGGAATGGAGTGATCTTATTTCCCGATAGGATGTAGAAGCCTGTATTGACCGTCCCCATGAAACTGCTGTCCCTCCCAAAAGGGAACAGGCAAGTGACCAGGTAACTGTAGGGTAGGGCGCTCTTTTGAATAAATGGAGCCCACAACCCCGCCCGGAATTCCAGCAGCCCGTTCTTTCCATCCTGGGCGATCAACCGGCCATTGCTCTGACCCAGGAAAAGCCACTCCGAAGCCGCCGGATAAACTGTAACTGTTTTATTATTAAGCTGGAAGATGAACTCCCGGCACATGAAAAATACATCGTTCCCATACGGAACGACGAACCACATGTCAGAAAAGGAATAATTCTTCTCGGAAACAAGCGGTTTTAACGAGGTAAAGACCAGCCGCCCCTCGTGGTCAGGTGAAAAATAGCCGAAATCACCCTGCCCTCCCGCATAGATGCGGTCGTCTTTTCCCATGGCGATCGACCTTACGACCGTCTTATTGGGAAGCGGATAGGTTTTCCAGTAATTCCCGTCAAACGACAACAACCCTTCATAATTGGCGAAATACATCACACCGTTCCGATCCTCTACGATCCCCCGGTTCTGCGTTCCCGCACCATAGACGTCCCTGGAATAGTTGGTGATATCGGGAATTCCAATGGTATTCTGGCCCCGACAGACTAGAAATAGAAAAAACAGGCAAGCAGTTAGACCAGATCTCATGCGGATTCCTTTTCATTTGACCACTGTTCCTAAAGGTAAAATAATTTGATCCACTGTTCCTAAAAAGAAGTAGCTTTTGACGGCGCAAATCCGTTTTGATGTGGTGATGATGTGGATTAAGACACTGTCTTCAAGCCTTTTTTGGCTAATGATGTAGTATAGATGTAGTCAAAAACTATCCGTTTGTGCAAACCCGTTCTATATTTGTTTCAACACACATGTTTATCCTAACCAATAATATCCCGCAATGAGATCAACTACAACTAACGCATTGCTCCTGCTGACCTTTTTGTCCTCCTTCTGTGTTCAGCCCGTCCAATCCCAGGTACCTGGATCCATTGGAATATTCGACTCTCACGGCGACATCGGCGCGAATGTCAAACCCGGTTCCGCAACCTATATCCCCTCCACCGGCCAGTATGTGATCAGCGGCGCCGGCTATAATGTCTGGGCCGATCATGATGAATTCCAGTACGTCTATAAGAAAATGACCGGCGATTTCATCCTCTGCGCCCGCGCCGAATTCCTCGGCGCCTGGGTCAATTATCACCGGAAAGTTGGTTGGATGGTCCGCAAGACCCTTGATGGTAATTCGCCCCATATCAATGCCGTGGAGCATGGCGATGGTCTTACCTCCCTCCAGTGGCGCCCTACCCCGGGCGCTCAAACGCAGGAGCATAAACTGCGGCTTACCCATGCCAACATCCTCCAGTTGGAACGACATGGCAACCAGTATATCATGCGGGCGGCCGTCTATGGCGAGCCCTTTATGACCGATACCGTTACCCTCGACCTTGGGGATGACGTTTACATCGGCCTCTTTGTCGGCTCCCATAATTCCGATGTGCTCGAGACCGGCGTGTTTAGCAACGTTAGCATCACGATCCCCCTCAAGGGAGAGTCCAACCAGAATACCCAGATGACCCTCGGCAGCAACCTCGAGATCCTCGACGTAGCTTCCGGCCATCGGGAGACGATCTACAAAGTACCCTATTCCATCCAGGCGCCTAACTGGACACCGGATGGCAAAACCCTGATCTTTAATGACGCCAAAGGCACCCTCTACCGCTTCGACCTGGCTACCGGAAGCCCCCAGGCGATCAAGAGCGGGACCGTCACTAACAATAATAACGACCACGTCATTTCCTTTGATGGAAAGATGATCGGGCTCAGCAACTTCGTCCGGGACCTCGGCGGTTCCATCATCTATTCCATGCCGGTCGAAGGTGGCACGCCTAAACAGATCACCCCCAAAGGGCCTTCCTATTTTCATGGCTGGTCACCGGATGGAAAGGATATGGTCTTCTGCGGCGAACGCAACGGCGAGTTCGACGTCTACAAAGTACCCGCCGCCGGCGGTCCTGAAGTCCGGCTGACAAATGCCAAAGGCCTGGACGATGGCCCCGAATACACCCCGGATGGCCAATATATCTATTTCAATTCCGTGCGGTCCGGCCTCATGCAGATCTGGCGGATGCGACCCGACGGTAGCGGCCAGGAGCAGATCACAAACGACGGCTACGATAACTGGTTCGCCCATATCTCCCCCGACGGCAAATGGTTCGTATACCTGACATTCCTGCCCGAAGAGACGCCCGCCGGTATCCACCCGCCATATAAGCATGTCTATGTCCGGTTGCTGCCCATCGACGGAAAAGGTACCCCCAAAGTGCTTGCCTACCTCTATGGAGGACAGGGCTCGATGAATACCCCATCCTGGTCGCCGGACAGCAAAAAGATCGCCTTTGTCAGCAATACCGATATGAGCGGCAATTGACCTGTAATTGATATCTTGCTGACCAATCTTAATTTTTTTCGCCATGCGTCGTATTCACGCGATCTGCATTCTAACGTTTTTGCCAGCCGCCTTGCTTTCGCCGGCCGCGATCCTGAAGGCCCAACAGGTTCATGAGATCAGGCTGACCCGGTTCACCCTCCAGTCCTCCGCCGTCATTTCGGCGACCGGGGATTCGCTTTCATCGGTGCACTATTCGCCAAGGAACTACTGGTTCCCTGTCACCGTTCCCTGTACCGTGCTCACCGGTCTGGTGGCTAATAAGGTCTATCCCGATCCTTATATCGGCATGAACAATATGCTGATCCCCGACGCAAACGATAGCTTTAACCGGCAATACCATCTCGAACAATATAGTTACCTGCCCGGGGAACCCAACCCCTGGAAAAAACCATACTGGTACCGCACAACCTTCGCGGTTCCCGCTGCCGGTTCAAGGAAACATTTCCAGCTTATCTTCAAAGGCATCAACTACCGCGCGGAAGTCTGGCTGAACAGCCGGTTGCTTGCCGATTCCTCGAAGATGGTAGGCATGTTCCGCGAATTCGACCTCGACGCCAGCGCCGCCATCCGCCCCGGAGAGGACAACGTTCTGGCAGTGAAGATCTACCCCCTGGACGATCCCGGCCTCCCCTCGACCCCCCAGCTGCATGCGCTGGGTGATTTCTTTGACAACGGCGGTCCGACCGGGGATATCGGTAAGAATGTCACCATGCTTAGCTCCGTAGGCTGGGACTGGATCCCCGAAGTCCATGACCGCAACATGGGCATCTGGCAGCCCGTCTGTCTGCGCACCACCGGTCCGGTCACTATCTCAAAACCCAGGATCACCACCGACCTGCCCAACCTGCCCGACACCAGCCTCGCAAAGCTTAGCCTCGAACTTCGGCTCGACAATAACGAAGCCGAGCCCCGGCGCGGCGTCGTACAAGTCACCATCGGCCCTGAGACCTTTGCCGGCGAGGCCGTCAGCTTCACAAAAGAGATCACCATCGATGCGAAGGGCGCCGCAACTCTCAAGCTCGCCGCCGCCGATATTCCTGCCCTGACCATCCACCACCCCAAATTGTGGTGGCCTAACGGTTATGGAGACCCGAATCTATACCGGCTCCGGCTTCGTTTCACCGACGTCAACGGCGTCTCCGACGAGACTTCCATCGTCTTCGGTATCCGCACGGTCGGCTCCGCCGCCACAAATGTCGACAGCTTCACCCGCCGCGATTTCTATGTCAACGGCCGCCGCATTCACCTCGACGGCGGGGCCTGGGTGCCCGATATGATGCTCAACCGCGATCGCCGGCGTTACGACTATGAGCTGCGCCTCTGCCGCAACGCCAACGTCAACCTGGTCCGCATCTGGGGTGGCGGCCTCGGCGAGACCGACGATTTCTATGAGCTTGCCGATCGCTACGGCTTACTGGTCTGGCAGGATTTCTGGATCACCGGCGATACCAACGGCGGTTTCAAGGGTTCTGCCGACTGGCCTGTGCAATCCTCTGTTTTTATCGACAATGTCATCAACACTATCTATCGGATCCGTAACCATCCCAGCCTCCTTGTCTGGACCGGCGGTAACGAAGGCCACGCCCGTAAGGAGCTATATGACGCCATGCGGGATAATGTCGCCGCCCTTGACGGCACCCGCCCCTTTATTCCCTGCTCCTCCGGTTTCTCGCACGCACCCAAAGACTGGAAAGGCTCCTGGCCCGATGACCGGCCCGCCGGCGTCTATAGCGGCGGCCCCTATTCCTGGCAGGACGACGCGCAATACTATCGCCTGGTGGATGGGAAAAAAGACTGGGTGTTCAAAGATGAGACCGGCATCCCCTCCCAGCCGCCGTACAACACTCTTTCAAAGATCATCCCCAACCTCGAGCCGGATAACAACCTGCCCTATCCGCTCAACAATACCTGGGGTTACCACGACGCCTGTACCGGTAACGGTCACTATGATACCTACTATAAAGCCATGCTGGACCGCTACGGCGCCCCCGTCAGCATTCGCGATTTCTCCGACAAGATGCAACTGCTCAACGCCAACGGCTATCGCAGCATCTTCGAAGCGGCCGGCCATAAGCTCAACGAGACCGGCGGCGTCATGCTCTGGAAACTCAACGCCGCATTCCCCAGCGTCGTCTGGCAGGTCTATGACTGGTACCTCGAGCCAAACAGCGGCTACTATTTTATGAAGCGCGCGTGCGAAGCCGTCCACATCCAGCTTAACCTCGACGATTCGACGGTAGCGCTTGTCAACCGCACGTATCTGCAAAGACCGGATCTCCGATATGAGGCCGAAGTCGTTGGCATGACCGGAGCTTCCCTCTTCAAACAACAAGGCCGGGCCAGCCTCGATACCACGACTGTCAAAGAAGTCCTGTCCCTCCGCGACATCCTTCGCCGGACCTCCGGGATCTCCTTCGTCCTCCTCACGCTAAAAGACGCGACAGGACGGCCGCTTTCACAGAACACCTATTGGATGTCTCCCGGCCACGACTTCGCCGACCTCCGCGCCATGCCCTCCGCGAAAGTCCGGGCAACCGTCATCGGCGCCGAAAAGCGGGGCGCCTTTACGGAATGGACCCTTCAATTCACGAATACCGCCCAACGGCTGGCTTTCTTCCTCAACCCCCAGTTGATCCGGGACGGCGAGGAAGTATTACCCAGCTATTGGTCCGACAACTATTTTTCGATCCCCGCCGGCGGATCTGTAACGGTTAGGGTTAGTTGCCCCGGCGGAACGACCCCGCAACTGCGATTGGAAGGTTGGAATATTATGACAACTACCCGGCCGCTGACCAAAGACTAAACAACGACAACCATATGACCGCAACGCTTCTTCTCCGCCCTGAGCGGAGCATCTGCCTTCTTGTCGCAACCCTTTGCGCCATCGTCTTCCTGCCGGCCATGCCGGCCGCCACTATGGGCCAACCGGCCGCCACCCTGGCCCAACATCCCATCGGCGTCTTCGACGACCACCTCGACATCGGCCACCCGAAACTCGCAGGCGATGCAACCTACGACGAAACTACCCAGACCTATATGATAAAAGGCGCGGGGTCCAACATCTGGTTCAACCGCGACGAATTCCAGTTCGTGTACCGGAAGATAAAAGGCGACTTTATTCTGACCGCCGACTTCGCCTTCACCGGCGATACCGCCGGCGCCACCGGCCACCGGAAGACCGGCTGGATGATCCGCGAATCCACCGATGAGGGCGCCGCCAGCGCCAACGCCTGTAAGCACATCGACGGCCTGGTCGTCCTGCAATGGCGCCCCTATCGCGGCATGTTCATGCGCGATCCGGAAGAAGAACGCTTTTATCCAAAAAAAGGCGGTCAAACTATCCAACTCGAACGCATCGGCAACGTCATCACCATGAAGATCGCCCACCCCGGCGAGCCGCTCCAGTTGGTCGGAAGCTGCACCACCGACGCCCTGAACAAGGATGTGCTCGTCGGCCTCTATGTTTGCTCCCACGATTCCAACCAGGTTGCCAGCGCCAAAGTTTGGAATGTCCGCATCGATAAACCCGTTATCCACGAATATACCTCCAACCCGCATGTCGTTCAGCAACCCATCCGCGACGTACTTGGCAGCCGCCTGGAGATCCTCGATCTTGCCGGCAACACCCGCCGCGTGATCCATGAAGCTCCCGGCCGCTTCGAAGCGCCCAATTATACCCCCGATGGTAAAAAGCTCCTGTTCAATGAAGGGGGCGCGCTCTACACCATCCCCATCGAAGGCGGCGCCCCGGAAAAGCTGAACACCGGCAATATCAACCGGATCAACAACGACCATATGATCTCCTTCGATGGTAAAATGTTGGGGATCAGCAGCGGAAAGCCCGATAGCCCGGGCTCGTTCGTTTTTATCCTCCCCTTGACCGGCGGTGAGCCCAGACAGATCACCCAGGCTACGCCTTCCTACCTCCATGGCTGGGCGCCCAATGGAAAAGAGCTTGCTTTCGTCGGCAAACGCAACGGATCAGCCGTATACAACCTTTATAAAGTATCGCTTAAAGACAATAAAGAGACGCCGCTTACCAATAATACCGCCACCCACGTCGACGGTCCTGAATATTCACCCGACGGAAAATATATCTATTACAATGCAAACGTCAGCGGTACGATGCAGATCTGGCGGATGCGGCCCGACGGCTCCGATAAGGAACAATTGACCTTCGACCAATACCACAACTGGTTCCCGCATCTCTCCCCCGATGGCAAGTGGATGGTCTTTATTTCCTTCCCCATGGATATCGACCCCGACGCCCATCCTTCTTATAAAGAAGTCATGCTGCGGTTAATGCCCCTGACTACTCCCGGCGCCCCCAAGGTCATCGCTTACCTCTATGGCGGACAAGGTACGCTCAACGCACCTTCCTGGTCGCCGGACAGCAGGCACATCGCATTTGTCAGCAATTCAGTACCGCCGGAGCAATGACCGCTGGCCCTCCCGTTCCCACCGCCGCGATGTTCACCAACCCATCGCCCAGCTCTTCGCGATCCGGATCCGCCCATGCCGCGATGTTCACCCGCCCCACACCCCTATCCCTGCGATCCTGATCCACTCCACCGCCGCGATGTTCACCGCACATCCCGGAATGATGTAGGAAAGATGGGGCGAAAAGCCTGATTTCCTTGGGTTTTTGTCTCTCTGATGTAGTGATGATGTGGTATAAAAATAGTCGTTGGAGTATTTCAAATATAGTTTTGTCGGGTCCTCTTTATTATTTGAAAAATCTAAACAACGACTGCTTATGCCAAAGAAAATGAAAGGGCAGAGAAAGTCAGCCTGCCTGGTGATGCTGTTCCTTCTGCTCACCGGTTACATTTACGCCCAGAATCCGGTTACCGGTAGGGTAATCAACAAGACCGACAACACACCTTTGCCCGGCGCTACCGTCCAGGTAAAGGGTTCAAAGGTCCTCACTCAAACCGGGATTGACGGAACATTCCGCGTCCAGCTCCCAAAAGCGACGGGGACTCTTGTGATAACCGCCGTCGGTTTTGCAAATCTCGAAGTACCGGTCACCGCCGGCACGCCGGCCGGCGACATCGCTCTGACAACTTCTTCCACCACATTGAATGACGTAGTGGTTACCGGCTACACCGCCCAGCGGAAAAGAGATATCACGGGTTCGGTTTCCGTCGTCAACGTTGCAGATGCAAAAGCCACCCCGACCGGAAGTACGGAATCCCTCCTTCAGGGTCAGGCTTCAGGGGTCACCGTCTTCACCACCGGTCAGCCCGGCGGAGCCTCCGTCGTCCAGATCCGCGGGATCACTTCCTCCGGTAATTCCGCACCGTTGGTCATCATCGACGGCGTGCCCGAGAGCATGCATGACATTAATCCAAATGATATCGCCTCCATCCAGGTGCTGAAGGATGCAGGCGCCGCATCCATCTATGGAGTGCGCGGCTCCAACGGCGTTATCATCATCACTACGAAACGTGGCTCCGGCTCCATCAAGGTGGCCTATGACGGCTATTATGGCACCCAGCGTCCCCTGAGTAAGAGCTGGGATCTGGCAACACCCACCCAGACCGGTGCTGCCAAATGGGCCATGGCCTTCAACGATGGCCTCTCACCCAATGACCCTCAATATGGAAGCGGGCCCTCACCCGTCCTGCCATACTATATCACGCCGACCGGCGCTCCAAAGGGAGCCCCCAATACCAGCCTCGCCGACTATAGCCTCTACGCGAATCACATTACCCTGGCAGATCAGGGCGGCAACAATTGGTTCAAAGACATCTTCAAGCCTGCCCCGATCCAGAACCACAATATCTCCCTTAGCGGCGGGAGCGGGAAAAGCTCCTTTTTTATCGCCTTCAACTATATGGATCAGCACGGCACCCTGATCGATACTCGGCTTCAACGCTATTCCATCCGCGCCAATTCGGTATTCAGCTTTGCTGACGACCATATCCGCGTCGGCGAGAATATGTTCGCCTTCTACAAAACCAACCCCGGCTACCTCAACGCGCCGGGTGTGAACAGCACCAACTCCATCAATGCGGCTTACCAGATCCCCAATATCATCCCGGTACATGATATCGCCGGCAACTATGCCGGTACGATCTCGCAAGGTCTCGGCAACGCCTGGAATCCCGTCGCCATTCAGCAGCGGCAGGCCAACAACACCAACCATGACTACCAGGTCCTCGGTAACCTCTTTGCAGACGTTGATTTCCTCCGCCATTTCACCGCCCGCACCAGCATCGGCGGAACAGCGGATTATTACTATTACAACGGCTTCGCAACTACGCCCTATGAAATTGCCGAGAACAACACCGCAGCCAACCTCTATGAAGAGACCTATGGTTGGAACTCCAGCCTGATCTGGACAAATACCCTGAAGTATGCCAACACCTGGGGTAAGAGCGAACTAAGCGCCTTGGGCGGCATTGAATATATCTACAACACCGGCCGGGCGGTCAGCGCGACCCGGGGTAACTACTATATCACCGATTCCTCCGACTTAACGGTGAGCCCTAACCTCTGGACGCTCAATTTCGGCCAGGCTTCGACCCAGACCAACAACTCGGGTGTCATCGGCGACAACGGCATCCTGACGCCCTACCAGCTCGCGATCTTCTCCATTTTCGGTCGTCTCGATTATAGTTTTGACAGCAAATATCTGTTGAGCGCGACATTCCGCCGTGACGGTTCCTCCGTATTCGTACCCGCCCAACGCTATGGTAACTTCCCGGCTCTAACGGCCGGCTGGCGGATCTCGCAGGAGAGCTTCATGAAAGATGTCGACTGGATCAGCGACCTCAAGATCCGCGGTGGCTGGGGTAAGCTGGGCTCCATCAGCAATATCAACCCGACAAACGCCTATACCCTGTATGGCCAGCAGATCAATGAATCATATTACGATATCAATGGAACATCCAGCGCCCCGGTTGCAGGTCTGTATGTAAGCCAGTACGGCAACCCGCAAACCAGCTGGGAAAAAGATATCCTGACCGACGTCGGCCTCGACGCTACCTTGTTTCACAACAGACTCGACTTCAGTATCGAATGGTATGACAAGCTGATCAGCGGTCTCCTTTTCGTACCCCAGGTCCCCGGTACCAACGGCGGTGCGGCAGACCCCTTCACCAACTCGGGAAATATCAAGAACACCGGTATCGATGTATCGGCCACCTGGCATGGCGTCATCAACCAAAAGGTGAAGTTCGATATCGGCGCCAATTTCACGACCTACAACAACACCGTGGCCAGCCTGCCTGCCGGGACTAAATACATCGATGAGCCCGTCGGCGCGCAGACCATTACCTCCCGCATTCAGCCCGGCCATCCTCTCGGCGCCTTCTTTGGCTATAAGGTCATCGGGATCTTCCAGAGCTGGCAGGATGTGAATAATTCCCCGGCCCAACAGGATGCCGCACCCGGCCGGTTCAAATACGCCGATATGGACCACAGCGGCGCCATCACCGACAGCGACCGTACCTTCTTCGGCAATCCCAACCCTAAATTCAGTTTGGGAATAAATATTTCCGTCACTTACAAGAACTGGGACTTCTACACCTTCCTCTATACTTCGGTCGGCAACGACATCCTTAACTCGGTCAAGTCATCCACCGATTTCCCGCAGAGCTTCGGCAACCAGATCAGCAAAGCCGTCGCCCTCAACTCAGCCCGGTTGATCGGTTCGAACGGCCAGCCCACCAATATCAACGACTCGACCGCCCACGTCGCCAACCCGGGCACAAAGATCCCGATGCTGGAACAGAGCGCCAACTTCAGCAATTCAGGCGCATTCAATTCCTACATTATGGAGAATGGCTCGTTCCTCCGATGTCGCAACCTGACCGTCGGCTACAATATCGTTTCAAACAGCCTCAAACGCGTTCACTTCGATAAGCTGAGGATCTATGCCCAGGTGTTGAACCTGTTCACGATCACCAAATATTCCGGTCTCGACCCCGAACTGAACCCCGGCAGCAATACGGTATTCGGTGTCGATGGCGGCGTATATCCCAATAACCAGAAAACATACAACCTGGGAGTTAGTCTGACAGTACACTGATTCAATCCTGATAAAAAACGAACTTTTTATGCCAAAGTCAATCAAATGGATACTACCAGCGACCGCAACCTTGCTCGCGATCTTCATATATGCGTGCAACAACAAACTCAGTCTGCAACCACAGGGCTCGCTGCTCTCCCCGAATGTCACCAATAATTCCGGGGTGCAGGGGCTACTGATCGGAGCCTACGCGCTGCTATCCGGCGAGAACGTCCCCGGCCAGAACCTTGGTAACGGCAGCGCCGCCTCCAACTATGTATACGGCAGTGAATGCGCCGACGATTCCTATAAAGGGTCCACACCTTCCGACCAACCCGACTGTATTCCCCTGATGACCTGGTCGCTTGCGCAGTCCGGCACCAGCGCATACCTCGACGAGAAATGGGTCGTTCTGTACACCGGCATCCAGCGGGCCAACGACGTCATCCGCACGCTCCGCCAGTCACCCAGCATCTCGCCTGCCGACACCGTCGAATATGAGGCCGAAGCCCGGTTCCTGCGCGGCTACTATCACTTTGAGGGAAAGAAGATCTGGAATAATTTCCCGTATGTCGACGAGTCGGTCGCTTATGCCAACAACAATCTCGACGTCCCGAATTTCAACAGCGGCGGTTTTATCAATATCTGGCCGGATATTGTGGCCGACCTGGCCTATGCGACCGACAACCTGCCCGCGACCCAGCCCAATATCGGCCGCGTCAATAAATGGGCGGCCATGGCCTTCCTCGCAAAAGCCTACATGTACCAGCATCAATACGATAGCGCGCTCAGCTTGCTCAACCAGGTCATTGCCAGTGGGACGACAGCCGATGGTACTCCCTATGCTCTCGAGCCCATTTATGAAAGCAATTTCAATCCCGCGCAAAAGAATGGCTCCGAAAGCGTCTTCGCCTGCCAGGCTTCCGTCAACGACGGCTCATCCACCGCCACCAACGGCGGTAATGGCGATACCGGCGACGAATTGGATTTTCCGTACAACCATGGCCCCGGCTGCTGCGGATTCAATAACCCGTCCTGGAACCTCGTCCAGGCCTACAAGACCGACGCATCCGGCCTGCCCTATCTCGATGGCAGCTATAATAACGCCCCGCTGGTGAGCGATGCCGCCAACCCTTGGCCCGGCACCGTCGACCCTCGCCTGGACTGGGCGGTCGGCAGACCCGGCGAACCTTATTTCGACTGGGGGACCATCGACTCCACCTGGATCCGCGACGTCAATGACGATGGCGTATTCGTTCCCAAAAAGAATGCCTATGCCCATAGCCAGCAAGGAACCTATTCCTCTACCGAAACCGTATTCTGGGGCGCTGCCGAGGTCGACGCCAACAACGTCAATCTCTGCCGTTATGCCGATGTACTGCTGTGGGCCGCCGAATGCGAAGCCCAGGCCGGCAGCCTCGACCGTGCAGAAGGCTATGTCAACCAGGTCCGCGCCAGGGCCGCCAACCCCAACGGATTTGTATACCTGAATGCTACCTATAACGCTAACACCAGCACATATTCGCCGCAGACGAAGCCGGGCGATAACTATAATGTCGGCCAGTATGCCGCAGGCGCCTTCACCGCCGGCGGCCAATCCTATGCCATCAGCGCCATCCAGATGGAGCGCCGGCTGGAGCTGGCCATGGAAGGCCAACGGTTCTTCGACCTGTCCAGGTGGGACAACGGCACCGGCACGATGGCCGCCACCCTGAATCACTACGTCAGCGTGGAGAAGAACCGCACCGGCTTCTACCGCGTCAATAACGCAGCGATGTTTACAAAAGGGGTCAACGAATATTTTGCTATCCCGCAGATCGAACTGGATGCAGAGAATGCAAAGGGAACGGTCTATCTCAAGCAGAATCCCGGTTACCAATAATAACCGGAATACTCCCCGGACTTATGCCGGCGGCCCCCGCTGCCGGCATTTTTTTGCATTCCTGCATCCCCACCTCCGTGCACCCCCTCTCCCCGGTATGTCTCCCCCGCCTTCTACCCCCCGTGAAAAACACCCCTTTTGCCCGTACCTCTTGGAAAAGCCGGGCTTTTTCGTAAATTACTGAAGATGTCCACTAAGGCGAACTGGAGAGTAGCTATCCGGCCCTTGCTTAAGAAATACAAGGGAAAGAAGCATCCGCTGGAATACGGTAGCCTCTACCAGCTGATCGTCATGGTCGTGATCTCCGCCCAATCGACCGACAAGCTGGTTAATGAAAGGGCACACGAGCTGTTCAAAGCCTTTCCCGATATGTCAGCCCTGTCGAAAGTCACCTCGCGGGAGCAATTGTTTCCATACCTGCAGGGTATCCGCAACTTTGCCCATAAGGCTGATTGGCTCATCGGGATCGCCCGGGAAGTCAGGAAAGACGCCGGTATCCCGCTAACCCTTGATAAACTCACCGCCCTGCCCGGTATCGGCAGAAAATCCGCCAATGTCATCCTTCGTGAAGCTGGACGGCCGCCGGAAGGGATCATCGTAGACCTCCATGTCATGCGGGTAGCCCCCCGGTTGGGTATCGCGGATGGAAAGGACCCTAAGAAAATGGAAGAGCAGTTGATGGAAAAGCTGCCGAAGGCGGAATGGGACGCCGGAATGGCCATGTCTTTCCTGGGAAGGGAGATCTGCAAGCCAAAACCTGAATGTCCCCGGTGTTTAATGAACCGTGTTTGTACTTTCTACCAGGAAAGCAAATGACATAAACCCAAGTCCTGGACCATGAAGCAACCTGAATCGGCGGCCTTCGCCTCCCTATTGAATGTACTCAACGAGCTTTATCCTTTGAGCCCCGAAGCGCAACGATACCTTCGGGATCATGTCACCCCTTGCATCGTTACCAAACGAAAGCTCCTGTTGAAAGAGGGAATGACCTGCGAACACATCTATTTTATTATCAAAGGAGCGCTCCGGGGATTTACCCGGGAAGGTTCGAAGGATATCACTACCTGGATCGTCGTCGAGAATGAGCTGGTGTCATCTATCCTCAGTCTTGACGAACGGGTCAAATCCCTTGAGAATATCCAGGCTCTGGAAAAATGCGAGCTGCTTTCGCTGACGCTTGCCGAGCTCGGGATAATGTATGAACGATTCCCGGAAAGCAATATCCTTGCCCGTAAGATCCTTCAGCGTTACTACGCCGACGCCGAACAGCGCGCTTTTATCGCAAGGCTGACAAAAGCCGAAAATAAATACCGGTATTTTCTCAAGCGGCATCAGGCCCTCGCCAATCGCATCCCGCTAAAGTATATTGCCTCCTACCTTGGGGTCACTCTGGAGACACTCAGCCGCATCCGAAAGAAATTTACCTCCCGCGCTTAACCCGGCCGGCGAGAGCCATCCCCTCACGTTCCCCCTCAGTCGCCCCTCTCACGCGTTCAACCCCAGTCTCCTCGAAATATTCGAATTGAAGACATTGTTGGGATCATATTTGCGTTTGATCGCCAACCACTCCGTATACTGCGGATACATCGCCTTGAACATCCCTTCCTGCAGCAACGCATCCTTTCCAAGATACAATCGCCCCCCGGCCGCCAGCACCTTCGCATCCAACTTAGGCGTAAACGTCAGCAACTGTTTCGTCACCGGAAAATCGATCGCCAGCGTATATCCCTTAAAGGGAAAGGACAAGATCCCCTGCCCATCTCCCATCCGCTTAAAAACATTCAAAAACGGCGTACACCCGCTCCCTGCTATCATCTCCAGTATCTCCGTCAGATTCCTCTTCCCATTCTCCTCCGGGATCACGAACTGGTATTGAATAAAACCCCGCTTGCCATAGCCACGGTTCCAGTTGTTGATCGCATCCAGCGGGAAAAAGAATTTCTCATAATGGACAAATTCCTTTGGCGAGTTCTGTACAAAGGCGATCACCCGGTTCAGGACCCGGACCGTGAGACTATTTAGCGTAAACGACGGAAAGAAGAAAGGCACCGCCAGTTTGCCCGTCGAATGCAGCTTCAGCGGGCTGGCCTTTAACTTTTCGGGAAGCTCCGCTACTTTGGCCGCATTCCCAAGCGTCAGCACCCCGCTCCCCAGCTTGCTTCCTTTGGCGAGCGCGTCGATCCATGCTACCGAGTAGTTATAATCGTGATCGTACTTTTCCAGCGCTTCCAGCATATGATCGAGGTTCTTGATCACGATCGATTTCTGCTTGAAATAGGTTGTCTCGATCTTCCGCAGCCGGATTCGAGCTTTCAAAATGACGCCCAGGAGCCCCAACCCGCCAAAAGTAGCCCAGAAAAGATCGCTGTTCTCCGTCCGGGAAGCGTCGGCGGTCGACCCATCCGCCAGCATGATCGTAAAGGAAAGAACGCAATTGACAAAGGATCCGTCGATGTGATGGGCCTTGCCGTGGATATCGTTGGCAATCGCGCCGCCGATGGTGACGTATTTAGTACCTGGACAGATCATGGGCAGCCATCCTTTTGGCCCAAAGACCGTAATGATCTCTTCAAGGCTCACGCCCGCCTCGCATTCCAGGATCCCTTCCTGCTCGTCGAAATAGAGGAAATGATTCAGTTTCGTACAGATGGCGACATAACGGTCGTCGTTGATAGCCTGGTCGCCATAGCTCCTGCCCAGTCCGCGGGCGATCAGTGGTGTCTTTGTTAGTTCGGTTTTCAGGTCCGCTTCGATCCTCGGAAATAACGAAATGGACTCGCTCACAGGGTAATTGCCCCAACCTGCCAGTTTCTCTTTTCGCTCGGCTGCCATTATGATAATTGAGTTAATATCTTCCCTTCACCTTCATCGGGCCCGCCCCGCCACGGTCCTTCCCGATCGCCGCTTCGCCCGATTCCCTTTCGGTCATCAGGTGCGAGCTGAGCTCCGCCCGGTATTGGTTAGATTCAGACCTAAAAGTAGGGCAAAAAGTAATATCTTGCGCCCGGCCTTTTCTTTAACCTTTTATTAACCGTAAGGAAGATATTTTTGTCAGCCAGAACAATGAATTCACCCACAAGTGACATTATGATGAAATACGTTTTTACTGCCTTGGTAACGTTCGCCACAACTGCTGCTTTCGCTCAACAAAAGCCAACCAATCCAACCCCCGCCGATAGCGCCGTCAAACGTCCCGTAATCCAGCCTGCCGCCACTCCCGCAAATAAAAGCAACAAGAAAGACTGGAGTAAGATCAAGCCCGATCCGCGGAAATCTCAGGATCATTTTATGGTCGAGCTGGGCTATGACAACTGGGTCGGCTCGACGGATAGTATGAACATCAAGGGGTTTAACCACAGCGAGAATTTTTACTTCATGTATTCATGGCCGGCATCCAAGACGGATCCCCGGCTCACTGTGGCCGCCGGTATCGGCCTGGGTTCCAGCAATATCTATTTCGCTCACCAGGAAGTAATGGTAGCTGCTTATCAAAATCAGACTCTGGCCTTCCCCGACGAAGAAGGCGGCACCCACTTCAAACGATATAAACTGACGACTACCTACCTCGAGATCCCCGTCGAGTTGCGGTTCGCGCTTGATCCGCAAAACATGGATCACAGCTGGAAATTCGCGGTTGGCGCCAAGTTCGGCGTCATGTTAAGCGCATATACGAAGGGGGTGGATCAGGTAGACGCCACCGGCCGGCCGCTGGGTAACCTGGTAGAGAAATTCGGCTCCAAGCAATTTTTCAGCACCGCCGAAGTCACGCCGACCATCCGCATCAGTAAGGGCGTCGTGGGCTTCTTTGTCCAAATTCACGCGAACCCCCTCATCAAGGCCTCCGCGGGACCATCCGTATTCCCGATCTCCGGTGGGATCGTGTTGAGCGGCCTTTGATCCCGTAGGTGCACCTGACAAGCCGGCTTTTTTTTGCCCTTCATTCCGGTTGGAAAGGGCTAATTTTGCCCCTCAAAATATCACCGCTTGTTAGACAAGAAAAACAGCATTCAGAAGGAGGAGAGGGCGATCCTGGTCGGCGTTGTGGACAAGACCCAGACGGAAGAGCAGGCTCAGGAATACCTGGACGAGCTGGCCTTTCTGGCCGAGACCGCGGGTGCAATCACTTTGAAGCGGTTTACCCAGAAGCTGGTTCACCCCGACAGCAAGACCTATATTGGAAAGGGAAAGCTCGAGGAGATTAAAAGCTATATCGCCGCCCATGATGTCCGCGTCGTCATTTTCGACGATGAGTTGTCCGGCTCGCAGATCTCCAATATTGAAAAGATCCTCGACACAAAGACCATCGACCGGTCCGACCTGATCCTCGATATCTTTGCCAGCCGCGCCAAGACGGCCCAGGCCAAGCTCCAGGTGGAACTTGCTCAATATCAATATATTTTACCAAGACTTCGCGGGATGTGGAAGCACTTGGAACGGCTGGGGGGCGGAATAGGCACCAGGGGCCCCGGTGAATCGGAAATTGAGACCGACCGTCGGATCGCCCGCGACAAGATCGCCCTGTTACGCCGCCGGCTTCAGGAGATTGACAAGCAGGCTTTCACTCAGCGAAAGGACCGCGGTGAATTCATCCGCGTCGCACTGGTCGGGTACACCAATGTCGGTAAATCCACGCTCATGAACCTCTTGAGCAAATCCGACGTCTTCGCCGAGAACAAGCTGTTCGCCACCCTCGACACAACCACCCGCAAGGTCGTCTTTGAGAATACCCCCTTTTTGTTAAGCGACACCGTCGGATTCATCCGCAAGCTGCCCCACCATCTCGTGGAAAGCTTCAAAAGCACTCTTGACGAGGTCCGTGAGGCCGATATCCTCCTCCATGTCGTCGACGTCAGCCATCCCCGGTATGAAGAGCAACTGGGAGTAGTCAACAAGACCCTCCAGGAGCTAAACGCCTTCGACAAGCCCGTCCTCGTTATTTTTAACAAGATCGATCTCTATGAGAGCCGCAACTTCGATCCCTGGCTGGAAGAAGGCGTTAAGCAGGAACTTCTGAGCGAGCTTCGCGAACGATGGGAGCGCGAGACCAACGGTAATTGCGTTTTTATCTCCGCCACCGAACGCCGGAATATCGACGACCTGCGCAATACCATTCTCGAAAAGGTCAGAACTTTGTATAAGGTACGTTATCCCTATAAATCCGAATTCCTCTATTGATGGCGTTTTCAAAGCACAAATGGCATAAGATCGCCGATAATCCTTCCGACCTGCAATGGAGCCCCGGCGATGTCGCCGATGTCACGATCGATGGCAAAAAGTTTTGCGTCGCCCGCCAGCAGGAAAAATACTTCGGCTTCGCCTACACCTGTCCCCATGCCGGCGCTCCCCTCACCGATGGTTATATCGATAAATCCTGCAACGTCGTCTGCCCCGTCCACAACCTCAAATTCAACCTCAAGACCGGTCATGACACCAATGGCGAAGGCTACAAACTCAAAACCTACCCCGTCGAGCTCCGCCCCGACGGCCTCTTCCTCGCTTTCGATGAAGGCGGCTTTTTAAAAAAGTGGTTTTAGTGCCGCCAGTCCTCCTCCGGGCCACCGACCCCCTCAACAATTTTCCCTCTCCCATCGATTTTTCAACCGGAAATCCCTATTTTTGCAACCCCTTTTGGGGCCGAGCCGCCCGCAAGCCGGTTCATTACATATTCCTCCTTAGCTCAGTTGGTTAGAGCATCTGACTGTTAATCAGAGGGTCGTTGGTTCAAGTCCAACAGGGGGAGCAGATTTTCAGGCACTTACAAGATATTCTTAGTAGGTGCTTTTTTATTTTCACACAATTTGCATGCTTTTCTTGGCTCGATGGGTTGCGAATAATGGCCTGTTTCACCCTCTCAATTTGTATGTATGCCCGATAAACAAATACTGCAAGAAAGCTTTAACTATCTGAGCGTAGACTTGGACAGGATAGAGACGTACGAACCTGGGACTGATCTACCACACCAGAAAGGTGGCAGACTTCGATAAGAACGCACGGTTCCTGCGACATTAGGAGCAGGAACAGAGTGCTGAATTTCAGGTAATCCTGCCCCACCTTTGAGGTTTCACTTGCATAAATGAACCCGCCATAGTGCTCGATTATATCAATCGTTTCCTTCGAACTTGAATCTAATTCGGGTTTTTCCTGGCAGTTTGCCGGAAGAACGTTTGCCACAAAGAGCGTGAGTACAAGCAGGGATCGTTTCATAAAAAGTTGCTATGAGTACATGATTGTGGCGTTCATTTTGGTAATTACCAAAGAGCTATGATTGGCGCTAAAATAGCTACCACTATAATCGACAAGTAAGGCTGGCCCCATGTTGTAAAAAGACTCCTTTACAATAATCCGAAGAATTGACCGCTAGACCGCCTTTAGGGGGCGTTTTTTCGGTAAAGGACGATTTGAAAGGGCTGTCTGTTTCTTCGGTTTAGCCGATGACCTTTTAAGGACTACCTTCTCGTCAAGGATCTGGATACCCAAGGCACTTTCCAAATTTGATATTGTTTCGAGGGTTAGGTTTTCCTGACCCTTAACAATTTTGCTGATCTGCTGGGGGGATATGTTCATGCGTTCCGCCAGATCCTTTTGAGAGAGATTTTGAGCTTTCAGTGCATCAAGTACCCGGACTGCGATAGCGGCAGACTTCTTCTGCCATTCCCGGTTCTCGCGACGATATTGAGCCTTTTCCTTCCAGTCGGAAGGCTGCTCAGAGGCCAACTTGGATAATTTTTCTTTTAAGTTATTCATCTCTGTAACTATTTAGATCTTCAGGGAAATCTATCCCATTGTCTCGGAGGAACTGTTTTGCTAGCTCTAGCTTTTTCAATTCATTTTGCAAATGAGCCCTTTTCATATCCTGCGTCAACTTGATGGTACCGCCTGTTACCAGATAACAGTTTTCAGCAAGTCGTATCGCGTACAATCTAAGCCACCCTTTTCTGATCCTGGCTTTGCTTTTCTGATGCGATGCTATCGCATACTCGAAATTATTCAAGGGTTTAAATAGATGCTGGAGATTAGTGTTTCCATTCCCAAAGCCTAATTGTGAATACTCATATAGGCTATCTTCCATTTCCCCAGCTTCTTCAAGTGTCCTCGATACCGCATCCTTCATAGAGATATTACCAAAGAACCCTTGATGTAGATCGGCTTGATTTTGATCAAAGAAATTGTAAAGCCACTCTGCGTCGTTCACCAAATCGAAAAACCCGTCAAATTCGCTTTGAGGCTGGCCTTCAAGTTGAATCGCCCAAAGCCCGTCTTCCAAATCTTCAGCTACAAAGATAGGAACTAATTTCATAAAATCAACTTATAGGTTTAGTTTATTTATTCCAAAATTTAATAATTTATAGATAGTCAATTAAATATGCCACTTGCAAACGATTCTTTCGAATAGATAATGGTTTGCTTTTTTTCTTTCACTTACCAAAAAGTTTTCCCACAATGCACCTACATCTTGTCGCAGGGATAACGGGGAAAATTTTTTAATGATCGCATTTCTTATCCCGTTATCGTAGAAATATATCTTTTTACCTTTTTTTATTTCGTTACGAAGATTGCGGCTAAACCCTCCTAATTGGAAAACCACAAAACATTTTTCCAACAGCTCCACATACCGGTCAATTGTCTTATGGTCTCTACCTATAGTTTGACCGCACTTATATACCCCCCAATTATAATAAATACAGGGTTTATATACCCTAAAATATAGCGAAACCCGGGCTTACCTTCGGAGCTATCCAAAGGGAGACACCTATCGGACAGTTTGGAATTTCAGGCAGTTGCTATGCCAATAACCCGGCACTCTTTCAGGCGGCGCACTCCTATTAAGTGCTTTTTTACTTCCGGCCTACGAACTCTCACATATTTTGGCCCCTTTATCCTCCCAGCCAGGGCAATTTTTCCAAAAACCGGAAAGTTTTCTTAAGGCCCCGGACCTTCCAATATATGGAAGTTTTCTCTAATCGATCTTATAACACGCTGATTATAAATGTCATTAACAGTCTACCTTTGCAGGTTTGGCACGGTAGGAAGGTTTGGTATGACGCTTGTCTTTTAGGGTCCAACAAACAAAATCTGGAACCCATGAAATCCAAATTCTATCTTTTCCTCCTCCTGGCCTTTATCTCTACGGGCCTTAAGGCTGCAACCAACACAGCGATCGTTAATGGCGGCAACTGGTCGAGCGCCGGCACCTGGAGCCTTGCTCGAATTCCTGCGAATGGCGACAATATTGTTATCTCGGCTGGCTATACGGTCATATTCGACAACTCCTCCTCCTTGAACGGTGTCACAATCAACATCTCAGGCACGCTCAATTTTAGTCAAAATAACACCCTGGCGCTGGATGCAGCTTCGACGGTCATCATCGGGAGCGGCGGTTCAATAACGGCGACGCACGCTACCCCGAATGAATTGCTTACCATTGCCGGCAAAACCAAATATGATGGTAAGAACGATGGCACCATTACCGGCCCTGCAGAGGCCACCGCCGCTACCGGCTCTTCCCCCACTGGCTTCACTAATATAGTTCTGCCCGTTACGTTTGTCTCCTTTTCTGCAAATCGCAGCAATGACGCCGTACAGCTGATCTGGAACACAACTAACGAGATCAATAACAGTCATTTTGAAGTAGAACGCAGCGCCGATGGCACTAACTGGGAAACGATCGGTGAAGTCGCCGCAGGCACAAGCTCTTTAGCTGATAGCTATACATACACGGATGAATCCGCACCTTCCGCTCAGACGCAGTATCGCATTTGCCAGATAGATGTCAATGGCAACTTCATCTACAGCACGATCGTCCTGGTTAGCGGTACCCAAACTACAACTGCACAGCCCACGATCATCGCCAGCGGCAAGACGATATCCATCTTCCCCGCGAACGCATCCGGTAACCGCCTCTTCGTACGAGTGATCACGATCAGCGGCCAGGTTCTGCAACAGCAGTCGTTCGAGACCGCCTCGGCCCGCATCGATCTTACTGTTTCTACTTCCACTGTCGGGGTCTATGTCGTACAAGTTACCGATGGCAGTCAGTGGTCAGTCGCGAAAAAGGTGATGTTATAGAATAGGTTGGATACTTAAAATTTTTTCCAGGTTTGTTATTGTTATTGTTTCAAGGGTCAGGTTTTCCTGGCCCTTAACAATTTAACCGTACCTAAGATCCGTACTCTGCCCCACCTCGATAATATAACCGTCCGGATCGCGCATGTAGCAGCGGATCTCGCCATACTTGGGGATCGGCTCCGTAATGAACTCGGCTCCCCGACTTTTCCATAATTCGTAGCACGCTTGAATATCCGCAACCCGGATATTCATAAAGCTGTTGATCCTGTCAGGATCGGGGACGCTAAGCGTTACCGTCGGCTTATCGGGCGTCGGCCCACCGCCGACGTTGACAAGGAGCCATGTATTCGCGATCTGAATGTACGCAGGTGCACCGCTGCTGTCGCCGCCGCTCAGAATGCGACCGCCGAAAACGGTTTCATAAAAGCGAGCCGATCGGGCGATGTCGGTAACGGTTAGAAAGTGTGCGACAGTAAAACCCTCCCGGGGAGGCATCTCATAACTCTTCTGTTCGACCCGCACGGGATTCATTGCCGGCCCCAATTCCGATGAACCGTGCTCAGTCGCCGAAACTGGTTCTTTCGTATTCGTATCCATACCTGCTGCAGATTTGTTGTGTATTACCTAAGATACCGACAATTTGAAGGCAAATCAAAGGTAATTCCCCGTCGCCTGCAGCTCATTGCAACCGCTAAGTGTTTTTACTCAGTGCGGTTTTTATTTTTTTTGCCGGTTGAATCCCTCGCAATCTGGTCCAAGATTTGAGCAAAATAGATAGATTCCAGGATAGCCCTCTCCGGAAACTGACATGAAGCAATATCTCATCCTCTTCGCGTTCATCACCTCTCTGAACGCCAGCGCTCAACCATCACCAAAGACAATGCACATGAACAATTTCATCACCGACTCCGCAGCCATCGCCGTTATTCTAACCGATGTCTATTTCAAAGGTATTTATGAAGGAGACGTACGGCTCCTGAGCACCGCTTACTACGAGGGCACGCTGCTATTCGGCGACGCGGCAGGCAAGGCGTATTTCAAGACCTTGAAACAATACCTGGACGGGGTCGCCAACCGGCAAAGCCCGATGGAATCCGGCAAGCCTTTCAAGGGAACTATCCATGCGATTGATGTGACCGGCTCCATTGCCATGGCCAAGGTCAGCGTAAAGATGTATGCTTTCAACTACCAGGAGCTGTTGTCCTTCCATGAACTGGACGGGAAATGGTTAATCGTCAACAAAATGATTCACGATGTCCAGGAGTAAGGTCTGGTATGGACGGCTGTCGGGTTGCTCATTTCCTGATCACCAGCGAAAGCCGGATCGCCGAATATCTGACCTTTTTTATCTTAGTAATACAATAACTTCCCAATGCCAGATCTACAATCCCTATTCGACACGTACAAAACCGCCATTTTCCAAAAAGACCTTCCCGCTTTCTGCTCCATCTTTGACGACAACGTCCGAATCTTCGACATGTGGCAGCAATGGTCCTATGAAGGCCTCCCCACCTGGCGGAAAATGGCAGAAGGCTGGTTCTCCTCGCTGGGCGCCGACCAGGACGTCGTTACTTTCGACGATGTTCAGATTCAGGCTGCCGGGGAATTGGCCGTTGTAACCGCTATCGTCCGATTTGCAGCCGTATCCGCGGAAGGCAAAGAACTTAAACACCTCGAAGAACGCCTTACCTGGGTCGCCCAAAAGAAAGCGGCGGTCTGGAAGATCATCCACCAACACACATCCGGGCCCATCGATTTTCAATCGATGAAAGTGATCCTCGCCAGGTGAAGACAACCCACTCTCAAGATCTACCCTATTCCCGCTCCGGTTTAACATTCCAAAATTGGGAATGATACCCAAAATGCTCCTTCATTAAAACCTTGACAACTAAAGCCTTATTAACTGGCACAAGGATGGAAGTTATTCCATGCCCAATGGCAACAGCCTAGCCCCATTGGATCACTATCCATGAAAAAGCACGCTACCCGTCCGGTCTCTCTATATAAAAGCCTCACCATACTCATCACAGGCCTCTGTCTGGCGTTGAACAGCTTTGCCATCAGCTATACAAGCAACACCGCCTCCGGATCCTGGAGCACCGCCACCAGCTGGCTGCCCGTCGGCATCCCAACCGCCGCAGACGACGTAACTATCCTCGCCGGACAGACCATCACCATGAACGCCAACCCCGGCGCCTGCAATAACCTTACTATTTCAGGAACCCTTACCTGGGCAAACGTAAGAACCCTCAGCGTAAGCGGCAACCTCCTCCTGAATTCCGGAGGCGCGATCACCGGTACCGCCACTGGCGTACTAAGCGTCGCAGGAACGTTTACCGCCGCCGCAGGCACCGAAACGATCGGCCAAAATGCAATGACGATCTCCTCGACCTCTACCTTCAACGGCGTTGTGACCTACGGCAGCGCCACAGGGGCCCAGAACTTCACCGGCGCCGTTACCATGAATACCGGCTCGGGGATCACCTATACCGCAGGCCGGGTAGCAAATTTCCTCTCATCAGCTTCAATCAACGGCACCGTGACTTTTTCCGGCGTTGCGGTAGGCGGAGTTAACATCGGAACGACACTCGACGTTCTCGCCGGATCCATCCTCAATATCGGCAATACCAACTTAAATATCTCCGGAGCCACCACCGCCGACGGCGACATCGTCTTTACCAACGCCAACGGCAACAAAACCCTCTATAGCATCTCCATCTCCTCCAGTGGCACCTGGGACTGCTCCGCCATTGACGAGGACTTCGTCATCAACGGGAACCTTACCAACAACGGTACATTCAACGCCAGCGCCACGACCACCGGTCCCAACGAATATAAATTCACCTCTTCTACCGCAACTCTCGCCGGAACGCTGACCATCCCCAATCTAAATGTCGCCTCGGGAGCCGTCCTCACAAACACGAATGTCCTGACGATCTCCGACTCACTCTACGGATCCGGACAATTTGTTCAGGGAGCCGTCGCCACTTTGCTCTACAATTCGGCGAAATCGATCAGCGTAAATACCTTTAACCCAAGCGCGGCCAATAATCTGGTCGACTACGATTACCCGGGCGCGCAGACAGTTCTTGCCGGCAACTCACTGAACTATTATAACCTGAACATTTCCAACTCGGGCACAAAGACCCTCGGAAATATCTTGAACGTTCTCGGCAATCTTACCGTTCAGGGCACGGCCTCACTCGATGTCGACGCCACAAAAAATTATAGCCTAAACGCCGGCGGTAACTGGACGATCTCCAGCGCAAACGCTACCCCCTTCCTCCAGGAACAGGGAACCGTCACCTTCAATGGTAGCACCGGCGTACAAGCCATCAGCACGGTCGTTTCCGGCGGCCAGACGTTTTACAATGTGACCTTCAACAATACTTCGACGGCTAATCCCAATATTACGATCGCCGGGAATATAACCGTAACCCACAATACCACGTTCACCCAGGGCAACCTCGACCTTCATGGAAATAACTATTTGATCACCGGAGACGCCACCAACACCACCGACAAACTTACCGGCGGATCCATCCTGACAAGCGTGGCCGGGTCTGCTTTTAAAGTGACGGACCCCAATAGCAACAAGATCAGTTACTATTCCGGAACGCAGATCGGAACCGCGGCAAACGGGATCACGATCAACGATACTTCCGGCCGCATACAGTTTCAGAATTTTACGCAGTACGGTACCGCGAATTTCGTCAAGACCCTGAATACCGACGATGTATTTGGCGGCGGCAACTATTACCATGGACCGGTTACCTTTACCGCGGCAGTAACCGCAAGCCGGTGGCGGATGGGCGACAATGGCGCTGCACCCGATACGTTCTATAACGCTACTTTCAATGCATTCGCGGACTCCGGCACCAACAACAACTTTATTGTCTGCGCCAATTCCCTCGGCAATGCATTTTACGGGACGACGACAATGACGTCCATAACGGATGGGGGATTCTTTATCTGCAGGCAGAACGGTACCGGAAATGCCTCAGCAACCTTTTACGGCCCCGTGATCGCCAATATCGGGTTTACGGGAAATATGACCTTCGCCGATGCGGGCTCCGGCAACGTGAATAGCGTAACCTTTGACAGTACCATCACGCTGAATTCTACCGTAAGCTCCACCGGGTTCTATCATTTTGCGGATAACAACCAATACGGGTCCGTTCTGTTGAACAGCGGCGGGCAGTTCCTCACCGGGTCCATCAACGGCGAAACCAATATTTATCTTTGTAATGTCACCCAGCTGGGCACAAAGACCCAGACTATCAATACGTCCGGAAGCACGGGCGCACTCTATATCGGCGGCACAACGACGCTCCCGTCGTTCGAATGTATTTTCAACGGCGTTTGCAGTTTCACCGCCGATACCGCGGCCTATTTGATTGGCAGCAGATTTAACAATGGCGTCACGTTTGTCGTCAACCATCCCAATGCCAATGGATACATCATCGGCGATACCACCTATGGCGTCTTCAATGCAATCGTTGGAAATATTCGGTTTCAAAGCAACGTTTTCAACGGCACGACCGCCCTCAAGCATACCTCCAACGTCACCAGCGCAAATAACGGCGGTAACACATTCAATGGTGTCACGACGATCACCAACGCCGGTTCAGGCATCCTCCGGCAGGGTGGGAACGCCGGGAATGGCGATGTTTTTAAAAGCGACGCCTACTTCGTACAAAGCGGAACGGGCGCCACTCTCAGCCCTGCTTACAACTCGACTTCGACGTTCGCCGGCAATATCTCCGTGACGGGTTCCTCCGGCGCTGCCATCATCTTCGCCAGCGGCGCGGCAGGCAATATGACGATCGATGGCTCCGGCACGCAGACTTTTTCAATTGGCACTGCGCCTACACCGCAAATTGTCAATCTGACGATGGCGACTACAGCAGCTACCAACATCCTTCAATTCAACTTTTCGCCGGCAATAACCGGCGGTCTCACGCTGACACAGGGCTTGATCAACCTGAACGGTAATACCCTTACGCTCGGGACAAGCGCCGCAGCACCCGGGACGCTTAGCTATACCTCAGGCTGGGCCTATGGCGGGACCTTTACGCGCTGGTTTGCAAAAACGAGCGTCTCTATACCAAGCGCCACAGGCCTCTTCCCCGTAGGTACCGACCCGGCACAAGACGCATTCCAGCCTCTCTGGTTCGGATATTCAACCAATCTTACTTCAGGCGGGACCCTGAGCGTAACCCATACCCCCACCGGTCAGGGCTATACGCCCGTGTTTTACCTGGACGCAAGCTGGGGCAACTCCGTAAAGGGCGTCTCCATCGCCGCCTGGCAGGTTAGCGCCAGCGGCGGCCTCTCGCCGAATGGCAACACCGGCCAACTACGCTATGGCGGGAATGGGTTTGGCGTATTTTCGCTCCCGGACCTCAATGCCTCACTCGCATCCAGCGCCGTTGGTACCTTCGTGAGCGCGACTAACGCCAATGTTCCCCTGGAAGTCAACCGGACGGGACTGAGCCTGACTAATCTGAATAATACCTGGTATATCGGAACGGATAATGTGACCACCTCCCCCTTGCCGATAGAGCTATTGACCTTCAATGCCACACTCACTCCACAAGGTTCCGTGGATTTAAGCTGGTCTACCGCAATGGAAGTGAACAATAAGTTATTTACTGTTGAGAGAAGCCAGGACGGGATAACGTTTACCCCGGTCGCAGAAGTACCGGGAGCCGGCAACAGCAACGAGGAGCGCGACTATAGCGCCGTCGACCAGGGCCCCTATACCGGCACGTCCTATTACCGGCTGAAATTGACGGCCGACGACGGTCAGTCGGCATGGTCCCGGATTATTGTCATCGAGGTGACGAAAGACGTGGCGCTCCGGCTTTATCCCAACCCGGTTCGAACCAACCTCTTGCTCACTTTTACATCCACGGGGAATGGATCATTTGTGACGCGGATCATAGATGCCGGCGGCAGAATAGTCGCAACATATAGCAATACCATCCGGTCAGGCGTGAACACCCTCAACTTCAATGTGGCGGGCTATCACAGCGGCACCTACTTCCTCCAGCTCATCGGGAACGGCGCTAGCAAGACCATCCCGTTTAGTGTCTTTTAGGTCCGCCGCCCCGCACCGGCGCCGGAGCCCGCACCCTGCTTCCTTGCTTACCACCCTCCTCCAATTGCCGCCCCACCCCTCTCGCTTGCCGCCCGCACCCGCGCTCCTATCTGCATTTGATCTGGATCTTTTTCTCGACAATATCCCCACCCGGCGTCACCCCCACAATAGCCGCGGAATATGTCGCCTGTCGTCGCCCTGTAAAGAAGTCGACCTTTGCATTGCCCAGGTTGTCCGTCAGAATGTTCGCATTCCAGTACAAGGTTGGCAGATCCGCCGCCTCCGCCGCCCCTTTCTTTTTATCATAACCGGAAGAAAAGATATCCGGTTGGTTATAGTAACCTTTTGGATAGATCGTCGTCAGCCCCTTATCGTTAGTCTGCGCATAGTCATGCAACATATTGACGGAATTGATCAGGATGACGCCACCGGAAGCTTGCATCCCATAGATCGCCGTAAGCGCACCTTTCAGCACCTCGATGAATTCGATGTTATTCGCATCCAGCGATTCGAGGAAGCCTTTGAGATCACCCCCCGTGCTGACAGGGACTCCATCCATCAGGATGTAGAAGGGGTCCACATTCATCGTGCCGGAGGAAAAATTTCGGTTGATGCCCGTCGTTAGCCCTGGGACCTGTGAAAGCGCATTGTAGACTTCGTCGACTCCACCCCTTCTGAGCTGGTCCGGCCCGATGATATAGGAAAAAGGGCTCACCCGCTTTGCTTCATCATAGTCCGGCAGTTTCTTGCGCGCCTCGACGACGGCAGGCTTCAATAATCCGGTGTCTTTTGGCGGCTCGGCTTGCTCCGTCACCGGCAACGACCTATACCGCCGGAGCATCGCTATCTCGTCGCTGTTGAAGCCCCGCTTCTTCGCCCGTGGCGTTGGGAACCTCGGATAATCGATCTTGTCCAGGATCACCTTCCCCTCATATGCCTTGCCGTTCAGATCCGTAAGCTTCAAATTGAACTTCGTGCCGTCATCGAAATCCGATAGCGGAAACAAAAAGCGGCCTTCCGCATCCGTCGTATCCGCCAAAAAGAGATTGTTATCTCCGGATACCAGATTGACGATATACTTCTTCAAAGGCTCATTATTCTTACTCACCGCCTTGCCCCGAAGATTTAATAAGTTGCTGTCAAGATACCGGACCATACCTTTGCCCGCCCCGTTTGCCGAAGGCCCCGCTGCCCCACTCACCATCCCACCCGCCGCCCTACTCGCAGTGCCACCCGCCGCCCCACCCGCGGTGCCACTCGCCGAAGCCCCTGCCTCCCCGCTCCCCGCCGCCCCCACTTTCCCCCAGTCTCCATAGCCTGGCCGCTCCAGCAGCATCAACACATCCAATGCATCCGCCGGATACCCACGGAAAATCTCATCTTCCGTTGTAGGTAACCCCTCGATCCCAGCCGGGCTACCCGCCGCCCCATTAGCCGCCATCCCTGCCATTCCCGTGCCGCCCGCCGCCCCATTAGCCGCAGCTCCCGCGCCGCCCGCCGAAGTCCCCCCGGCTCCGCCCGCTTCGCCGCCACCCCGATCGCCCGTAAGCCGGTTATCGGTCACCGCCACCGACAACAAGGTCGTCAGCACCGGATTGCTATTTTGTGTCTTCACGCCAATGCTGAGATTAACTTTATCACCAGGAGAATAATTCGCCTTGTCCGTCGCAGCGACGATCCGGCCGCTATCGCTGCTGCCGATATATACACTGCGCTGACTGACGAGATTGTCCCGGTCATCGAAGAGTAAAAAGCAGACCCTGCCCACCGGAAAGTTTGCAATCGGAACATTCACCTGGTACATATCCGTTCCTATGGCTGCAAAACAAAGACTGTCCCGGCTGATCCCCAATATCTTCGTCGACTTATGTTTATTATACAGCGAATCCCCCAACGAAACCTGCAGCTTGATCGACCGGTCATCCCGCCCGATGACCGTCAACTGACTGGCAAACTGATCGAGCTTGGGCAGCGCATAGAGCAATTCCCGGCCTCTCCAGATAATATGAACCGTATACTTCCTGGGATTATACGCATCGAAACTGAATTTCCCCATGCCCTGCACACTCTTCAACCGCGAGACAGTGTCATGAAGCGGGTCCGTGACATACCCCGATACATCAACCGGACTGCCATCGGCCGATTGACTTCGGAAGGCGACCGTCGCCGTCGTCCCCGATATGATCGAGCCACCTTCGGCGTAGAAGGAGGTTTGCGGCGCAGCCGTATCGTCCGGTCGCGGTTGAGCGCCATTGCCCGTCTGCCCGCCGTAACCCGCCCGCACACTATTGCCCGCCCGCGCGCCATTGCCCGCCTGCGCGCTGCTGTTTAAATATGCCGCCCGAAGCGCACGCGGGTTCGGTTTGCTTGGATTGACCACATAGACAGGTTTCACAAAGATGCGACCGCTATCGCCATTCAGCATCCTTCCGGTATAGGCCCTTAGCCAATAATAACCCTCGCCAAGCGACGCCGGAAGCAATATCTTACCCGCCGTCTTTCGCGCCGGGATGTTCAGCAAAAGCTGACTGATGACGCTATCCTCGTCGTCAACCAGATCTACAAACAAGTTTTTGCTGAGGTAAAGGAAGCGATTTGAAAGCGAGTCGAGACACCATGCCTTTAGCCAGATCGTCTCCCCCGCCGAATAAAAAGGCTTATCGGTTAGAACGATGACCTTCTCTTTTCGATCAGCCCGAACATATTTTATAAATTTTCCGGCCAGGTCATCCAACGAGGATTGGCCATTTGCCGCAACGCCGGCAGTTTGGGCATTGGCAGCAATACCGGCAGTCAGGCAAGCCGCAAGCAGCAAGTTTTGGGAGAACCACGACATAATGGTGCATTTTAAGGATAAGCCCCATTAAGTTACATATTTTTTATCACTTCCCTCCGCCCGCCGTTCTGCCATCACCCCACACCTTGGCAGCCGCCCGCGTCCCCCGCCACCCCTCACCTCGCCGTCGCCACCCGACCCCACACCTTGGCTGCCGCCCCGCGTCCGCCGCCACCCTCACCTCCGCCGCCCTCACTTCGCCTCCGCGTCCGCCGGCACCCGCGCCCCCGCCGCCACCCCCACACTATTCGCCTTGAAAACCCGGATAAAATTCCCCCCAAGGATCTTCTCGATATCCGCCGCCTTATACCCCCGCTTCAAAAGCTCCCTTGTGATCAACGGATACGTCGTCACATCATCCAACTGCTGCGGCGGCGACTCGATCCCGTCAAAATCCGACCCCAACCCCACATGATCCACCCCCGCCAACCGAACGATATAATCGATATGATCCATCAGCAGCGACAACGGCGCCCGCAACGAATCACTCTCCGCCGGATACTTCTTACTCAGGTACTCATTGATCGCATACTGCGGCGCCTTCGCAGCGGCGAGGCTGTCCAACTCCGCCTTATGCCGCTCCAGAAACCTCGTCATCCGCGGCGCATAATTGCTATCGAGAAAGCCCGAATAGAAATTCACCTGGATAACCCCGCCATTCGCCCCAATCGCCTTGATCTGATCATCCTTCAGATTCCGAAATACCGGACACAACGCATACACGCTACTATGACTGCAGATCACCGGTTTGCTGGTAGTATGTATAGCGTCCCAGAAGGTCCTTTCGCCCACATGCGACAGATCCACCATCATCCCCAGCTCATTCATCCGCCGCACGATCGCCTTCCCTTCCTCCGTCAGCCCATATGGCGTCACCGTCCAGGCCTTACTCGTCTCCTCCATCGCCGACGTCGCCCACGGCGTACTATTGTTCCAGGTCAATGTCATATACCGAACCCCAAGCCGGTAAAACGTATCCAAATACTCCATTCTATCCTCGATCATATGCCCGCCTTCCACTCCCATCATCGCCGCCAGCTTGTGATGTCTCACCGCCTGCTCCAAACCCGCCGGATCAGTCACGATCTGCATCTTGTCCGGATTCCGCCGCGCAATGGCATAAAGACTGTCTATCTCCCGATGCGCAAACTTAAAGGCCGTCCCGACCCCATAATGGTCATCACAAAAGATGGAAAAGACCTGCACATCGACGCCCCCTTTTTTAAACCGCGCCAGATCCGAATGCGTCTTACCCTTCAGATCCGTCCCGATATCCATCCCATTCATCGTCGCGGTCGACAACACGTCATTATGCGTGTCCACCACGATCGCCCTCTCATGCAACGCCTGATACGATTGGCCATCCGCGACCAAACACCCACCCCCCGCCAGGACCATTCCCGTCAGGAGTACGATTGAAAATACTTTCGACATGTATAGTAGATTTTATTTCTCCCGATGAAGATCCAGATCCTGAAAATCATAACTAAAGTCAGTCAGCGGGGAGACCGGCTTCATTTTAATTTCCGTCGCGATCCCCCGCTCGTCAAGACTGAAAATTACATAAGCATCCGCATCCATGCTCCGATCCCCCCATTTCACGATAAATGAATTGCCTTTGTAAGGCAACATCTCCCCCGTAAGCCTCGGCGACCGCTTGCTGTCAAACCAAAGGCGCCCATTCCTAACCGCAATCGTCACCTCACCCAGCCAGGCATCCCGATATACCCCCGTATACATGGCCCAATCCCCCGCGTTCGCCGAGCCAGCCCCGCTCTTGCCCGCCGCCCCCGCGTTCGCCGAAGCCCCCGCCTTTCCCGCGCCGCCCGCCTTGCCCGCCGCCCCGCTCTTGCCCCCCGCCCCCGCGTTCGCCGCCACCTCAACCTCCCTCCAGATCGAATCCGTCAACCTCTTCGCCTCCTCCACCTGCCTCCTCCGCCCCGCCGCATACTCCGCCACCCGGTCCGTTCCCGTAATCCCAAGATAACTATCCTTTATCTGATTCGTGATCGCCGAAAACGCACCCCCCTCCTCCGCATTCGTCAGCACAATGATTCCCAGCCGCAACTCCGGGATCATCGTGATCTGCGTCACCATCCCCTCCAATCCCCCCGTATGGCTGATCTGCTTATACCCCTTCACATCATTCAACCCAAAACCTAATCCATACGCTGCAAAATGAGTATTGTACGGCCCCGGTCCCCCGACTGGCAAGATCGTCTGCGGCGTCCACCGCTCCCTCAAAACCGCCTCACTGAAAAGCCGCAAGCTATCCGCCGACCCGCCGGCTGCCCCCGCCCCTGCCGCCCCGTTCGCCGAAGCCCCCGCCACATACTTCCCATGCGACAAATGCAACAGCACCCACTTGCTCAGATCCGAGATACTCGAATAGATCCCACCCGCCGCATTGTCCACCTGCCCCCGATGCCGCCTGATCACCTGCACCTTCCCCTCCACCCGCGAATGCCCGTCGATAACATCCGACGTATCCCTCAGCCGGTCGTACGTCGATGCGCTATGACTCATCCCCAACGGTTGCAGGATCCGCTTATCGATAAAGTCCTCCCAACTCATCCCGCTCGCCCGCGCCACCACCTCACCCGCCACGATATACAGATTGTTGTCATAAGCATACTGCGACCGGAAGCTAGTCACCGGTTTGAGATACTGCAAATTGTGAAGGATGTCCCGGACAGTGAAATCACTGCCGTCCGGAAAGAACATCAGGTCGCCCGCACCAAGCCCGAGCCCGCTGCGATGACACAACAAGTCGCGGATCGTGAACTCCTCCGTCACATACGGATCAAAAAGCTTGAACTCCGGAATGAATTTGCGGACTTTGTCATCCCACGACAACTTCCCCTCATCGACCAGCATCCCCAACGCCGCCGTCGTAAACGCCTTGCTGTTCGACGCAATCCCAAAGAGCGTATTCTCATCGACCGGCTGCCGCGAATTCAACGACCGCACCCCATAACCCTTCGAATGGATCACCCGGCCGTCTTTGATCACACAAACCGCAATCCCCGGCACATCAAACGCCCTGCGCGCACGCTCAGCCACGCTATCGATCTCCACCGACGTGAGCCCCTGGGAATAAATAAAGGAAGAGGATGACAAAAAAAGCAGGAGGAATAAACGGAATTTCATGACAATCAGCTTTTGATGCAATAAATATAAGCAAACCCCAACTCCGTCCACACCTTTGCATTAAAAAAACATTAAATCCCATCCCCCCATCGCCGTAAAACATATTTTAACACTGCACTTAACATTACGCATCCTAACTTTACACTCAGAAAGAACGAAAAGAAAAACTCATTATAAACTTTCTCAAGCAGTCAATTTTCTCATAAGCAGTTAGTTTTGGTTACGGCCCCTGTTTCTACAGGGGCTTATTTTTTGGGTCGACATTCGAACCCTGATTTAGCAGCCGTTGCGACGCTCCGTTCATCTTCAACAATTCTATTCCATCCGAAGGCTTTTCACCGGATTGGCCACCGCCGCCCGCACCGCCTGCATACTGATCGTCGCCAACGCAATCACCGCCGCCAAAACCCCCGCCAACACAAATACCCACCACTCGATTTCGATCCGGTACGCAAAATCCTGCAGCCACCGATGCATCACCCACCACGCCACCGGCGACGCCACCACAAACGCAATCCCAACCAGCAGTAAAAAATCCTTTGACAGCAACGCCACAATATTCGTCACCGACGCCCCCAGGACCTTCCTCACGCCAATCTCCTTCGTCCGCTGCGCCGTCGCAAAAAGCGTCAGCCCCAGCAACCCCAGACAGGCGATGAAAATAGCAAACCCCGCAAAGATGCTAAACGCCTTCCCAAACAACTGGTCATTCGCATACTGCGAATTATAATGCTGATCCAGAAAATAGAAGTCGAAAAGATTACCCGGGAAATATGCCTCATACTGCTTCTTCAACGCCTCCACCACCGCCGGCACATTCTGCGTCGCGATCCGCACCGAGATATCGCTGCCGCTGCCATAGAAAGGCATCAGCAAGGTCGGCTCCATCGCATACCGCAACGACTTCTGATGATAGTCGCCGATCACTCCGATCACCACCCACTTCCGCCCCCACCGAATAATGGTCTTCCCGATCGCATCCTCCGGACTGCGATACCCCAACAGCTTCGCCGCACTTTCATTGATGACGATATTGTGCCGCGCCCCAAAGTCCGGATCATAGTCAGTATACGTATATCCCCGCCCCGCTACCAGCTTCACCTGGTAAAGCTTCAGCCAGCCTTCGCTGATCCCGTTTTGTCGCATCGTAAATCTTACCGTACTATCCTGATCATCCCGCCGGACATTGAAGGTCCTGCCCGTCTCACCCCCGATGGCGCTCCAGGACGCCGCCACACCCTCTACACCCGGAACCCGTTTCACCCGCTCGAAAAAGCTGTTCTCCTTCTCCATAAAGGTCGAATCCTGATTGGTAAGCGCCGGCGCACTGATCACCAGCACCTGGTTGATGTTCACGCCCAACTGCTGCCGGTCCATATACCGGATCTGCCGGAACACCACAAAAGATCCGATCATCAGCGCTACCGTGATCCCAAACTGTCCGATCACCAACGCCTTCCGCAAAGCGATCCCCCGCTTCGACGCACTGAATCGCCCCTTCAGCACCAGGATCGGCCGGAACGACGACAGCACGAACGCCGGATAATAAGCCGACACGAAGATCCCAAGGACCAAAAGCCCCAGCAAGCCGATCGTCAACCCATAACCCCCCATGCTCCGGATGAGCAGATACGACGCCGACAACCGGTGCCCGACCAGGTCATTGAATAAAGGCTGCAAGAGGAACATCGATCCCACCCCGACGAGGAGCGCCATGAGATTGATCAGAAAGGATTCCGTCAGGAACTGCCGCACCAGCTGCCCCCGCGCCGCGCCGATCACCTTCCGCACCCCCACCTCCTTCGCCCGCTCCACCGACCGCGCCGTCGACAAATTGATATAATTGACCCACGCAATGACGATGATAAAGGAGGCGATGATCAGCAGCCCCCAGACGACCGTCGCGCTTCCCGTCTTTCCGATCTCGTATTCAAAGTCGGAATACAAATGCGCCCGCGCCAAAGGTTGCAAATGGAATTTCTCGACGCTACCCGATATCTTATTGCCCTGGAAATGCCTCCCGCTAAAACCTTCGAATTTAGCCTCCAGCGCCTTCGGGTCCGTCCCATGCCTTAACTGGATATAATGCCAGAAATCCGAGTCCACAAAATCGTAGTTCGCGTCCAACCACGCATTCTTCCCCGAATAAAGCGTAAGATAGGAGAGCAGCAGGTCATACTGCAAATGTGAATTTTCCGGAACGTCCCGGATGACCGCCGTCACCCGGTACGGGATCGAGTCATCCCCAACCACCAGCGTCCGCCCTATCACCGACCCCGGGTCGGTCGCCCCGTAATATCTTTTTACCGCATCCTCCGTCAGCACCGCCGTATGCGGCTCCTCCAGCGCCGCCCTCCCGTCCCCCGCCATCAGCGGATAACTGAACATGCTCAGAAACGCATTGTCGACATATAATGCCCGTTGCTTCCCGATCTGCCGGATGCCTTCCGTGATCACGAGCGGCCCAAACGGTTCCACCCGCGTATGCGCCACCACTTCGGGAAAATCATCCTGCATCGCCTTCCCGATCGCCGAATACGTGATCGTCCCATGCTGGATCAACTTTCCATTCTGATACCGGTCGTTATAGACGCGGTACAGATCGCCCACATTTTTATTGAACTGATCATAGCTCAGCTCAAAATTCACGTATTGCAGGATCAGCAGACAGGCCGCCATTCCAATAGCCAGGCCGATAACATTGATAAAGGAAAAGACTTTGTTCTTGCGGATATTCCGCCAGGCGGTAGTGAGATAACTCTTAAGCATGTCCCGGGATTTATCCCAAAGGACGCCCGCGCGAAGAAGAATGTTGCACCCCCCCGGCTCGTTGCATCTCAACCATTACCCAACCCTGGGCTTGCCGCCCCTCTTGCGGAGCCGTTGCACGCTAACCTGTGGACCCTGCCGGGCTCGAACCAGCGACCCGCTGATTATGAGTCAGCTGCTCTAACCAACTGAGCTAAGGGTCCAGGTATGACGCCGGGAACCCTCCCCGGCGTTTTGACCGGCAAAAATAATTAATTTGCCCGATCCACCGAAATAAACAGCACATTTGCAGAATTAGCTGTCATTATAATGCAGTATTTGTTACAGTATTGTTTATAATTCCTTAACTTGTATCCGACTCATTGCTTAAGTAAATGATTGCTGCCGAAAGAATTGCATTTTTGCAACTGCGCATAGCCCAATTTGAGGACCAGAAGGCCTACGAAGAGCTATACGTGTCTCTATATAAGTCCCTCTACAATTTTGCCTGGAGCTTCGTAAAATCCAAACAACTCTCCGAAGAGATCGTCTCCGACGTCTTTATAAAGGTCTGGCAAAAACGAAAAGCCCTCGAATCCATCGACAACTTCAAAGTCTACCTTTACGTCGCCACGAAAAATATCTCCCTCAACTACCTCGGTAAAAATAAGACCGTAGCCTACTCCGATATCGAAGACCTCAGCGCCGAACTGATCAGCACCTACTCCGACCCCGAACAGCTTCTGATCACCTCCGATATGATGCTCCTCATCCACAATGCCGTCGCCCAACTCCCTTCCCGCTGCCGCCTCATCTTCCAACTTGTGAAAGAGGATAAAATGAAATGTCGCGAAGTAGCCGAGGTCCTGCAAATCTCTCCCAAAACCGTTGAAAATCAGGTCGCCATCGCCGTCCGCAAGATCGGTAACGCCGTCCGGTTCGATATCGGCCGCGCACTCGCCTCCCCAACCGGCCAGTCGGCTAAATAAAATTTTAGCATTCCTTTGGGGGTTTTCCTCGATTTGATTGTCCTAAGTGTAACTGCTAAGGTATAATAATGGACCAGGACAAGATTTGGACCTTACTTGCAAAGAAGCTTTCAGGCGAAGCAACCGCATCGGAACTGACCGAATTGGAAGCTGTTCTGCGGGCTAACCCCAACCTCCATTACTCCCTTCAGCCATTGATCGACCTCTGGCAAACCGATACCAGCCCCGATAAAGCCATCGGCAAACAAGCCTTCGACCGCCACCTTCAACGCATGGATGACCTCGGCGTCGATTTCTCCGCAACCATCGCCGGCCCATATAGTCTTCCTTCGGCCTCCCGTAGGAAGAACATCATCCGCATCACCGCCATCGCCATCCCCTTGCTCACCCTTGCCATCATCACCGGCCGCCTGCTTTTCTTCCAAAAGAATACCCCCCGGTCTTACCCGGCCGCGGTCGCCAGACAAACACAGCCCGTCATAAGCGAGATTACCACCCGCAACGGCTCCAAGACCTCCCTCATCCTCCCCGACGGCACAAAGGTCTGGCTCAACGCCGGCAGCAAGCTCACCTACGACTCCACCTTCGGCAAGATCGATCGCAAGGTTTCCCTCTCCGGAGAAGGTTACTTCGATGTTGTACGAAATAAACAACAGCCTTTCATCATCCACGCCGCCACAATTAGCATCAAGGTCCTGGGTACCGAATTCGACGTCAGATCCTATCCAAGCGACAAGACCACCGAAGCATCGCTGATCCGCGGTAGCATCGAGGTCATCATCAACGCCCAACCCAATAAAAAGGTCATCCTCAAGCCCAACGAAAAACTCATCATCGATAACTTCAGGTTCGAGAACCACCTCGCCCAAACGACCGACAACGCCGCCGCCGCCGCAACTTCCGTCCCCGATATCGCAAAAGACATCACCGTCCGGAACCTGACCCATGAGAATAAGACCGGCGAGGTCATCGAGACGTCCTGGGTGGAAAATAAGCTCGTCTTCCAGGATGAGTCATTCGAAGAGATCGCCCGCAAGCTCGAACGCTGGTATGGCGTAACCATCCGCTTTAACAACGAAAGGCTTAAAGACGATCATTTGACGGGAACTTTTATGAATGAGACGATCCGGCAGGCCCTCGACGCCCTGAAATTCACTGCAACGTTCAATTATTCGGTCGACAATGACAACAATATAACGATTTACTAATATGTATACAAAAGCCAAACTTACGCTCATGATTAATAACAAAAGCACATAACATACCATACAAAAACGGGAAATGCGCCAACATTTCCCGACGGGCAGTCATATAAAACGATAAATGCACGCTAGCATTCAGTTCTACATTAAGTAACCCTAATGTTGTAAATGTATGAATAATACACAGATGATTAAAACTAATTGCTTTCAAATCGTTAAAAAAGCTCTTTTAGTCATGAAACTCACCTTTGTTATGATGCTGGCCGGTATCCTCCAGGTATCGGCCCACGCTGACGGACAGGCAAAGGTGTCCCTGAATCTGAACCACGTTGAGATCGCAAAAGCCTTACGGTCGATCGAAAATCAAGGTGATTACAGGTTCCTTTATAACAACAATCTCAAAAGCCTCTCCCAAAGGATCGACATCTCGGTGAACGCCGTCAGCATCCGCGAAGCCCTCGACAGGATCTTTGCCGGAACGGACCTGTCCTATAAGGTCCTCGACAATAACCTCATCGTAGTGCTCTCATCCGCGCTGACCTACCAGGATATCAGGATCACCGGTAAGATCACCGGCGACAACGGAGAAGCGCTATCGGGAGTAACCATCACTTTGAAAGGAACCTCCGTCGGGACGACCACCGACAACAACGGCAACTTCACCCTTGTCGTTCCTCAGACTGGGACCCTGGCCATCTCCTATATCGGCTACGAAAGCCAGGAGGTGAAAGTCAACAACCAATCCGTTATCAACGTCACAATGACCGCCTCCAAAAAGGCGCTCGATGAAGTGGTGGTCATCGGTTACGGTACGGCCAGCAAACGTGACCTGACCGGCAGTATCGTCAAGATCGATGCTTCCGAAGTCAACACCAAGCCAAATCCCAACCCGCTCTCCTCCCTGCAGGCCCAGGTTCCTGGCGTTTCCGTCGTCAACTCCGGCGTCCCCGGGGAAGCCCCCGACGTCCGGATCACCGGTACCATCTCGCTCGGTAATACCCACCCGCTCTACGTCGTCGATGGGATCCTCGAATCGGATATCAACTTCATCAACCCCAGCGATATCGAGTCCATGGAGGTCCTCAAAGACCCCTCTTCACTCGCCATCTACGGGGAAAAGGGCGCCGGCGGCGTGATCATCGTTACGACAAAGACCGCCAAACAGGGCAAACTGATCGTCAGTCTCAACTCGACCTATGGTGCGAAACAAATGGTCGACGAGATCCCGATGGCGAACGGGCCGCAGTTCAAACAAATCCTGACCCAGGAAGCCGCCAACCGGCTTTTCGATAACGGCAACACCGTCCTTAGCAACTTCGCCGCCAACGAACTTCAATACTGGAACGGAAATACCGACTGGCTCAAGACGATCTCCCGGACCGCACAATACTCAAATACCAGCGTTAGCGTCTCTTCCGCCACCGATAAGAATAAGTTCTATTCCAGCATCGGCTATACGACGGACCAGGGTCTGGTACAAGGCACCCAGTACGATAAGATCACCCTGAACATCGCCGACGAGCTGAAAGTGAGTAAGAACGTCAGATTCGGCTTTAACCTGAACGGGACCAAGGAAGATCTGCCCTACGACGCAGCCGGGGGCGGCGTTCTTTCCAATGCCATGCAGCTTTCCCCCATCGTTCCCAGCGGAACCCAAAAGGTATTCACCCACGACCCGTACGGCGGCCCGACCGACTCGGGGAACTTCAACCTCTATTACACCGTTCCGACTATCCAGAATACCCTGGGTAACCCCCTGGAAACGGTAAAGCTCAACTCCAATAAGGTCATCGATCCCAGATATCGCGTGGTAGGAAGTGTGTATGTCGACGTTAACTTCCTCAAATACTTTGATTTCCGGGCCACGGAATACCTCGATTATTCGGACGAAGAAAAGCGCCAGTACACCCCTATCTATCAGGAATACAATCCTGACCCTAACTCCGGTGCCGCCGTCGGCGCTATCTTCAACGGGCATAACCTGACGAGCCTTACGCAAACCAATTACAACAACATAAATACCCAGCAGGATTATATCCTTAGCTTCAAGAAGCAATTCGGTGATCATTCCGTTAATCTGAATGGCGGATTCACGTTCACTTATAACAAGAACGAATACACCACCGCCACCCTACGTCAGGACGCAGGTCAGCAACCGATCCCGAATAATCCGAGATTATGGTACCTCTCGACAGGTTTCGGCGATCCGACCCGGACGATCGCTTCGGGCAACCAATGGGATGGAGCACAAGTCGGTTCGCTCGTCCGGCTGCTTTACAACTATGCCGGCAAGTATTACGTGACCGGCACCTTCAGAAGGGATTATTCCAGCGCCATCAGCACTGCATATGCCAACCAGGGCCAGGACTTCTGGTCGGTCGGCGCCGCCTGGGAAATAACAAAAGAGAAATTCCTCGAGAACCAGTCCCTGTTTGATTACATCAAGATCAAAGGATCGACCGGCGTTCTGGGAAATGCCAACATCTTTGTCAATAACTCCGCGATTCCCTATCCCGCTTATCCCGGCATCCTCGCCGGAAATAGCGGCGTGTTCGGAACGAACACCGTTTCAGCCTATACCGACGCCTACCTCGCCAACCCCAACCTTCATTGGGAAACGGTCCATGCATCGGAGGCCGGCTTTGAATTCAGCGCATTCAAGAACCGCCTGCATTTTGAAGCCGATTATTATAATAAGAAAACAGAGGGTCTGTTGGTTGAGCTCGGTGGCAACGGCAACGGGTTATCACAGATCACCCTTACAAACGACGGCAATATTACCAACCAGGGCTTTGAATTCAGCGGCACCTGGCTCCAGGTCTTCAGCAAGGACCTTTCCCTGACCCTCGGCGGTAATCTTACTACGTTTAGCAACAAGGTGACCTACCTCGCACAGCTCCTCGGCGGCGACCCGCAGCTTCCCAGCACTGCCATCACCGGCCAGCCGATCGGCTTCTTTACCGGATATGTCGTAGCAGGACTGTATCAAAGCTATGCCGACATCCTGCACTCGACGCCCAGCGCGGTCAACGGCCAATCGGTGGCTCCCGGCGATTTCAAATACGCGGACATCAAACATGTCGGCGTGATCGATTCCCGCGATCAGACCAATATCGGTAACCCAACGCCTAAATTTCAATACGGAGGCAACTTCGACCTGCGTTATCGTCGTTGGAACCTTAGCGGCCTCGTAGGCGGCGTGTATGGTAACCGCATCTACCGCGAATGGGGAACTTCCCTGCAACAGAACTCCCTTTACAACTACCCCGCTTACGATGTCAACGCCTGGCACGGCCCCGGTACCTCCAACTGGATCCCGATCGTCGACGCCCAGCACCTGAACAACCGCGCTCCTTCCACCTATGGCATCGAGGACGGGAGCTATGTCCGCATCCGTAACCTGGAATTGGGCTACAGCATCCCGGCCAAAGCGCTCGGCAACAGTCATATCCAGGGGCTTAGATTCTTTGTAGGAGTACAGAACCTCAAGACCTGGAAGCATAACCTCGGATTCTCGCCGGAATTCGGCGGCTTCCGCCAGTACGATCCGAGCGGCAGAGTGGTTAACGGCGGCAATAGCGCCTGGCAGTTCGGCGTTGATACAGGAGACCCCTCCTCTATCCTCCCCAGGATCTGGTCCGGCGGCTTTAATGTCAACTTTTAAAACACACACACAAATTTGAAAAATATGAATAATCTGATAAGAACTGTAAAGGCGGCCACGCTTTTGGTTTTGATTATGACGTCTTTTTCCAATTGCAAAAAGTTCCTCGACCGTAAACCCCTGTCCGCTACGTTAAGCGATCTGAACCAGGGCGGCCTGGATGGTCAGGCAATTGGCTTGTATGGCGCGATCCGCAACTCCTCCTCCTCGCCCTACTGCGGCGACGGCTTTGAAAGTATCGGCTATACCCCGATGCAGTCTTTCCGCTCCGGCGACCAGACCGTTCTGGCCGACCCCGGCGGCGCCGGTTATGTCACGGCCTACACCGACTTCCAATACAGCAAGGATGACTGGGCCAACGGCGTCTATTGGGACCGGCACTATCAGCTGATCTACCTGGCTAACCAGTTGCTTCAAACCGCCGATTCCCTGAAGCTGACGGACGCCAACTCGCTCATCGATATCGCCGAAGCCAAGTGGTTCCGCGCCTATTCCTATTTCGACCTCGTCAAAAACTATGGCCAGGTTCCCCTCGTCACAAAGCGGGTCTATACCGCTTCCGACGCCATCGCGCCCAAAGCTGCCATCGACGATATCTACGCCCAGATCGACGCCGATCTGACCTATGCCGAACAATACCTTCCGCTCAACTGGAGTGGTACCCAATTCACCGGCAGATTGACCTCCGGCGCCGCCAAGACCCTCCACGCCAAGACCTGGCTGATGAGACCCGATAACATGAGCTGGCAGAACTGCCTCAACCTGTGTCTCGACGTCATCAATTCCGGTCAATATCAACTCTTTACCCCCTACTGGGCGATCTGGAAGCTCGCCAACGAGAACTGCTCGGAATCCATCTTCGAAGTACAGTGCCAGACTACCGGATTCAGCGGCAACGCCTCCACCTACTGGAGCTGGTGGGGTACCAGCCAGGCCGTTCGCGGATCGGGCGACTGGAACCTCGGCTGGGGCTGGAACAACCCGCTGCCCAGCCTGGTGAACGCCTACGAACCGGGCGACCCCCGCAAAGCCGCTACCATCCTGTTCTCCGACAGCTCGGATGACCCCCAGAATGGCGGTTACGGCCTGACCCTTCCCAACCTCACCAACTCGGCTTACTGGAATAAGAAGGTGTACACCAGCGCCGCGGAAAGATTGGCCGCCGGCAGCCTCACCGACGAAGAGTTCATCAACCAGCGCGTCCTCCGCTATGCCGACGTCATCCTCATGGCCGCCGAATGCGAAAATGAGCTTGGCGACGGCGCCGACGCCGCCATGTACCTCGAAATGATCCGCGCAAGAGCCCGCAACGGAGCCAGCGTATTACCCTATGTCGCTTTCACAAGCCAGGCTCAAATGCGCACCGCGATCAAGCAGGAGCGTCGCGTTGAATTCGGGATGGAAATGGAACGGTTCTATGACCTCGTCAGATGGGGCGATGCCCAGAGCGTCCTCGGCGGTTTGGGCTATCAGGCAAAGAATATCTATTACCCCATCCCCACGCCGGCGATCACCGCCAGCAACGGCGTCCTGGTCCAAAATCCGAATTATTGATAACCCTCAATTACTATTCTTATGCACAACATAAAATCGTACATCGCAAGCATCTTCCTGACCACGGCGATATTCGTTATAAGTTGCGATAAGGTCAATCACCCGTCCCTTGGCACCTATCCCAAGGACGCCAGCTCACCGACCGGCCCCCTCAACTTCTATGCGGCCTATGACGGCATCCTCGCCGATAGCATCCGCGCCACCTTCCCCAATGTAGACAGCTCGACCACCTTCGTCCAGGGTATCTCCGGCCAGGCGGTTCAGTTCAATCCCACCCTTGCCGGCAACGGGACCGATCAGACATTCAGCTACCTCGTCTATCCAAGCCCTAATAACTGGAGCTCCGCCACCAGCTTTACCGTCAATTTCTGGCTGATGTGCCCCCTCGCCAAAAAAGACAACGTCAACGCCGACGGCGTCCTCACCTGGGCAAGCACAAGCAACTTCTGGGGTGAAATGACCTGGTATGCCGACCATACCACCGGCGGCCCCTCCGACAGCATGGACCTCAAAGTTCATTTTGCCAACGGTAGCGGCGATAACTGGGATTTTGCCGGCTACACCGGCGCAAACCGCTGGCCCCATATGTATGACGGCAACTGGCACATGGTGACCTTCGTCTATGACGCCAGCACCCTGACCGCCACCCTTTATGAGGATGGTAACCAATTCGATCACAAGACCAACGAAACAATCGCCTGGGACGGCAATGGCAGCAACCTGATCGTCGCCGGTTTCGAGCAGGCCAATAATATCCAGGGCAACTACGCCGGCAACACCTGGATGAACAGCTGGCCCGGCGCGGTCGATCATGTCCGCCTCTATAGTGTAGCGCTGCAGGCTTCCGATGTCGCCGCACTTTATGCCGGCAAGGAGTAACCGTTCCTACATTTATCTTCTTTCCAGTCAGGGGCTGCAAGTAACTTTGCGGTCCCTGGCTTTTTGGCCACGGTAAATCTCGCGTCGCATTCATGATCTTGGGCCTCAAATACGGTAGAACAATTTTTACAACGTCCTTCCTCATCGCGGTTATCGTTCTGGCAGAAACTTGTGTGGACAAGAGCCCCGATCACCCGGCGGCACCGTCCACATCCTCCGCGGCCGACACATCATCCTCATCCGCCGGTCCGTCGCCCTCCGGTCTCTCATCCGCCGGCCCCTCGCCCACCGGCCCCTCGCCCTCCGGTCCCGAGGCCCAACCCATACCCTCGTACTCCGAATACGCCGGCTCCGCCAAATGCCTCTCCTGCCACAAGGACATCACCCACTCCTTTGCCCACACCGCCCACTATCTTTCCACCCAGCCTGTCCCCATCCCCGGCAGTTCTTCCTTCCCCATCCTCGGCAGTTTTGAGAAAGGGAAAAATGTCTACGTTTACGACGCCACCCATAAGGTCGTCATGGAGAAAAGAGCCACCGGCTTCTATCAGGTGGGATACCTCGGCGACCAGGAACGCGTGGCCCGCCGCATCGACATCGTCGTCGGCTCCGGAACGAAAGGCCAGACCTATATCACCCGAAATAACAACGAGCTCTACCAACTCCCCGTTTCCTATTTTACTATCGCCCGCCAATGGGCGAATAGCCCCCTCTATCCCCGCAGCCCCATTCTCTTCAACCGGCCTATCACCTCCCGCTGTCTCGAATGCCACAGCACCTTCGTAAAACAACTGACCTTTTCCGAAACGCAGCCCGAGACCTTTGACAGCACGAAGATCGTCTACGGCGTAAGCTGCGAGAAATGCCACGGCCCCGCCGCCAGACACGTCGATTTCCATACCCGCAACCCCCGGGAAAAGATCGGTCGCTTTATCATCAACCCTGCCCGGTTCTCCCGTGAGCAGAGCCTCGAGCTTTGCGCTCTATGCCACGGCGGCCGCATGCAAAAAACTCAACCTTCCTTCACTTACCTCCCGGGCCAGCCCTTATCCGCCTATTTTATCGTCGACAGCACCCGCCCCGACCCCGACCACATCGACGTCCACGGCAACCAATACGGCCTGCTCCGCAGCAGCCGGTGCTTCCGGGAAAGCTCCACGATGACCTGCATAACCTGCCACAATCCCCACAAGAACGAACGCGCCGACCTCGCCGCCTTCTCCGCGCGCTGCATGACCTGCCATAGCCCCGGCCACGGTAATCAATGCAAACTTACCGCATCCATCGGCCCGTCTATTTCGGCGAATTGCATAGATTGCCACATGCCGCTGAGACCATCCCAATCCATCACGGAACTGCTGCCCGGCCATAATACGCCCACCGCAGCCATGATCCGCTCCCATTTGATCAAAATTTATCTGAAAAATGACCAGCATTAAGCCATCATACTATTCCTTGCTTCTGCTTCCAGTGATCTTGGTGTCCTGCCATTCCAAACCGTCAGCGCTCTTCGAAAGCCTCCCCGAATCAAAGACCGGCATCCATTTCACCAATGAGCTGGAATCCCACAAAGCATTCGGCATCCTCTATTACCTTTATTACTATAACGGCGGCGGCGTTGCGATCGGCGACGTCAATAACGACGGACTACCCGATATCTATTTCACCGCCAACCACAAAGGCGGCAACAAGCTCTTCCTCAATAAAGGCAACTTTCAATTCGAGGATGTTACCGAAAAAGCCGGGGTCGCCGGCACCTCCGACTGGTGCACCGGCGTCACGATGGCTGACGTTAACGGCGACGGCCTTCTTGATATCTATGTTTGCGCCGTTCAGGGTGAACATGGATTGAAAGGTCATAACGAGCTCTTCATCAACAACGGCAACGGCACCTTCACCGAAAGCGCGGAGAAGTACGGCCTCGCCCTGTCCGCCTGGTCCACCCAGGCCGTGTTCTTCGATTATGACCACGACGGCGACCTCGACTGCTTTGTGCTGAACCAGTCACACCACCCCAACGAGAATATCGTCGACACCAGCAACCGCCGGAAATTCGATCCCAACGCCGGCGGCCGGCTCTACCGCAACGACCTCAATACCACCGGCAAATTCACCGACGTCTCCGCACAGGCCGGCATCATCCAAAGCAGCCTCTGCTATGGCCTCGGCATCTCCGTCGCCGACCTCAACAACGACGGCTGGGACGATATCTATATCGGCAACGACTTCCATGAGAACGATTACTATTATCTCAATAACGGCAACGGCACCTTTACCGAAAGCGGGGCTAAACACTTCGGCCACTACTCCCGCTTCAGCATGGGCAACGATATCGCCGACTACAATAACGACGGCCAACCCGATATCGTTACCGTCGACATGCTCCCGCCCGACGAAAAGACCGTCAAGACCTATGGTAGCGATGAGCACTACGACATCTATCAGTATAAGATCGTTAAGAACGGCTTCCAGGACCAGGTCTCGCGTAACTGCCTCCAGCGTAACAACGGTGACGGCGCCAGCTTTAGCGACGTCGGCCTCATTGCAGGCATCTCCGCCACAGACTGGAGCTGGAGCCCCCTGCTCGCTGATTTCGACAACGATGGCCGGAAAGACCTGTTCATTTCCAGCGGCATCGTCAAAAGACCGGTCGACCTCGACTACGTCCAGTTCGTTTCCGACCTCGCCGCAAAAGTGGATCGAAATCACTCCGACGAATACGATAAGACGACCCTCGAAAAGATGCCCGACGGCTCTTCCCATCCCTTCCTTTTCAAAGGCGATGGCAAAATGAGCTTCAAAGACGTCAGCGACGACTGGGGAACCGGCGAAATGCACGGCTACTACAACGGCGCAGCCTACGCCGACCTCAATAACGATGGCAACCTCGATCTGGTCGTCAATTGTATCGAATCCCCCGCCCTCGTGCTGAGGAACAACGCCCCGCAACGTAACTGGATCTCTATCGCCTTCCACGGCGACGGCATGAACAAATTCGGCATTGGCGCCAAGGCTTACGTTTGGTCAGGTCACTCGTCCCCCACTCAATCATCTTCCACTCAATCATCTTCCGCTCAACCGTCTTCCACCCAACTTTCCTCCGTCCAGCCCCCTACCTCATCCCCAGTCCCATCCCCCGCCTCATCCTCAGGCCCATCCTCCGCGTCATCCCCAGTCCCATCCCCCACCTCATCCTCAGGCCCAACCTCCGCCTCCATGCCCGCGCCTGAAATGCAATACCAGGAACTGATGCTCACCCGCGGATTCCAATCCTCCTGCGATCCCCGCCTCCACTTCGGCCTCGACAGCGCCGCCATTGACAGCCTCCTCATCGTCTGGCCCGACCAAAAATACCAGCTGATCCGTAACCCCGCCATCAACCGCCAGCTCGAAGTCCGCCAAAGCGACGCCACCGGTAAGTTCGATTACAATTCCTTCTTCCCCAAAAAGAAACCCCTCCTGGAAAACATCAGCAGCCAGATCGCCTGCACCTGGAAGCATAAAGAAAATGACTTTAACGATTTCAGCTATCAATATCTCATCCCTCACAAGGAAAGCACCCGCGGCCCTAAGATCGCCGTCTGCGACGTCAACGGCGACGGTCTCGACGACTTCTATGTTTGCGGGGCAAAAGGTCAACCCAAGATGTTGATGATCCAGCTGAAGGACGGTCATTTCATCCCTTCGGATACCGCCTTGTTCAAAGACGACGCTATTTGCGAGGACGTGGACGCCACCTTCTTCGACGCCAACGGGGACGGCTTTCCGGACCTCTATATCGTCAGCGGCGGCAACGAGGCGCCCGTCGTGCCCCACGCCCTCGAAGACCGGCTGTACCTCAATGACGGCAAAGGCCATTTCCGGAAATCGCCGCCTTTTATTTCTCAACTGTACGACAACAAATCCTGTATCACCGTAGCCGACGTCGATCACGACGGCGACCTGGATATATTCATCGGCACATTAGCCAATACCCGCGGCTCCGACTATGGCGTTCCCCAGACCTCTCACCTCTACCTCAATGACGGCAAAGGTCATTTTAGCATCGCCGTCGATAATATCCACCTCGATAAGATCGGCATCGTCACCTGCGCCGCCTTCTCCGACCTCAATGGCGACGGCTGGCCCGACCTCATCGTCTCCGGTGAATGGATGCCCCTGAAGATCTTTATGAATGATCACGGTAAGTTCAAAGAAACGGATGTCCCTAATTCTACCGGGCTTTGGCAGACCCTTTGCATCGCCGATGTCAATGGCGACGGCCACCCCGACATCCTGGCCGGTAACTGGGGCCATAACTCGAAACTATGGGCCGGAAAGGATGGCCCCCTGAAGCTCTACGTCAAAGATTTCGATTTCAATGGCAGGGTCGACCAGGTTATGTGCTATACGATAAAAGGTAAAGAGTACACATTTTTGGCAAAGGACCAGCTGGAACGTACCATCCCCGTACTCAAGAAAGGCTATCTGCATTACGACGAAGTCGCCGGTAAAACAGTCCAATATATGTTCGATGATCTCTTTAAGGACTATACCGAACTGAAGGCCGAAACCCTCAGCTCATCCTGCTTCCTGGGCGACGGCAAAGGCGGCTTCGCCCGGACCGACCTGCCCGGCCAACTTCAGCTGGCGCCGGTCTTTTCATTTGCCCCCATCCCCGGCCAGCACGAATCCGCCACTCCCAACCAGTCACTCCCCTCTAGCCCCGGCCAGCACGAGCCAGCCTCCTCCGGCCCGCCCCAGCCCCGTCCGGCCTATATCGCCGCCGGGAACTTCTACGGCGTTATCCCCTATGAAGGCAAATACGACGCCCTGTTCCCAACCCTCTTCTCCATCGGCGACACCATCACATCCATGCTGCCCGACGCCACCCCTTCACTACTCCCCGACGCCCGCGGCGAAGTCCGCGACATAAAATGGCTACGTGGACCCGACGGAAAAAAGATCATGATCATCGCCCGCAACAACGATTCACTATTATTTTATCTGCTGAACAAATGAGACACATCCCGATACTCCTGACTATCTTCCTCTTTGCCGCTTGCAGCAAAAAGACCAGCCCGCCCGCCACCCCGGGCGCCTTTTCACTCGCCTTCACCGTGAACGGTTCCAACAATGGCACCCTCGTCTATTCGACTACGACAATGACCCCCGTGATCCGGTTCTCGTTTTCCGCACCTATCCAACCAGGCGGTCTAAGCTCCAATATCTCCTTCGTATCCGCAACGAACTCGACTGTCCCCTTCTCCACGACACTCCAGGACAACGACAGCGTGCTCATCATCCAACCCGACAGCGCCCTGAAAGGCTTTTCAAAATATACCCTCTCCGTCTCCTCCGGCCTGCAATCCACCGATAACGCCACCCTCCAGAATCCCGTTAACATCACGATCAACACCGGCCTCGACACTTCCAATAAATTTCCGGCCATCACCGACAGCGCCCTGCTGACCCTCGTCGAACAACAGACCTTCAATTATTTCTGGAGCTTCGGCCATCCCAATTGCGGAATGGCCCGCGAACGGACCACATCCGGCGACGTCGTCACCACCGGCGGCAGCGGCTTCGGCATAATGGCCATGCTGGCCGCCGTGCAACGCAATTTCATTACCCGCACTCAGGCCCTTGGCCGCATCGACACGATCGTTGGCTTCCTCACGGGCAAGGCTACCCGATTCCACGGCGCCTTCTCGCATTGGATCAACGGCGCCACCGGCGCCACCGTCCCTTTCAGCACCCAGGACGACGGCGGCGATATCGTCGAGACCTCCTATATGATCCAGGGCCTGCTCTGCGCCCGCCAATATTTTAACAGCGCCAGCGACCCCACCGAGATCAACCTGCGGACAGCGATCAACAATATCTATGATAGCGTCGACTGGAACTGGTACCGCCAGAACGGCCAGAACGTCCTGTACTGGAACTGGAGCCCCGACTATAATTTTGCCGTCAACGTCCGGGTGAGCGGCTGGTGTGAAGCCCTCATCACCTATGTCCTTGCCGCGTCGTCTCCTGCCAACGCCATCCCAAAAGCCGTCTATGACGACGGCTGGGCCCGCAACGGCGGTGAAAAGAACGGCAGCTCCTTCTACGGGATCACCCTTCCGCTTGGCCCCGACTATGGCGGTCCCCTCTTCTTCGCCCATTATTCATTCCTCGGCATCAACCCCGCCGGCCTTTCCGACGCCTATGCCAACTACTGGGCCCAGGATACCGCCCACGCCACCATCAACTATCTGTACTGCGTCAATAATCCCGGTAAGTTTACCGGTTACAGCAGCAGTTGCTGGGGTCTTACCGCCAGCGACGAACAAGGCGGCTACTCCGCTCATGCCCCCGGCAGCGCCGACGACGGAGTCATCAGTCCCACCGCCGCCATCTCCTCTCTGCCCTATACCCCCACCCAATCCATGAACGCCCTGCGGTTCTTCTATTACAAGCTGGGCAACAAGATCTGGGGTCAATATGGTTTCATCGACGCTTTCAACCTCACCAACGTCTGGTTCGATAGCGACTGCCTGGCCATCGACCAGGGCCCCGAGATCGTGATGATCGAAAATTATCGCTCCGGCCTCCTCTGGAACCTCTTCATGAGCTGCCCCGAAATAAAAACCGGAATGACCAATCTTGGCTTCAGCAGCCCTAACTTATAATTTCAACATCTTCCACCTATGCCGCGAATCTCCTCCATCCTCCTCTTCGCCATGACCGCTCTCCCTCACATACCCCGTGCCCAAAACCCTGCCGGTGCTGCCCCTACGCCTAATACCAGTGTCGCCCCCACACCTAATTCCAGTGTGGGCTCTCCATCTAATTCTAGTTTGGCTCCCACATCTAATTCCAGTTTGGCCTCTCCATCTCCCACATCTAATTACGGCGAAATCGCCCCAATTAAACCTAACTCCATCCAAGACACATCCGCGCCCCCTCATTCTCACCCCGCCGCCCCCGTCCCCTCCCGTCCCCGCCATCTCTCCGACACCGCCCTCCTCGACCTCACCGAACACCAAACCTTTCGCTATTTCTGGGATTTCGCCCACCCCATCAGCGGCATGGCCCGCGAACGCAGCAACACCACCTTTGGCTACGGCAACGAAGTAGTCACCACCGGCGGCACCGGCTTCGGCGTCATGTCCATCATCGCAGCCACCGACAGAAAATACATCGGCCGCGACACCGCCGCCAAACGCCTCCTCAAACTAGTATCCTTCCTCTCCAAAGCCGACTCCTACCACGGCGTCTTCCCCCACTGGATGAATGGCGCCACCGGCCGCACCATCCCCTTCGGCCGCAAAGACGACGGCGCCGACCTCGTCGAAACTTCTTATCTCATGCAAGGCCTCCTCTGCGCCCGCCAATATTTTGACGGCGCCAACCCCGTCGAACACGCCCTTCGCAATCGGATCAATCAGCTGTGGAACGATATCGAGTGGGACTGGTTCACCCGCGGCGGCCAGGACGTCCTCTACTGGCACTGGAGCCCAAATAACGGCTGGGCCATGAACTTCCCCGTCCACGGCTGGAACGAATGCCTGATCATGTACGTCCTCGCCGCATCCGGCACGCGTTACCCCGTCTCCGCCAGTGTTTACCACAACGGATGGGCCAGCGGCAACTTCTTTCGCAACGGTAGGACTTTCTATGGCTTCACCCTTCCACTCGGCTTCGACTACGGCGGCCCCCTCTTCTTCTCCCAATACTCATTTCTTGGCCTCGACCCCCACGGCCTCAAAGACCGCTACGCCGATTATTGGCTGCAGAACACCCACCACACGCTCATCAACCACGCCTACTGCGTCGACAACCCAAAAAAATTCACCGGCTATGGCGCAGACTGCTGGGGCCTCACCGCCTGCGACACCTATAACGGCTATAACGCTTATTCTCCCACCAACGACGCTGGAACCATCGCACCCACCGCCGCCCTTGCCGCCTTTCCCTATACCCCCGAATACTCCATGAAAGCACTCCGCCATTACTACGACGACCTCGGTGA
>DASRRX010000017.1:0-33902 GCA_035695565.1 Puia sp. | reverse complement strand
AGGAGAATGGGGCTCGAACGGATGAGGAGGAGGAGAGTGGGGCTCGAACGGAAGAGGGGAAGGAGAATGGGGCTCGAACGGAAGGGGAGGAGGAGAGTGGGGCTCGAACGGAAGAGGAGGAGGAGAATGGGGCTCGAACGGAAGAGGAGGAGGAGAGTGGGGTTCGAACGGAAGAGGGGAAGGAGAATGGGGCTCGAACGGAAGAGGGGAAGGAGAATGGGGTTCGAACGGAAGAGGGGAAGGAGAATGGGGTTCGAACGGAAGAGGGGAAGGATAGGGATCGGAAGAAGGAGGGGGAGAAAAATGCGCGGCGGTCGGGAGGGGGGAGGAAAGATATCGATGGGTGACGGCGTTTGCGCTGGAGACGGAAATGAGCTGGCTGGTTTCCGGCTGGCCGTTGGCGCGTAGTGGCGCGTTGTATGGTTGGGTGGTGCGGGTGTATGCGGCGCTCCGGGACATGAACAGTCGTTATCCGTTCCTTGCTTATGGCTATGACTGGCTGGCGTTTGCCCATCTGGTGATCGCGGTAGCGTTCATCGGGCCCTTGCGGGATCCGGTGCGCAATAAATGGGTGATGGAGTTTCGGCTATATCCGGTTAATGGAGAATGCAAAAAGACCCGCAGCAGCGGGCCTTCAGGAAAAAATAATTTGAGCAATCTTCCGAACACGTATTAATCCGGCGTCTGGAGCAGCTGGTAGAGCTGGTCGAGCTTGGGTGACAAGATGATATCGGTCCTTCTGTTGAGGGCCCGGCCTTCGGACGTGCTGTTGGTCTGTACGGGATCGTACTGGCTATGACCGGAGGCAATGACGCGCATGGGATCGACCTTATAGTCGCTGGTCAGGATGCGGACGATGGAAGCGGAACGGGCGAGGCTAAGATCCCAGTTGTCCTGATATTTGCCATGGATCGGAATGGAATCCGTATGGCCTTCGATATCGACGGTGATATCGGGGTTCTGATTGAGGACCGCCGCGAGCTTGCCGAGGGCTTCTTTTCCTTTGGGGTTGACCACTGCGCTGCCGGAGGGGAAGAGGAGGTTCTCCTGTAGGCTGACATATACCTTACCATTCTTTACCGATACGGAGAGCTCGCTGGATTTGAACCCTTCGAGGGCGTCGGACATTTTCTTTTTGATCTCTGCGATAGCCCTCTTCTGTTTATCCATGAGGTCTTGAAGATCCTTCAACCGCGCCTGCTGGTTGATCAGTTCCTGTTTGCTTTTGCTTAGCAGGGCTTGCCGGTTGGCCGCATCGGTTGTAAGCTGGTCGACCTTTGACTTGAGATCGGTGACCTGCTGGTTGAGGCCGTTGATCTGGGTACGGGTCTGATCCATTTGCTGGTTGAGCGAGTCGATCCGCAACTGGCGGTCGGCGGCAAGTTGGTTGGCCTGTGTAAGCTGGGCCTGAAGGTCATTTACTTTATGAGCCAGTTGGGCGCTGTCATAACGGGCAGATGAAAGGGCCATCTGCGAGGCATTGAATTTAGCGGTGGGTACGCAAGCACTGAAGAAGAAAAGCCCTGTAGCAAGGATGGACAGGACAGGGGTGATTTTTATCATAGTATTTACATTTGCGGGCAAATGTATAGACTTCGGTTTAGAAGGAGCTTAAAAATTTATTAGAATGCCATTAGAGGTGAAGCGCCGTCGGCGGGGGGAGGGGACAACGGCCAGGCAGGTGATCAGCGTACGAGGACGGCCAGGCAGGTGATCAGCATACGAGGACGGCCAGGCAGGTGATCAGCGTACGAGGGCGATGGCCATGCCGTCATATTTTTTGAGGCCGACGGTTGCGAGGATGGTGGCATTGACGCGCGGCTCGGCGGCAAGCGCCCGGTTAAGCCGTTGTACGCCCTGGACGGCGGGATCATCGGACGACGGATCCAATACCTTCCCTTCACGGACGACATTGTCAAAGATGAGCAAGGCGCCGGGCCGTGAGAGGCGAAGCGCCCACTGGAAATATTCGGTATAGGGCGGCTTGTCGGCGTCGATAAATACCATATCGAAGGGCCCGCCGGATCCGGCCGCCAATTCGGGCAACAGGTCGAGGGCTTTCCCGATCCGCAGGTCAACCCTGCCGGTTAATCCGGCACGTTCGAGATTAGCCTTTGCCAGTTCAGCATGGACGGGATTGGCTTCGATAGTGGTGAGCCTGCCGGTATCAGTAAGCCCCCTGGCAAGCCAGATGGTGCTGTAGCCGGCGAAGGTGCCGATCTCGAGAATACGGGATGCGCGAACGAGCCGCGCCATCAGTTGGAGAAAGGAGCCCTGGCTGGCTGAAATGCTGGCATCGGGGATGCCTGATCCGGCAATGCTCTGCTGTGCGGCTTGCAATGCGGCATCTTCCGGGGCGAAGAGGTCATTGATGTACTCATCAACGGCGGCGAAAAGCTTCTGATCCATAGTAATTGATTTTTCCTAAAAGGCGGGGTGAAGTTGTGGATCGAGGAGGTGGGGTGAAGTTGTGGGGTGGAGTGGAGGCGGCTAAGGGGAAGTGGAGGCGGCTAAGGGGAAGCGGAGGCGGCGCCTTTGTTGTATTCGTGGATATAATATTGGGCGTCGATGGCATCGTATTTTGTGTCGCTATCAAAGGTCTGCCGAACGGTGGGATTGTCGCTGATGAGGTCTGCCATCGCCTGGCGCTGAATCTTGTTGTCGTTACCGAAAAGGCCGCGATTGGTCCAGACTTCGACCAGTGCGTTATCCCCCTTCTGTGCATAAAAGGTCGTGGTCGTCGATCCGTTGACACCGGCGTTAGTCGAGAAAGCAAAGAGAGTGATGGCGCCGGTTTCGAGAACGGGAATGAAGAGATATTTCTTTTTCCCGGGAAGCATTCTTCTCCTGGCCAGTGTCTTGCGGGAAGCGGAAAAATAGGATTCGACAGTTTTGGTATCAATAGGAAAGCTGCCTTGTTCGGTCTCAAGGGTAGAAGGCATGCTGAAGCGATACTTTAAATTACCATAAATGGTATCATGGCGCAGCGTAACGATGAAGTCGTACCATTGGGCCCTGACGGGGATGGTAAGCAGGATGAACAGGGAGGCGAGCAGTGTCTTGACGGTGGCCGGCATGGGTGGTTAATTTATAGGTACCGGGGAGCTTTGCTTCTTTTCGCGGCTGAAAACGAGGAACGTAATGATCGCGCTCAGCAGCATACAGACCGCGCCGATCAGGAAATGGATGCCGGGAAGATAAAAGGGGGCCTTGCTACTGGTGAAGTAAGCAAAACTGCCATTCATCACGAAGGGGCCAAGGATCGTCGTGAGGCTCATGATACCGGTCAGGGCTCCCTGCAATTCGCCCTGATGATTGGGCTGGACATGGCCGGAGATAACGGACTGGAAGGCAGGACCGCAGATCCCGCCGAGGCAGTAAGGCACGAGGAAGGCGAACATCATCCAGCTTTGACTTGCAAATGCGAACAAGACGAGGCCTACGGTATATAGTAACAGGCCGATATAAATACTCTTTTCATTTCCGATCTTTGGGTTGACCACGCGGGTCAGGCCGCCCTGTACTCCACCGACAAGGACGCCCACTACGATCAGGGAAATATAGTTCATGCTGTCGGACCAGTTAAAACGGTATTTGGTAAAGAAGGTCCAATTTGATTGGACCGCCTGGGCCGCGAGGTAGATCAGGAAAAAGCTGAAGGCCAGGTTGCCGATCTCGGGATGGCGGATCAGAAACTTGAGTGAGCCAAATGGGTTTGCGCGTTTCCAGTCGAAAGGACGGCGGTTCTCTTTTGGCAGCGACTCGGGCAGGAAAAAATAGCCGAACAGGCAGTTGAGCAGGCAGAGGATGGAGGCTCCATAGAACGGCGCGCGGATTCCCCAGGCTGACAATACTCCGCCCAGGGCCGGACCAAGCACAAAACCTAAGCCAAAGGCTGCGCCGATCAATCCAAAGTTCTTTGCCCTTGTCGTGGGGTCGGGGCTGATATCGGCGATATAAGCGCTGGCGGTGGTGAAACTGGCGCCGGTGATGCCGGCGATGACCCGGCCGATGAATAGCCATTTATAAGCCGGCGCAACGGCGAGGATGAGATAGTCAATGCCAAATCCAAACAGGGAGAATAACAGCACAGGGCGGCGGCCGAATCGGTCACTGAGGTTGCCGATGACGGGAGAAAAAAGGAACTGCGTGATGGCGAAGGCGGAAAGAAGATAGCCGCCGTAAGGGCTTGCCTCATTAACAGGAATTCCTTTCAACTTGCTGATCAGGTCGACCATCACAGGAATGATCAATCCGAACCCCATACAATCGATGAGCAGGGTAACGAAAATGAAACTCATCGCCGCCTTCCCGGATGTTTGCATAAGTTTGGCAGTTGGTGTGTGAACAAACTTACATCAAAACTTTTGGACATGGATGAAGTAAATCGACGAATGGCCCTGTTGGAGCGGTTAAAGGCGGAATGGGCCCTTTCCGATGACGGGGAGGTTTTTGTCGTGGGAAACAGCCTGCTGCAGCCGGTAATTTCGGCGGGCCGGAAGGCGATGCTGAAGGTGCCGTTAAAAAACGAAGAGCGAAGGGGTTTCCGGTTATTGAGCTGCTGGAACGGAAGTGCGGCGGTGAATGTCTACCGGTATAATGAACATGCATTGCTCATGGAGCGGGCAATGGGGGATCGATCCCTTAAACGCATGGTATTATCGGGGAAAGAGGATGAAGCGAACCGGATCATTTGCGCGGTGGTAGAGCAACTGCATGCGAACACCTGTCCCCTTCTGGGGGAACTGGCGCCGCTACCGGTCTGGTTCAGTTCGCTCGCAGGAGCGGCGGCGAGGGAAGGTGGCTTCTTTGCCCAGAGCTATGCAACGGCGCAGGAGCTTTTGGCAGCGCCGGCAGGTGTGGTGGCATTGCACGGGGATATCCATTACGAGAATATCCTCGATGCGGGACCGAGAGGATGGTTGGCGATCGATCCAAAAGGGTTAGCGGGGGAAAGGGGCTTCGACTATGCGAATATCTTTTGCAATCCGGACATTACGGTGGCGGGATCGCCGGATCGGTTATCCAGACAGGTGGGGCTGGTGGCCGGATTCGCGGGAATGGAGGCGCGGCGGCTGTTGAGCTGGATCATCGCGTGGGCCGGTCTCTCGGCATCGTGGATGCTGGAGGATGGGGAAGATCCGGCATTGCCGCTGAGGGTGGGGCGCCTCGCGATGAAGGAGCTGGGTGAAGCAACGGGTTGAAGGTCCGCGCCGTGATGAGCGCGGAGGTGCAGGACGAGATCAGACATTCATGCCGCCGGATACCTCGATACGCTGGCCGTTCACCCAGCGTGCGTCTTCGGTACAAAGGAATGCCACTACTCCGCCGATATCCCCGGCTACGCCCGGACGGCCTAAAGCGGTGATGCCGGAGATATTTTTTTGGAGCTCTTCACTGTTACGAAGCCGTCCGCCGCCAAAGTCGGTCATGATAGCGCCGGGGGCGACGACGTTGGCACGGATGCCCCTCGATCCAAACTCTTTGGCCAGATAGCGGGTAAAGGTCTCCACGGCGGTCTTGAGCGAGGCGTATACCGACGATCCGGGCATGGAGGTACGTGTGAGGCCGGAAGAAATATTGATAATGCCGCCACCATCGTTGATCAGCGGAAGGAGCTTCTGGGTCAGAAAGTAAACCCCTTTGAAGTGCACGTTCAGGAGGTCGTCAAAGAATGCTTCGGTGACCTCGCTGATGGGTTTGTAGCCGCCGTGGCCGGCATTATTGATCAGGAAGTCGAAATGATCGGTCTTGAAGTGTCCGGTCAGGATCGCCCGGAGCTGGCCGGTAAAACTTTCGAAGCTTTGGATCTCGCCGGTGTTGAGCTGAAGCATCGCGGCTTTTTGCCCGGCGGCTTCGATCTGGGCGACCACTTGCCTTGCATCGTCAACGCGGTTGTTGTAGGTAAGAATAACGTCGAGGCCTTTTGCGGCCAGTTGTAAAGCCATGTCCCTGCCCAGTCCGCGGCTTCCGCCGGTTACGAGGGCTATTTTTGTTGTGTTGCTCATCTTGTTTTGTTTTTGACGGTAACCGGATGTAGTCCAATAAATTATTTAAGCCTGGCAGCATAGCGGTCCCTGACGGAGGTGCTGATAAAGGTGCTGAGACCTGATCCTTTTTTGGCCAGCGTCTTCATTGTCCTGACCGCTTCAATGCCGGGAGAAGAATAATCATACAGATATACCGATCCGTCAAGGAATTGAACTTTGATATTGTCGGTTCCAATCTCGAATGCGATCACTCCTGACTTACCACTGAAATTCCGGTAACGTTCCATGCATCGTCATATGGGAGTGGAAAATTACAAAAAAAGCTGGAAAAAGCGCAGCCGAGCCTTGCAAGAGGATGATAACCAGTGTGTGGTAATTGTACGATCCCCTTGCATGTCTTAAAATAATACTGTATTTTTAGCGGAGAACCAATATGTATGAAAACCCTTGTAAGGATCACCTTATCCTTGATCCTCACTTCCTTATACTGTAACGACGTCCAATCCCAGTCGGTCTCGGGCGTCGTGAATTCCTATTTTGCCATCTCGGCGGTCAATACCGTTGCCAATTCGGTGACGGTGGACAATGCGGCAGGACTGTACAACGGCCAGCCGGTCCTTATCATTCAAATGAAAGGGGCGGCGATCAATTCGGGCAATACCGCTTCCTATGGTACTATCTCGGCCATTAACGATGCGGGCAATTATGAATTCAATACCATCTGTAATATCAGCGGAAATGTGGTCGTGCTGCAAAACAAGCTGGTCAACGCCTATGATCCTACCGGAAATGTGCAACTGGTTTCCTACACTTCCTATTCTTCCGTGACGGTCACCGGAACGATCAATGCATCGGCCTGGAATCCGGCGACGGGAAAAGGCGGGGTTGTCGTGCTGGCGGCCACGAGCTCGATCACGCTGAATGCGAACATCGATGTCAGCGGACAAGGCTTTCAGGGCGGGGTGCTGGTGAATTACCCCATACCGCCGTACAATTGTGACTGGACCACACCGGTGAGCGGCTATTATTATAACGATCCGGGCTCGGGCTACTATACGGCCGGCACAAAGGGAGAAGGGATCACCGATGCGATCCTGAATGAACCGGATGGCCGGGGCATGCTGGCGAACGGCGGTGGGGGAGGCGACAATGCCAACTCCGGAGGTGGTGGAGGCGGTAATTATGGGGCGGGTGGCGCGGGCGGTCAGCGGGCCGGGGAAACCTTCTTCGACTGTCATGCCCAATATCCGGGCATCGGGGGCACCAGTCTTTCAACTTATGGTTATAGTACCGGAGCCAACCGCATCTTCATGGGCGGCGGCGGGGGCAGTGGGGAGGAGAACAATGCCGCGGGCGAGCCGGGGGCCAACGGGGGCGGCATCATCATTCTGTCGGCGCCGACGATCGCCGGCGGTGGCGGGCAGTTGCTGGCTAACGGGCTTCAACCAACGAATTCGGCGAATACCGATCCGCTGCAGGCTGAAGGAGATGGCGGCGGCGGCGGGGGTGCGGGTGGAACGATCATCCTGAATGCGACTTCGATATCAGGGACCATTACCGCGTCGGCGGCCGGGGGGCAAGGGTCCAATTCCAGTAACAGGGTCAATGACTGTACAGGACCCGGCGGCGGCGGGGGCGGAGGGATAATTTGGGCGGCAGGAGCAAGCTTTCCGGCGGCGGTCACCGCGTCGGTTAATGGAGGGGTCAACGGCATCGTCAGTCCGGGTAATACCAAGACTTCGTGTCAGGGGGCGTCGAATGGCGCTACCAGCGGGGCTGCGGGGCTGGCGAAAAGCGGTTATGCGCCTCCGGCCACGGGAGGCTCGGTATGCGTGGCGCTGGCCGAATCAGCGCTGCAATCTTTCAACGCCGTGCCATCGGGCGGGGAAGTGGCGTTGGCATGGACGCTCTCTTCATCGCCAACGGTCTCGGGTATCCGAAATTTTGTCGTACAGCGGGCAACCGATCCGGGTGGTTGGGAAGATCTGGCAACCGTGCCGGGCGCGGTCGATTCGATCACCTATCATTATACGGACCCGGCGCAGGGAATCATAGGGCCGGTGTCTTATCGGTTGGCCTGGCAGGATCGGACGGGGGCGTGGTATTATTCCCGGATCGTGCAGCTTACGCTGACGCCGGCGCCGGGAACTTCCACGCTGACGTTGCAACCCAACCCGGCTGTGGACCGGCTGACGATCACGGTGTATTGCGGGACGGCGGAAAATGCCGTGATAACGGTCTCCGATGTGCTGGGGCAGTCTTTATTTTCGCTTCCGGTCCCGCTGAGGGCGGGGATCAATACGGTTATGGTCCCCCTGCGGAATCTGGCGCCGGCGGTGTATATCCTTTCACTCGACCGGGCAAGCGGGCGGCAGGTAAAGGAGTTCATAAAGAAATAGGGGATGGGGACGATCGGCCTGTAGCTTGTTGCAAAACCGGACAGGCGGTGTATCGAATTCGGACACGCTCAAATCCGGCGGATCGGAGAAGAGGGCTGTAAAACAATACTTTATCATTCGGGTGGGCAATTTGAATAGAATGGATCATGATAACGAACTACCTTAAGATCGCATGGCGGAATTTGAAGAAAAACAAAGTTTTTTCCTTCATTAATATTACGGGGCTATCCCTGGGAATATCGGTTTGTTTTATCATTATGCTCTATGTGCAGGACGAGCTTAGTTATGACCGGTACAATGTGCATGCGGACCGGATAGCGCGGATACAGTTCAAGGCGACATTGAATGGTGGCGAGATCAGCGAGGCGGGGGTGATGGCGCCTGTTGCGCAAGCGCTCAAGCGTGATTTTCCGGAAGTGGAGGATGCGACGCGCCTGAATTTCGTCGGTTCGCCAAAGGCCGCTTATGGTATCAAGACGTTAACGATCACCAATTTTACCTTTGTCGACTCGAATTTCTTCCATGTATTTACCATTCCGCTTCTTGCGGGCGATCCAAATACGGCTTTATCCCAACCGAATACGATCGTCGTGTCCAAACTTACTGCGGAGCGGTTTTTCGGCAACGAAGACCCTATGGGTAAAGTGCTCACCAGCGGCGGAACTTCTTTCAAGATAACCGGCGTCTTTGACAAGATCCCGGCCAATTCGCATTTCCATGCCGACCTTTTGGCCTCGATGGTTGGCTGGCAACCGGCACAATCGGATTCCTGGATGATGGGCACCTTTTATACATATCTGTTGCTAAAACCCGGCACGGATCTTTCGGCGCTTCAGGCCAAGTTTCCGGACATGGTAAAAAAATACATGGGACCGCAGATCCAACAAGCCATGGGGATGAACCTGGATCAATTCCGGACGAAAGGCAATAAACTTGGGTTTGTCCTGCAACCGCTGACGTCAATTCATCTTCATCCGATCGCTACCAACGAGATCGAGCCGGCGGGAAATGCCACGTATGTGTATGTCTTTGGCGCCATTGCCCTCTTTATGCTGGTGATCGCCAGTATGAATTTCATCAATCTGGCAACGGCGAGCGCAGCCAAAAGGGCGAAAGAGGTTGGAGTTCGCAAGGTGATCGGCTCGGAACGGTCGCAGCTGATCAAACAATTCCTGATCGAGTCTTCCCTGGTAGTCCTTGTCGCGTTGCTGTTATCGCTGGGATTGATATACGCCGTCCTGCCGGTCTTCAATCAACTTTCCGGTAAGGAGCTGGTATTCGTCCCTGATCTCCGGATCATTGGCGATCTGGTGGCGCTTGGGGTCGTCGTCAGCCTTTTCGCGGGGCTTTATCCCGCCTTTGTGCTCTCTTCGTTCAAGCCGATTGCGGTATTGAAGGGAAATCTATCGGGGAAGAACGCGGGGTTCGGGCTGCGGAGCGTTATGGTGGTATTCCAGTTCGTTATTTCGGTCTCGCTTATTGTCGGTACGGTGATCGTCTACCAGCAGATGCGTTATATCCAGGCGAAGGACCTGGGCTATAGCAAGGAACAGATCCTTACGATACCGAATTCATACTTCCTTGGTAAAAACGAAAAGGCCTTCAAAGACGAAATGATGAGGGACCCGCGGATCGTCAGCGGGACGTTGTCTTATTACAGACCGGCGGGACCCAGCAATTCCAATAATGCGCTTGTCTATGTGCAGGGGCATGATAATACCGCGTTGAGGACGGTGAACTTTCATGTGGATGAAGATTATATCCCTACGTTCAGCATGCGGATGGAAAAGGGGCGGAATTTTTCGAAGGATATGAAGACCGATTCGTCGGCAATGATCCTGAACGAAACCGCGGTAAAAGCGCTGGGACTTAATCTGAACAACGCGGTGGGAACATCGGTGGTGCAGATCAACAGCGACAGAGGAACGAACTTTCCTTATCACGTCATTGGGGTGGTGAAGGACTTCAATTTCCAATCCCTGCATCAGCCGATCACCCCATTGATCATGACCCTTGATGTAGAGGGGGGCGTGATCTTCAAGGTAAAGACGGCGGATATCACGGGTCTTCTGGCGAGCATGAAAAAGGAGTGGGACGGCTTCAATACAGGTGAACCGTTCACCTATAGCTTTCTGGACGACCTTTACAATAGGACCTATGCCGTCGAGCAGAAGACGGGAACCATACTTGATATTTTCGCCATCCTTACGGTTATTGTAGCCTGTCTTGGGTTGTTTGGCCTGGTGACGTATACTGCCGAACAGCGGGTGAAAGAAATCGGTATCCGAAAGGTGCTTGGCGCAAGCGCGGCCCAGATCACCGGGATGCTTTCGGTGAATTTCCTGAAACTGGTGCTCATCGCCTGTCTGATCGCGTTTCCGGTATCCTGGTGGGCAATGAACAAGTGGCTGCAAAGCTTTGCTTACCAGATGACGATGCACTGGTGGGTGTTTGCGCTGGCGGGCCTGGTTGCGCTGATCATTGCGCTCGTCACGCTGAGCTTTCAGGCGATCAAGGCGGCGTTGGCCAATCCGGTGAACTCTTTGCGCAGTGAATAGTTATTCTATTATCCCTCTTTTCATGGCGTACAAGAGCAGGCCACCCAGAGTCTGCGCGTTTGCTTTTTCCCGCATTTTGTCTCGTCTTAATTCGATCGACCGTTTACTAAGATTCATTATCCCTGAAATTTCTTTTGTTGTTTTTTCCTCCTTAAGGAGATTAAGGATCTTGATCTCTTCGAACGAAAAATCAGGGGTCAGGTCAGCTGACCGTTTGTGATGGGAAATTATGTAGTTCTTGCAAAGTTGTTTCCTTAACAAGTTGGAGAGATACATCTCACCTTTGGAGATCTCGGTTATTGCTTTTACCAATTCATCGATTTCCATGAACTTGGTCATATATCCATATATACCGTATCGCAAGCATTGCGCAACAAAGATCTCATCGCAGTAAGCGGACAAGATCAATACTTTCACCTCCGGATATTCTTTTGAAATAAATTTCAGCGCTTCAATGCCATTGATGCCCGGCATTTTAATATCCAACAGAAGAATATCAGGCTTATTATTGGAAAGCTTTTCAATCAATTCCTTTCCATTGCTTGCTTCAACAATAAAGCAAAACTGAGCTTTCTCGGATAAAAAGCTTATCAATGTCTGGCGAAATGTCTTATGATCCTCAGCTATCGCCAGCTTTATCAGATTGCCGTTAGTAGTCATGTTATATAAGGCTAATGCCTTCCCGATAAGACGCGTTTTGCGCGGTAAGCCAGGAATATAGGTAGGATGAATTTTCTATAGAACGTTTTCAGTTCCGGAGAACGTTAGGCGCCTGGTAGATGATAACCGATAAATAAAATTATGAACGGGGGCTTAAACCGCCAAAATTTCGAGTTTAATTTATTGTAAAGAGGGCATTACATGCGGTCATACCGCAGTGATCAAAAATCTACGCGTCGAAAAAAGCGAAATAATGTTGTCAAACATTTGTTAGAATTACTTGCTTTCAAAAATTATTTTTTGTGAATTTAGTTCCGCTTTCAGCGGTTCAAAATCAATTGGCAAAACGGTGAGCAGTCAATTGTAGCGATAGCTGTATAATGTAGGCAATCCTGCGCCGGCCTGGCCAGATAAAAATAATCAACTTATGGCAAACTTTTTTAAAGATTGGTTTCTGATCTATACCAAACCAAGGCAAGAGAATAAAGTCTATGAACGCCTGACGGAAAGCGGCATCGAGGCATTTCTTCCAAAGAGGCCGAGCTTACGGTTGTTACCCAATAAGCGGAAATGCTTTATTGTAACGCCGTTGTTCCCTTCTTACATCTTTGTTAATTTAAAGGGGGTAGAGGACTATTACTTCAGTCAGACAATCGATGGATATTCCTATTATGTCAGGATGGGGAAGGATATAGTAAAGGTCAATAAGACTGTCGTCGATAACTTAAAGATCATCGTTGAAAATAAGGAATACGTCGAAATGACCGAAAGCCATTTTATTCCAGGTCAAAAGATGGTTATTACCGAAGGCCCGCTGACGGGGCTCAAGTGTGAGGTGGTCAGCTATGAAGGGAACAGGAAATTGTTGGTCAGGGTGAATATCCTGAAAAGAAATTTGATAATAAGCATGCAGCCGGACTGTGTAATGGCTGATGTATCAAGTGGGATGGCGCTCTCCTGATCGAACGTGAACACTCTATCCATACTACAAAGACTTAGGAATCTCAGGTACGAATTGTCGGGGCCGGCTAAGGCCGGTCCGGGTGACGATGCCATTTCAACCACATCGTGCTGCAGCACCCTAAAGAACCGGGGAGAAGTGGAAGATGCGTGCAGAATGACCAGGAGATTGCAGTTGCCGCTTCATCGTGACCGGCCGAAGAATTGGGATTCGCTGGCGGCATACATTATTATCCAGCGCTATTGCGGGGATAAGAGCGCCAATATCCTGGACGCCGGCGGGGAGGTGTATTCCGCGATCCTGCCTCAGCTGGAATCTGCCGGGTATAAGAATCTGAGGTGCAATAACCTGGTCTTTAAAAAGGGTATCGTAAGGAGGAAAGGGAGTATTTTATACGAATACGGAGACATAACGGGGACGTCATATGCCAATGGGTGTTACGACGCCATAACCTGCCTTAGCGTCATTGAACATGGCGTCAATATCGCCGCTTTCTTTAAAGAGATGTCCCGCATCCTCAAACCGGGCGGCGTCCTTTTTGTCTCAACGGATTACTGGTATGATCCTATCAACACGGAGGGAAAGTTTGCATATGGGGTCCCTATCCGGATATTTTCCGCCAAACAAATTGCAAATGTGGTTCAGGTTGCAACCATCCACGGCTTTAAGTTGGCCGGACCGCTGGATCTGACCTGTGCGGACAGGGTTGTCGAGTGGAAAGAGGCACAATTGAACTTCACATTCATTTATTTCACGCTAATTAAGGTAAGATAAGAGACATGGCGTTGATCGCGTTCCTGATGGATATAGAGGAAGGTCATTTGTTGCCGTCCTTTTCTTTGGCGCATTCGTTAAAGCGCTTCGGCCATGATATCGTTTATCTAAGCGTGCCGGACAATGAGGAGCAGATCAGGAAGCAGGGATTCGGGTTTGTGGCAATTCTCGAAGATATTTATCCCAAGGGATTTAATCAGAGATTAAAGGAATTTGTAAGAAGGAAAGGCATTCAGCGGGCGAAAATAGACAGGGAGCACATGGGGGCCCTTACGGATGAGTTAGTGGAATCGGTCTTTAAGACAGTGAAACCCGGGTTGATCATAGTAAGTTGCTTTTTGCATGTCGAGGCCCTGGTCCTCTTTTATAAATTCAAGGTCCAACCGGTTATTTTCACGCCCTATATCAGAGATATGAATTCCAGTATTTACCAGGACTGCATTGATGAGATAATGGATATGTCCGGTAACAAGGCCATGAGGTTGATCGAGCTTGCGAGAGAATTCGGCGTCAAAGCAGGGTCTCTATCGCAGTTGGCAGGGCCGCTGAATGATTTTTGCGAAGTGGTAGCCTGTTCGGATGCGATCGCAGTTGCGGACCGGCCGGCTTCGGCCAACTTTCATTACATAGGGCCCTCGGTGTTCAGGCTGACGGAAGCTGATAACGGGCCGATCCCGGGAAGCATTGGAGGCGATAAGCGGGTAATATATGCTTCGATGGGCTCGCAGGTCACTTCATATGGGGATACAGGGAGGCGGGTGTTGGAGATGATAATCAATGTAATGAAATTCAAGGAGATGTCAGGGATGCATTTGATCCTGGCCATTGGACCTGAACACGAGCTCAATGAATTCGGATCAGTCCCGGAGAACGTAACTCTTATGAAGTGGGTACCTCAGACCGAGATATTAAAAGTGGCTTCACTTGCGATCACTCACGGCGGACTAGGGACGGTAAAGGAGTGCATCTATTATGGAGTTCCGATGATAGTTATACCCATAAGCAGGGACCAACCTTCAAATGCCAGGAGAGTGGAGGCATGTAAACTTGGGATACAACTAAAACCCGGTGAAGTGACGGAACCGGAGCTTTTCGCGGCCATCCGGAATGTCCTTGGCAATGATATGATCGGCGATAGCGTAATCCGGATGCAAAAGGTATTTAGAAAGCAGGAAGAAAGTGATCTGGGCGCGCACATTATCGAGGGATTATTGGAAGTGAAGGGGGGTGACAAAGTGGAAGTGAAGGGGGGCGGCGAAGTGGAAATAAAGGGGAGTGACAAAGTGGAAGTGAAGGGGAGGGATAAAGTGAAAATTTAACTAACCATAGTATTCTTAGACATGAGATCTTATAAGCCTACGGTTGCACAGGAGTTGATATGGCTTGATCAGGTAATTTCAAGTGGTTCGGCCAAGTATAACATCGGGGGTTATGCCCAGTTGGATGGGGACCTTGTTTACGACCGGTTCAACCGTGCTATCCGGGAGGTCTTGCGAACCCAGGAGGCTTATTCAACCACTTTTTCGGACGTTGAGGGCCGGTTGCAATGTGAGGTCGGCGACTGGACGGGAGACTATTCGATGGCTATTCTCGACTTTTCGGGAGCCCCGGATCCGGAGGGCGCGGCATTTGAGTGGATGGAGAAGAATTTTGCATTGTCTTTTGAAATTGATAACGGCCTTTTGTTTTACTTCAGATTACTGAAAATAGGTAACCGGAAGCATTATTGGTATGCTAAAATCCATCATTTGATCAGCGACGGATGGTCTTTTAAACTGCTGTTAAATCAAGCTTCCGAATGTTATGATTCGCTGATGAAAGGGAATTATCAGGAAGGAGTGGTATACAGGTATAGCGATTACTCTCTGGAAGATGAGGAATATTACCGGTCTGAAGGCATGCGGAATGACAGGGAGTTCTGGTTGAATGAATATAAGACCTTGCCGGATGCATTATTTAAAAAGTCATATACAGCAAATCGCGACTTCCAGACAGCCGGTAGTGAGACCCTGATTATCCCGCCGGAATTAAAGTCCGAGCTGCAGGTGTTTGCACAGGAGAGAAAGGCTTCCCTATTTCAGCTGGTCATAACTATGATCCTGATCTATTTTAGCCGTACCAGCGGGCAAAATGAAATAGCGATGGGCGTACCGGTCCTTAACCGTACAAAGAAGGCCTATAGGCATACCTCTGGCGTATTTATGAATTTGCTGGCATTGAAGTATCACATCCGGCATGACGCCACGGTCCTCGATATCCTGAATCTTGTCAAGCAAAAAATGTCTCAGACGCTCAGACATCAAAGGTATCAATACGGTAACCTTGTCAATGACCTTAAGTTGCCTTTGAGCAACCTGATCTATGATATTCGGGTCTCCTATGAGGATTTCGATTTTGTGAGCGATTTTGGCGGGTTAAGCGCGAAAGCGGTGGCGCTTTCAAATTATTCCGAAGTCGATAAGCTGGCTATTTACATGAGGGATTATCATGATCAGGGGTTCGACGTCAGGTTTGTATATAACGTCGAGTATTTCGACAAAGAGGCGATGAAGTCGATCTGTAAAAACTTAAAGTATCTAATGGCCTCATTAGGGGGGCTGGACAACGTCCCTTTAAGCCAGTTGCAGATGCTGGATCCGGATGAAGTGAAGAGAATAATGGAGCTTTCTGCCGGGCCGGTCAAAGAGAGGCGGGTGAGGAATGTCATTGAGCTGTGGAATGAGGCAGTCGGATCAAACCGGGAGCAGGCTGCAATTTCGTTCAGGGATACGGTTTACTCATATGAAGACATTGACTTTCGCTCAAAGTCGTTAGCCAGGGTGCTCGCCGGAAAAAGGCATGATGCGGCCGATACCGTTGCCATCGTGCTAAGCAGGTCTGAAAAGATGATCATCTCGATGCTGGGAAGCATGATGGCGGGGATGTCCTATATCCCGTTAGACACCGAGTATCCGGATGAAAGGATCAAAGGTATTTTGAGCGATGCGAATTGCCGGATATTGATCACCTGTGAAGGGCCCGGGTACAGGTTCGAAGGGCTTCCGGGACTGGAGATCGTGAATGTCGACGCTTTGCCGGGGGTTAGCGGCGGGCGGGAGGCGGAAGAACCCGATGGGGGGAATGGACGGGGAGGAGATGGCCAGGCCTGCTGTTATATAATATATACATCGGGGTCATCAGGCAAGCCTAAAGGGGTGAAGATCTCCAACCGGTCTATGGCTGACTATGTGCAAACTTTCACTGAATATTTTTCGATCGGCAAAGGGGATGTAGTATTGCAGCAATGCTCCCTCAGCTTCGACGCGTCGGTGGAAGAGATCTTTCCGGTCCTGTGTGCCGGAGGCCGGCTGCATATATTGGAGGATCACAGGGACCTATTGAGCTTGTATCAGGCGCTTGAGACGGAAAAAATTACGGTTTTGAGCTCCAACCCTTATGTGCCGAAGTTTTTAAATGAGCTCGCATTGCCTTCCACGTTGAGGATAATAATAAGCGGTGGCGACGTATTGAAGCCTGAATATGTCTCAAATATACTGCGCCAGGGCATTGCGGTTTACAATACGTATGGGCCGACTGAAAGCACCGTATGTGTGACCTATTACCGGGTAAAGGGTGATGAGCGATTTCTGCCTATCGGCAGACCGATAACGAACAGAGAGACATTTATAGTGGATAGGAACATGGGATTAGCGCCCCTGGGAATTGAAGGCGAGATATTGATGGGCGGCGAAGGTTTAGCGCTTGGTTATTTGAATGATGAAGGGCGGACGGGGGAGAAATTCATAGAAGATAGCCCGATCAATGGCAAGAGACTGTACAAAAGCGGGGATATTGGAATTATGCTGCACGACGGAAACATCCTTTTCAGGGGCCGGAAAGATGACCAGCTGAAATTCAGGGGTTATCGGATAGAGGCTCAGGAAGTCGAGCAACTCATTTGCGCGGTCGATCACGTCGAGAGTTGCGTCGTGGCAGTCAGGGAATTTCAGGATAGCCCATTGCTTGCCGGATATATCAAGTTACGGGACGGGCAGGCGTTAGACGCTGAGGCGCTTAGTGCATGTCTAAGAGATCGGGTTCCCGACTTTATGATCCCGGAAGTATGGGTGAGCGTAAATGAGTTCCCTGTCCTTCTCAACGGGAAGATGAACAGAAGAGATCTGCCGCAGATCGAGCCCTGGATGGTGCAGGGGAAGAGCAAGAGGCGTAGAAAGCCTGAGACGATTATCGAGATCAGGATGGCGGACATCTGGAAGGATGTTTTAGGGCTGGAAGAGGTTGGAGCCGACGAGTCTTTTTTTGACCTGGGGGGTCACAGCCTGAATATTATGAGATTGGTAAATCGGTATCACCAGGAGTTTGAGGTAAAATTAGCGGTCAAAGAGCTATTCCTTCACAGGACGATCGGGTCGCATGCGGTGCTGATCGAGGAGCGGACGAAGACGGGATACAGCCCGATCCCGCAGGTGGCGGTGTCGGAAGATTATGCGGTATCGGATGGGCAGCGGCGGTTATGGATACTGAGCCAGCTGGAGGAAAGCTCGAGGGCGTATACGCTGATCGGTCATCTGGAGCTGGAGGGTGAATACAGCGCTGCTTATTTTGGGGAGGCGATCCGGGTGGTGATAGAGCGGCATGAGATCCTGCGGACGGTGTTCAGGGAGAATGAGCAGGGAGAGCTGCGGCAGGTGATCCTGCAGGTGGAGGAAGCGGGGTTTCGGCTCACGGATGAGGATGTGGAGGGGTGGCCGGCGGATAAGGTAAAGGAATATATCCGGGAGGAGTCGATGCGGGTGTTCGACCTGAGCCAGGGACCGCTGGTGCGGGCAGGTTTGCTGCGGTTGGGCGAGAAGCGGTATATCTTCTATTACAATATGCATCACATCATCAGCGATGGAGTGTCCATGGAGATCCTGGGCCGGGAGGTGATGGCATATTATAATTCATTTATAGGCGGCGTCGGGCTGGGGATGCCGGCGTTGCGGATCCAGTACAAGGATTATACCGCATGGCAGCAGGAGCAGTTGGGGATGGAGGGGTCGAAGGTTCACCGGTCATACTGGCTGGAGCAACTGGGAGGAGTGCTGCCGGTATTGGACTTGCCTGGGGATAAGGCGAGGCCGGCTGTCTTAACGCATAATGGATATAGGATATCAACGGTAATCGGCAAGGAGATGGTGGAGGGATTGCGGGGGTTATGTCAGCGGGGGAACGGGACGATGTTCATGGGATTGCTGGCGGTGTTGGATGTATTGCTATACCGGTATACGGGTCAGGAAGATATCATTATCGGCAGTCCGGTGGCGGGGAGGGAGCATGCGGAGCTGGAGAATCAGATCGGCTTTTATCTCAATACGCTGGCGTTGCGGACGCGGTTCAGCGGGGAGGAAAGTACTATAGCGCTGCTAGGCCGGGTGCGGGAGATGACGCTGCAGGCGTATGAGCATCAGATGTATCCGTTCGACCGGCTGGTGGGTGAACTGGATCTGAAACGGGATATGAGCCGTTCAGCGTTGTTCGACATCGTTATGGTATTGCAGAATCAGCAGGAAAGAAGAGTTATCGGGCGGGAGAAAGGAATTGGAGTGGGAGTGGAAGAGCCGGAATTTTTCGATGAAGATATCCGGTCGGTCAAATTCGATCTGCATTTCGAGTTTGTGGAAACGGGTGATGAACTGAGAGTTAATATAGAATTCAATACGGATATATATCAGAAGGAAAGCATTGTCGGGATGGTCCGTCATTATAAGAGCCTGTTAGCGGCCATGGTGGCGGCGCCTGAGAGGCCGGTCAGCCGGGTGGAATATCTGACGCAAAGAGAGCGGGAGCGGTTATTGGTCGAGTTCAATGATACGGCGGTGGACTATCCGCGGGACAGGACGATGGTGGACCTGTTCGAGGAGCAGGTGAGGCGGACGCCGCGTCGCGTAGCGGTGGTATATGAAGGAGAGGAGATGACGTATGAGGAGCTGGACAGGCGGACGAAAAGATTGGGCCGGTACCTGCAGGGCAGGGGGGTGAGGGCGGAGACATTGGTGCCGATCTGTATGGACCGGGGGATAGGAATGATCGTGGGGATCCTGGGGATCCTGAAGGCGGGGGGAGCATATGTGCCGCTGGATCCGGACTATCCAATGGTTCGGTTAAGGTATATGCTGAAGGACAGCGGTGGAAGCGTGGTAGTAAGCAGCGGGGCCTATGGGGATATGCTTCGGGAGGCGGGAGCGGAGGAGGTGGTGTTACTGGACGGGGTGGGATGGGAAGAGGAGAGTGAGGTGCAGGAAGATAGGCTATTGGGACCGGATCATCTGGCGTATGTCATCTATACATCGGGGACGACGGGGATGCCCAAGGGTGTGATGATAGAGCATAAGGGGCTTGTGAACCGGTTATTGTGGGCTCAACGGTATTATAAACTCGGTGAGGGGGACAGGATCTTACAAAAGACCAATTATTGTTTCGACGTATCGGTTTGGGAATTGTTGTGGCCCTTGCTGGCCGGATCAAGATTGGTATTTGCCAGGCCGGGAGGGCATAAAGACAATGTCTATCTGAAAAGCATAATAGAAGAGCAGGGGATAACGGTATTACACTTTGTGCCGTCGATGCTGGATGTATTTTTAAAAGAGATCACCACAGGGGAGTGCAAAACTCTGCGTAAAGTATTGTGCAGCGGGGAGGCCTTAAAGCCGGAACATGCGGAATTATTCAGGAAGAAGCTGCCGCATGCGCAGCTGCACAACCTATACGGCCCAACGGAGGCCTCTATCGATGTGACTTACTGGTCCATGCCGGAAGGGGAGGAAGAACCTGACAGAATTCCTATCGGCAAGCCGATAGACAATCTGCAGCTATATATACTCGGAGCTGACAAAGGGTTGGTGCCGGTTGGGATCTCAGGAGAGATATGTATAGGCGGGGTGGGGCTGGCGCGTGGATATCTGAACAAGCCGGAGCTTACGGCGGAGAAATTCATTCATGATCCATTCAGGGAAGGGACGGGCGAACGGTTATATCGGACGGGAGATCTGGGCCGGTGGCGGGAGGATGGGATGATCGAGTATATGGGAAGAATGGATGACCAGGTCAAGATCAGGGGTTTCCGGATCGAGTTGGGGGAGGTTGAACATGCGTTGCGGGAGGTGGAGGGGATTGGCCAGGCGGTGGTGGTGGCGGGAGAAGTTGGTGGGGGGCGGTCCCTGATCGCTTATTTGGTCAGCGAGGTGGCGCCGGGTGTTGGGAAGATCGGAGAGGTGCAGGAGGTTGGGAAGATCGGAGAGGTGCCGGACGTTGGGAAGATCCGAGAGGTACCGGACGTGGGGAAGATCAGGAAGCAGCTGCTGGATCGGCTGCCGGAGTATATGATACCGGGGTATTATGTGAAGCTGGAGGCGATGCCGCTAAACGCCAATGGGAAGATCGACCGGAAGGCGTTACCGTCGCCCGGGAAGGGGGTGATGGGGACGGGACGGGAGTATGTGGGCCCGGGCAATGAGATGGAGGCCGCAATCGTAAGGATATATGAAGAAATGTTGAATGTAAAAAACATCTCATTGAACGATAACTATTTCGATCTGGGGGGTAATAGTATCCTTTTGATGAAGATCAGAAGGGAAATTAAGCAGCAGATCGGGGTGTATTTGAACATTGGCGAGTTGTATAAAATTTCCACAATAAAGGAAGTGGCTGAAGCAGTCGGTTCAATAAAGTGGTTGCAACAAGGAGTAGTCAACAGGCCGGAGCAGCAGAAAATAGAAGTAGTAATCTGAATTTTCATGAAAAGAAAAATATACTTGGCTGCCAAAATCCTTTTTTGCCTTACGGCGGTTGCCCTGGTTGTCGTTACGTCGATGCATTTTCAGGGGCTGAACTCCATTCAAAACCTGTTAAACTATCATGACGGCATACTAAGCAAACGCGAGTTGGCAAAAGGCGCCGCTATTACAATCCCAAATTCGCCGGTATCATCTCAAGTGGAAATCGACACGTTGGGTATTCCTCATATCTACGCTAAAGAGAACAACGCATTGGCCTATTCGCTGGGTTATATGCACGCGAGAGACCGGTACTTTCAAATGCAGTTGGTTTCTTCCATAGTCATGGGCCGGCTATCCGAGGTCATCGGCGAGCCGGGTATCGGTTCGGATAAGTTTTGGAAGATGTTCGATCTGGAGGCCAAGGCAAAAAAGATATACGATAGTCTCGGGCAGATCCAGCCGGATCTGTATAACTATCTCCAGTGGTATGAGAAGGGGGTCAATGCCTATATTTCCGCGGAAGAGCCAAAATACAGAGATCCCCTCTTCACCGTGTGGGGGAGTAGCCCGAGGCCCTGGAAAGCATACTACAGCTTGCTCATCCAATGGTATATGAGTTTTGACCTTACGTACAATGACGACTATGTGAACAGGCAGGAGGTACTTGATAAGTTGCCGCCTGCGGTTCGGGAAGCGATATATCCTATGGAACCGGATGGGAAACTTTGGATAATACCTCAGCAGAAGAACGCTTATGAAGGGATGATCCCGGGGAAAAGCGTGTTACCGGAGCGGTCACTTTCGGGGAGAAGCGTGTTGCCCGAGCCGTATTTTGCGCAGCGGCAGAATATCTATGCCGCCCGTGAGACCAATAGAAGCCTGGGGAGCAATAACTGGGTAGTCGGATCGAGTCTGTCGGATTCGGGGCAGTTGTTCCTTTGCAACGATCTTCATCTTTTCCTGACAACGCCCAATATATTCTATGAAGCTCAGTTGTGTTCCGATTCGATGCATGTCTATGGGTTCACCATCCCGGGAATCCCGGCCGTAGTGATCGGTCATAATGAACAAATCGCGTGGGGGCTAACCAGCGGTGAATGGGATGTGACGGAACAATATCTACTCAAAACGAACCCCGCCAATGACAACCAGTACCTGCTCGACGGGAAGTGGGCGGACATGACAACCAGGACTTTTGAAATCAAGGTCAAGGATCACGGGCCCGAAGAACTTACAGTCAGGTATACCGTCTTTGGCCCTTATATAAAGAGGGATTCGATCGCTTATGGGCTTATGTGGCATCCTTCGCGATCGGCAAGCGCAGTCCAATCCTTTTGGCAGATAATGAGAGCATCCAACTGGACTGAGTTCAGACAGGCCTTATCCCTCTATGATTATCCTTGTCAGAATTTCATCTATGAGGATGTCAAAGACAATATTGGGATAGTTTGCGCGGGAAAAATGCCTGTTAAGCCCGTGAATTATTCCGGCGGGCTTTTGGATGGGACGGTGTCGCCTGTGTGGCGGTATGTGCCGTTCGACTCGCTCCCGCAATCTTTCAACCCGAAGCAAGGTTATCTGTTCTCGGCCAATCAGGAGCCTGAGCGGTCCAAATACTTCTATTCATCCCGGTGGTATGAGGACTTGTACCGGCCAGGCAGGATAAATGAACTATTATCCCGCGGGAAGAAGCTGGGGTTTGAGGATATGCGTCAAATGCAGTTGGATATCGTCGATCTCTCGGTTCAGGATCTGAGGAAACTATTGATCAAATACTGTTCCGGCGAGGAGGTCAGCGATAACTGGAAGCAAATGCTTACATGGAACGGGAAATTGGAATACAATGACCGCGAAGCCATTTTCTACAGATCATTCAGGCGATCAACGGGAATGGTCAGCGCCGGGCTGGCCAGGAAGATCGGCGTCAGATCGGGCCCTTATTATGACCAATTCCTGAATTTTCTGCTTAAATACGATTCGGTCAAATATGGGGATGAAGAGATATACTGTAAGGACTATTTCGAGAAAATCGTAAAGGCGACGGATTCGCTGTATGGGCGAAACTTTGACAAGCCGGGTGCGCAAAGCAGCGCCAGCAATCCGTATACTTTCTCAATCGAGCAAATGACATTCATCCCGGGCCTGGCCGTTGGCGTCAACGATATCGGGGGTAGCGATAATACAATAAACGTCAATTACAGCGCTCATCCCGTTGTCAGGATGATCATCGAGGTCAAGGATGGCGTCATTCGATCCTGGATGGTAAATGCGGTCGGGCAAACCGGCAGGATCAACGACGGGGAGTATTTGCAACAACTGCCCTGCTGGAAGAAAAATCTGTTGCACGGTTCCCAGTTCACGCGGGATGAAGGAAAGTTAAGGTCCATAAGTGAGCAAATTGTCTTTTCGACCGGCAATAAATAAGTAATGAGATACATAAGATATTCTATTGTCTTCCTTTTCCTTTTGATCTTTAATCTGGCATTGAGCAGCTGGTGGCTGATCGCGGCATGGTTTTGTCTTGGGCTGGCCGTGCCGATACTTCTAAGGGGCGTCCGCTTTCCATTGTTACTTGTCGTCCTTTCCGAATTGGCGATCGGCCTTCTCTTCTGGGCGGTTGTCTGGAGCAGGAGCGGGATCCTTACAAATCTGGCTTTGAACTTCGATTTCCCGACGGCGGCATTGGCATCGATAGCCGTAGGGATGAATATGCTGATGGCTTTGTTCTGCGTTGGGACTTCCCTATATATCCGAAAGTGGATATCGGCGGGTTTTTAATTTTTTTCGAATTGCGAATACAACTTCATTGAATCGTTATGGATCTAGTTTCATTATTAAACAGACTGAGAAAGGAAGAAATCGAGATTTCCAGGGAGGGTGACGACCTGCGGCTCAATGCTTCCAACGAGGCGATCATCGGCGAGTTACTACCCGAGATAAAGAAGCACAAAAAGGAGATCCTTGAGTTGCTCGGTACGGTAAGTGACAAAGATCGCCTGTCGATCGATAAAGCGCCTGAGGCGAGCAGTTATCCGGCGACCTATCAGCAGAAGTCGATTTGGGTCCTTAGCCAGGATGAAGATGAAAACAGGGCCTACAATATGCCTTTGATCATTTCGATCCGGAAAGGCGTCCGGTTGGATCTTATTGAGGAATGCGTGTTTGAGATATTAGACAGGCATGAGGTATTCAAGACTTCTTTTTTTGCGGGAGAGGATGGAGACATAAGGCAACGGATCGAAAAGGTATCTTTTCCAATCAGCCAGCGGAATATTTCGGGATTCCGGGAGTCGCAGGTAGAGGAAATGTTCGTTGCGGACAGCATGCATGTATTTGACCTGTCAAAGGCTCCCTTGTGCCGGATTACGTTGTACCGGAACGATGAGGGCGTTTCCTATCTGGTGTTAGTGATCCATCATATTATTTTGGATGGGATCTCATTGGAGATATTAAAGCAGGAGCTGTTCATAGCGTATCAAAGCCGCCGCAATGATAATCCGGCTATCCTACCGATACTTCTCAATACATATAAGGACTTTGCCGTATGGGAGCGTAATAAGAAGATAAATGCGTCCTGGCAGATGGACCGGGTATTTTGGGAACGTACGTTGGCCGGCGAATGGCCGCATATTCAACTTACGGATAGCCGCAGGCCGCCTAAAAGGACCAATCATGGCAAACATCTCAATTTCTCATTCCCGGCGGATGAAACGGCATCCTTACATACATTTTGCGCTTCGAGGAAAGTGTCGTTGTTTACGGGATTGCTGGCGGGGTTGAATGCACTTTTATATAGTTACACCGGCCATAATGATCTGGTCATAGGCACGGTTGCTTCACAGCGGGACTATCCTTCGCTCCAGTCGGTGGTGGGGTTATTTATCAATACGTTGCCGCTGAGGCTTTCCGTTTCGCCGGATAACAGCTTCAATCAATTAATAGAATTGCAGCATCGGACGCTGACGGATGTGTTTTTGCATCAGGGTATGCCTTTTGGGTATCTTGTCGAGTTGTTGAGTAAGAAAAGGGATGCTAGCCACTCTGTCTTTTTCGATATCCTGGTAGTATATAACAATAAGGAATCCGATATCAAGGAATTCAATATCATCGATGGGGACTTTGCATTTGTAGAAAAGGATTTTCGGAAGACCAGTCAATTCGATCTTACTTTTTCGTTTTTCGCTTCGGATGATGACCTGACGCTGACGGTCGAGTTCAATACGGATGTCTATAATGAGGCAACGGTCGAACGGTTCGTTGCGCATTTTAGGGTTTTACTGGCAAAAGCAATATCGCGCCCGGAGACTTCGATCAGCAGGCTGGAGTATCTTTCGGCGGAGGAGAAGAAGCAGCTCCTGGTTGAGTTCAACGATACGGCGGTGAGTTATCCACGGGAGAAGACGATGGTGGATCTCTTCAGGGAGCAGGCGAGACGGACGCCGGATAATGTAGCGGTGGTCTATGAGGGGAAGGAATTGAGTTACCGGGAATTGGATGAGCGGAGCAATCAGCTGGGCCACTATTTAAAGAGGAAAGGCGTGAAAGCGGAGACGCTGGTGCCGGTTTTGCTGGAGCGGTCGCTGGAAATGATCGTGGGCATACTCGGGATCCTGAAGTCGGGCGGAGCATATGTGCCGATGGACCCGGCGTATCCGCGGCAGCGGATAGGGGCGATCCTGCTGGATACTGCGGCGGAGCTGGTGGTGACGGAGAGCAGTGAGCTGGAGTTGCTGGAGTGGAGCGGTGCGCAGAAGGTTTGCCTGGACCGGGACGCAGCGTTGATCGGGCAGGAGAGCACGGGGAAAGTGGAGTGTGGCATCGGGCCGGACATGCTGGCCTATATCATTTATACGTCGGGGTCGACGGGGATACCGAAGGGAGTTATGATCGAGCATAGGAATGTGGTACGGCTGCTGATGAATGACCGGCCGTTGTATGAATTTGGGGAGCGGGATGTGTGGACGATGTTCCATTCGTATTGTTTCGATTTCTCGGTATGGGAGATGTGGGGAGCGTTGTGGTATGGTGGTAAGCTGGTGGTGGTGTCGGAAGAGGTAGCGCGGGATAAGGGGATGTTTGCGGAGTTGTTGTCCAGGGAAGGGGTAACGGTGTTGAATCAGACGCCAAGGTCCTTCTATGTGCTAAGTGAGGAGGTGGCGAGCCGGCCGCGGGCGCTTTCGTTGCGCTATGTGATCTTTGGTGGAGAGGCGCTGGACCCGGGGCGGCTAAAGGAGTGGCGGCGATCGTATCCGGCGTGCAGGCTGATCAATATGTATGGGATCACGGAGACGACGGTCCATGTAACGTATAAAGAAATTGGGGAACGGGAGATAAGGGAAGTGGTGAGCAATATTGGCAAGGCGATACCGACGCTGAGCTGTTATATACTTGGGAAGGCCCGGCAGTTGTTGCCGGTAGGAGTGATCGGGGAGCTATATGTCGGAGGAGCGGGATTGGGCCGGGGTTATCTGCACCGCGCGGAGCTGACGGCTGAACGGTTTGTGGCCAATCCATATCAGGCGGGAGAGCGGATGTACCGGACGGGGGATCTGGGAAGGTGGCGGGAGGACGGGACGATCGAGTATCTGGGCCGGATGGATGAGCAGGTGAAGATCCGGGGTTATCGGATCGAGCTTGGGGAGGTGGAGCATGCGGTGCGCGAGTTGGATGGGATCGGCGGGGCGGTAGTAGTGGCGGCGGAGGTAGGAGGGGAGCGGTCGCTGGTCGCCTATCTGGTGAGCGGGGAAGTGCAGGACAGCAGGGAGATCAGGCGGAGGCTACTGGAGCGGCTGCCGGAATATATGGTGCCGGGTTATTATGTGCAAATGGAAGCGTTGCCGTTGACGGCGAATGGAAAGGTCGATAAGAAGGCGCTGCCGCCGGTGGAGGAAGGCGTATTGGGCAGCGGAAGGGAGCAGGTGGGACCGCGCAATGCCGTGGAGGCGGCGCTGGTGGAGTGCTGGCGCGAGGTGCTGAAGCGGGAGAAGGTGAGCGTAACGGATAACTTCTTTGACCTGGGGGGTGACTCGATCAAGGCGATCCTGGTGGCGGGCCAGATGAAGCGGCGCGGGTATGTGCTGAGGGTTGGAGAAATTTTAAAATGCCCGGTGCTGGAGGACCTTGCCGGCTATGCACGGCGATCGGAGCAGGAGGCAATGCAAGAGGCAGTGGAAGGGGAAGTGGAGCTTACGGCTGTGCAGCGGTGGTTTTTGGATGGAAGGGTACGGCAGAAACATTATTTTAATCAGTCGGTGTTGTTGCGGCGGCGGGGGTATTCAGAGCGGGGATTGGTGGAAGGCTGTCTGTCGGCGCTGGCGGTGCATCATGATGCGCTACGGATGGTATACCGGCAACGGGGTGGGGAGTGGCGGCAGTACAACCGGGGGTTGGGAGAGGGGCGGCTGTTTGAGCTTCGGGAGTATGACCTGCGGCGGGATGCGGATGGGGTAGTGAAGATGGGGGCGTTGAGCGATGAGCTACAGCGGAGCATGGACCTGGCGGAAGGCCCGTTGCTGCGGGCAGGGCTGTTCCACCTGGAGGATGGAGACCGGCTGTTGTTGGCGATCCATCACCTGGTAGTGGATGGAGTGAGCTGGCGGATATTGCTGGAAGATCTGTCGGTGGCGTATCAGCAGTTGGCTGCCGGGGCGGAGGTAAAGCTGCCGGCGAAGAGCGATGCGTTCCGGGAGTGGGCGCGGCGTCATGTCGAGTATGCGCAGGGGCAGGAGCTTTTGGGCGAGGTGGCGTACTGGCAGGGGGTGGTGGAGAGCAGGGGAGGAAGGAGGCTTCGGCTGGAGGCAGCGGCGGGCGCGGAAGGACGCGAAGGCGGTGGGCGCGGCGGAGAAGGCGATGGACTCGGCGGTGAAAGCGATGGACGGGAGGGGGGCGATGGCGGCCGGGCTGGAGAGTACGGTCGTGGTAAGGAATATGTGGAGCTGAGCAGGGAGATGACGGGATCGCTACTGCGGGAAGTAAACAGGGTTTATCATACGGAGATCAACGATATTTTATTAACGGCGCTGGTGCGGAGCGGTGAAGAAGTGTGGGGCGGCGGAGGGTTGCTGGTGGAGTTGGAGGGACATGGGCGCGAAGAGGTGCTGGGAGAGTTGAATGTGACGCGGACGGTGGGGTGGTTCACGACGATCTACCCGGTATGGCTGGAGGCGGTGGAGGGAGAGGATTGGGCGAAGAGCCTGGTGCGGGTGAAGGAGGAATTGCGACGGGTACCGAACAAGGGGATCGGGTATGGGATGTTGCGGTATGTAGGAGCGGGGGGCCGGGAGTTGCTGGGTGCGGAGCTGGAGGCGGATGTGACCTTCAATTATCTTGGGGATTTTGGGAAGGGCGTAGGGGAGGAAGAGGGAAAGGAAGAGTGGTTCGGGTATTCGGAAGAGTGGCATGGCCGGGAGCGGGAGGAGGATGGGACAGAGGAGGTGACGGTGAACGGGATGATCGTGTCGGGGCGGCTGCGGCTGGAGCTATCATATAGCCATGAGCGTTATGGAAAGAAGCGGATGGCGGAATGGATGGGGAAGTACAGGAAATGTCTGGAAGAGCTGATCATCCGATTGAAGGAGGAAGGCGGGCGCCGGTATGTGACGCCGTCGGATCTGACGTATAAAGGGTTGAAGATGGCGGAGGTGGAGGAGCTGAAGCTGGAGGGGGAGATCGAGGAGGTGTATGAGTTGTCGCCGTTGCAGGAAGGGATCTATTATCAGTGGCTATCAACGCCGGGGACGACGGCGTATTCCGAGCAGATGTCGTACCGGATGCGGGGGAGGTTGTCGGTGGAGGCGCTGGAGGCGAGCTACCGGTACCTGGTGAGTCGTCATGGGATATTACGGACGAGCTTTTATCATAAATACGGGAAGCGGAATCTGCAGGTAGTGTGGCGGGAGGCGGAGGCGGATTTTCGCTATCGGGATCTGAGGGGGAAGGAAGGGATGGAGGAGAATAAGGGAGAGAAGGAGAGAAAGACGGCGGGGAAGGAGGACAGGGTGCGGAAGTACAAGGAGGAAGACCGGGCGGAGAGCTTTGATCTTAAGGGGGGATCGCTGATGCGGTTGTCGGTGCTGGAACTGGGAGGAGACGAGTATGAGTTTGTGTGGGGTCATCATCATATTTTGATGGACGGGTGGTGTGTGGGGATATTGGTCAATGAGCTCTATGAGATCTACCGGAATTTGGTCAATGGGCGGGAGCCGGGGTTGGGCTTGAAGAAAGCGGAGCCATATGTGAATTATATCCGGTGGTTGTACGGGAAGAACTGGACGGGGAGTGAGGGGTATTGGGCGAAGTATCTGCGGGGTTATGAGCGGTTGACAGGGCTGCCGTTCAGGAAGCGGAAAGCCGCGGGCGGGTCGTATGAGGAAGGGGATGAGGTGCTGGAGATCAAGTCCGGGGTGTTGGAGCAGTTACGGGAGCGATGCCGGGAGCTGGGGATCACGGAGAACACGTTCATTCAGGGGGCGTGGGGATACTTATTGAGCCGGTATAACGATACGGCGGATGTGGTGTATGGGGCGGTGGTATCGGGTCGCCCGGATGAAGTGGCGGGAGTGGAGGGAATGGTAGGGTTATTCATCAATACGATACCGGTACGGATCCGGTATGAGGAGGGGATGACGGTAGGCGAGTTGCTGCGGGGGATACAGGCGGAGGCGATCGAGAGCCTGCCGCATCACTATGTGGGATTATCGAAGATCCAGTCGGGGAGCGTGTTGCGTAGCGGGTTGCTCGATCATATCGTGGTGTATGAGAATTTCCCGGTGGGGGAGATGGTCTCGACGGGGTTGGAGAAGCCGGGAATGGAGGAGGTGAGGGTGGTTTCCTCGGAGGTGGTGGAACAGTCGAACTATGATTTCAACTGGGTGGTCATTCCGGAACCGGACGCGATCCGGATCAAAGCAGTGTACAACGCTAATCAATTTGCGCAGGAATCGGTGAAACGGATGGAGGATCATTTAGGAAAAGTGATCGAAGGGTTTGCGGGATCAGCGGAGCGGCGGCTGGCGGAGATCGGATACACGAGGGAGGAATGGAAGGAATTATTAAGAGAGATCCGGGGCCACGAGATCGAATCCGGCGCGGTGGAGCAGGCGTTTTGGGAGGCAGAGGGGATTGGGGAAGTGGCGGAGGTGGTGGAATATGTCGCCCCGCGAAATGAACTTGAAAGGAAATTAGCGGGGATATGGCGGGAAGTGCTGAAGCATGAAGGGCCGATAAGCATTATGGCCGACTTTTTCGATCTGGGCGGGCAGAGCCTGAGCGTTATGCGATTGATAAACTGGTATTACCGGGAGTTCGAGGTGGAAGTAACGGTTAAAGAACTATTCCTTAATGGGACCATCGAGATGCAGGCGGCGCTGATCGCGGAGCAGGCGAAGGCCGGATACAGCCAGATCCCGCAGGTGGCGGAATCAAAAGATTATGTGGCGTCGGACGGGCAGCGGCGGTTATGGATGCTGAGTCAGTTTGAAGAAGGTTCGCGGGCGTATACGCTTACAGGTTATTTGGCGCTGAACGGCGAGTACAGCGCGGCGCATTATGAGGAGGCGATCCGGGCGGTGATAGGGCGGCATGAGATCCTGCGGACGGTGTTCAGGGAGAACGGACAGGGGGAATTGCGGCAGGTGATCTTATCGGTGGAGGAAGCGGAGTTCCGGCTGGGGTATGAGGATATCAAGGGGTGGCCGATGGAGAAGGTAAGGGAATATATCCGCGAGGAGTCGATGCGGGTGTTCGATCTGGCCCGGGGGCCGCTTGTGCGGGCGGGTTTGCTGCGGTTGGATGCGGAGCGATATATCCTTCATTACCACATGCATCATACGATCAGCGACGGCGTGTCGATGGAGGTATTGGGCAGGGAGGTGATGGCGTATTATAATTCCTGTTTAACGGGGGGACGACCGGAACTGCCGGCCCTGCGGATCCAGTATAAAGATTTTGCCGCCTGGCAGCAGGAGCAGCTGAGGACAGAAGGAGCGGGGGCTCACCGGGCGTACTGGCTTGAGCAGTTGGGTGGAGAGGTGCCGGTGCTGGAGCTGCCGGCAGATAATGCAAGGCCTCCGGTATTCACCTATAATGGATATAAGGTCTCGGCGGTTATCAGCCGGGAACTGGTGGAAGGGTTGCGGGGGTTGTGTCTGCGGGGAAACGGGACGTTGTTCATGGGCTTGCTGGGAGTGCTGGATGTGTTGCTGTACCGGTATACGGGCCAGGAAGATATCATCATCGGCAGCCCGGTGGCGGGCAGGGAGCATGCGGAGCTGGAGAATCAGATCGGGCTTTATCTCAATACGCTGGCGTTGCGGATGCGGTTGAAGGGTGAAGAATCTTTCGAAACGCTGTTGGGCCGGGTGCGGGAGATGACGTTATCGGCGTATGAGCACCAGATGTATCCGTTCGACCGCCTGGTGGATGAGCTGAGCCTGAAGCGGGATATGAGTCGTTCGCCGTTGTTCGACGTAGCGATGATGTACCAGCTCGTTCCGCAAAATTCCGGCGATAAGACAGAGGACCATGGCGTAGTCGCATCCAAACTCGATCTGCATTTCAGTTTCCTGGAATCCGGCGGGGAGATCGATCTATATGTCGAATTCAATACGGATATTTTTAGTAAAGAAAGTGTTGTCCGGTTGATGGGGCACTACAAGAAATTACTGGAGTCGATAATAGCTACGCCTAAAGCGCCGATCAACCGGCTTGAATATCTATCTGCGGAGGAGAAGCGGCAGTTGCTGGTGGAATTCAATGACACAGCGGCAGAGTATTCATGGGACAAAACAATCGTGGAGATGTTCCAGGCGCAGGTAAGGCGTGCGCCGGATAGCCTGGCGTTGGTCTATGGGGGAGAGGAGCTGAGTTACCGGGAGCTGGATGAGCGAAGCAATCAGCTGGGTCATTTCTTGCAGTCTCGCGGGGTCAAGGTGGAGACGTTGGTACCGATCCTGCTGGAGCGGTCGGTGGAAATGATCGTGGGGATACTAGGTATATTGAAAGCAGGAGGAGCATACGTGCCGATCGATCCGGAATATCCCGGGCAACGCATTTCATATATGTTGTCGGATATGAAAGCAAGGATACTGGTGACCCATACCTATTATAAAGAGTTAGTGGAAAATGAAAAGGAAATAATTGTCGTATATGTCGATCAAAACGCCTCACTGATACAAAAAGAATCCAAACAACCGATCGCATTATCGCTGCAGGCGAAGAATCTCGCCTATACTATTTACACATCCGGGTCTACGGGTGCTCCAAAGGGGGTGATGATCGAACACTCAGCCGTAATAAATCTGATCGAGTGGCACATTAAAAAATATGCTGTAGATCAGTTGTGCCGGTCTACGACCATGGCGGGAGTAGGTTTCGACGCGTTCGGATTGGAAATCTGGTCGGCATTGTTATCAGGTTCCTGCCTTTATATAGTTAATAATGAGGTCCGGTTACAGAGCGAGCTATTGATCGAATTTTATCATGACAATGTGATAACGCATGCTTTTGTTCCGCCTGCGTTGATACCGGGGCTGGTCAATAGCGATCAACCGGATAATCTTTCATTAAGGTATATCTTGATCGGAGGGGACCGCCTCCCGCTCGTGGATGTCGCTTCATTGTCCTATCGATTGGTCAACCAATATGGCCCGACTGAGTCGACGGTCATGGTAACCGATTTCGTGATACTTCATAACTCTATCAAGGCTTATCCTATCGGCAAGCCGATCTGGAATACGCAGATATATATTGTGGACAGGGCGCTGGGGCTGGTAGGTAAGAAGATCACGGGGGAGATCTGTATCGGCGGGTCGGGGCTGGCGCGGGGTTATCTGAACCGGGAGGAGCTGACGGCGGAGCGGTTCGTGGCCAATCCGTACCGGGCGGGAGAGCGGCTATACCGGACGGGGGATCTGGGGCGGTGGCGGGAAGATGGGAATATCGAGTACCTGGGCCGGTTGGATGAGCAGGTGAAGATCCGTGGCCACCGGATCGAGTTGGGTGAGGTGGAGCATGCGTTGCGGAAGATAGAGGGGATCGGCGAGGCGGTGGTGGTGGCGGCGGAGGTGGGAGGCGAGCGGTCGCTGGTGGCGTATGTGGTGAGTGCGGAGGTGGGGGACAGCGGGGACTTGCGTCGGCGGCTGCAGGAGAAGCTGCCGGAGTATATGGTGCCGGGGTATTATGTGCGGATGGATGCGTTGCCGCTGACGGCGAACGGGAAGGTGGATCGCAAGGCCCTGCCGTCGGTGGAGGAAGGAGTAATAGGGAGCGGACTGGAGCAGGTAGGGGCGCGCAATGCGGTGGAGGCGGCGCTGGTGGAATGCTGGCAAGAAATATTAAAGCGGGCGAGGGTGAGCGTTACGGACAACTTCTTTGACCTGGGGGGCGACTCGATAAAGGCGATCCTGCTGGCGGGTTTGATGAAGCCGCGGGGTTACATGATAAAGGTGGGAGATATCTTAAGGTATCCCGTACTGGAGGAATTGGGGAAGTGTGTGGTAAGATCGGAGCGGGAAATAGTGCAGGGAGCGGTGGAAGGGGTAGTGGAGCTGACGCCGGTACAGCGGTGGTTCCTGAACGGAAAGGTTCAGGCTAAGCATCATTATAATCAGTCGGTGCTCTTGCGGTACCGGGGCAATATTGGGCTGAAGCTGGTGGAGGGCTGTCTGTCGGCGCTGGCGGTGCATCATGACGGGCTACGGATGGTGTACCGGCGGCAGGATGGGGAGTGGCGGCAGTACAACCGGGGGTTGGGAGAAGGGCGGTTGTTTGAACTGCGGGAGTACGATCTGCGGGGTGAAACGGAA